>CANRGH010000008.1 GCA_947630135.1 uncultured Monoglobus sp.
GTAAGTATGGCAACATATTAAGCTGACCGATACTAATAGGTCGAGGGCTTGACCTCAACGTAGAGATTAGTGATTAGAGAATAGCGAATAGGGCTGTAACGGTCACTGATGTCTGCGAAAAATATGTATGTGAGTAGTTGACTTACTCAAACTCTATTCAATTAGAAAACACGGTTTGCGCGAAAAACGCAGACAGGGATCCCAAAAAGCGCCAGCGAAGCGCACTTTTTGGGAAAGAGGAACGACCCCGAAACGGGCGAGACTTTTCTGCTAGCAGAAAAGCGAGCAAGTGTAGGGAGTTGCGACGATCCGGTTGCGATGGCGAGAAGGACACACCTGTTCCCATCCCGAACACAGTAGTTAAGCTTCTCAGCGCCGAAAATACTTGGCGGGCAACTGCCCGGGAACATAGGACGCTGCCGGAATAATTCAAAACCTCAACCTTTCGGTTGGGGTTTTAATTTTTTTCAATTGTGTTTTTCAATTAGAATTTAATTTAATACGCTGCCAATAATGCGCTTACCATTAAGAGGCGTTAAGACAAATGTTGTTGTGTCATGATTGTTTGTAAACGCAACGGAATCAATATTAAATTTTCTTCCATATTCGTCAATAAGAATATCCCCGGTTTTTTTGTCGGTATTAAACTTATCAACTGTTACGGTAAATAAATTGCAGATTGTCTCGTTTTCAATAACTTTCATCATAACTATACCTCGTGAGTATATTTCTTAATTTTATTATAGTGCCATTCCCCGAATTGTCAACTGTTTTATCGCATGACTTCTCCATGCGTTGTAAAAATTATTAATTATTGTTTAATTTAAAACTTTGTGATATAATATTATGTGGTGATAGTATGCGAACGGAAAATATTACCGCGGAGTTTGCGGATATGGACAAATTTATTGAGCTTAATACCGAGGCGTTTCCAAAAATGATTTTCCCGAAATAATAAATATTCAGCCGGATGGAAACAAAGCGAAGGCTTATCAGGTAAGGCAGATAAGAAATATTGTTTATAAGTATCATTTAGGAGGTGCTGATGATGCCCAAATATGAGGTTATTATTTATTGGAGCGAACAGGATAACGCTTTTATAGCGGAAGTTCCGGAGCTTCCGGGCTGTATGGCGGACGGGAAAACATATCAGGATGTTATAAAAAATACGGAAGTTGTAATTGATGAATGGATCGAGACGGCCAAGGAGCTCGGCAGAGAGATCCCTCAGCCCAAGGGACGTCTTATGTACGCGTAACGGATAGTATTTTAAAGCCAAACAATAAAATTTGGACTACGCATACCTCAACCAAATGGTAGGGGTTTTAATTTTTGATAAAATTTGTGCGGGAAAAGACGCGCATTATGTTTTTGTTTCTGCTATAATCATAATCGGAGGTGAGCAGATGGATATTTTAAAACAGCTCAACGCGGTCATATGTTATGTCGAGAAAAATCTGGATGGGGAGATCAGTCCGGACATGATTTCCCGCGCGGCATGCACGAATTATGACAGCTTTTGCAGGTTCTTCAGCTATATAACCGGAATGACGCTTTCGGAATATATTCGCAAAAGGCGGCTGACAAAGGCCGCTTACGATCTGCGGCAAGGCGGCGAAAAAATAATCGATATCGCCGTAAAATACGGTTATTCCAGAGCCGACGCGTTTGCAAGAGCTTTTGTGAGGCAGCATGGGATCCCGCCGGCGGCGGCAAAAGATATATCGGCTCCTCTTAAAATATATCCGCCTGTTTCATTTCACATTATATTTAAAGGAGCAAAAGAGATGAATATGCGTATTGTTGAAACAAAAGAAATTGAAGTGTATGGCATTTCCCGCGAGTTTGGCGGAGGAGCCGCGGAGAGATTTGAGCAGGAACATACTATGTGGAGTAATCAATTTGATGATGTACCTTCGCAGCTTTGCGATGACCCGGTAGGCGTGTGGTATGGTATTTGGGACCACCGGCATTATATGATCGCGCGCGACAGTTCGGACGTGACAGCGCCGTCACCTGAAAGGTATGTTATTCCGGCGGGTAAATACGCGGCTTTTACGACCAAAAAAGGCGGATTTGCGGGTAACGAGCTGCCCGCGCTGCGCGACTTGATCTTTAATTCATGGCTGCCCGACTCCGGATATGTTCAAAACGATGATATGGAGATCGAAGTATATCATTTGTTTGGTATCGACAAAGTTAGAAAAAAAGAAAGGTACTACGAAATTTGGGTACCGATAAAGGAAAAGTAATATAATATTGTTGTTAAGGGCGGCATGTGGGTATGCCGCCCTACAATGTGAGGCGGAAGCCAAACGGGCGGATTATATCTGTACCTTGTTTAATTTAAAACTTTGTGTTATAATTATATATGGTGATAGTATGCGAACAGAAAATATAACCGCGGACTTCGCGGATATGGACAAATTTATTGAGCTGAATACCGAGGCGTTTCCGAAGCAGGAGAGAGTGCCCGTTAAAAATTTTTTAAAAATGGCGAAGGAGGGGCTTATTGACCTTATCGCTGTGTATGACGGGGAGGCTTTTGTCGGATTCTGCGCGGTCATGTCGGATGCGCCGACGGCGTATTTGTGTTATTTCGCAGTGGAAAAGAGCCTGCGCTGCCGTGGATACGGAGGAAAAATTCTTGAGCTGCTGCGCGAAAAATACGCGGGCTGTCAAGTGGTGCTTGATCTTGAGCTTGTCGACGATAGCGCGCCCAACAATGAGCAGCGGATAACCCGCCGCGATTTCTATTTGCGCAACGGTTTTTATCCCACCGGATACGGCATGGCTTATTTCGGAATGGAATTTGAGCTGCTGTGCGGCGGCCCAAATTTTGATATGAAAGATTTTATGCGCATTATCGACAAACTTAAAGCCAAAAACTTCCGACCCCGCGTGTTTGAGGTGGATATATAATAACGCGAAAAGTTTAGTAGAGCAAGATCACTTTTTCTTTTTACTCCCCGCGAGGTCGTGGCTCATGGCGAGGTGGGTGTATATCATCTCATCGGCCGCGCCGTCGAGAAGTATGGTTATCCAGTGTTCCTTGTTCATATGATAGGCGGGGAACACGCCGTCGCTCATTCTCGCTGAGCCTATCATAAGCGGGTCGCACTTCACATCTATTATGTCAGCCTCGTCATTTGAGTCAAGGCCGAGCTTGTCTTTTGTTATATTCATTATCACTGCGAACCATTTGTTGTTGTCCGCGCGACGCAAAACCGCGTAAGCGGGATATCTTTTCCATAAATATTCGGGCTTTGCGCCGAATTTTTCGGCTGCGTATTTAAAGATCGCGTCTCTGTTCATAATCAACACCTCAAAGCAATTATACCATATCAAAACGGCTGTTTCAAGAAGCGACAAAAAATTTATCAATGACCGTTTGAATAAAAAAACGCGGCGGTATTTAAACGGATACAAAAATACATATGATTTTGCCGCTTGTTTTGTGAAAAATTTTTGTTGACAATTTTTTTATATGGTGTTATACTATATAAACCGAACAAAGGCGTTCGTCTGCTCTGCGGAGCGGCGAACGCCAATTTTTTTGCTCGGAATACGAGCTGTCCGGGGTCTGCCCGGTCGCTGTGTCGGAAGGAGAAAGAGCTATGCTATTAAGAGAAGGCGAAAACGGCAACAGAATTCCCGCGGGATGCGCCATATCCGGCATTTTCTCAAAAAGCGGAACGAGAATTAACGGCAAACAGATAATCGACTCGATATCTGTTATGCACGACCGCTCAAACGGTTTGGGCGGCGGTTTTGCAGGATACGGAATTTATCCCGAATACAAAAATCAGTATGCCTTCCACGTTTTCTACGAAACAAACGAGGCGAAGGAGATCTGCGAGAGGTACCTTGACCGTCATTTTGACGTTATCAACCTTTCAAAGATCCCGATAACGCGAATTCCCGAGATCAAGGATGAGCCCTTGATCTGGAGATATTTTGTCGATCCTCTGCGCACCCGTCTCGCCGCGTCGCAGCTTGACGAGAAGGAATATGTTGTGCGCTGCGTCAACAGGATCAACACCAAGCTTGACGGCTGCTATGTGTTCTCATGCGGAAAGAACATGGGCGTTTTCAAGGCCGTGGGCTTCCCCGAGGACGTTGGCAAATTTTACAGATTAAACGAGTATGACGGATATTGTTGGACGGCGCACGGACGCTACCCGACAAACACCCCCGGCTGGTGGGGCGGCGCGCACCCGTTCGCGATGCTTGACTATTCAATCGTGCACAACGGCGAGATCTCGTCATATGACGCCAACCGCCGCTTTATTGAGATGTACGGATACAAGTGCAACCTTTTGACCGATACCGAGGTCATAACATACATAACCGATTATCTGCTCCGCAAGAAAAAGCTGACGCTTGAGGAAATGGCCGCGGTTGTCGCGGCGCCGTTCTGGTCAACGATCGACCACATGGAGGAGCCCGAGCGCAGCCGCTACAAGTTCCTGCGCAACACGTTCAGCAGTCTGCTTATCACCGGCCCGTTTTCGATCCTGCTGGGCTTCACCGGCGGCATGATGGCCTTGAACGACAGACTCAAGCTGCGCAGCATGGTCGTCGGAGAGAAGGACGACATGGTTTACATCGCCAGTGAGGAATGTGCCATGCGCGTGATCGAGCCAAATCTTGACAACATCTGGTCGCCGCGCGGCGGCGAGCCGGTCATCGTGCGCCTTTACGACGAGGCGATGGAAGAAATCGGAGGTGACGAATAATGATACGCGACTATTTATACCCCGAATATGAGGCGGTGCGCAATCCCGATCTGTGCATAGGCTGCCGCGCCTGCGAGCGCCAGTGCTCAAACGAGGTCCACCGCTATGACGCCGATCTCGGCAAAATGGTGAGCGACAGCACAAGCTGCGTCGACTGCCAGAGATGCGTCTGTCTCTGCCCGACGCACGCTCTTAAAATAGTCAAGAGCGACCACACGTTCAAGATCAACGCCAACTGGACGAGCGAGGTCATAAGCGACGTTATCCGTCAGGCGGGCACCGGAGCGGTGCTGCTCTCGGCGATGGGAAATCCGAAGGAATATCCGGTATACTGGGACAAAATGCTGATCAACGCGTCTCAGGTGACTAACCCCTCGATCGACCCCCTGCGCGAGCCTATGGAGACAAAAACCTACCTCGGCAAAAAGTCGTCCGAAATAATAAGGGACAGGAACGGCAACATTGTTCCCGAGACGTCGCCTCAGCTTGAGCTTGAAACGCCGATAATGTTCTCGGCCATGTCCTACGGCTCGATAAGCTACAATGCCCACAAGAGTCTCGCCACGGCTGCCGAGGAGCTGGGAATTTTATACAACACCGGCGAGGGCGGCCTGCATGAGGACTTTTATCAGTACGGCCCGAACACGATCGTTCAGGTCGCGTCAGGACGTTTCGGCGTGCATGAGGATTATTTGAACGCGGGCGCCGCGATCGAGATCAAAATGGGTCAGGGCGCCAAGCCCGGAATAGGCGGACACCTGCCCGGCGAAAAAATCGTTGACGACATTTCAAAAACCAGAATGATCCCCGAGGGCACCGACGCCATATCCCCGGCGCCCCACCATGACATATATTCGATCGAGGACCTGCGTCAGTTGGTGTTCTCGCTGAAAGAGGCCAGCGACTACAAAAAGCCGGTCATCGTCAAGATCGCGGCCGTGCACAACGTGGCGGCGATCGCCAGCGGCATCGCCCGAAGCGGCGCGGACATAATCGCGATCGACGGCTATCGCGGCGGAACAGGAGCGGCTCCGAAGCGTATCCGCGACAATGTCGGAATTCCGATCGAGCTGGCGCTTGCCAGCGTTGACCAGCGCCTGCGCGACGAGGGCATCCGCGACGCGGTGTCGGTCGTTGTCGGCGGAAGCATAAGAAGCAGCGCCGACGTGGTAAAGGCGATAGCCTTGGGCGCCGACGCGGTGTATATTGCGACCTCGGCTCTTATCGCCTTGGGCTGCCACCTTTGCAGAAGCTGTCAGGCGGGCAAGTGCAACTGGGGCATAGCGACCCAGGTGCCCGAGCTTGTTAAGCGTCTGAATCCCGCGGACGGCAAAGAGCGGCTCGTGAACCTTGTTCACGCGTGGACGCATGAGATCAAAGAAATGATGGGCGGCATGGGCATCAACTCTATCGAGGCCCTGCGCGGCAACCGGCTTATGCTGAGAGGAATAGGACTCACCGACAAAGAGCTTCAGATCCTCGGCATCAAGCACGCGGGCGAATAAGGAGGGCTGAGCGATATGAAAAGAATTTACGTTAATGAGGAATGGTGCCTCGGCTGCCATTTGTGCGAATATCAATGCGCCTTTGCCAATTCGGGCATAAGCGACATGGTAAAGGCCTTAAAAGGCAAAACAATTCACCCGAGAATTCAGGTCGAGGGCAACAACAGCGTGAGCTTCGCGGTCAACTGCCGCCACTGCAGCGACGCCCGCTGCGTGAAGGGCTGCATATCGGGCGCGCTGTCGCGCGATAAGGACGGAGTTGTGGTGATTGACACCGACAAATGCGTGGGCTGCTTCACCTGCATACTGTCCTGCCCTTACGGCGCGATAATGCCGTCAAGCGACCACTCGGTCGTTCAAAAGTGCCAGCTTTGCATGGATAACCAGGCGGGAGAGCCCGCCTGCGTGAAGGGCTGCCCCAACAGAGCGATAGTGTATGAGGAAAGGATTTAGGGTGATATTATTATGAAATATGATTACTTGATAATCGGTAACTCGATCGCCGCTGTCGGCTGCATAGAGGGCATACGCGAAAATGACGGCGAGGGCAGCATCTGCGTCGTTACCGATGAGAATTACAGAGTTTACGGACGGCCGCTTATCTCATACTATCTGTGGAACAAGACCACCGAGAAAAAGATGCTGGGCTACAGGCCGGATAACTTTTATAAAAAGAATGACGTTGAGCTTATTCTCGGCGTCCGCGCCGAGAAGATCGACCCGGACAAAAAAACCGTAAGCCTCGCCGACGGACGGGAAATAGGCTACGGAAAGCTGCTGGTCGCCACGGGCTCGTCGCCGTTCGTGCCGCCCATGAAGGGGCTTGACAGCGTGGAGAAGCGGTTCAGCTTTATGACGCTTGACGACGCGAAGGCTCTGGCGGAGGCGATAGACAAGGACAGCCGCGTGCTGATCGTGGGCGCGGGTCTTATCGGCCTCAAGTGCGCCGAGGGAATAAGCGACAGAGTCGGCAGCCTTACAGTGGTAGATCTGGCCGACAGGATACTGCCGAGCATTCTTGACGCGAAGGGCTCGGCGATAGTTAAAAAGCATATCGAGGGCCACGGAGTCAAATTTTATTTAAACGACAGCGTGGCGGAGTTTAAGGACGGAACGGCGACGCTCTCAAGCGGCAAAAAGATAAAGTGTGACGCGGTTGTGATCGCGGTCGGCGTGAGGCCGAACGTCTCGCTTGTTTCCGACGCGGGCGGCAAGGTCAACCGCGGGATCGCCACCGACCTAAAGTGCGCGACAACGCTTCCCGACGTGTACGCCGCGGGCGACTGCGCCGAGAGCCTGAACAGCGTGACCGGCCAAAACCAGGTGCTCGCGCTGCTGCCGAACGCCTATATGATGGGCCACGCGGCGGGCGTCAACATGAGCGGCGGTGAGGAGCTTTACGACGACGCGATACCGATGAACGCGATCGGCTTCTGGGGCCTGCACATAATAACCGCGGGCGACTACGAGGGCGAGGCTTACGTCAAGCGCAGCGGAACGAAATACAAAAAGCTCGTCACGTCGGGCGATACCCTAAGAGGCTTCATACTGATCGACGAGATCGAGAGAGCGGGAATTTACACCCGTCTTGTGCGTGAGAAAACCCCGCTCAGCGAGATAGATTTTGAGGCGATAAAGGAGCGGCCGCAGGAAATGGCGTTTTCAAGAGCGGTCAGGAAGGATGACTTAGGAGGTGTCAAGTAATGAAGATCAACGCGGGTCTCACTTATTACGACGAGATCAACAAAAAAATCCGCGCCACCCGCGACAAAAAAGTTGAGGTTGACAACTGCCTGGGTCAGCGCTATATCGGCTGCGGTATCTCCGGCAAGGAGCTTATCGTGAACGGAACGCCCGGCAACGCTTTGGGAGCGTATCTGAACGGCGGCACCGTGACGGTCTACGGAAACGCGCAGGACGCCACCGGCGACACGATGAACGACGGCGTGATCTCGATCCACGGTTCCTCGGGCGACGCCACGGGCTACGCGATGCGCGGCGGAAAGATTTTTGTTGAGGGCGACGCGGGCTACCGCGCGGGAATTCACATGAAGGCCTATAAGGAAAAGGTGCCGGTGCTGGTGATTGGCGGAAAGGCCGGAAGCTTTCTCGGCGAGTACCAGGCGGGCGGCTATATAATCGTTCTCGGCCTCGGCCACGACGACAGGAAAACGGTCGTGGAGCGGTTCTGCGCGACCGGAATGCACGGCGGCAAGATATACCTCCGCTGCGAGGAGCTGCCGTTTGATCTTCCGCCGCAGGTCAACGCCCGCAAGGCCGACAGAGACGACCTTGCCGAGATCGAGGAATATATCGACGAGTATATTGAGATGTTCGGCGGCGACAAGACGATAATCATGAAGAAGAATTTCTTCGTGCTTACCCCCGACAGCAAAAATCAGTATAAGCAGATATACACTGCCTGCTAACGTAGGGATTAGCGATTAGGAAATAGAAAATACGCGCGGCTGAAGAGCGCATCGGCGGAACGGTGCGCTCTTTTTTAGTCCGCGCGGCTTAAATTCCACAAAAATTCCACAAAGGCAACATATTCGCCACACAATCGCCGCTTATAATGGAACCGTGATCAGGAGATCACAAAAAACAGAAAGGAGCTGTTAAATATGAACGGCAAAGTTAAAAAAATATGCGCGGTTTTATCGGCGGCAGCGATTGTTGCGGCTATGGGCACGGCGTTTGCGGCGGAGGATGAAACGGCGGATTACGGTTTCAGAAAGGGAAAGGCGAACCATTACGGCACAGGCGGCGAACAGACGTTTACGTATTCGCAGCAAACCGACGCGGAAAACGAGTCGGCGGACACGGCCGAATTCAGCTACAGACAGGGCAAGACCCACAGAGGCGGCGCGGACAAAAGCCATATTGACAGCGAGGCGTTCGTTGAGGCGGGCATAATCGACCAAGCGGCCGCTGACGCCATATCCGAATACGCGGCGAAAAAGCATGAGGAGATAAGCGCCATGTATGAAAACACGGACAATATGAGCCCCGAGGAGCGTCATGCGGCGTTTGAGGAAAGAAAAGCTGCCCGCGCGGACGGACTTGACGAGCTCGTCGGCGCCGGGGTCATAACGGCGGAGCAGGCAGAAGCGATCAAAAATTACACTTCCGCGGAATAAATTTACCGAATATCGGAGGCGCGGCGGAAAACGCGCCTCCTTTTCGATTTTGATTGAAAAAATTATCGGATCGTGATATAATATTTTTCGGAAGGAGCGGTGAATGTGGCAAGAATGCTTATAGTTGACGATGAGCCCGATATACGCGCGCTTGTGCGCCGATACGCCGAGCGCGAGGGCTATGAAACGGCGAGGCGGAAAACGGCATAGAGGCTGTTTCGATCTGCCGCGATGCGGATTTTGACGTTATAATCATGGACGCGATGCTGTCCGAGCTTGACGGCTTTTCGGCGTGTAAGGAAATACGCGCCATAAAGGATATCCCGGTCATAATGCTCTCCGCGCGCGGCGAGGAATATGACAAGCTGTTCGGCTTTGAGACCGGAGCGGACGATTATGTGGTAAAGCCGTTTTCCCCGCGCGAGCTGATGGCGCGCGTTAAGGTCGTGACGGGGCGGCACGGCGGCGCGGCGGAGAAAAATATAATAACGGCGGGAAAGATCACGATCGACACGCTCGGAAGGATTGTCTGCATAGACGGCGCGGAAACGGAGCTTACGGCGAAGGAATACGATCTGCTTTTATATCTCGTGAAAAACGAGGGCGCCGTCCTGACGCGCGAGCGGATCTTAGACGCTGTCTGGGGTTATGAGTATTACCCGGCCGACAGGACGGTCGATTGGCAGATAAAGCAGCTCCGCGCGCATTTGGGAGAATGCAGGGATTATATTGTCACGGTCAGAGGGGTGGGATATAAATTTGAAGCTCGACACTAAATCAATAGGTTTTAAGCTGTGGATATATTTCACGCTGTTCGCGGCGGTCATACTCGCTGCTTTGTGGCTGATGCAAACGGTGTTTTTGCAGAGTTTGTATACCTCCATGCAGAAGCATCAGATAAACAAAATCGCGGATGAGATATGCAGCGCGGAAAACACCGCGGCCGCTATTGACGAGCTCGCGGCTGACAATTCCGTGCTGATACTGCTCACAGACAGCAGCGGAAACATTATATACAGCGCCGACGAGTATAGTCCGTCATACAGAACGGAAGCGCGCGGCCACGGCGGCGGGCAAAATCCGTACCGTGTCGGCGAGGAGCAGAACTGGCAGGAAGAGGCGTACCGCCGCCTGCCCGAGCACTATGATGATTTTCTCGAAAAGTTAGGCGCGGAAGACGGCGTGTGTTATGCGATCGACCGCGGCGACGGCGGCTCGCTTGTTTGCGGTCGGCGGCTTTCGGACGGAAATATTTTGTATATCAACACGGCCCTCGGCGCGGTGGGGCAGGCCGTTTCAATACTGCGGCTGCAGCTTTGCGCCGTCACGTTTCTCGCGCTTCTTCTCGGACTTTTTATCGCTGTGTGGATAGCGAGGCGGTTTTCAAAGCCCGTTTCCGAGCTTTCCGAGCAGTCGCTCAAAATGGCAAGCGGCGACTTCGGCCTGAAATTCAACAAAGGCTTTTGCTCCGAGACCGACAGGCTCGCCTCGTCTCTCGAATATGCTGCCGCGAAAATCGCCGAAACCGATAAGCTGCGCCGCGAGCTGCTCGCGAATGTGTCGCACGATCTGCGTACGCCGCTCACCATGATCAAGGGTTACGCGGAGCTTATACGCGACCTTGACGGCAGCGCGGACGCGGGCAAAGATGCGGAAATTATTATCCGCGAATCGGACAGACTTTCGCTTCTCGTAAACGACATTCTCGATTATTCAAAGCTCCAGTCGGGCGCGGCGGCGTTTGAATTTGAGAGCGTCGATCTGAGCGCCGTTGCGGAAAGAACGGCGGAGCAATTTTCGGCGGTGTGCAAATCGGACGGCATTGAGATAATCACCGCGATCGAGCCTGAAAAATATGTCCGCGCGGACGCGCGCAGGATCGAGCAGGTGTTTTATAATCTTATCTCAAACGCGGCCGCGCATGTCGGCGGGGATAAGCGCGTTTATGTTTCGGTCGCGGAAAAGGACGGAGCCGTCCGCGCGGAGATCCGCGACAACGGCTCAGGAATAAGCGCCGACGAGCTTGAGCATATATGGGACAGATACTTCACATCAAAAAAGCGCGGCTCGAACGGACTTGGGCTGTCGATAGTAAAGGAGATACTGACCGCTCACGACGCGCGCTTCGGCGCGCAGAGCGAAACGGGCAAGGGCAGCGTGTTCTGGTTTGAATTGCCGAAAGCGCGGCAGGATTTGCCGTGACCGTTATTGTGAATTGACCGCAAATAAATATGTTAAAAATATAACGTTCCCCTTGACAAGAGGGGAACGTTAATATAAAATATTTAAGAGAGATTTTAAACAACAAAGAACAGGAGATGATGTAATGGGCTTGACACTTACAGAAAAGATTTTGCGGAGCCACATTGTCGAGGGCGAGCCTGTCAAGGGCAGCGAGATCGGCATCCGCATCGACCAGACTTTGACTCAAGACGCCACGGGAACAATGGCATACCTTGAGTTTGAGGCTATGGGCGTGCCCAGAGTCAAGACAGAAAAATCGGTGGCCTATATTGACCACAACACGCTGCAGAGCGGCTTTGAAAACGCGGACGATCACAGATTTATCGGCAGCGTGTGCAAAAAACACGGAATTTATTTCTCCCGTCCCGGCAACGGAATTTGCCATCAGGTTCATCTGGAGCGCTTCGGCATTCCGGGCAAGACCCTGATCGGTTCCGACAGCCACACTCCCACGGGCGGCGGCATAGGCATGATCGCCATAGGCGCCGGCGGAATGGACGTGGCGGTCTCGATGGGCGGCGGAACTTATTATATTACATATCCGAAGATAGTCAAGGTGGAGCTTTCGGGCAGATTGAGCCCGTGGGTTGCCGCCAAGGACGTTATTCTGGAAGTGCTGCGCGTTATGTCGGTAAAGGGCGGCGTCGGCAAGGTCATTGAGTATTGCGGCGAGGGCGTTAAGACCCTTTCGGTCCCCGAGCGCGCGACGATAACCAATATGGGCGCCGAGCTTGGCGCGACGACCTCGATCTTCCCCTCCGACGACACCACAAGAGAGTTTTTAAAGGCCCAGGGCAGAGAGCAGGATTACACTGAGCTCAAAGCCGACGACGACGCGGAATACGACGAGATAATAAAGATTGATTTGAGTGAGCTTGAGCCTATGGCGGCCTGCCCTCATTCGCCCGACAACGTTAAGAAGATATCGGAGCTCGCGGGCATGAAGATCGATCAGGTCTGCATAGGCTCGTGCACAAACTCGTCGCTGCTTGATATGCTCAAGGTGGCGTATATACTGGACGGCAAGACGGTCGATCCCGGCGTTTCGCTGGCGATCGCGCCCGGCTCCAAGCAGGTTCTCAACATGATCGCCGAAAACGGAGCCCTCGGCAAGATGATCGACGCGGGCGCGCGAATTTTGGAGAGCGCATGCGGCCCCTGCATAGGCATGGGCCAGTCCCCCAACTCGGGCGGAATTTCGCTGAGGACGTTCAACAGAAATTTTGAGGGCAGAAGCGGAACCAAGGACGGACAAATCTATCTCGTGTCTCCCGAGGTCGCGGCGGTTTCGGCTCTGGCCGGAGTTATGACCGACCCGAGAACCTTGGGCGACATGCCTAAGTTCACCCTGCCCGAGGTGTTCACGATCAACGACAATATGGTCGTTCCCCCGATCGAGGCCGAGAGAATGGATGAGGTCGAAGTTCTCCGCGGCCCCAACATCAAGCCGTTCCCGGTTTCCGAGCCGCTGCTCGACACGATCGACGCGAAGTGCGGCCTCAAGGTGGGCGACAATATCACGACCGACCACATTATGCCCGCGGGAGCCAAGATACTGCCTCTGCGCTCAAACATTCCGAAGATCTCGGAATACTGCTTCGCGGTGTGCGACGAGGAGTTCCCCAAGAGGGCGCTTGAGCTTAAACGCAGCATAGTAGTGGGCGGCAGCAACTACGGTCAGGGCTCGTCAAGAGAACACGCGGCGCTCGCCCCGCTCTATCTGGGAGTCAAGGCCGTGCTTGTCAAGTCGTTCGCGAGAATTCATATGGCGAATTTGATCAACGCGGGAATTATCCCTATGACGTTCGCGAACGAGGCGGATTACGACAGGATCGACCAGATGGACGATCTGCTTATCGAGAATGTGCGCGCACAGATCGAGAGCAGCGACAGGCTTAAGATCAAGGACGTTACCAAGGACTTTGAGTTCGAGGCGAAGATAGACCTGTCGGAGCGCCAGCGGAAAATGCTGCTCGCAGGTGGACTTTTGAATTACACAAAAAATAATGCATAATACCGTTCCCGTCAGCCTCGCCCTCCTTCAGGAGGGAGAGGTGGCGCCGAAGGCGACGGAGAGGGAGGCGAACGAACGTAGGGATATAACTCCCTCTCAGTCTGCTTCGCAGACAGCTCTCCCCCTTAAAAGGAGGCGGACGACCCCGGCCGCCCGTCAGCCTCGCCCCTTGGGGAGAGGTGGATTTTCGCCGAAGGCGAAAAGACGGAGAGGGGTTTCCGATGCGACTCGGAACACAAACCCCTCTCAGTCTGCTTCGCAGACAACTCTCCCCCTTAAAAGGAGGCGAGCCGGCCCCGGCCGCAAATATGGGCGGATATTATCCGCCCGTGAAAAAATCAATAATAACTCAAGGAGGAAAAAACATGCCATATACAGCGCAGATAGAGGATGCTAAGAAAAAATTTGAGGCCGTTCTTGAGGAACAGCTTAAAAGAGTTGAAAAAATGAAGGCCGAAAAGGAGTTTATCGACTATGACAAACTCGATCAGATAATTATCGGAGTGGTAGGCGGAGACGGAATAGGCCCCGCTATCACCGAGCAGGCCGAGAGAATATTGAAGTTCCTGCTCAAGGACGAGGTTGACGCGGGCAAGGTCGCGTTCAAGGAGATCACCGGCTGCACGATCGAGCACAGAGCCGAGGTGGGCAAAGCCCTGCCCGACGATGTTCTTGACGAGCTCAAGCAGTGCCATGTTATCTTAAAGGGCCCCACGACCACTCCCCGTCAGGGCGATCCGTGGCCCAATATCGAGAGCGCCAACGTTGCCATGCGCAAGGAGCTTGACCTGTTCGCGAATGTCAGACCCGTCAAGGTTCCTGCCGAGGGCATCGACTGGACGTTCTACCGCGAGAACACAGAGGGCGGCTACGCGGTCGGCTCAAAGGGCGTGAACGTGACCGACGATCTGGCGATCGACTTTGTAGTTCAGACCCACGAGGGTACCGAGAGAATAGCGAGAGCCGCTTTTGAATATGCTAAAAAGGCGGGCAAGACCCGCGTGACATGCGTCACTAAGGCCAATGTTATAAAGACCACCGACGGAAACTTCCTGAGCGTCTGCAAAGAGGTTGCCAAGGACTATCCGGGCATCGAGCTTGACGACTGGTATATCGACATCATGACCGCGAAGCTGGTTGACCCCAAGAGAAGGACGCAGTTCCAGGTTCTGGTCCTGCCTAACCTCTACGGCGACATCCTGACTGACGAGGCCGCGGAGTTCCAGGGCGGCGTAGGCACGGCGGGCAGCGCCAATATCGGAAAGCGCTACGCCATGTTCGAGGCCATTCACGGCAGCGCGCCCAGAATGGTCCGGGAGGGCAGAGACAAATACGCCGATCCGTGCAGCATCATCAGAGCGGCGGTCATGCTGCTTGAGCACATTGGATACGCCGACAAGGCCAAGGCTCTTGAAAAGGCGCTCGACGAGTGCATGTACACCGAGAAGAAGCTTGTCATAACGGGCCGCGACACGGGCGCCACCTCGGCGGAGTTCGCGGATTACGTTATGTCAAAGCTGAAATAAGCGCAGATCAGACCCGCCCGCGGTTGGTAATTGTCGCGGGCGGCGCGTGATTATTTACAAACGACAAAACAGAAAAAGCACAGGAGAAAAGCAATGGAAAAGAAAGTATCGGGCTCGGTGATAAACCGTCTGCCCAGATATTACAGGCATTTGACCGACCTTTATGACAGCGGGATCGAGCGTATTTCGTCAAAGGAGCTTAGCCGCCGCATGGACGTGACCGCTTCGCAGATCAGGCAGGACCTTAACTGCTTCGGCGGCTTCGGCCAGCAGGGCTACGGCTATAATGTGGAGTTCCTCAAAACCGAGATCGCCAACATTCTCGGCCTTAACCGGGGCTACACGGCTGTTATGGTCGGTGCGGGAAACATGGGCAGGACCTTTGCCACAAACACCAAGTTCGAGAGCAGAGGCTTTAAGCTCATAGGAATTTTTGACTCCGACCCGGCGGTTGTGGGAACCGATATACACGGAATAAAGGTCTCGGCTTATTCCGAGATCGGGGATTTCATAAAGGAGAACAAGCCCTGCATGGCGATCCTCACCGTGCCAAAGGAGGCCACAAAGAGCGTGGCCGAGGAGCTTATCGGCTACGGGATCAAGGCGTTTATGAACTTCTCATATTCAGAGCTCCGCCAGATGGAGGGAATAATAGTTGAGAACGTTCACCTGGGCGACAGTCTGATGCGGCTCTCGTACAAGATTTCCGAGAAAAACGAGAGCGGCGAGAGGTAAGGCATATGAAGGTTTACGCCCTTGTGGGAAAGTCCGGCACGGGCAAATCGCATCACAGCATGTGGGTTGCTCGCGAGAATAATATTGATTATATCGTTGACGACGGCCTGCTTGTCTCGGACAACAAAATTATCGCGGGCAGGAGCGCCAAGCGCGAGCCCACCAAGATCGCCTCGGTGCGCACCGCGATATTCAGCGATCCCGAGCACAGCGGGGCCGTGCGCCGCGCGATAAAAAAGAACAATATCGACTCACTGCTGATCATCGGCACGAGCGACAAAATGGTAAACAGAATAGCGGACGCGCTCGACGTCGCGCCCATACAAAAGACGATATATATCGAGGAGGTGTCGACTCCCGAGGAGATCGAGATCGCCCGCGAGATGCGCACAAAGCAGGGAAAGCATGTTATCCCTGTTCCGACGTTTGAGGTCAAAAAGCAGTTTTCGGGCTATTTCACCGACCCTATGGTGCAGCTCTTCAAACGCAAAAACAAGACCATATCCGAGGAAAAAACGGTCATGCGCCCCACCTACAGCTATTTGGGCGACTTTAAGATCTCGCCCAAGGCGATCGTGGACATCTGCACCTATGAGGCGGAGCGGTTCGTGGTCGTGTACAAGCTGCTCAGGATAAAGAGCAGCACGGGCAAGGGCAACAGGCTCACTCTCGACATTGAGCTTTCGCTGAGGTACCCCTGCAATGTGGGGGCTGAGGCGGAACGGATAGCAGAGCGGATAAAGGAGTCGATCGAGACACACACCTCGATCACGGTGAAGGCGGTCAATATTTTTGTCCGCACTCTCCATGTTTCAAGAATATACGCAAGGCAGTTGGAAAAACAAAAAAATGATTTACTTAACTCGGAATTTTAATGATGTTCACACGTTTGAATGCGGCCAGTGCTTCCGCTGGAACCAAAAGGACGGCGTCTACACGGGCGTCGCGGGCGGAAGGGTCTGCCGCGTAAAGGACGGGGTCGTGAGCTGCCCCGACAGCGACAACGACTTCTGGGAGAAATACTTCGCGTCGGGCGACGATTATGACGCGATAAAGAGCGAGCTTTCAAGGCGCGACCCTGAGCTTATAAAATGCATTGAGTACGGCGGAGGAATAAGAATACTGCGTCAGGAGCTCTGGGAGACGATAGTATCGTTTATCATCTCGGCAAACAACAACATACCGAGGATAAAAAAGATAATCGAAACTCTGTGTGCGGCCTTCGGCGAGGAGATAGAGGACGGATATTACTCGTTCCCCGCGCCCGAGAGGATCGCCGCGCTCGAACTTGAAGATCTCGCCTGCCTGCGCGCGGGATACCGCGACAAATACATAATCGACGCGGCCCAAAAGGTCTCGTCGGGCGAGGTGGATATAGCCGCTCTGCCCGAAATGACCACTGAGGACGCCAAATGCGAGCTTATGAAGATCAAGGGCGTGGGCGGCAAGGTGGCCGACTGCATACTGCTGTTTTCATGCGGCAGATATGAGACATTCCCTAAGGATGTGTGGATAAAGCGAGTCGTCACTGAGCTTTACGGCGTGCCCGAAAAGGAGATCGACGGCTTTATCGCCGAAAAGTACGGCGATCTGGCGGGCTTTGCTCAGCAGTACCTCTATTTCTGGGCGAGGGACAACAAAATCGGAACAAAATAAATTGTTTTATATAAATTTTAAGGAGGAATGAAAAAATGTTAGTTTCAGCGACAGACATGTTAAACAAGGCGGTTGCCGGCAAATACGCGGTGGGTCAGTTTAACATCAACAACCTTGAGTGGACCAGGTCTATTCTGGCCACGGCGGAGGAGTGCAAGTCACCGGTTATTTTAGGAGTGTCCGAGGGCGCCGGAAAGTACATGACCGGCTTTAAGACGGTGGCCGCTATGGTAAAGGCCATGATCGAGGAAATGGGGATCACCGTTCCCGTTGCCCTGCATCTTGACCACGGCACATACGAGGGCTGCTACAAGTGCATAAAGGCGGGATTTTCGTCGATCATGTTCGACGGCTCGCACTTCCCGATCGACGAGAACGTAGCCAAGACCAAAGAGCTCGTGACTGTCGCCCACGCTATGGGCATGTCGATCGAGGCCGAGGTCGGCTCGATCGGCGGCGAGGAGGACGGAGTTGTCGGAGCGGGCGAGATTGCCGACCCCAACGAGTGCAAGAGAATTGCGGACCTCGGGGTTGACTTTTTGGCCGCGGGCATCGGCAACATTCACGGCAAATATCCCGAAAACTGGAAGGGCCTTGACTTTGACGCTCTGGCCAAGACAAAAGAGCTGATTGGCGATCTGCCTCTGGTTCTTCACGGCGGCACGGGAATTCCCGAGGATATGATAAAGACGGCTATCTCTCTCGGCGTTGCCAAGATAAACGTTAACACCGAGTGCCAGCTCTATTTCCAGGAGGCCACCAGAAAATATATCGAGGCCGGCGAGGACTTAAAGGGCAAGGGCTATGACCCGAGAAAGCTTCTGGCTCCCGGCGCCGAGGCCATTAAGGTTGTGGTAAAAGAGAAGATGGAGCTGTTCGGCTCGATCGGAAAGGCATAATTTATTATACCTGTACCGAAAAATGGAAATTAATTAAAATTGGATTAAATTATATGGTTGACAAATCAAAAAAAATCTGTTATTATATAACTGTGTAAATAATTTTATTGCACTTTTAATCACGCAAAAAAAATTAATTTCCTATTATGACACACATAGGTGTTGATTTTTTTAAAACAAAAAACAACCGCTGACCAAAGAGCGGTTGTTTTTTTGCGGATTTTCTTGACATCAGGCCGATTATACAGTATAATATTTCTATATGCGCAAGGGAGATTAAATCATGGATATTTCGTCTGCCCGTAATTCGGGAGGAACCTCTCTCAATCGGGATTACATAGGAATGCTTGAGGACGGCGGCGTGGGCTGCTTCGCTGTGTGCGACGGCTCGCCGGGCTCGCCCGAGGCTGTCGACACCGCCGAGACGGTGATAGACTCGTTTATGGACGATTTCAAGGCGACATCCGGTGTGACCCGCGAGACGGTGGCCGAGTATTTCAGAAACGCCGACGAAAAGCTCTGGAGCATTTCCCGCGGCCCGGACGCCGAGGGCGAACACAGAGCGTCCGCCGCGTTGGTGCTGACCGACGGAAGCGTTGTGATAAGCGGTCATCTGGGCAACTGCCGCATGTACTATTTAAGCGAGAACTTTCTCCAGTATATCACGCCCGATCATTCTCTGGCGTATAAGGCCCATTCCGAGGGCAAATTCCGCTTCCCAGGAATTCGCAAGAGCAGGGACAGGCGCAAGCTCACGGCGTATATGGGCGCGGACCCGATGTGCGCCGCCGACGTTATCGAGCCTATAGCGGTGCGCAAGGGCGACGCGGTGCTTATCTGCACCGACGGCTTTTGGGAAAAAGTGACCGAGCGTCAGGTCGAGAGAACGCTCAAGCGCTCAAAATCATCTTCCGAGTGGCTGCGCCGAATGCTTAAAATAGTCAAAAAGCGCGTTCCCGAGGATAACTACAGCGCTGTCACCATAATATTTTAGAACGGAGTGATTATATGAATATCTTATATCAAATATTGCTTGCGGCGGGAGTGATATTCGCGTTTTCAATGCTGTTTATCTGTCTCGGTCTGCTTAAAAAGCCGAAGCAAAAAAAGGAGCCCGAGTTTGACGAGGCGGATTATTACGCCGGTTCCGGCGTTCGCTCGGGACGGAGCCTTGACGCGGCGGGCGGTGCGGCTGACGACGAATATGCCGACGACGATTACGCCGAGGACGATTATGACGACGAACACGCCGACGACGATAACGTTGAAGACGATAACGTTGAAGACGATAGTGTCGAAGATGATAATACCGAAAGCGAGCATGCCGACGGAGACGAGGCTGATGACGGTGCGGACGAAAAGCCCGAGAGCGGAGCGGACCGCGGCGGCATAAAGGTTTCGGTCACTGTTATCGAGACCAACAAGACTCACGAGCTGACCGTGACCAAGGAAGCGCTGATTGGCAGAAATCCGGGCTGCGACGTGGTCGTGCCCAAGCCCATGGTGTCGTCCGTGCACTGTATCCTGACCAAGGATAAGGATAAGCTGATGGTCGAAGACAACAACTCCACCAACGGCACGTTCTTAAACGGCAAGCCCTTAAAGCATGTGGTCGAGGTAAAGAACAACGACATGCTCACCTTGGGTGACCGACAGATAAGAATAAATTTATAACCGACTGACAGCCGCTATGAAGCGGCTGTAAATTTTGGAGGCAATAATGGCAAGATCTTTGACGAACGATATGACTTCGGGCAGCGCGATCAAACATATTATAAGATTTACGATACCGCTGCTCATCGGCAATATTTTTCAGGTGCTGTACAACATGGTCGATACCGTGATAGTGGGCCGCACGATAAGTGTAGAGGCCCTAGCGGCGGTTGGCGCCGCGGGCGCGATAACGTTTCTGATCGTCGGATTTGCGCTGGGATTTACAAACGGCCTTTCGATCATAGTCGCCCAGCGTTTCGGAGCGGGCGATCCAAACGGCGTCCGCCGCAGCGCGGCTATGGGAATATATTTGTCGCTTGCCGCCTCGGTGGTTCTGACGGTGATCAGCACTTTGTCGGCGCGATCGTTTCTTGAGATGATGAACACGCCGGACAATATAATCGACGACGCTTACAGCTATATAATCGTGATCTATTCCGGCATCACGTTCCAATTGTTTTATAACTACATATCCTGCGTTATACGCGCTTTGGGCGACAGCAAAACGCCGCTTTACTTCCTGCTTATCTCCTGCGTGATAAACATAATTCTTGACCTGACGTTTATTATCAACTTCAAAATGGGCGTCGCGGGGGCAGGCTTTGCGACAATAATCGCGCAGGCCCTTTCAGGGATCATGTGTCTGTTTTATGTCGCGAAAAAATTTCCGCAGCTCCGTCTTTCCAAAAAGGATTTTAAGTGGGACACAAAATTTGCTCTGCGCCACTTGAGTCTGGCGGTTCCAATGGCGTTCCAGATGTCGGTGACGGCGATAGGAGTCATGGTCGTCCAGGGAGTGCTGAACACCTTCGGTTCTACCGTGATCGCGGGATATACCGCCGCCAACAAGATTGAGCAGTTGATAAGCCAGCCGCAGATCTCGTTCGGCCTCGCAATGGCCACGTTTGTGGGACAGAATTACGGCGCGATGAAGGAAAAACGCATCCGCGAAGGCGTGCGCAAATGCGTGGTCGTGGTGCTGCTTTTTACTCTGATCACTGTGGGTGCGGTGCTGATATTCTCAAATCAGATAGCGGGGATATTTATTGATTCGGGAACCGACCCGACGCTCAAGACCAACGTTATTTTCTACACGCGCACCTATCTCAAAATAGCCGGAGTGTTTTATTTTTTCCTGTCGCTGCTGTTCGTGTTCCGAAACAGTCTGCAGGGAATGGGATATTCGGGCATAGTCCTGTGCGGAAGCGCGGTGGAACTTATCGCGAGGATCATACTTTCGCTTTTGCTGGCAAAGGTGCTGACATCGCTTTACGGCGAGTTTTACGGATATTTGGGCGTATGCGCGGCAGGCCCCATAGCGTGGCTTTCGGCGTGCACGCTTTTCACGGTTTCGTATTTTGTTAAGATAAGAAAGCTGCCTGAAATTTTCAGAAAACAAAGGGAATTCAACGAGCTCGACGCCGTGGCTCATCTTCAATAGAGCGAATAATTTTTTAAAAACGGAGTTTTTCCACACGCAGAAACGTCCCTAGGGGCGTTTTTTTATGCATAAATTCGTGGCGCCGAGCATATTATCAGACAGAATATTTCAGCGGGGAGGCGAAAAAATGAGTGGCGGAACGGAAAACAAGGAAACGGCAGCAAAGCACAGCGTGGTTATCGAGGACAGGAGCCGCATAAAGATCAACTGCGTTGACGACGTTGAAAGCTTTAACGAGGAAAAGGCGGTGGTGTATACCTCAATGGGAGTTATGGTCATCACGGGATACAACTTCAAGGTCAGCCGTCTTAACGTGGACGACGGCCGCCTTGAGATCGAGGGCGAGATCGACAAGCTCGAGTATACCGAGGCGCCCGACAATCGGGACAGCGGCGGAGGCTTTTTCGGCAGACTTTTCAGATAGCGGGCGCGTCAGATAAAAAAATAAAAATAAAAGTACGGAGGATAAACATATGGACAGATTTGCGCAGGTAAATGAGCTTAAATATTTTTTGCTGTCGGTGCTGTGCGGCGCGCTTGCCGCTGCGGCTTATGATTTTTTGAGGGCGAGGCGGCGCGAAAAGGACGTGCGCGCCGTTTTCGTGTATATCGAGGACGTTTTGTGCCTGATAATTCTGGGGCTTCTGGCATACGCGCTGGCTTTCAGCGAAAACGCCGGAGTGGTGAGGTGGTACAGCCTGTTCGGGATCGCGCTCGGCGCGCTTATCCTGAAGCTCGTTTTGGGAGACAGGCTGATGAATTTTTTCAGAAAGCTTTACGGCGCTTTTGTGCGGGTCTTTTGCCTTATCGTCAAGATAATATCGGCGCCGCTGCGACTTTTTTCAAGACTGATAAAACGCCCGATAGGCGTGGTTGTGTGGCATTCGAGGGAAGGGTCAAAGCAGATTGCCGATATATGGAAAACATTTAAAATAAGGCTCTCAAACAGACTGCGCTCTTAGCAAAAAACTGTTAAATTACAGCAAAATTTTTGTTAATTTTCATTGACAAAGCTATGACGTTATTATATAATATAAGCTGTGATAATTTTGTACATATAAGTATAATTTGTATCGCGCAATTTTGTTGTGGCAGGTGTCCGAAGATGAACAAACGGAGATACGGAGATGAATATTCGCGCCGCAAAAGCGGATCGGGTGTCAAGGACAGAGCGGTGAGAACGATAAAAAAGACCGGCAGGGTTAAAATAAATATCAAGAGGCTGGCTGCGTGCCTGGCTGTTTTCCTGTTTGTCGTATATTTTATCTGTGCGGTCATAAGCCAGCAGGTCAAGCTAAACCGCAAAAACGACGAGATCGCCGGGCTTAACGAGAGCATCGAGTCGGCGAACCGCGAGACCGAGAGGCTCAACAAGGAACTTGAGAACGTTAACGATCCCGAGTACTTAGAGCGCATGGCCCGCGAGAAGCTCGGCATGGTGACGCCGAACGAGCGCGTCTATATCGACTTGAGCGGCAGCAATTGATTTCGCAAATTATTAATTTATTATAAGCGGGGGCTTTGCGCCTCAGGAGGGAACTTTACAAAGTATGCAGATTGAAGCGGGAACTGTGCTTGACGCGAAAATTACGGGGATAACATCCTTCGGCGCGTTTGCGGAACTCAAGGGAGGAAAAACGGGGCTTATACATATTTCGGAGATTGCCGAGGAATATGTTGAGGATGTCAGCGCGCATCTGAAAAAAGGGCAAAAGGTCAAAGTCAAGGTCATATCCGTCCAGGGCGACAAGATCAGCCTTTCGATAAAGCGCGCGCTCCGCGAGGAAAAGAAACCCCGCGGCGGCAAAAACAGGTCCGAGCCAAAGCCGGCCGCGAAAAAAGCCGGCCCGCCCGAGGAGTTTGAATTTGTCGGCAGGCGCGACCGCGGCGAGCTCAGCTTTGACGATATGCTGCAAAAGTTCAAGCGCGACAGCGACGAGAAGTTTCAGGACCTGAAGCGCAGCAACGACAACAAGCGCAGCGGAGGCTACAAGAGGGCGTATTAAATTTTTGTATCGGGACATGCTATAATCAGCGGAATGAGGTTGATATTATGACAAGCGCCTGTGTTTTCTGGATAATCGCGGCCGTGGTTTTCGGCGTTATCGAAGGCGCCACCGTGGCTCTTATCACGATCTGGTTCGCTCTCGGAGCGGTCGCGGCGGCTGTCGCGGCTCAGCTGGGAGCCTCGGTTCTGGCCCAGGTGGGAACCTTTGTGATCGTAGCGGCGGTGCTTTTGTGTCTGACAAGGCCGGCCGCGCGGAAGATTGCCGTCAAAGACCCGCAGAGAACCAACGCCGACAGATTTATCGGCAGGGAAGGGATAGTCATTGAGGCTGTCGACGGCATAAACGCCGCGGGCAGCGTTAAGGTTGGCGGACAGGTCTGGTCGGCTGTTTCAAGCGACGGAAGCGCGATCAAAAAAGATGAGCGGGTTGAGGTCATTGAAATTTCCGGCGTGAAGCTTGTGGTAAAACCGATCAAAGCCGATTAGATCATATTTTGAAAGAAGGATCGTTATGGAGTTGTTTTTGATAGTTCTGATCGCTATTATCGTTGTGCTTGTCGCGGCGAATATTAAGATCGTGCCGCAGGCGAAAGCGTATGTTATCGAGCGTTTGGGCGCGTACAGCGCCACATGGGGCACGGGCCTCCATATTAAGATACCGCTCATTGAGAGGATCGCCAACCGCGTGACCTTAAAGGAGCAGGTCGTGGACTTCCCGCCGCAGCCGGTCATCACCAAGGACAACGTGACCATGCAGATCGACACGGTGGTTTACTACCAGATCACCGACCCGAAGCTCTACACCTACGGGGTCGAGCTGCCTATGGCGGCGATAGAAAATCTGACCGCGACCACACTGAGAAACATCATCGGCGATATGGAGCTTGACGAAAGCCTGACGTCGCGCGATGTCATAAACACGAAAATGCGTTCTATTCTTGACGAGGCAACCGACCCTTGGGGAATAAAGGTTAACCGCGTCGAGCTTAAGAATATAATTCCGCCCGCGGGCATACGCGAGGCTATGGAGAAGCAGATGAAGGCGGAGCGCGAGCGCCGCGAGGCTATTCTTCGGGCCGAGGGTGAGAAAAAGTCGGCCATACTTGTCGCGGAGGGCGAGAAGGAGTCGAGAATACTTGAGGCCGAAGCCGAAAAGGCGTCTCAAATTCTCCGCGCCGAGGCTGACAAGGAGGCGGCGATCCGCATCGCGGAAGGCGAGGCGGAGGCGATACGCAACGTTCAGCAGGCGACAGCGGACGGCATCAGAATGCTCAACGAGTCGGATCCGTCAAAGCAGGTTCTGACCATAAAGAGCCTTGAGGCATTCGCGAAGGCAGCGGACGGCAGGGCGACCAAGATAATCCTGCCCTCGGAGATCCAAGGCATAGCGGGTCTCGCGGTCTCGCTCAAAGAGCTGCTGACCGACGGCGAGGCAGACAAAACAAAAAAGAACTAAAGAAACAGGAGGAAGCAATACATGTCGGGACATTCAAAATGGGCAACGATCAAAAGAAAGAAGGGCGCGATAGACGCCAAAAGAGGAAAGATATTCACCAAGATAGGCCGCGAGCTTATGGTGGCGGTTAAGGAGGGCGGCCCCGATCCGGCCACGAACTCCAAGCTGCGCGACGTTGTGGCAAAGGCGAAGGCCAACAATATGCCCAACGACACCATTCAGAGAAGCATCAAAAAGGCCGCGGGCGAAGGCAACGGCGACAATTACATGAATATGATATATGAGGGCTACGGCCCGAGCGGTATCGCGGTAATGGTCGAGACCCTGAGCGACAACAAAAACAGAACGGCCGCCGACCTTAGGCATTACTTTGACAAGAACGGCGGAAACCTGGGTCAGAACGGCTGCGTAAGCTTTATGTTTGACCACAAGGGCCTGATCGTCATTGAAAAGGCGGACAATATCGACGAGGACGAGCTTATGATGGACGCGCTTGACGCGGGCGCCGAGGACTTCAACGTTGAGGACGAGTGCTATGAAATCCTCACGGCTCCCGAGGCTCTGGGCTCCACCCGCGAGGCGCTTGAGGAAAAGGGCTACGCCTTCGCGCAGGCAGAGGTGAATTACATACCTCAGACAACAACCGAGCTTACAAATCCCGAGGATATCGCGAAGATGGAGAAGCTGATTGACATGCTTGAGGAAAACGACGATGTTCAGAACGTGTACCACAACTGGGATATGCCCGACGAGGATTAGTTGAATTAAGCGACCGCGGTTTGCAGGGAGACGGCTCTTTGTTTTCTGCGGTCTTGTTTTATGGAGGATCAAATGGCGAGAATTCTGCATATTGCCGACCTGCACCTCGACGCGCCTCTCACCGCGAATTTGACGCTGAAGGAGGCGGCTGTCCGCAGGAGCGAGCAGCTTGAGACGTTTTCACGAATAATGGCGGCAGCCGCGGACAGAGCAGATGTCGTGCTGATCGCGGGTGATCTGTTCGACGGCGAAAACGTCCGCCGCGAGACGCTGAGCGTGATCAGGCGCGGGTTTGGCTCACTCGGCGGAATTCCCGTGTTCATAAGCCCGGGCAATCACGATCCGTATCCGGTGTACGAAAATCTGGAGCTCGGCGAAAACGTGTGGGTTTTCCCGGCGGAGGGCGGAGTCTGCGATCTTGAGGAGCACCGCTTGAGAATTTGCGGCGCGGGATTTGCGTCACGGCATGGCGCGCCGAGGATCACCCCGTCAGAATTTGAAAAGCATGAAGATTATACAAATATCCTGCTGCTCCACGGCGACATAAGCGGCGCGCCGGGCAGCGAGAGATACAACCCATTGAGCGCAAGCGACTTCCGCGGCTTTGATTACGCGGCTCTCGGACATATCCACCGCCACGGCGGCATAAACGAGGGAGGCGGCTCGGTCTGGGCCTATCCCGGCATTCCCGAGCCCGGCGGCTTTGACGAGGGCGAGGGCGGCGGATATATTTTCGGCGACGTCACACGGGGCGCGGCAAGCCTTGAGCATGTTCCCACGGCGAAGAGGGGATACCGCGTTTATGAGCTGTCGCAGGACGAGCCCGCCGCCGATAACGAGAGTCTGATCAGCCTCGCCTCAAGCCGCGTTATGAGCGGCGGCGAGGGCGGCATTGTCAGAATAATTCTGAAGGGCAGGACAAAAAGCGGCTTCCGTCCCGATGTCGGATTGATAAAAGACAGGCTTAGTGGCCTGTGCTTCAGCGTTGACGTGAAAGACGAGACCGAGCCCGAGCTTGACCTGACCGCCGATGAGAATGACGGAGGCCTTAGGGCGGTTTACATAAGGATAATGAGAAAAAAGGCGCTGGCCTTCCCAGCGGGCAGCCGCGAGAGGAAAACGGCCGAAAGAGCCCTGCGGCTCGGAGTTGAGGCCATGGAGGGCGGAAAAGGCGCATGATCAAAATAACAAAACTGGAGCTGATAAGCTTCGGAAAATTTAAAAACACGGTGATCGCGCCCGCTGACGGGCTCAACGTGGTCCACGGCCCGAACGAGGCGGGAAAGTCCACGATCCAGCTTTTTATAAAATCAATGCTGTACGGAGTTTCACCGTCCCGCGGCAAGGGCCCGCGGCCGAGAGAGCGGATCATTCCGTGGGGCGAGAGCCGCGCGGCCGGGAAACTGGAGCTTGTCAGAGACGGGATCGAAATCGAGATATACCGAGAGTTCGGCGCCCGCCCCGCGGACGATATAACAAAGGTAATGCGGACGGCGGACGGCGAGGAGATATTAGGCGGCCCGGGCAGCGTCGGCGAGAAGCTTTTGGGCATGAGCGAGAGTTTGTTCGAGCGCACTGTCTGGATCGCGCAGGACGGCGCTGTGATAAGCGGCGGCGACGAGATCGCGGGGCGGCTGATGAATATTTTAAAGAGCGGTTCGCAAGATGTTTCCGCGGCGGCCGCCGAAGCGTCGCTCAAAAAACAGATCGCGGCCTTAAAAGCGAAAGACCGCAGGAGCGCGCCCGGAGAGATAGACCGGCTTGAAGCGGAAAAGGCCGCGCTGCTCGCCGAGCTCGAAAGGCAGAAAAGACTGCGGATTGAGATCGAGTCCGCCCGCCGCGAAACGGCGGAGCTTGAGGCGGAGGCGAAGGCCGCCGACAGCGAGAAAAAGCGGCTCCGCGCTCTTATGGCGTCGGAGCGCGCGAAGGAAAAGACGGAGCGGCTAAAGCGGCTTGACGCCTGTCTGGCGCGTGAGATACAGCTTGGCAACAGCCGAATGTTTCAGCTGTTTAAGCATAAATTAAAGGACGACACCGCCGAACGCCTGCATGGGCTTTCGGATGAGATAGACAGAACCGAGGCGGGCTCGTACCGTCTGAGCGATGAGAAATCGGGATATGAGCGGCAGGCCGAAAAGCTTGCCAAGCGAAAAAGACTGTTTGTGATTGTCGGGATAGCGCTGGCGGTGATCGGGATTTGCTGCGCGGTGATAGGCGCGGTATTTAAAACGGCTGATCTGTTCTCGGCGGCCGCGCTGATAATTATCGCGCCCGTCGGCGCTTTGGTCACGCGGCGCAAACAGAGGGAGCTGCTTGCGCTGCTCGACGAAACCGACAAAAAGATCAGCGGTACCCGCGAATATGTCGCGGGGCTTGAGGCCGAGCTCAGCGCCGCGCTTGAGGAGCTTGGCTGCGACACCCTCGGGGATTTTGACAAGAAATACGAGACGTACCGCGAAACCGAGGCTAAGATAGCCGCCGCGAGAGAGGCGTATGAAAATATGCTTGGCGGCGGAGATTATTCCGAGATAAAAAGAGAGGCCGACGAGGCGCGGAAGCATATAATAAACGAGGAGCCGCCCGAGGGCGTGGACCTTGAAGCCGCGGCCGAGGCCGCGGAACAGAGGCGGAGCGCCGCCTTGGAAAGGCTGGCGGAGCTCAAGGCTACGGGAACCGTGGACATTGTCCCGATAAGCGATATTGAAAACGGTATAAGGCTGACCGATGAAAAAATTTCCGAGAGCCGCGCCGAGCTTGACGCACTGCGGATGGCGCTTGAAGGGCTCGCGGAGGCGGAGGCCCGCGTCCGCTCGGATTACACACCGCTTCTGAACAAGAGCGCGGGTGAGATATTGTCAGGTCTGACAAGCGGAAAACACGGCGATATGCGCGTTGCGGCGGACTTTTCGGTTAAGCTTAAAGACGACGCGGCGGCTGATCCGAAGCGAGCGGAGCTTTTCAGCTCGGGGACATACAGCCAGATGTATCTGGCATTAAGGCTCGCCATAGCCGAGCTTATCCGCGCTCCCGAGGACACGATCGTTTTCATGGACGACGCTCTGACAAGCTTTGACGACGAGCGCGCGGAAAACGCGGTGCGCCTGCTCAAGGAGCGCTGCGGCGAGGGCAGACAGATCATTATGTTCACCTGCCACGGCAGAGAGGCGGAGACCGCCGAAAAAATCGGCGGAATTAACTTGATTGAAATTACAGATTAAAATATTACGGAGGTAGAAAGATGAGCGGAAAATTTGACAGTTCAAAGGGAAGCGTGAGAATAGCCAACAACGTTATCGCAAAGATCGCGGGCTACGCCGCCACAAACTGCTACGGAGTTGTGGGAATGGCGGTCAGAAACAGCAAGGACGGCATTGCCCGTATGCTCAAGCGCGAGCAGATGGATAAGGGCGTTAAGGTCAGAGTAGCGGGCAAGGGAATTGAGATCTCGCTTTATATTATCGCGGAATACGGCACAAACATCGGCACAATAGGCGAGCTTATCAGAAACAGCGTGAAATATCATGTGGAGCAGATGACCGGCATCAACGTTACCGCGGTTGACGTTAACGTTGAGGGAATTCGGGTCGAGTAGTCCCGCGTAAGGAGAGAACTATGGATAATAAAAGCGTAATTAAAACAATCGGCGGCAATGATTTAAAGCTTATGATACGTTCCGCCTCGAATAATATTCTGACCCGCGCGGGCGAGGTCAACGATATGAATGTGTTTCCGGTGCCCGACGGCGACACGGGAACAAACATGAGCCTGACCTTCAGCGCGGCTGCGGAAAGCGTTGTCGGACTTGATGACGACGCGTCCGAGGCGGACATTCTCGAGACCTTGGCTCGAACCGCGCTCAGAAACGCGCGCGGAAACTCGGGCGTTATACTGTCGCAGATTTTAAGAGGAATAAAGGTCGGCCTTGGCGGAACCGACAGTATAGACGTTTCGGCGGTAAAGCGCATGGCGTGCTCCGCCAGAGACACCGCCTATCGGGCGGTAATGAAGCCCACCGAGGGCACGATCCTGACCGTTATCCGCGAAATGGCGGAGTTTGCCGAGCAGCGTTTCCCGGAATTTGAGGACGTGAGAGAGTTCTTAAAAGCCATATTGAGCGAGGGCGAAAAGAGCCTTGAGCGCACTCCCGATATACTCCCCGTGCTCAAACAGGCCGGGGTCGTTGACGCGGGCGGCTGCGGAGTTATAGTTCTGCTCAGCGGCGCGGTGACCGCGCTCGAAACCGGCGAGGCGGTGGCTCTTGACGAGAGCAAAAAGGCCGAAACGGCGAAGGGAACCGAGGTCGAGGATATTGACACCGCGAATATTAAATACAGCTACTGCACCGAGTTCATCATCAACAAGAGCGCGGCGCGCAGCGTGACGCAGTTTAAAGCCTCGATCAAGCCCAAGGGCGACTGCATGCTTGTTATTGATGACGACGAGGTCGTTAAGGTGCACATTCACACCAATCATCCGGGCTTTGTGATCGAGCAGGCCTTAAAGCTCGGCGAACTTACCAACCTCAAGATCGACAATATGAAATATCAGCATAACGAGATAATCGGCGGCGCCGCGAAGCCCGAGGCGGAACCCCCGAAGAAATACGGCTTTGTGGTGGTCTGCAGCGGAAGCGGCATGAACGAGCTGTTTGAGAGCTTAAACTGTGACGTTATTGTGCAAGGCGGCCAGACAATGAACCCGAGCACACAGGAGCTGCTTGACGCGGCCGAGACGATCAACGCGGAGAACATATTCATTCTGCCAAACAACAAGAACATAATAATGGCCGCGGAGCAGGTGGACGGACTGACGGACAAGCATGTTATCGTTATTCCCACGCGCAACATTCCGCAGGGAATAACCGCGCTCGCGTCATTTGACGAGGGAAGCTCTCCCGAGGAAAACGAGGTGATCATGGCCGAGACCGCCGAAATGGTCAAGTGCGGCCAGATAACCTACGCGGCCCGCGATTCCGAGGCCGACGGTCTTGACATTTCCGAGGGCGACATTATGGGTGTTATCGAGGGCAAGGTAAAGGTGTGCGGCTCGGACATGGGCGATGTTTTTGAAAGCACCGCCGCCGAGCTTGTTGACAATGACTGCGGAGTGATCTCGGTGTATTACGGACTTGACGCCGATAAGGACGAGGCAGAACGTCTCGCGGCGGCGCTTGAGAAAAAATATCCCGACCTTGACGTGAACCTGAACTACGGCGGCCAGAGCGTGTACTTTTATATAATCTCCGCCGAGTAAGGCATAAAGCGCGCAAACTGTTATGAAACTGAACGACAATATTCAATACTTAAAAGGAATAGGTGAAAAACGAGCCGAGTTATTTCATAAACTCGGCATTTTCACGTTGGGCGATCTGCTCTATCACCTCCCGCGCGGCTTTGAGGACCGCACCAACACCCGAAACATCTCCGACCTGATCGACGGCGAGACCGTGTGCGTCAAGGGCCTTCTGGCCTCGGCCCCGCGCAAGTTCCGCGCCCGCCGAGGCGGTTGGGTTGTGCAGACAACGCTGTCTGACGGCACCGGAATAATGCGCCTGACGTGGTTCAACGCGTCGTATATTGACAAAAGCCTCTCCGACCCGGAGGCGGAATACATGTTCTACGGGAAGGTCGGTTACCGCAATATGGCGGCCGAAATGATAAACCCCGTGATCGAAAAGCTCGAGGCCGAGGGCGGCGGAGCAAAAAAAATGGGTATGATCGTGCCGATCTATCCCGCCACGGCGGGTCTTAACCAGCGCGGCATCCGCGACGCGGTAAAGCGGGCGCTTGAGAACCTCACCGAGAGTATTCCGGAAATTCTGCCCGAGAGCGTGAGGGCCCGCAACGATCTTGTCGGGATCAACGAGGCGATAAGGCGCGTCCACGAGCCCGAGGATTTTGACGAGTTTTACAAGGCGCGCCGCCGTCTGGTTTTTGAGGAATTTTTAAAGCTGCAGCTTGGCGTGTCCACCGTTAAAAGCGTCAAAAAGGCGCGGAAGGCCGCGGTGATAGAGGATGTAAAGTGCATTGCCGAGTTCGCGCGCGGACTCAGCTTTGACCTGACCCGCGCCCAGAAAAAAGTGATAAACGAGATCGCCGCCGACTTAAAAAGCGGCGTGCCGATGAACCGCCTTGTGCAGGGCGACGTGGGCTCGGGAAAGACGATCGTCGCGGCGGCGGCCATGTTCGCCGTGTCACGCGGCGGCTTTCAGTCGGCCATGATGGCGCCGACCGAGATATTGGCCGAGCAGCATTATAAAACCTTAAAGGCCTGCTTTGACCCGTGGGGAATAAAGGTCGCATTCCTCAGCGGCGGCCAGACCGCCAAGGAGCGGGAGGCGAATATCGAGCTTATCGAGAGCGGCGAGGCGGCGGTCACGGTCGGCACTCACGCGGTTATAACCGACAAGGTGAATTTCAAAAACCTCGTTTTGTCGATAACCGACGAGCAGCACCGCTTCGGCGTCGGTCAGCGCAGCAAGCTCATATCCAAAGGAATGAACGTTCACACGCTGGTAATGACCGCGACGCCTATTCCAAGGACTTTGTCGCTTGTGATTTACGGCGACCTTGACATTTCGATTATTGACGAGCTCCCGCCGGGAAGAAAGCCGGTCAAGACTCTCGCGCTGACCGAGGCGCAAAGACCGAGGCTTTATGATTTCGTGCTGCGCGAGTTGAACCGAGGCAGACAGGCGTATTTCGTGTGCGCCTTGGTTGAGGACTCTGACGCGGTCGAGGCGAAGGCCGCCTCGGAATATGTGAAAAAGCTGAGCCGCGGGGTGCTTGCGGGCAGATCGGTCGGCCTGCTCCACGGCAGAATGAAAACGAGCGAGAAAGAGGACGTGATGCGCCGCTTCGCCGCGGGCGAGATCGAGGCGCTCGTGGCGACCACGGTCATTGAAGTCGGAGTAGATGTGCCGAACGCCACGATCATGGTTATCGAGAACGCCGAGCGTTTCGGCCTATCGCAGCTTCATCAGCTTCGCGGCCGCGTGGGGCGCGGCGCCGACCAGGCATACTGCGTGATGTTCGGCAACACCAAAAGCGGCGTTGCCAAGGAGCGCATGCAGGTCATGTGCGAAACAAACGACGGCTTTAAGATCTCGGAAAAGGATCTTGAGATCCGCGGCCCGGGCGAGTTCTTCGGCACGCGCCAGCACGGCCTGCCCGAAATGAAAATAGGCAACTTTTTCACGGATATGGAGATTTTAAAAGAGACCCAAAGCGAGGCCGCCGAAATTTTAAAAAGCGACCCGTTCCTCTCCGCCCCCGAGCACAAGCTTCTTCTTGACAGCATAACAAAAACCTTCGCCAAGGCCGGCGATATATTAAATTAAAAAACAGCGGTCACCCGCTGTTTTTTATTGGTTTGTGCGGCAAAGTGCAATACAGTTGTTAATAATTGCCTCAATATATATCAGTTGTTCCTGCGGTAGAGTTGCAAGGTTTTTATAAAGAGTGTCCTCGTGTTCGGCTTCTTTTCCTGTTAGTAAATAGTCGGCGCTCATATTAAGCGCTTCGCATATTTTTATTATGTTTTCGGGTCTCATGGCCTTTTTGCCGGTCTCGGCGTAAGAAATCATTTGAGGCGTTACGTCGATTTTTTCCGCAAGAGTCTCCTGTGTCAATCCGAGCTGTTTTCGTTTTGCCGCGATCCGCAGCCCCATAAACTTTAAAATATCATTTGATTTCATTAATTGAGCCTCCTTACATGATATATACTATAGTTTATATAATATCAAATTTGTTTATGCTAATAAATCGACTATAATATATAAAATTAAACCATAGTATAAATTTTTTGTTGACAAGTGAAGCTTTTTATGATAATATGTATTTAAATTAAAAATTTACAGGAGGAATATCTATGATTTGTAAAAAATGTGGAAATGAAATTGCCGAAAACGAAAAAATATGCAGTAAATGCGGCACTCCAACGGGTAATGTTGCAACAAACGCGGTACAGATGAGTAATGAAGCGGCAGATAAATGCCTTGGCTCTTTTATACTTGGTTTGATTGGTGCAATTTTCGGAATAATGGGCGGCCTTTGTACGACGATGTGTGATGTTACTACAGGGGGGAACGCACCGTTTTTTTTGATATTTTGCGGCAGCATAATTGGTTTGATAGGTGCATGTATGTGTTTAAAACGAACAAAAGTCGGCTCTGTAATTGAATTGCTTGCCGGCATAATGATAATTATATGTGCTTTTTGTATATCCGGAGCAGAGTTTATGAGTATTATAGCGATGTTACTGTTCCTTGCGGGAGGAATTGTTGGCGTAGTTTACTCATATGTGCTTAAAAAATGATACCATATATTTATACTCCGTTTGGACAGATCTCTACTTATGTTATCATGGTAGCGTTCGCCTCTTTGATAATGATTTTATCAATTCATATAAGAGTGAAAAAACTTACGAATTACAATTCGGAAGAAACGTATATTTTTCCAAAAATTGTAATTTCGATGGGAACAGCTTACCTTTTTGCCGCTATTTTTGATGCTTTATTCAAAATACGGAAGAATGGAGGTATAGTTTTTTCCGGAATTACATATTATGGCGGATTGATCGGTGCAATAATAAGCATGTACATAATGCTCAGTATTTCCAAAAATAAAACGCAGAATTCGGTGAAACAATGGTTTGATATTTTAACGCCGTCTTTGTTGATTTTTCATTTTTTTGGACGATTGGGATGTTTTTTTGCCGGCTGTTGTTATGGTAAAAATACCGATAGTATATTGGGCATACAATTTCCCGATAATTATGTCGATGGTATTTTTCACAATGGATTAAAATGCTATCCAACTCAATTATTTGAGGCTGTGGCATTACTAATTATATTAGTAATTGTTTATAAATCTAAAAATAAATTTGTAATATATATCTTAAGTTATACGATTTTCAGATTTTTTAACGAGTTTTTAAGAGGTGATGAAAGAGGTAGTTTGATAACAGGTATATCGCCGGCACAACTAATTTCAATTATTTTGTTTTGCACTATAATTTGTTACAAATGTTATATAACCTATTTTAAAATGGGTAAAAATTTAGAAAAGACTTGATAGAGAGGTGGTATGATGAAAAAATTAATAATTGTTTTAACAACAATAATGATGATTTGTGCGTTAAGCGCTTGCGGAGCACCAAAGGAAAAAGATTTTCTTGGAAGATGGGATGGAACGGAATACGTTAAAATGGGTTATTATTATAATTATAATACAACATATGTATTTTATGAAGACGGTACATACGATATGTATAAAAACCGGGAAGGAGAAGAAGACGCAAATTATACATCGGGATATGGCACTTGGTCAATAGTTGATGACAGTCATATTAGAATTGAAGATTACGCAGTCGGCCCGGAAGTGCTCGAATTTAAGTTTGACGGAGATAAGCTCTATCTTGATGATGAAGAATATATAAAAGGCGAAATTTAGCTATACAAGCCTGTAAATAAAAAGTCAATAGGAGGATAAAATGAAAAAAATATTAAAGAAAATAGCAGTGTTACTTATAATATCCGTAATTTGCATAAGCATTACAAATGTATTTGCTGATGGCATACAAGTGTTTATTGATGGCAGCTTGGTCACGCTTGCGGATGCGCAAGGGCGTATTGTGGAACCGTTTATACAAAACGGAACAACATATGTTCCGTTAAGAGGCATATCAGAGAGATTGGGCTGTAAAGTTGAATGGGATGAGGCGAACAAAACGGTAAAAATCTATAAGGACATAAATCCCGACGGAAGCGTTTTTCGGAACAATGATAAAGATGTAAAAGTATATATTGACAATGAACTAATTGAGTTAAAAGATGCCAACGGAACAATTGTGAAACCGATAACACTCAATGATACAAACTACATTCCGATCAGAGGTGTATCTGAGGCTCTTGGCTGCCAAGTTGAGTGGGACGGCACATTGCAAAGGGTAAGCGTATATAATATGACTGTGTCCCCAAACGGAGCCACGCTGGATTTTGTACGGCCATATGAAGAACGCGCCGAACTTTTTTACGAATCCGAAGGAAAATATCTTGAAATTGACAATAAAAATTATACAAACGCTATTCGTCCATGGTATGATGATGGCAAGGCACTCTTTAACATAAACGGCAAATATAACAGTGTCAGCTTTGTTGCGGGATTTTTGGAAAACAATGAAATAACGGGAGAAATTGATTTTATTGTTGACGGAAACTTGGTCAAGACAATAACGTGTGAACCGTTCACTCCGGCCAGAGAGTATCAGGTTGATATTAACAGAGGCTTGCAATTAAAAATTATGATTGATAATAGCGTTGGTTTAGGAAATGTAGTATTTCATTAAATTTAAGCAGAGGTTAATATGTTGAAAAAGGTAAGTAATTTTAAAAAAACAATAGTGTTACTGTTTTGCTGTATGATATTGTTTAGTTTTCATGTTTATGCAGACGATACAATAACAATAAAAATGGATGGCAGGGAGATATATTGTGACCAGCCGCCAATAATTGTTAACGGCACAACAATTATTCCTTTGCGTGCTGTAAGTGAGGAAATGGGTTATCAGGTTAAGTGGAACGAGCAGTATCAGCAAGTTACAATTATTGATAACGGTAAAGGCTGCGGTGCAGGTATGGATATGTATATAGGGGACACAAAATTAATAACCGGCGGCGGTATAAAAACTTTGCCGGTTGCACCTGTTATAATCAATGATAGGACATATGTTCCAATCAGGGTAATAGCGGAAGTTTTGAATTGCAAGGTAGAGTGGGATGATACCTCAAAAACTGTTGAAATTTACAGCTCATACCGTCCGTCTGATTACTATTAATTTTAAGGATGAATAAAACAGCGGCCAAATCGGCCGCTGTTTTTTAGTTATTGACGTATTTTTTGCTTTAAGGCCTCTTGAAGGACTTGGGAAAAATTTATATTCATTTCAAGTGCCGCGGTATTCAGCCACGCCGGAATTTTTCAAAATTTTAAAATTCTATTGAAATTATTTTATAATTATGATAGAATAATTTATAATAAAATCAAAGGAGTGATTTTTGTGATCATTAAGTCATCTACGGCGCTGAGGAATGACTATTCGAGTATATCGAACTTGGCAAACGAGAGCAGCGAGCCGATTTATATCACCAAAAACGGCGACGGCGATATTGTTGTTATGGGAATTGACGCTTTTGAGAGGCGGGAGCAGGTGTATAAGTTAAAGCTAAAGCTTGCGGAGGCGGAGCTTTCGCGGCTCAGAGGCGAGCCGACCATATCTTTGGAGGAAGCAAGGGCGCGTCTTGTGGAAAAATACAATGTTTGAGATAAAAATACTGAAAACCGCATGGAACGATATTGAGAGAATAGCCGATCTTCATATGGCGCTGTCCGATCCGAATTCCGCTCGGGCTGTTACTGACGGGATTTTAAACAGCATAGAAAAGTTAAAAGACTTTCCGTCAGGATTTCCGACGGTGCCGGAAGATGAAATGTCGGAAGCCGGATACAGGATGGTTATATATAAGCGGTATTTGTCAATTTACAGAATAATTGATGATATTGTTTACATATATCGGGTGGTGGACGGCAGAAAAAACTATCCGAAGCTGTTTCGGGGATTTTTAGAGGAGGAAAGATGAGCAGAGTTGAGATTATAAAACGTTATATTTTGTTGATTATCGGGCTGTTTCTGGCGGCCTTGGGAGTGGCGTTCACGCGGCACGGCGAACTGGGCGTCTCGCCTATCTCGTCGGTGCCGAACGTGCTAAGCTATAAGTTCACGTTTTTCACCATGGGCACATGGCTGATCATCTGGAACTGCGTTCTGATCGTGGGCCAGATAGTCATTCTTAGGCGGAACTTCAAGCCGATCGAGCTTTTGCAGGTGCCGCTCTCGTTTTTGTTCGGATATTTTACAGACTTCGGCCTGTGGTGCGTGTCGTATATTCCCGCCGAGGCTTATCCGATGCGGCTGCTGATGGTGGTGATCGGCGTGGCGGTTTTGGGCCTCGGCATCTCGCTGGCGTTTATCGCGGGGGTTATCATGAACTCGGGCGAGGCATTCGTCAAGGCGGTTGCCGATGTGACCGGATTTGAGTTCGGAAACGTCAAGATAGGCTTTGACATATTCTGCGTGCTGAGCGCGGTCGCGCTGTCGCTCATATTTTTTGATTTCAGAATTGTCGGCGCCCGCGAGGGCACGGTGATTTCCGCCCTGTTCACAGGGGTTATGGTCAAGTTCTTTAACAAAAGACTGAAAGGCCCGCTGCAAAACACGCTTACGGGAGGAAGCTCCGAATGAGCGTCACGATCTTCGCGAAAACGCTGTGCCGCATGTTTTAAATCAATCCGAATGGTTGATAACCAGCACGTCGTCAAGGCGTATAACTGTGTCGCCGTTGGGAATGAGTATCTTGCCGCCCCGGTTTATCATGATTATAAGGCGATCGTCGGTGTTGGGCAGCTTGCGGATGGGCTTATCTATCCACTTGCTGCCTTCTCTTATTGTCTTTTCAGAAAGGCGTATGCCCTCAATGTCTCCGGGCGATTTGGCGCTGAGAACCACATAATCTCCGGGCTCGACGCGGGTAGAGCCGTTTGGAACAATGCGCTCGTCGCCGCGCTCGATCAGCACAAGAATGGTTTCGGGCGGGTTGACTATGTCCTTGACCTCTCTGCCGGTCCACGGGTGCTCCTCGGTCATTTTAAAGCGGATAAACTGGACCGGGACCTCGTCTGAATAATCGCTGAAGGTTTTCATAACGTCTTCGTTCTCGTCGATCATGTTAAGCTTTTTGGCGAGAGGCGCCAAAAGACCGCCCTGAATTAAGATCGAGAACAGGACAACGCAGAAAACTATGTGAAAAACATCATATGAGCTGTTGCTCAGCATCACCATAACCGCGAACACGATCGACGCCGCGCCGCGCAGACCCGACCACGAGACAGTAAGAATCTGATTGAGCTTGCTCTTAAACGGGGCCAGCAGTGCGAAAACGGCCGCGGGCCTTGCGATAAACGTCATAAACAGCGCTATCGCTATCGAGACGGGGAGCACCTGCGGTATTCTCGACGGGTGCGAGACAAGGCCGAGCAGGAAGAATATGCACATCTGCATAATGCTTGTTATGCCGTCAAAGAACGGTACGAGGCTGCGCTTGTTTTTTATGCCCGCGCTGCCGAGCACTATGCCGACAATGTAGGCCGACAGAAATCCGTTGCCGTGAACGAGCTCGGGCAGAGCGAACGAGAGGATAACCACCGCGAACATAAACACGTTGTCAAATCCGGGCGCGCTGAACTTCGCGCGGCGGAGCACCCACAAGGATGCCAGGGCGATAGCAATTCCCGCCACGCCGCCGTAAAAAAGCTGCGCGAACACGGTGTAAAGCACGGTCCCTGCGCTGCCGCCGCCCGCCTTTACCGAAAGCAGAACGGCTGTCAGCATATAGGCGAAGGGATCGTTGCTGCCGCTTTCTATCTCAAGCAGCGACGCTGTGTTGTATTTAAGATTGAGCCGTTTTGAGCGCAGCACAGAAAACACGGATGCCGCGTCGGTTGAGCTGATCACGGCGCCGATAAGCAGCGCGTCAATGACCGGCATATGAAGCGCGATCATGCAGAACAGACCCACAAGTCCGCAGGTCATAATAACGCCGACCGACGACAGCAGCACAGCTCGGACCGCGATAGGTTTTGCTGCCTCAAGGTTGGTGCCGAAACCGCCGTAAAACATAATAAACGCTAAGGCGGTGCTGCATAATTCCTCGGCAAATTCATAATTGTCAAAATGGATTTTAATGAGACCGTCGCTGCTGAACAGCATTCCGAGAGCTATAAAAGCCAGCAGTGCGGGGACGCCTAACCTTCCCGAAAGTCTGTGCAGGAAGATACTGGCGAACAGAACGATTGCCGCGAGCAAAAGATATGTATACATATATGTCTCCGTTTCTTTAATTCATTATTTATATAATAACATATTTTTGCCTTCGGGTCAATCGCGTATTTGGTCGGATTTACAAAATATATTCAAGAATACTCGGAAGAACCGCGTCTTTGGCTAACATTCTCATTTTAATGACGCATTCCGAAAGAGTAGAAAATTTTTTATGGACATATTTTCTGTCAATAATTTTTTGTCGGCTGTCGCGCATTACGGCGCATATTCCGAATGGGACATCCTCGTCGTCACCGGCGATCAGATTGTATTCGACGGTCATTGTTTCGTTGTTTTCCGTGATGAATTCGTATCTGAATCTTAAAAAGCCTTCCGTCACACAATTTTTTGATTTGCATTTCTCGGGAAGCTCCACGTCTCGTGAAATAATGTCAAATGTCTGTCTGCAATTGTAAACCATAACCGGACATCTCCTTTGTCAATTTTTTGTAATGGATAATTTAATATTTCATAACCGTGTTGTCAAGAAAATTTCTGTAACATAAAAAATCGGCCAAAATCCGCGAGGATACGCGGATTTTAAACATGCCGACAAAATTTGAGTAATTTTTTTGTTACAATTCGCTTTTTCTTATAATACGTTTTAAGCCGAATTAAAAATATAATTGATATTTGATTGTTATATCGAACAAAATTTTTTGCTATTTCAAATAATTGTAATATTATTTTAACAAAGCAATGAGCTTGAAACAAAAAACGCTTAGTATCGGTTGGCTCAAAGCCAATGTTCGCGCCGATTTATTCTTTAAACGGAATGTCAAGCTTTTTGAACGTGAGCCTTAAAAATACGATGCAGAGGATGACCGAGGCGACCTCGGCGATAGGCAGCGACCACCAGATAAGCCCGAGCCTGTCGAACAGCGACAGGATATACGCCGCGGGGACAAGTATGAGAAGCTGTCTTGAGGCGGAAGTTATCAATGAGTAAAGTCCCTGGCCAAGGGCCTGGAGCACCGACAGTGTGACTATGCAAAATCCGGCCGCGATAAAGCTTATGCTGATTATTCTGAGCGCGGGAATGCCGATCGCCATCATGTCGGGCGACGCGTCAAACAGCCACAAAAGCTGTCTCGGAAGGAACTGGAATATCAGCAGGCCGAGGACCATGACCGCCATGGCGTATGTAATGCTGAGGCGCATGGTCTTGATAATGCGCGGATATTTTTTCGCGCCGTAGTTGTATGCGATTATCGGCACCATGCCGTTGTTTAGGCCGAATATCGGCATAAATATAAAGCTGTTTAGCTTGAAGTAAACGCCGTAAACCGCCGTGGCCGTTGAGGTGAACACGATCAGTATCTTGTTCATTATAAACGTTGTGACCGAGGATATCGCCATCATCAGTATCGACGGCGCGCCGACCTTGTATATATTGGCCAGAATGTCGAGCCGCGGCAGAATTTGTTTCAGCCTGAATTTGAGCTCCTTGTTGACCTTCGCGTTAAAGAACACGGCCAAAAGCATGGCGACGATCTGACCCATGACCGTGGCGATCGCGGCGCCTCTGACGCCCATTTCGGGCAGACCGAACATGCCGAAAATGAAGATCGGGTCAAAAATTATATTAATGACCGCGCCGATACCCTGCGTGACCATGGTGTAAATGGTTTTTCCGGTGGCCTGAAGCAGTCTCTCGCCCATGATCTGTCCGAATACTCCGAACGAGAACAGAGTGATTATGCTGAGATATTGGTACCCGTACTCGACTATCTGAACATCGCCCGTCTGTATCGTGAAGAATTTGCGCGACATCAGAAGCCCGAAAATCATGATCACGACCCAGTTCATGACCGCCAAAAATATGCTGACGCTCGCGGCCTTGTTTGCCGTCTTGAAATCCTTGGCACCCAGCGATTTTGAAACGAACGAGTTGACGCCGACTCCGGTGCCGCTCGCGATCGAGATCATAAGGTTCTGAACAGGGAACGCCAGCGAGACCGCGGTCAGCGCGTTCTCGTTGATGCGGGCGACGAATATGCTGTCAACTATATTATAAAGCGCCTGGACCAGCATCGAAATAATGATCGGCAGCGACATCGTGATAAGCAGCCGATTGATCGGCATTATTCCCATTTTGTTCTCGCCGGCCGTGTTGTCTTTTGTCATAAAATCTCTCCTATCTTTATTCCTATATGTATATAACACAATATAAAATTTTTGTCAACCGTCACATACAACAAAATTTGGCGTAAATCAGACAGGTGTTTGAGAAATAAAAATCCGTAAATTTTAAAAAAGTGTTGTAATATTTTTACAATTATGATACAATAATCTTAAATGCGGAGGTGAGAGAATATGAAGTTTACGAAAATGCACGGAATAGGAAACTGCTATATATACGTCAACTGCTTTGAAGAGGAGGTCGAAAATCCCGCGGCCGTGTCCGAGTTTGTGTCCGACATTCATTTCGGCATAGGCAGCGACGGTCTTGTGCTCATAATGCCGTCCGAGATCGCGGATTTTAAAATGCGTATCTTCAACGCCGACGGCTCTGAGGCGCAAATGTGCGGCAACGCCACGCGCTGCGTGGGCAAATATGTTTATGAAAAGGGGCTTACCGACAAAACGCGGGTCACTCTTGAGACCTTGAGCGGCATCAAAACCCTTGACCTCAGCTTGGTCGGCGGCAAAATCGTCGAGTCTGTCACGGTCGACATGGGCAAAGCCGAGCTTGACCCGAAAAAAATCCCGATAAGTATGGACGGCGAAAAAATTGTGAGCCGCCCGATCACGGTCGACGGACGTGAATACAAGATTACGGGCGTGTCAATGGGTAATCCCCACGCGGTTGTGTTTGTGGACGACGTTGACGGGCTTGATCTTGAGAATTTAGGCCCCAAGTTTGAAAATCACGAGCTGTTCCCAGAGCGGATCAACACCGAGTTCATCAAGGTGGTCGACGATCATACGCTCAAGATGCGCGTCTGGGAGCGCGGCAGCGGCGAGACATGGGCCTGCGGCACCGGAGCGTGCGCGGCGGTTGTGGCGGCGGCGCTGAACGGCTATTGCAGGCAGGGCGAGGAAATTTTGATAAAATTAAGAGGCGGCGACCTCAACATCACCTACATGCCCGACGGCACGGTGATAAAACGCGGTCCCGCGGAGTTTATATGCAGCGGCGAGGTTGAGCTTCCCGCCGCGATATACGCGAAAAAATAAAAAGGAGTGTGTTTTATGAGAATTAACGAAAATTATCTGAACGTCAAAGAGAGCTATCTGTTTTCCGAGATAGCGAGAAAGGTCAACGACTACGCCGAGAAAAATCCGGACAAGAAGATCATCCGCATGGGCATAGGCGACGTGACGCTGCCCCTGCCGCCGGTCGTTATCGACGCGCTTCACAAGGCGGTCGACGACATGGCCGCCAAGGAGACGTTTCACGGCTACGGCCCCGAGCAGGGCTATGACTTCCTGCGCGAGAAGATCGTCGCGTATTATAAGGAGAACACCATCCGCATTGATATAAACGAGGTGTTCATAAGCGACGGAGCCAAGAGCGACGTCGGCAACATCACGGATCTGTTTGATAAGGACAATGTGGTTCTGGTTCCCGATCCGGTATATCCGGTCTATGTTGACACCAACATAATGAACGGCAGAAAGATCGAATACATGCAGGCCAAGGCCTCGAACGGCTTTTGCCCGCTGCCCGAGCCCGGCGTTAAGGCGGACATAATATATCTGTGTTCGCCCAACAATCCCACGGGCGCGGTTTACACCAGCGAGCAGCTCAAGGCGTGGGTGGATTACGCTTTAAAGAACGACGCGATTATACTGTTTGACGCAGCGTATGAGGCGTTTATCGGCGACGAGAAGCTGCCCCGCAGCATATATGAGATAGACGGCGCCAAGAGGTGCGCGATAGAGTTCTGCTCGCTGTCGAAGACTGCGGGCTTCACAGGAACCCGCTGCGGATATACGATAGTTCCGAAGGACCTCAAGGTCGAGGTCACAAAGCTCAAGAAGCTGCTCAAGGTCGACAGCAACGTTGTGGAGCTTAACAAGCTGTGGCTGCGCCGCCAGACAACCAAGTTCAACGGCGTGTCATACATCATTCAAAGAGGCGCCGAGGCGGTGTTCACTCCCGAGGGCCGCGCACAGATCAAGGAAAATATTGACTACTACAAGCAGAACGCCAAGATCATCGCCGAGACTCTCGACGAAGTCGGAATAAAATATTTCGGCGGCGAGAACTCGCCCTACATCTGGCTTGAGTGCCCGGGCAGCATGCGCTCTTGGGAGTTCTTCGACTATCTGCTCGAGAGCATAAACGTTGTCGGAACACCCGGCGCGGGCTTTGGCGCGAACGGAGAGGGCTATTTCCGCCTGACCGCATTCAGTGACAAGGACAGCACGATCGAGGCTATGGAGCGGTTCAAAAAGCTCTTTACCCCGGTGCCAGAACCCGAAATCCCCGAGGAACCCGAGGCCGACGAGACGGCGGAGCCCGCCGACGAGGCTCCCGAGGCGGAGCTGGTTATCGAGGAGCCCGAAGCTTCGGAGACGCCCGAGGCCGAGGAATAGTCATTTTCGGAATAAGTCATTAATAACAAAATCACTTCATACTATATAGTGTGAAGTGATTTTTTATTCAGGGGTGATATTATGAAGTTCAGCGAGCTTAAGCTCAAGGAAGTAATATGCGCGGCGGACGGCGAGCGGCTTGGATATGTGTCGGATATGGAGATCGACGAGGTAAGCGGCACGGTGCGCTCGCTTTTGGTGCCCGGCGCGTATCGGTTCCTCGGCGTGCTCGGCAGAGAGGACGATATAACGGTGCCATGGAACAAAATAACCAAAATAGGCGACGACCTGATCATCATTAACAGATATTAAAATTTTTGTCGAAACTTTTGTTACGGTTCTTTTTGCATTGGCGTTGGGCTTAGGCTATAATTTTTATAGGCAGGGAGTCACAAAAGCAAAAAGAAAGGATGAAAGCAATGTTGTTTGATTACTTAAAGAAGGGCGCGGACAGCGCCGCCGGCAAAAGCTTTGAGCCCGAGGTGCGCGAGATCGAGCGTGTCAGTATGGACATCGATCTGTCGGGCGTCAGCGGAACGAAAAAACGGGTGGTTCATGGAAATTCACAGTCCATTCCTATAAACTGCGTGAAGCCGAACCCAAATCAGCCGCGCCTTGAAATGGATGAGGACGCGCTGAACGAGCTTGCCGCCTCGATCGAAAATTACGGTCTTATGCAGCCTATAACCGTGCGTCAGACCATCCCGTTTGAATATGAGCTGGTCGCGGGCCACAGGCGGCTTGAGGCCTGCCGAATGTTGGGCATGGACTATATTCCCGCCACGGTCATTCGGGCCAGCGGTACCGACAGCGCGATAATGGCCCTGGTGGAGAATATCCAGCGCGAGAACCTGAATTACATAGAGGAGGCGGAGGCGTATCAGACGCTGCTCGGCGAGCACGGCCTGACGCAGGAGGAGCTGGCGGCGAAGCTCGGCAAGAGCCAGTCCACGATCGCGAATAAGATACGAATTCTGCGGCTCCCGGTGAATGTCCGCGCGGTGCTGTGCGAGTATGGGCTGACCGAGCGGCACGCCCGCGCGCTGCTTAAGCTCCCGGACGAGGAGCGGCAAATGGAGGCGCTTGATAAAATAACCAAAAATGAGCTGAACGTGGCGAGAACCGAGGCGCTTATCGAGCGCATGCTGCGCCGGGACAAGGAGCGGCCCAAGACCGAAAAACAGCCGGCGCGGCTTCCGAAAACGCTTAAGGATATTCGGATTTTTTCAAATACGATAAAAAAGGCGGTCGATCTGATGAACAAAAGCGGCGTGGGTGCCACCGCCAAGCGCCGCGAGGCGGAGGACTGTATAGAATACCTCATCACGATACCTAAAGAATAAAAAACACGGGGCGCGAAATTCGCGCCCCGTGGCCTGTTATGCGTTTTATTACAGATCAAGAACCGCGGGTTCGGTGTACGGCTCGATAGACTCAAGCCCCCAGACGAATATTTTTATATTTGCCGCGCGTTCGCTGTATTTCACATTTTGGTAGATCAGATCATTTCCTTTTTCGTCAAATTGCGTATCCGTGTCGATCGCGTGACCGACCAGTATATTGTCGTCATTATACATTCCGATAAACACGGCCGCGTCGTGTATGCTTTCGTCCAGACGGGTGATCGTAAAGCTAAAGGTGCCGTTGTCGTTTTTGATCGTCTGCACATCAAACTTCGGCGTCGTGGACGGCTCGGGCGTTGACGGAGCTTCTGACTGCGCGGGTTCTGACGTGGGAGCCTCGGTTCCGACCGGCTCTGACGAGGGAGCGGTTGTTTCCGCGGGAGCGTCCGTTTCAGCAGGCTCGGGAGTTTCGGTCGCCGACGGTTCCGGAGTGGCCGCAGGAGTTTCGGTCTCCGCGGGATCATCCGTGGTTGTCGGTTCCGATGTCGGAGCGATCGTCTCTTCCGGCTGCTTCTCGGGAGTCGGCGCGGGAGTTGACGGCGGAGGCGCTTTATCGCCGGTATAAGCTTTAAGCGCCCAGTTGCTGTACGAAGTGCCTATAACTATATTGGCTCCGTCCACGTTCATGGTCACATTGGTGGGAGTTTTGCCGATGTCGCTCCACTTGTTAATTATATACGGATCGGAATACAGATCCATGCCCGATGGCATAAATGACACGCCATCTGTCACCTTAAAGTTTGAAGGGTTTTTCACGTTGTCCGACGCGGACGCATTGTAAGTGATTTCCTGAGCGAGAGGAACGCTAAACGATTTCGCGTTGTCCGACGTGTTGGAGACCTTGACGATAATATCAAACGTGCCGTTTAATTTGATCGGCTCCGCGAGTTTCACTACCGTGTATCCCGGTTCGGTAAAACTGATCTTCTCGCTTGCGTCGCCGGTTTCGGGGTTTATAAGCTTGACGATGTTTTTGTCGCCGCCGAAGTTTACGATCGAGACATTGCCCGGGTCGGGTCCGTCCGCGCCGTTTTTGACAATAACTTCATAATCGTCGGAGGCGTCGGCCGCATAAAAGCCTATGGCGTTCAGATATTCATCCTCTGATCCGGCAGTATATCTGTTCGCGAAAATGGCGCAGCCGTATTTGTCCGTGCCTATCGGAAGCATCTCGCCGCCATTGTGGCTTACTTTAAAGTTGAGTCCAATATTGAACGATGACGAGCCGTTGGTGCCAATCTGTTCATAAGAATAGATGTTTTCGGGTATTTCGTCGGTAAAGTCATAGGTATATGAACTGAATCCGATCGCGGGGTCGAGGTACGAGATATATTGATATCCGTCTTCGCCCCAGTCTGCGCCCCAGCTGTTTCTGATGATCCACGCGCCGTCTATCGGTGTGCCGTCAAGCAGCCTCGGCTTTTGATTTGACGGAAGATTTTTATCTGCCAAGTAATTATCATCCCAACCTACAATTGTTACGCCGTGGTTTGAAGGAACGGTGAAACTGTAACTGCCGTCCGATTTGTATGCGACGCGGTTAGAAGTGTTGATCGATTCGTCAAAAACATAACCGTTGAGCAAATCAATCCAATTGAGATAATAGAAATCATATTGATTATTATAGTATGAATTTTTCTCCTGCGCGTTATCGGTCGTGTTGGAGTCATACGAAAGATATGATGTTCCGACCGCGCCGTGGCTCATTACGGCGGCCTTAATTCTGTTGATCACATTTTCGTCAATGTTTATCTGCGGATTTTCAACTTCAAAGGTGTTACCCTCAATTTTAACGTCAAAGGTCAGTTTGGAGCTGCCCTCGTATAAATCGGTTATGTAGTTCGCCGATTTAAGCCCCATCAGGCGCTTTTGGCCGCCAAGGTCAAATATGGGCTGATAATCCGAAAAACCGCCCTTTTTATAGGAAGTGAATTCTGTGTTGTCATAATTGCCGAAAAGAACGGGGCCGGATGCCTTTTGGCGGCTGAAATAAGCCGTCGCCATTTCGCGGTTGCCGCCCGATGGCTCGCCGCCTTTGCCGAAATCATAATACCGCGTGTATTCCTTGTAATCATCATTATTTGTGCCGTACATGGCCGCGGCCAGATGCGGCTCCGACCAAAGAACAAGCGGATTTGAAAAGTTTTTGTTGTTGTTTGCGATCGCCGAGTATTCGCCCGCGGCTATCGCGGCATATGCCCAGCAGTCGCCGTTTTGGCCTTGGTCCCTTATCTCGGGCTGCTTTCCCGAAATTGTCAAATCATCCTTTTCGCTGTTGTATTTCTCGGGAAGATCCTCCGCCGCGAAAGCGAGGCCGTAGTCCTGCGCGTAGTCTATCGCATCCGGAATGATCGTGTATCCGTCAGGATTTTTAAGATAATCCGCGTACGCGTCCGTGATCTCGATCGTCGGTTCCGACACAGCCGCTGTTTCCGCAAACGCGGCCGTGTTGAGCAGCATTCCCGAAACAAGCGCGGCAATAATAAGTTTTTTCTTCATAAAGTTTACACCCCTGCAAAAATAGATTTTAAAACATTATATCATAACTTTACTAAAAATGCAATAAAACAGTTTAAAATTTATTAAATATCACGAAAAAATATTTATAATTCGGGGTTGACAAACGGGAAATATAGTGATATAATCTAAAACATACTAAACAGATATGAATTATCTGAATATAAAATTTTATGAAAAAAGACAGGAGGAAACAAAAATGGCAGACAAAAAATACAGGTTTGAGACGCTTCAGCTTCATGTAGGACAAGAGCAGGCGGACGCGGTGACCGACGCGAGGGCGGTTCCGATCTACGCGAGCACGTCTTATGTTTTTCACAACTCGCAGCACGCGGCTGACCGCTTCGGTTTAAGAGACGCGGGCAATATCTACGGCAGACTGACCAATCCCACGCAGGATGTTTTTGAGCAAAGGATAGCCGCCCTGGAGGGCGGAGTTGCGGCTCTCGGCGTCGCCTCCGGCGCGGCCGCTATAAGCTACGCGATCCAGGCCCTCGCCAAGTCGGGCGAGAACATAGTTTCGTCAAAGACGATCTACGGCGGCACATACAATCTTCTGGCGCACACGCTGCCGCTGACAAGCGGTGTGACCGCCGAGTTTGTCGATCCTTATGAAGACGGCGCGTTCGAGGCGGCGATCAACGACAAGACCAAGGCGATCTTCATCGAGACTCTGGGCAACCCCAACTCGAACGCGATCGACATTGAGGCCGTGGCGAAGATCGCGCACGACCACGGGATCCCGCTTGTGATTGACAACACCTTCGCGACTCCGTATCTGGTTCGCCCGATCGAGCACGGCGCCGACATAGTCGTTCACAGCGCCACAAAGTTCATCGGCGGCCACGGCACGGCGATCGGCGGCGTTATAGTTGACGGCGGCACCTTTGACTGGAGGGCCTCGGGCAGGTACCCGTGGATCTCCGAGCCGAACCCGTCGTATCACGGCGTAAGCTTCGCGGAAGCCGCGGGCCCCGCCGCGTTCGCGACCTACATAAGAGCGATCCTGCTCCGTGACACGGGCGCGACCCAGTCGCCGTTCCACTCGTTCCTGTTCTTGCAGGGCCTTGAGACGCTGTCGCTGCGAGTGGAGCGCCACGTTTCAAACGCGCTTAAAATAGTGGAATACTTAAATAATCATCCGCAGGTCGAGGCCGTTCATCATCCCTCCCTTGAGAGCGAGCCGAGCCACGCGGTCTACGAAAAATATTTCCCGAACGGCGGCGGCTCGATCTTCACATTCGAGATAAAGGGAACCGAGGACGACGCGAAGAAGTTCATAGACAACCTCGCGATATTCTCGCTGCTGGCTAACGTTGCGGACGTGAAATCGCTGGTTATCCACCCGGCCTCAACCACACACTCGCAGCTTGAGCCCGACGAGCTGCTCGATCAGGGCATAAAGCCCAACACGATAAGGCTTTCGATCGGCACCGAGAACGTTCAAGATTTGATTGACGCTCTCGACGACGCCTTTAAATCAGTAAAATAAACAAAACGCAGCACAGAGGCGCGGCTTGTTCCGCGTCTCTTTTTTGCGCGCTTTTTTTGAGGAATAGCAAATTTATTCGGCTTTTTAAAAAATTTTTGTGTATTTGCGGAAAAACCTTTTATTTTTTGCCATTTATGGTATAATAAGAAAAATTATATTTTTTCGGCGGAGGTGATTTGATTGCTTGACGACAAGATCAGGATTTCCACTGTCAGGCGCGACAAAAGCCACAAAACCAGACCGCATTTCCATCGCGACAACGAGATATATTTTCTTGAGGAAGGAAAAAGCAAATTGTTTGTTGACACAAAGCTCTATAGCCTCACCGAGGGCAGTCTGGTCTTTATCAGAAGCGGAAGAATACACAAGACTTTGGCGGGAGATAATAACAGTCATGTGCGGACGGTGCTTATGTTCCCGGACAGCGTCATGCGCGAGCTTGCCGAGTGCGGCGACAGCGAGCTGAATTTTAAAAATTTTGACTCGATCATCGTTCATGTTCCGGAAATAATGCTGAGCCGCGTAAAGCAAATGTTCCGCGACATTGAAAGCGAGTTGTATTCTCCGGACTGCATGTCCGACCTCATGATAAGGGGCATGGTGATAAACATGCTGATAAACATGCTGCGGCGTTACAGCCGCCAGTCATACGAGTACCGCTCAGAGCAGGACATGCTCGACGACGTGATAAGAGGCGCGATCGACTATATCAGAATGAACTACAGCAGCGGCATAAGCCTTGGCGATACGGCGAGCCATGTGAATATGAGCCCGACCTATTTTTCAAAAAAATTCAAGCGCGAAACCGGAGTCGGCTTTAAGGAATATCTGTGCAAATACCGTTTGAGGAAGGCCGAGAAGCTGCTGCGCAGCGAGGACTTCGTCTCAATAACCGACGTGGCTGAAAAATGCGGCTTCGGCGACAGCAACTATTTCGCCACCGCGTTTAAATCGGAGTACGGCATGCCGCCAAATCGGTTCAGGCATCTGTCGGACGGATGATCACCCGAACGCGCTGAATATGCCGTAGAGGCTGCGCATCATTCCGTGGCCTATAACGCTTTCAAAGCTCGCGCCCGCGAGCGACGCGGCGAGATAGAACGCGAAACACATGAGAATTTCGGCGAACCCTTTAGGGCTTACGGCGATCAGGGGAATTTTAAAGCGGCGCTTTGACTTGCCTTTGCGCTTCGGAACGGCGCGGCTTTCAAGCCGAGTCTGCCGCGAGGCCGCCAAAAACCATACCGAGGCGGCAAGCGTGGCCGCGTTGCACAAGACGACCGAAACCAGCGCGAACGCGGCGCCCTTCGCGCCGTAGCGCGCGATGAAGAACGCGGCGGAAAAGCCCATGCTGAACCCTTTAAACGCCAGCCTTGCCAAAGCGAACGGATAAAATATCGGAACAATTCCGGAGACCGCGATAATGATCCCGGTGACGATAAGGGGCGGAAGCGAGGCCTTGAAAATCTCGCCCGCGGACGCGCCTATCAGCATCGAGCCGCCGAAATAATTTTGCATATACGCGAAAACCGCGTTTTTATCGTCAAGGCTCATGCTTATGTACGCGGCGGCGCCCATTACCGCGCCGAGAGTGACCAAAACGGCGCAAAGCGCGATCGTTCCGCGGTTCTCAAACATAAACCTGCGTATCGCGCTTCCGAAACGTTTTGATGAGCGCTCCGCGGCGGGCGCTGCGGGATAAAGCGGCCCGCTTTTTACAAGATCGTTCATGGATGACCTCCCGTGTTCAGAGTATGCGGCGCCTCGTCGGCGCGCATTTAAGCTTATTCAAAAGCCGCGCCGAATATGATTATTACATTAAATTAAACGAAAGAAGGAAAATATATGGACACAATCGAACTGCTTAAAAGACTGACAAAGCCGCGCGGCGTGAGCGGAAACGAAAAGCCCGCCGCCGAGGCGGCTGCCGAGCTGCTGAGCGAGTACTGCGGCGAGACGAGCCGCGACAACATGGGGAACCTGCTCGGGATAGTCCGCGGAACAAATCCTGATAAAAGGATAATGCTCGAGGCGCATTTGGATCAGGTGGGTTTCATCGTCACGGAAATTCTGGAGGGCGGATTTTTGAAGTTCGCGGCCGTGGGTGGCGTGGACGCCAGAATTTTGCCAGGACTCAAGGTGAAGATTTTCGGGAAGCGCGAGATATTCGGCGTTGTTGACGCGCCCGACGAGCCGCCCGAAAAGACTTCCGAAATCAAGGATATGAGGATATTCACGGGATATGAGGAGGAAGAGCTTAAAAAAATCGTCAGGATAGGCGATCACATAGCCTATGACTATGAGCTGACCGAGCTGCTTGACGGAAATCTCTGCTCGGGCGCTATGGACAACCGCGCGGGCATGGCGGTCATGCTGTCGGCCCTGAAGCGGCTTAAAGGGAAAAATCTCGCCGCCGATATATACACCATGTTTTCCACTCAGGAGGAGGTCGGCCTGCGCGGCTCCCGAACGGGAGCGTTCGCGGTAAGGCCCGATCTCGCGATCGTGGTCGACGTGACGCACGGCACCACGGTGGACTCCGAGAAGGACCCGGGCGTGTTTGACCTCGGCAGCGGAGCGGTGATACTCCGCGGCCCGAGCGTTGACTATGACAAAAGTCTCGAGCTGATCGAAGTCGCGGAAAACAACAATATCCCGTATAAGATCGAGGCTGCGGGCGGAGCGTCCGGAACCACAGCCTGGGCGATCCAGATCGCGGGCGGGGGCGTGCCGACGCTGCTTATCTCTATACCGCTGCGGTACATGCACACCAATGTCGAGGTCCTGAAAACCGCCGACGTCGAGGCCGCGGCTGCTTTGACCGCCGCGGCAGTTGAGTATTTTTCAAAAGCATGGGAGGCGAAATGATGAGCGGAGTTAATTTTGAGTTTATGAAAAAGCTGTCGGAAGCGTTTGGCGTATCGGGCAGAGAGAACGAGGTCCGCGATTTGATAAAAAACGAGATCGAGCCGTACTGCGAGTCGGTCACAACCGACGGGCTCGGCAATCTTATCGCCGAAAAAGGCGGCGAGGGCGAAAGGCTCCTGCTGACCGCGGCGATGGACGAGCCCGGCTTTATAATAACCAATATTAAAGAGGGCGGCGGCGCGTTTCTGGACTTTGCCGCGGTGGGCGCGGTGAAGCCCCACACGGTGATCTCGGAATCGGTGACTGTGGGCGACAAAAAGCTGCCCGGAATAATTTCCCTAAAGGCGGTCCACCTGACCACCAAGGAGGAGCGCGAAAAGCCGCCCGCGCTCAAGGATTTGTTTATTGACATAGGCGCGGACTCGAAGGCGGCGGCGGAGGCCGCCGTGACCCTCGGCGATTACGCGGCGTTTAAGAGCCGCTATGTCGAGCTCGGCGACAACCGCGTGAGCGGAAAGGCGATCGCGCGGAGCGCCTGCTGCGCCGTTCTCGCGGCGCTGATAAAGGACGCGGCGGATCGGCCCTTGACCTGCGTGTTCACGGCGCAGAAGCAGACGGGCGTCCGCGGTGCGAGACTGAGCTTCGGCGAAAATTTCAAAGAGGCAGTGATAATCGACACTCTCGAGGACGAGCGGGCAAAGCTCGGAGACGGTGTTTCGGTTCCGCGAATAGTCGGCGAGACCTGCGTTGACGCGGATGTCGCCGAAAGGCTTGAGGCGGCCGCCGAGAGCGCGGGAAAGCTCTGCTGCTTCGCCAAAAAGAACAGCGTCAGCGATATTGAGGGAATAAGCGTCAGCGGCGGTGGAATACGCTGCGCCGAGCTTGATATTCCCATGCGCAACAAGAACACCGCCTCGGAGATTGCCGACAAGCGCGACATCTCGGCGGCCTATGAGACTTTGAAAAAATATATTAAAGACGCGTAAGCGCGAAAGGAACGATCATGGACAGAAAAAAATTATTGATTATAGACGGCAACAGCATTTTAAACAGGGCGTACTACGGGATAAGGCCGCTCACCGCGCCCGACGGCACGCCGACCAACGCCGTTTACGGATTTTTAAACATTATGCTGAAATACCTCGACGAGGAAACTCCGGATTATCTGGGAGTGGCCTTTGACCTTAAGGCCCCGACCTTCCGTCATAAGATGTATGACGAATACAAAGCCCAGCGCAAGCCGCCCGAGCCCGACTTTCTGGCGCAGATACCGATTATAAAGGAGGTGCTCGCGGCCATGGACTGCAAATGCGTGGAGCTTGAGGGCTTTGAGGCGGACGATATTATTGGCACGATCTCCCGCGTGTGCGACGAGAGCGGCATAGACTGCTCGATTTTGACGGGCGATAAGGACGATCTGCAGCTCGCGTCCGACAGCACAGTTATCAAGCTGGTCGTGACCCGTCGCGGCAGCACCGACACCACGCCCTATGACAGGGCGGCGGTCATTGAGGAATACGGCGTGACCCCGACGGAGTTCATAGACGTAAAGGCGCTGATGGGCGACCCCAGCGACAATATCCCCGGCATCAGGGGCGTGGGCTCGAAAACCGCGTTTGCGCTTGTTCAAGAGTATAAGAGCCTTGACAATATTTATGACAAGATAGACGAGATAGAGGTGAGCACTTCGGTCAGGAACAAGCTCAAGGCCGGAAAGGAGGCCGCTTATCTCAGCAAAACACTCGCGACGATCGTGCGCGACGTTCCCATTGATTTCGCGCTTGAGGATTACGCCTATAAGGCTCCCGACGGCCAAAAGCTCAAGGAGCTGTTCACGCGCCTCAACTTCAAGTCGTTTATGAAGCGTTTCAACTTCTCTCCCGCCGCCGAGAAGGAACCCGAAAAGATCAGCGCCGAGAGCAGACCGATCGCGCCCGACAAGGCGATTGAGCTTATCAAAAGCGCCGGAAGCGTGTGCTATGTTTTAAACCACGACACGGGCCGTATGACCTTTTCCGCGGGCGGCGATGACGCGGCGTATGTGTTTGAGCCCGACAAAACGGCGCTTGAAAAAATATTCGCCGACGGTGACATAAAAAAGACGGGCTATGACTTAAAGCGCGATATACTTTACTTAAACTCAAAAGGCGTCGGATACGAGGGGCTCGGTTTTGACGCGCTTATCGCCGCGTATATCGACGACCCTGTCCGAAGCAAGTATGACATTGACCTTTTGTGCCTCGACTATCTGGGAATGACACTGAGCGGATTGGGCGCTGAAAACGAGGGCCAGATCTCGATGGACAGCGGGTTTGATGACGAGGACAAGCTTGATGCCTGCGCTCTCGCGGCGGTTCGCGGCTTGAGTCGCGTGTTTGCCGAAAGGCTCGGGAAAAACGGTCAGGAGAGACTTTACTATGACATAGAGCTGCCGCTTATCAAGGTTCTGGCAGATATGCAGATAACGGGAATGTACGTTGACAAAAACGAGCTTTCGGCCTTCGGCGAAAAGCTGAAGTCGAGGATCGAGGTTCTGACCAAGAAGATATATGAGTACGCGGGCGAGGAGTTTAACATAAAATCCCCGTTCCAGCTGGGCGATATTTTGTTTGAAAAGCTTGCCCTGCCCCATGGTAAAAAGACAAAGCGCGGCTATTCCACCAACATAGAGGTGCTTAAAAAGCTCTCGGGCTCGCACCCGATAATCGACGCGGTGATCGAGTACCGCTCGCTTACCAAGCTTGACTCCACCTACGTTGACGGGCTTATAGCGGTCATCAACAAAAAGACGGGCCGCATCCACTCGAGCTTTAACCAGACCGTGACAGCTACCGGACGAATAAGCAGCACCGAGCCGAATTTGCAGAACATTCCGGTGCGCACCGAGCTGGGCCGCGAGATACGGAAAATGTTCGCCGCCGAGGGCGAAAAGGTTCTGGTCGACGCCGACTATTCACAGATCGAGCTGAGAGTTCTGGCCGACATTTCGGGCGACAAAAACATGCGCGCCGCCTTCCTTGACGGAGCCGATATACACACCCGCACCGCGGCGCAGGTTTTCGGCGTGCCGATAAACGAGGTGACGACCACCATGCGTTTCAGGGCCAAGGCGGTAAACTTCGGAATAGTTTACGGCATCGGCGCGTTTTCTCTGGCGCAGGATCTGAAGGTCACGCGCAAGGAGGCCGACAAATATATCAACGATTATTTGAATTATTATAAGGGCGTTGACGAGTACATGAAAAATATTGTCGAGAAGGCCAAGGAGGACGGCTATGTCAGCACCAAATACGGCCGTCGCCGCTATATGCCAGAGCTTAAGGCGAGCAACGGAATAACCCGTGCCTTCGGCGAGAGAGTCGCGCGCAACGCGCCTATTCAGGGAACCGCGGCGGATATTATAAAGATCGCCATGGTTAACGTCTATCGGCGGCTCAAGGCCGAGGGGCTAAGATCCAAGCTCATTCTTCAGGTCCACGACGAGCTCATTGTCGAGGCCGAGCCCGAGGAGCGCGAAAAGGTCGAGGTTATCCTGCGCGAGGAGATGCAGAACGCCGCAAAGCTCAAGGTGCCGCTGACGGTTGACCTTAACTCGGGCAAGCGCTGGTACGATACAAAATAACAATTTGGTTACATTATGCTAATTATTGGGTTATTTTCATAACCACGGACATATTATGTGATATAATACAATCGGGTTATTTTAGAAACAAAGGAGTGACGGTGTTTGATCCTTGGGCTGACCGGCGGCACGGGCGCGGGAAAGAGCGCGGCGGCGGAGATGTTCCGTGGCCTCGGCGCTTATGTCTCGGACGCCGACAAAATATCGCGCGGTATTCTGGAAAAGGGCAAGCCCGCTTATGACGAGACCGTGCGGCGGTTCGGAAAAGGTGTTTTAAACGCCGACGGGACCGTTAACAGAAAGGCTCTCGCGGCGATCGTTTTTAACGACAAAAAAGAGCTTGAGGCCTTAAATCAAATCACTCACAAATATATTTTTGAGGAAGCGGAGCGGGAGATAGGCGCCGCCGTGAAAAGCGGCAAATATCCCGTAATCGTGATCGACGCGCCTCTGCTGTTTTCCGACGATTTTAAGATCAGATACGACAGGTCAGCCGCGGTTATCGCGGATGACGAGATACGGATAAAACGGATAATGAGCCGCGACGGCATGACGAGAGGCGAGGCGGAGGCGCGGATGAAGAACCAGCTCTCAAACGCCGAGCTTATCGCCCGCGCGGATTATGTCATTGAGAACAACCGCGGCGTCCGCGAGCTTGAGCAAGAGGTCAAAAACCTTTATGAAAGGCTGATTAAACAAATATGAGACAATCAACACGCGGCAGGCCGGTCGGCCGCAGACCGTCCGGCCGCAGACCATCCGGCCGCAAACGGAAAAAGAGCCGCGGCTGTGTGACGGCGGTATTCATAATCGCCCTTATCGCGCTTATAATATACGGCGGGTTCCGCCTTTACGGAATGATCGACGACCGTCTGGCGGCTTTGGGAAACGAGCTTATGCAGCGCCAGTACCCTGTCAAATACGAGAGCGTCGTTGAAAAATACGCCGATAAATATGATATGGACAAGTATCTTATTTACGCGGTGATAAGAACCGAGAGCAAGTTCGACCAATACGCCGTGTCGGACGCGGGTGCCTACGGGCTTATGCAAATTCAGGAGGAAACCGCCTCGGACTGCGCCAAAAAGCTTGATATGAGGCTTGACCTGCCCGACGATCTGTACCAGCCGGATATTAACATACATATCGGCACATATTATCTGTCATGGCTGCTTGAGCGTTACGACGGCAGCATAAGCGTAGCTGTCGCGGCCTACAACGGCGGCATAGGAAACGTTGATGAGTGGCTCAAGAGCGAGGAATATTCCGACGGCAGCGGAGGACTTGACAATATTCCGTTCTCCCAGACCGCGGGCTACGTCGAGGGAGTCAACAGTTCGTATGAAAAATATAAAGAACTGTATAGCAACAAGTAGCGAATAGCGAATACGCGGAATTACAAAATCCGCACACTCAATACACTAATCACTAATAACTATGTTTGGGGGCGGATATTATCCGCCCGAAAATAATATTCTATAAACCGAAAGGAGCAAAAACCATGTCAAAAACCCTGCTTAATAAAAACAACAATAACAAATTTTCCGAACTGACCGCGGCCGAGGCCAAGAGCATGAACGCCTACTGCGAGGATTACAAAGCTTTTCTTGACAAGGCCAAGACCGAGCGTGAGTTCGCTCACGAGGCGGGAAAATATCTCGAGGATAACGGCTTTAAGCCGCTTGAGTCAAAGGACAAGCTGAAGCCAGGCGACCGCGTTTATACCATAAACCGCGGCAAGGGCGTGCTGGCCGCGGTGATCGGCGCGCGACCGATAACCGAGGGCGTTACGATAGTGGGCGCGCACATTGACTCGCCCCGTCTTGACTTAAAGCCCAACCCGCTGTATGAGGACGGCCACTTTGCCTTTTTTAAGACCCATTACTACGGAGGAATAAAAAAATACCAGTGGACGACCGTTCCTCTGGCGCTCCACGGCGTGGCGACACTTGAGGACGGGACCCAGATCAAGATAAGCGTCGGCGAGAAAGACGGCGACCCGACATTTATGGTGACCGATCTTCTGATCCACTTCGCCAAGGACCAGATGCAGAAAAAGCTTATCGAGGCAATTCCCGGCGAGAGCCTTAACATAATCCTCGGCAACGCCGAATATGACGGCAAGGACGATGAGGGCGAGGAAATAAAGGAAAAGGTAAAATACAACATATTAAAGCTGCTCAGCGACAAATACGATATTTGCGAGGAGGACTTCATCAGCGCTGAGATCGAGGCGGTTCCCGCGTACAAGGCAAAGGACCTCGGTCTTGACCGCAGCATGGTCGCGGCCTACGGCCATGACGACCGCGTATGCTCATACGGCGCTTTAAGGGCGGTGGCCGATCTTAACAGACCGACCCACACCGCCGTGTGCCTGCTGGTTGATAAGGAGGAGATCGGCAGCGTGGGCAACACGGGTATGCGCTCGAGATATTTTGAAAACACGCTGGCCAAGATAATCGACAAGCGCGAGGACGGTTACAGCGATCTCAAGCTGCGCGAGACCATGTCAAACTCGGTGTGCATTTCGGCCGACGTCTGCGCGGCGTTCGATCCGGGCTGGCCCGAGGCGGCCGAGAAGCACAATATTCCCGTTATCAACGGCGGCCTCGGCGTTATGAAATACAGCGGCTCGGGCGGAAAAAGCGGCGCCAGCGACGCGGGCGCGGAGCTTATGGCCAAGCTGAGAAAGATATTCAACGAAGGCGGCATAAAATGGCAGGCGGGAGAGCTCGGCAAGGTTGACGGCGGCGGCGGCGGCACGATCGCGGGCTTTGTCGCGAACCTTGACATTGAGGTCGTCGACGTCGGCGTTCCTCTGCTTTCGATGCATTCGCCGTACGAAAGCGCCGGAAAGCTTGATATTTACATGGCCTATAAGGGCTACAAAGCGTTTTTTGACAGAAAGGATTAAAGGCGGGGCGGAAATATTCCGCCTTGCCCGAGAATATACACGAAAGGTGAGGTAAACTTATGAAAAACGGAATTTTAAAAAGAACATTCGCGGCGGCGCTGTCGGCGGCGCTGCTGTTTTCGTGCGCGTCGGCTGCGGAGGCGGACAAGCCCCACGCGGCGGAGATAAACGTGAAGATGACGGTCTCAAACCCGGTCGCGGGCATAACCGCGGGCGACGAGGCCTATGTCAGAGTGGAGCTGAGCTCGCCCGATAACGAGATCTATGCTTATGAGCTGGGTCTTGAGTACGACGGCGGCTATCTTACATATTCGGGCGCCGAAGGAGGACTCGGCGGAGGCGCGGTGAGCGCCAGGGCCGAGGAGAGCGGCAGGGTCAAGGTCGCTTTCAGCAACACAGGCGGCTCGAGCGGATCAAACACCGTCCGCGCCACGCTCAGGTTCAGGACAAGCCGAAATGGAACCGCCGCTGTCGCGGTAAAAGAGGCGGCCATTGTGACTCCCGACATGAGCTATAAGGAATACGAAGGCTTAAACGAGAGTCTAAATCTCACGATAAAATCAAAGTCGACCGCGGGCTCGTCCGGCGGAGGAGGCGGCGGATTTTCTGGTGGCTATACCGGTGGCGGAGGCACGTTTTCGGTCAGCGGCCCCGGCAACACCGTGACCTCGGTTTCGCAGCCGATGGAATTTGTTGACCCGGCGTCAAGCGCCGAGCCGACGCTGATCTTCAACGATCTTGACGGCTTTGAGTGGGCGGTCCCCGCCATAACCGATCTGCATGCGCGCGGCGTGGCAAACGGCTATGACGACGGCGGTTTCCACCCGGGCAGCAGCGTTACGCGCGCGGAGTTCTGCAAGTTCATCACGGCGGGCCTCGGCATCGCGCTTCCCGAAACGCCCGAGACGGCGTTCGGCGATGTGGCGGCCGATGAATGGTACGCGCCGTATATCGCGGCCGCGGCGGAGCTTAAGATAGTGAACGGCTATGACGGCGGCGAGTTCAGGCCGGACAATGACATAACCCGCGAGGAGGCCGCGGCGATGATCTGCCGCGCGGCGGACTCTCTCGGTGTTGCGCTCGCCGAGACGAGGCTTAACATAAATTTTAAGGATGAAAGCGAAATTCAGGATATATTTGTGGGCTATGTTGACAAGCTCTACACCGTGGGCATAATCAGCGGTGATGATGACGGATATTTCCGTCCGGCCGACAGCTTGAGCCGAGCCGAGACGGCGCAGATGATCGACAATCTGATCAAAGCCCTTGAGCCCGAGCCGACCGAGATGCCCGAAATCGAGCCGACCGAGAGCGGCGCGCCCGAAATTGCCGATGAGGAGGTTTCTCCGAAAGGCGCGAGAATGGTTAAAGCCGCAGATGAGCCGGAGACCGCGGACGGCGCAAAAGAGAGCGCGGAACCCGAAATGACGTCGGAACCGAGCGAGACGAGCGAGCCCGAAGCGACGGTCACGGAAGAACCGAAGCCCACGGAAGAACCGACGGCAACGAATGAGCCGACGGCAACGGAAAATCCCGATGCAACCGAGGGACTGTCCGCCACGGAAAAACCCGAAACAACCAAGGAGCCGTCCGCAACCGACGGGCCGTTTAAGGCGGATGTCGTTTTCGGCTGCGCCGGCACCGACGAGCTTTATTCGTTCTCCAATCTTTACGCTTACAATATTCCGGACGACGGCAGCCGAAGCGCGTTTTATGACGACTTCACGACCTTCCAGAGGCCGGCAGCGGGCGAGGCCGAGGCGGTTTATAAAATACCGTACGCCGAAAATGTCCGCGTGACCGCGTATTTTTACGCGGGTGAGCCTTTAAAGGACTTTGCCTTTGCGTCGTCTGCGGACGGCGAGACATGGAACGCGCGGGAGTTTTTAGCCGATTATCTTGAGGCCGAGGGCAAATGGACGCGCGCGGTTTATTCGGTCCGCGTTCCCGACAGCGAGCCGTACATAAAGATGATATTCCCCGAGACGGTCAACTGGTGGACGCCGCTCATATCCGAGGTTTCGGCCGAGGTTGGCGCGGCGCGGCCCGAGAAAATAATTATCGACGGCGCGAGCGAGCTTATTATTCCGAACTATGACAGCGCGGAATACAAATTCTCCGCTCGCCTTGCGGATCAGATCGGAGAGACGGTAGATGAGCCCGTAAAGCTTTCGATTAAGGACAGCGATATTTCCGGCCTTTCTATCTCGGACGACGGCGTTGTCGTGATAGACAGCGGATTTTCCGACGGGGCAAAATTCACGATTTTGGCCGAGGCAGGCGGATTTTCAGCCGAGCTTCCCGTCACGCTCAAGGCGGCCCTCGCGGGCGACTTAAACGGCGACGGCAAGGTGACAAGCGCTGACACCGAGATCGCGCTCAAAAACTATGACAAGCGCGACACCGACGCGTCATGGGCTGATTATCGCGACGGAGACATAAACCGAGACGGCAAAATAAGCGTCATTGACATAGCGTATATTTCAAAAAAAGGCGGCGATCAATTTTGAGTAAACTGAATGTGGCGGGCGTCGTTCCCGAGTCTATAACCGACGGCGAGGGCATAAGGTATGTGCTTTTCGTGCAAGGCTGCCCGCATCACTGTCCGGGCTGCCACAACCCCGAGACCCACAGCTTTGAGGGCGGGACCGAGACCGATATTGAGGACATATATCGGGAGTTTAAGAAAAATCCGCTGCTCAGCGGCATAACCTTCTCGGGCGGCGAGCCGTTCTGCCAGTCGGGCCCTTTGGCGGATTTGGGCGAAATGGTGGTCGGCGGAGGAAAAAATGTGACGGTTTTTTCGGGCTACACGATCGAGCAGTTGCTTGAGATGGGGAAGAAAAACCCCGATATTATGCGGCTTTTAAACATTGCCGACGTGCTGATCGACGGCAGGTTCGTGCTCGCCGAAAAGAGCTTGACCTTAAGGTTCCGCGGCAGCAGGAACCAGAGAATGATCGACCTTAAAAAGACGCTTAAGGACGGCGGAAAAACAATATATACTTTTGAATAACGGGAGAATGGAACTATGAGAGAGTTTTTGAAAAAATTTTTATCGGCGGCATTGACCGCGGCGCTTATGGTGAGCGCAACGCTTCCCGCGCGGCTCTGCCTCGCGGCGGAGGAAAGCGCAGCCGAAAACGGAAGCAATATGGTCATATTTGACGATCTGGCGGATTTCTCTGTTGCCGCCGCTCACAGCGAGGGGCTTGAGATCGACGTTGTGACCGAGGAAAACAAATACGCCTTTAGCGGCGACGACACCCACCTGATCCGCGTCACCTCGGATGCGGAGTGGATCGAATATGACGTGCCGCCCGGCGGCTATCTTGTTTTCCACACGGCGTATTCGCCGAATGAGGAGATCTCACATTTCACGTTTGAGTACACGGCCGACGGCGAAACTTACGAAAAATTCAGTCCGATAATCACGACCGACTCGGCTTCGGGCAAATGGATCCCGGTGCATTACAGCTTAAAAAAGCTGCCCGATGAGGCGAAAAAAATTAAAGTCACGTTCGGGAACGTCGGCGGAACTCCGTGGTCGCCCTGCATAGAGAACGTTGAGCTCAAAACCCGCGGGACAAACGAGATAGGCTTCGCGGACTGCGTCGGCACTAAGTATTACGGTGCCACGGCAAAGCTTAAGAATTTGGGCCTTGTCAGCGGCTACAGCGCGACGGAATTTAACCCCGAGGGCACGATAACGCGCGCGGAATTTTGCTCAATGACCGCGCGGCTGCTGAATATAAACGGCACGGTCGATCCCGCCTCGTTTAAGCGCGTGTTCGGCGACGTTGACAGCGATTACTGGGGCGCGGGGGCCGTATACGCCCTGTATTCAATGGGCGTCGTAAACGGCGACGAGAACGGAAATTTTAATCCCGAGGATAACATCACCGTTCAGGACGCGGTGAAAATCTTGGTGTCGTCATTGGGATATACCGCCATGGCGCTCGACCGCGGCGGCTATCCCGCGGGCTTTATCGGCGAGGCGTCGAGGCTTTCGCTTCTGGACGGATTGGGAGATATAGGCTACGCCGAAATGCTCAAAAGGGGCGACGCGGCAATGCTTATGAGCAATTCGCTCAATGTGCCGATCGTGACCCAGACGGTCTACGGCGAAAGCTCACAGGTCTATGAATACGGGACCGAAACGATACTCAGCCGTTACCACGGCATAACAACGGTGCGCGGCGAGATAACCGACGTCGGCCATGCGGGAGTGTACGCCGAAAGCGTTGTTCCCGAGGGCAGATTTACGATCGGCGGCGAGAGCTATTCCGCGGGCGGCTTTGATTTGCTGCCCTTCCTCGGCATGCGCGGCACCGCGTATCTTAAAGAGGAAAAGGGCTCGGAGCCCGAGGCGGTTTACTTTGAGGCTGACAGCTCGATCTCGGTAACGGAGCTGAGCTTTAATGATTATGACCGTTTCGAGGGCGGCGCGGTTTATTATCTTGACAACGGAGCCGAGCGCAGGATCAATCTAAGCGACGAGGCGAAGATAATATATAATTACCGCTATCTCACCCGCGCGGGACTTATCGAAAACGGCGAATTGCCGTTTAAGTGCGGGTTTATGAAAATAATTAAAAATTCCGCGGACTCGGAGTATATCATGATTCGCGATTACGAGACATATGTGCTGGGCGGTGAGGCAAAGCTGGGCGGCGCGATAACCGACAAAAGCTCGGGCGCGGTCAGCTTAGATCTTGAGAACGCGGAGCTTGTGACGCTTTATAATGACGGCGAGAGGATCGAATACGACCCGGAGTACCACCTTAACAAAAATGAGGTGCTGAACGTGGCGAAAAGCCTTGACGGAACCGTGGCCGATCTGCGCGTTTCGATAGACACGGCGGTCGGCGAGGTGACGCGCGCGGATAGTTCGGGCAACGAATACATGATCGGCGGCAGGCCGTATTCTGCGTCCGAATACTTTTTAAACAGCGGCAGAACGCTGGAGCCCGGCGCGGCCGAGATAACGGCTTATCTTGACATAAACGGAAACATCGCCTTCGCCGACGGCGCGGGCCGCGCGGAGCGTTACGGCTATCTGACGGCCGCGGCGTCGGGAGCGGACGCATTTTCAAGCGCGGTTCTGCTTCAAGTGGTGACCGGAAACGGAACGGCCGAGACGCTGCGGGCGGTCAACTCTTCGCGATTAAACGGCGAGAGAGCGGCGCTTGACAGGTTCGGCGCGCTCGGGCCGCAGCTTGTGAGGTTCACCTCAAAGGACGACGGCACAGTGATCGCGATGCGCACCGCCACGGACGTGAACGCGCCGTCCGACGATGATATTTTTACGCGCAGTTATGTTTCGGAGTCCGCCAAGTATTACGACACCTTGAGCGTGTTCGCCTCGAAATATCAGCTTGACGCGTCCACAAAGGTGTTTATCGTTCCCGCCGACAGAGAGGAGATCGAAAAATACAAGGTTACCGACAGGTCCGCGCTGCTGACCGATACCGCGTATGACGTGCAGATCTTCGACTTGAGCGGCGAATACAAGGCGGGCGCGGTTGTGATAACCCGCGGCGAGGACGGCGGATCGATCTATAATTACAGCCCGATCTGCGTTGTCGAAAGTTCGGGAATTTATCTTGACGAAAGCGGGACCGAGTGTCTCAGCCTGACGGTTTTTGAAAACGGAGAGCGCAGAGGGCTCAAATTCGGAGCCGACGGAGCGGCCGACAGGACGGGCTCATGGATCTCCGGTTATTCCGAGCGCGCGACGCGCGGCGGCGCAAATCCGTTCAGCGCGGGCGAGGTGCTGCAGTTCGCCGAAAGCGACGGAGTTTGCTCCGCGTTCAGAATGCTGCTGACCAAAGACGTTATCGAAAACGGAAAATATTATGAGAACAATCTGGCCGACTACGGCCCGCTGACCGCGGATCAGTATTACAGTGAGCTTTACACCGCTTTCGGAGTCGTCGGCAACAAATTCAGCGACAAGATCATGATCGCGCCGAACGACGAATATCTGCGCACGGTACCGCTCGGCGGCACGGTTTATGTGTTCAACAGGAGCACTCATAAGCTTACCGCGGGCACTGCCGCAGACATTGAGCAGAGCGGACAGATTTTTGTACAGCTCCGTCTCGGTGCGCCGAATATTACGGTGGTGATAAGATAATTTTAAAAAAGGCTTGCAATTTCATAAAAATCTGTTATAATATATTATGATTGGAATTTTTAAAGAAATTGAAAAATAACTGCAACTTTTTTGAAAAATTGTCGTCTAATAATATAGGAAGCATAAAAGGCGATACGTCTTTCATATAAAAACTGAAAGGAGATGCGTTATATGAAAAAGATAGTATCATTATGTCTGGCCGTTATCCTGCTTGTTTCGGTATTCTCCGTTCCCGTCTCGGCGGATTACAAGGCCATTCAGAAGCCGGGCGAGTATGTCGGCCGGGCGCAGTATACCGACATTGTGACATACATAAATCATTACGCCATTCCCTCGTGGATAGTAAACGGCTATCCCATGGTGGCGGTCGAGGATCTGAACAAATACGGATTTGACGTATTGTGGGACAATGCGAACCGAACCTTGAGAATTTTCAGGAACACGAGCAAGACATATCCAAATCCCATTCCGGTTTACCTGCCGAAAGATAATCAGCTCGGCACTACTCAATTCGAGGTCCGCGCCTCGGACGTTAAGGTTTACATAAACGATTACGAGTATCAAATTCAGGGATTCTCGGGCCTTTCGGGCTACACGCTGATGTATGTCGGTGATCTTACCGCGCTCGGCGCGACAATGTATTATGTCAGCGATAACAAGGCAGTCAACATCTGGATCAACGGCATGAGCATCGCCGAATACCAGCGCCCCACGGCCACAAAGGCCCCGGTTTACAATATTCCGGTCCAGACTGTGAACAGCGGCGAGACGGTCTATTATGACTATATAGATGAGAACATGCCCGATTGGGCGCGTCCGACCGTCACCAAGCTGTTTAACAAGGGCTATATCAAAGGCGACGCCTACGGCAGGCTCCGTCTGACTGAAGAAGATTTGAGGTACTTTGTAATCAACGACCGCGCCGGTATCTACGGAAATTAATTATTGGAGTTGTTAGTATGAATGTAAGGCCCTCAGCCGCAATTCGCGACAATTATAACGATATTTCTAATTATTGTAAAAGCACAGGCGAGCCCATATGCCTCACAAAAGACGGCGAGGGGGATCTCGTTGTTATGAGTATGGACGCGTTTTCAAAGCGCGAAATGATGCTCAAGCTGCGCGAGGAGCTGATAGCGGCCGAAGAGGACAGAGTTTCCGGCAAATCCGGATGCACCGTTGACGAGCTTGATAAGATATTAAGTAACGTTATTTCGGAGGCAAGCAATGCCCAAGGATGAAACTTCGCGTAACGAGTACAGCGTTATTGTTTCGGAAAGATCCGCGGCAATGCTTAAAAGCCATGTTGGTTTTATGGCGCGCATATCTCCGAATGCGGCCGAGAAACTGCGGCGCAGAATGATAGATGAGATCAAATCATTGTCATTTATGCCGCAAAGCTGCCCTTGGTTCAATCACGCTGAAATTCCAAAGAACAAATATCGCAAAAAACTTGTTGCAAAGCGCTATTTGCTAATATTTCAAATCAAAGGTGATACAGTATTTCTTGATTATATCCTTGATTGCAGACAAAATTATTCCTGGCTTATATAAAACTCTCTCCGCCCTTTTGGGCGGAGAGAGTTTTTCTTATATCATTTTGGAGATCATCTTGCAGATCTCGGCCCGGGTGGCGGGCGCTTTGGGGTCGAATCTGTTGTTTTCCTTTCCGTTTATTATTCCCATGCTCTGCATAAGTCCCACGCCGAAGACCGCGTAATCCGAGATCTCCGCACTGTCGGCGAAATCGGGCGCGGGCGCGTCCTGCGCGCCTGCGGTTCTCGCCAATATAACGCAGATGTCCTCGCGGGTGATGTTCTCGTCGGGCAGAAATGTTCCGTCCGGATAACCCGTCACATATCCCGCGCCGCTCGCCCACGCGATATAGGGCGAATACCACTCGCCCGCCCGAACGTCGGCGAATACCGCCGCTGACGGGGTTTCGGGGTCGGCCGGCCCCATGGCCCTGCAGATCACCGCGGTCAGCTCGGCGCGCGTGATGTTGCTTTCGGGTCTGAACGTGCCGTCGCCGTAACCGTTTATGATGCCTTTGCCGCTGAGCTCTGTTATATAATCATACGCCCAGTAATCGGCTGCGACGTCGCCAAACGCGGCAGTATCCGCGGAGCTGTCGGGCGCGGGAGATACTGTCGGGGCGGCTGTCGGCGACGGTGAAGCCGCGGAACTTGTGCCAAATCCGCCGCCCGATCCGCCGAAGCTTCCCAACGAAACGTGGCTGTCTTTGGTATAGTCGTCGCTGAAATAAAGCAGCAGCTCGTCTCCGTCTTTAAGCGTGTAGGAGCCTATCCCCACCGAGGGACTGACGCCGTTCACGGTATAGAGCCATCCGCTGTTTTTGCCGTTGTCAAACTCGCTGAGCGTCAGGCCGTCGGGTGTGGTGACCGATTTTATATATCCGTTGTCAATGCCGTTTGCCGAGTATCCTTTGTCGCTCAGGACTGACTTGAGCGCCGCCGCCGCGCGGGTCCCGCTCGGGAACGTCTTTTTTGCCGCGGATATCCATTCGGGATAAGAGCCGCTGTGCTTTCCCTCGCCGTGCGGTGTGTCGCCCTTGACCGTGACCGTGACGGATATGCTTCCGCCCGATCCGCCGCCCGAGCCCGAACCCGAGCCGCCCGAAACGCTTCCACCTTCGTCGGGCTTCTGCGTCTCGCCGATATAAACGTTATAGGCCTTGTTGCCTGCGTTTTCAAAACCCTTGAGGGCGATAAGCGCGCGGAAGCTCTGCTCGGTCGCGAGAGCGTTAAACTCGGAACCGTCGGTATAGCCGAAGCCGCTGTTGTCCGCGAGCGCGAAGCCGACCAGATCGTCCGCCGCGCTCCTGCCGTCCTTGACGAACCGTTCGTCCTTCGAGGGGTCAATGCCTATCGCCGCGAGGCCGATCACAACCATCGCGTCGGTGTTTGAGCTGAAGAACGTGCCGCCCTCGCCCTGAACCGAGGACAAAATTTCAACAATGCCGTCAACGGCATTTTTTATCTCGTTTTGCCGCGCCTCGGTTATTTCCGCGCCGCCGGATGACGCGGCGTTATAATACTTCGCGAGAGCGGCGAGGGCCATCGCGGTCGAGTCATAATCAGGAAAGCTCTGTCCGCCCCATTCATAGCCCCATATTCCGTCCGAACCGCGGCTTGTCAGTATGTAATCAAGCAGGGCCTCGCGCGTCAGGTTGCCGCCCGAGGTGTAATTCCCCGAGTCGTACGTAAGAAGCGCGAACACCGCGTCGGTGACATAGGTTATGCTTGATAGGTCAAACGCCGACAGCTTTTGAATTAAATCAAACTCGGAGCCGTCCGAGGTTTTAAGCTTGTCAAGGCTGCCGCCCAGGGCGCTGATCGCCAGCGCGTCCTTTGAAAGCTCGCCTATGCCGTCGGCGGAGTATGCCGCGTCAACAAGGCTTTGGAGCGACGCGGCTTTGTCTTTGAGCAGACCGTCGTATCCGCCGCGCGCCATGTCAAGCAGCGTCCACGCGTCATTGGTGCCCGCGTATGACTTTGAGATATTATCAAGCAAAACCGCGGCGCGGTCAGCGGTCTGAATATCGGCTGACGGCCCGACGCTCGCCGAAGGCGCGGGAACAGCCGAGGGAGTCTCCGTCGGAGCCGTTGTGGGGATTTCCGTGGGCGCGGCAGTAGGCGCCTCTGTCGGAGTTATTGTAGGTGCATCTGTGGGAACGGCTGTCGGAGCTTCCGTCGGCACCTCGGTCGGAGCTGTTGTCGGCGCATCGGTAGGCGCAATTGTAGGCGCCGTCGTGGGTTTCTCTGTGGGCGCCGTTGTCGGTGTCTCTGTGGGTGCAATTGTAGGCGTTTCCGTTGGTGCGGCAGTAGGTACCTCTGTCGGAGTTATTGTCGGAACTTCCGTGGGAACCGCCGTTGGCGCTTCCGTAGGAGTCATTGTAGGAGCTTCCGTGGGAACTTCCGTAGGAGCCATTGTTGGAGTCTCCGTGGGCGCCTCTGTCGGAATTTCCGTCGGCGCGTTTGTCGGTGCTTCCGTCGGAGCCTCCGTTGGCGTTTCGGTCGGAGCGGCGGCGGATACTTTTACCTCGCACCAGGGCTGCACAAAATATGTAAAATCGTCCGAGGCGCTTTCCGCCGAGATGTAATATGTTCCCGGCGCGTCGAAGCTTATCGTGAACCCGCCGTTGTCGTCGGTGACGATACCGCTGTCCGTAAGCTCGTTCGGGTCGGTACCGGAAAGAATGACGATCTCGGATATGGGCTCGGTGTATTCCTCGATCATGTCGGCGGGATAGGAACCCCACATTGTCATATATCCGCTGAGCGTCAGGGCGATCTCCTCGCCGGGTTCGGCGGTGACTTGCGAGCGGTCAAAAAAGGCGTAATAATCAGTGTAATAATCTCCGTCCTGATAGAAGAAGAGGTTCACTTTTTCTCCGCCGCTTAAGATCGACTTGTCCGCGGTATAGGCCCCGTATGAGCCGTAAAGCGGGTTCAGCACGCCGTCATTCGGCTGAATTCCGTCAACCAGAAAGCCCGAGGCGCGGCTGTCGCCGAACATCAGGTCAACAAAGCCGCTCTCGGTTATGTTGAGGTATTGTGAGGCGGTTTCGGGCGTGAACATATCGCCGAGCATCAGCTCGTGCGCCGCGGTTATCGCGTCGAACACGCTGACGGTGCTCTCGTCGTCGCTGAAGCCGTATTTTTTCGCCGTGTCGGACGCGACGGTCAGCTCGGTCGGCGGCATTATGATTGTCTCGTCCGAGATCATCATCGTGATTTGCGTCGGTGCCTGATCGGCGAATGCCGCGCCGCAGAAAAGCTGCGGCATGATCATCGCTGCGATAAGCAGGATAGCGGTAAGTTTTCGGGTCAGTTTTTTTGTTGTCATAGGTCTCCTCCTTGTGATTTAAATAAAATAAAAAACCCGCGCAGGGCGCAGGCGCAAAAACACTTCCGCAAAGGCGCGGCGAGTGCGGTTGCCTAATTCAAGTCCCTGTGAATTATATTCGGCTGATCAAAGGCAGGTCTTCCGGCTCAGGTTCATCGCGCTCCGGCGCCTTCCCGACAAAAGTCAGTGGCGTGAGGCCGTCGCGCTCCCCATTACGGCAGCAAGGACTGCTCGGGATTTTCACCCGCATTCCCTATTATCGGACGCCGCGGCGCCCGCACCGTTTGATCATATTCAGTTGTCATGCCCGTTTGTCGGGCGGTCTATTCCTCAAATGTCTTAACAAACTCCTTAAGGCGCGAGAAGCTCTCCTCGCTGATAACGTGCTCGATCCTGCACGCGTCCTCAAGCGCGGTCTCCTCCGACACGCCGATCTTCATAAGGTAACGGCTCAAAAACCGGTGCCGCTCATAGATCTTTTCGGCGATCTCCCTGCCCGAATCGGTCAGCTCAATGTGGCCGTGCTCGCCCACGGTGATGTAGCCGTTTTCTCTGAGGTGCTTCATGGCGCGGCTGATGCTGGGCTTGGTGAAGCCTGTTTCCGCCACAATGTCAATAGAGCGCACAACGTCGCCCTTATTGCTCAGAATAAGTATGGTTTCAAGATAGTTTTCAGCCGATTCCATTATTTTCATTTCATCTACTCCCAAAGTGATCATTGATCGGATATGTTATACCAATACTGATTTTATCATATCGCGAAAAACATGTCAAGGAATATTTAACCGCGCCGATATATGTTAAAAATATCTTAAATTTGGTCACGTCAAACGCATGAAAAAAATAACAGAAATGTAACACAAAAAGAGGAAGAAATAGTGTATACTTAAATCTATAAAGGAGATGAGTATATGCTGGAAGTATTA
>CANRGH010000009.1 GCA_947630135.1 uncultured Monoglobus sp.
TTAATTCTACCACTTTTTCTTTCCCACACTTAATTCCACTCTAATTTCCACTCTGGAATTTACTTTGGGAATTCACTTTTATTTTGTCCGCATGCCCGGGCGGGAAAAACCCCTTGTCAAAGATTGTCGGATATGTTATACTGGCTACGGAGGGTTTTTATGTTAAAGAGTTTAAAAGAAAAAACGCCGATGTTTAATAAAAAGCCGTCGGACGTCAAAAAGCGTTCCGCTTCCGGCGAGCTGAAATCGGGCCCGGAGGATTTGAAAACAAAGCTTAAAAATTTATTGAAGAAACTCGATCCGAAAAAACACGCGGCTTTATTAAAAAACAAAAAATTCATCGCCTGCTCGGCGGCCGTTATCATATTGATCTGCGCAGCTGTCGCGGCATGTTCGATCGGCTCAAACGACGGTTCCGCGGACTCTGTCGGTCTGTTTGTAAGAGGCGCGGAGGTCTCATGCCCCGCGGCTGTCTATACCGAAAACGGAGCCGCGATGGTTCCTGCGCGCGCCGCGGCCGAAGCTCTGGGCGCCTCCTGTGAATGGAACGGCTCATCCGAAACTCTCGCGGTCACAATTGACCCGGTGACGGTTTATTTCACCGTCGGCAGCGACAAAATGACCAAATTCGGCGTTCCCGTTCAAATGGACGCCGTGGCAAATTACTCGGAAAACACTCTTATGGTTCCGGCGCGCGCTTTGGCCGAAGCGTTCGGGTACCCGATAGAATGGAACGAAAACAACAGATCGGTCAATATCGGCGAAAGGATCGCCCCGAACAAAAATCCCATGGACGGCGTGACGGTCACGGACGATTTCAGACATGAGGATTACCTCGGCTCATGGAACGGAGTCAGCGTTTTCTCAAACGGCGGCGAAAACTTCGGCATGGAGCTTTTGAGTCTCAGCGACGACAGCGGAGCCTATGCCGACGCCGTGGCGAAGATCGCGCTCAGCGTTCCGAGCGCCGACGTCTATGACATACTGGTCCCCACGGCGCAGGAATTTTACGCGTCAAACTCAAAACGGATCAATCAGACGGCCGGCATATCGTCAGTGTATAACGACCTTTTGAGCAAACAGATACCAAATCTAAGGCCGATCAACGTCGTGTCAACACTGTCGGAACACGCCGGGGAAATGATATACTTCCGCACAGACCACCACTGGACGCAGCGCGGCGCGTATTACGCCTACGCGGAATATTCAAGGCAAAACGAAAATATTGCCGAGCTCGATCCGCTTCAGACCTACCGGACCGAGAACAATTACGGTTATCACGGCTCGCTGTGCGGCTTCACCGCGGGCACCGACGGCAGCGCGCTGATGTCTCAAAACCTGGATATGCTTCAGTTTTTCTATCCGAAGTCCGAATATGAGGGCGCGGTGTATTCCGACCCGTTTATGAGCTCTAACATGCAGAGCGTCAGGGCGATATATCCGTGGCTTCAGACTTACAGCAGCTTCCTTCAGGGAGATTTTCCCCTTGAGGTATACAAGACCAACGTTAACAACGGGCGCAGGCTCTGCATATTAAAAGAGTCATACGGCGACGCGTTCTCTGTGTGGGCGCTCAATAATTACGAGGAAATTTACATAGTTGATTACAGAATGTGGAACGGCGGAACATACGGCGGCTATGACAGCAGCGGACTCGCGTTTAAGATCAAGGATTTTTACGACTTTGTGAAATTTGACGATCTTATCATAATAAGCTATCCGGTTTCCGTTTCGGTCGAGGCGCAAGCAAATCTGCTCGCGGCGTTTGCAACATAGTGATCAGTGATTAGTGAATAGCGAATACGCGGAATAAATCGGCAAAATTCTATACCTTATCCCCGCGATACAAATTTGATCACCGTTCACCATAATAGGAGGTATTTTAATGGTACATATCGGAAACGACTGGGATGAGATCCTGGGCGGCGAATTTAAAAAGGATTACTACCTCAGGCTGAGGGCGTTTTTGGCAAAGGAATACCGCAGCGGGACCGTTTATCCCGACATGTATGACATATTCAACGCCCTCAAATACACGCCATACAAGGACGTAAAGGCGGTAATACTCGGTCAGGACCCGTACCACGGCCCGGGTCAGGCTCACGGGCTGTGCTTTTCGGTGCTGCCCGGGATCGTGCCGCCGCCGTCGCTTAAAAACATTTACAAGGAAATATATGACGAGTACGGAACTCCGCCTCCTGACGGCGGAGAACTGACGCGCTGGGCGAAGCAGGGTGTGCTGCTGCTCAACACGGTGCTCACCGTCAGAGCAGGCATGGCCAACTCCCACCGCGGCATGGGCTGGGAAATTCTCACCGACAAGATCATATCGCTGCTTAACGAGCGCGAGGATCCGATCGTGTTCATGTTGTGGGGCGCGAATGCGAGACAGAAAACGGCGCTTATCACAAACCCGCGCCACCTTGTGCTGACCGCCGCGCACCCGAGCCCGCTCTCGGCCTACAACGGCTTTTTCGGCTGCGGCCATTTCAGAAAATGCAACGAGTTTCTGGCCGCGAACGGAAAAAGCGAAATAAAATGGTAAAAAACGGTCTGAAAAGACCTTTGTTGAATATAATTACAAGAGGTAATGCTATGAAAAAAATATTAAGACCCGCGGCTCTGCTTGCCGCTGTATCAATGATCATCATGTGCGTTTCCGGCTGTTCTTTGCTTTCGCGGATCAAAGGGGATAACCCCGCTCCGGCACAGACAGAGACTCCCAAGCAGGAATCGATTGCAGGCTCATGGATTCTCGATAAGATCCTTGACAAAAACGGCGGCGAAGTTGCACCGGACGATATAAATATACCCATAAAGCCGTTTAGTGAAATGTCCGGCCTCACGGGAAGCATTTTGAGCGGCACCGAGTTTAAATTCAGTGAGGACGGCAAAGTATCATTTCTTTTCGTCTCAGGCGATTATACTTACGAAAACAGCACTCTGAGCATCTCGGTCCCGCAGTTTGAGGAAACGCTGAACGCGCCGTGCGAGATAAGCGGCTCAAAAATGAGCCTGAAGCTCGGCGACTATGAATTCATATTCAAAAAGAAGTAACTTAAAACCGCGCGGGAGATCAAAAGATCCCCGCGCGGTTTCGTTTATCAATTTAAGGCTTTGACAAAACAAAGTCGCTCAAAATTTTCGCGCTGCCGTCTATTCCCAAAACAGAGCTGTCGATCGTTATGTGATAGCTCTTTACGCCGCCCCATTCGCGGTTGGTGTAGAAATTATAGTAATTGGCGCGCTTTTTGTCGGTCTTTCGCATAAGCTCGAGCGCTTCCTTCTCTTTCTGCTTATAAATTCTCATAACGCGTTCAAGCTTAAACTCCTCTGACGCGTGAATGAAAATATTTATAACTCCCGGAAAATCGCGCAGCACATAATCCGCGCAGCGGCCGACAATAACGCACGACCGCTCGATCGCCAGATTTTCGATGACCTGCGACTGAATTCTGAAAACCGTGTCGGAGTTTAAAATCTCGCCCGAGTGGTAAAGCCCGTGCCTGTCAGACTGAAGGCCCATAACCAGCGAGTACAGAAGGCTGTTTGTGGGCTTTTCGTCAATTCCGTCGAACAAATTTTCCGAAAGGCCGCTCTCCTTGGCGGCGATGGCTATAAGTCCCTTGTCATAAAAATCGATCCCGAGCAGGTCGGCCAGCTTTCTGCCGATCTTTCGCCCGCCCGAGCCGAACTGACGGCCGATCGTAATTACATATTTTTTACCGAGCTCGTTATTTTCGCCGCACATGCAAAGCACCTCCTGTTTCGATTTTTTTATTCTATCACATATTTCGCCCCAATGCAAAGAAAATCACAAAATTTAATGTATAAAAAAGAGGTATGAAAATTGTGCAAAATAACTAAATTTAATTCAGATTTTTAAATTTATATTTAATCCGAGCATTAAAAAATTTTTATTGACAATTTTTTGAAAATAGTTTATAATATCAAAGTTGTATAAATTCTTTTATGTACAATTCCTTACTCCCGACGATGATCGGGGGTCAAAGTCCAGAAGGAGGTGACAAAATGGCAGAACACATTAACAAGTACGAGACAATCATGGTATTGGACGCGTCCAAAACCGAAGAGGAAACAGCGGCTCTGCTTGGCAAGTTCACGTCATTGATCGAAAAGCACGGCGAGATTGAGAGCGTCGACGAGTGGGGCAAACGCAAGCTTGCCTATCCGATCAATTTCATGAACGAGGGCTACTATGTCTTGGTTAACTTCACGTCGGACCCCGAGTTCCCGAAGGAGCTTGAGCGTGTTTACAAGATTACCGACGGAGTTATGAGAAGCATTGTCGTAAGACGTGAGGAGGATTAATTATGATTAACAAAGCGATTATAATGGGAAGACTCACTCGCGATCCCGAGGTCAGAACAACCAACTCGGGCAAATCCGTATGCAGCTTCACCGTGGCCGTTGACAACGGTTACGGCGAGAACAGACAGACCGAATTTATCAACTGCGTCGCATGGCAGAGCCAGGCAGACTTTGTCGGCAGATACTTCGCGAAGGGCATGATGATAATTGTTATCGGCCGTATCTCGACCAGAAGCTGGGAAGGTCAGGACGGACGCAAAAACTACACGACCGAGATTGTCGCAAGCGAGGTAAGCTTCGGCGAAAGCAAAAAGGCGAGAGAAGCAAACGGCAGCTATGCCCCCGCGCAGCAGAATTACTCTCAGTCCTATTCCGCTCCGCAGCAGCAGTACGCGCCTCAACAGCAGTACGCTCCCGCGCAGCAGCCCGCTATGCCCGACAATCTTGACGATGACGAGTTCCTGCCGATTTCCGAGGTCGATGACGACCTTCCGTTTTAAAATTTTGAATAAGGAGAATTTATAAAATGGCTGAAGAAAGAAGAAACGACAGACCCCGCGGCAGACGCCCCAAGAGGAAAGTCTGCTCGTTCTGCGTCGATAAGGTAGACCATATCGACTATAAGGATGTTGCTAAGCTCAGAAGATATGTGACAGAGCGCGCTAAAATTCTTCCCAGAAGAATAAGCGGCTGCTGCGCCAAGCATCAGAGACAGCTTACGGTGGCTATAAAGAGAGCGAGACAGATCGCCCTCATGCCCTACACATCCGACTAATATGCATACCGCGCCCCGTTTTCGGGGCGTTTTGCATGCCTGCAAAAATTAATCAACTAATTTTAATTTTTGTCTGAAAAAAGCTTGTATTTTGGAAATTTATGTGATATAATATTTTAGATATGTAAAATATTTTTCAGGAGGTTTAAAATGACTCAACAGAACATCTGTATTATGATCTCCATAATCCTGTACATGGTCATAGTTCTCGGTATCGGAGTATGGTTTTCAAGAAGAAACAAAACCGCCGACGACTTCTATCTCGGCGGCAGAAAGCTCGGTCCTTTCGTAACCGCGATGAGCGCCGAGGCATCCGACATGAGCAGCTATCTGCTTATGGGCGTGCCGGGACTCGCGTATCTGACCGGTCTCGCGGACGCGTCGTGGACGGCAATCGGACTTATAGTCGGTACATATTTAAACTGGCTAATCGTCGCCAAGAGACTGCGCCACTATTCGAGCCGCATAGGCGCTGCCACGATCCCCGCGTTTTTCTCCGAGAGATTTAAGGACAAGTCGAGAATGCTCAGCGTTATCGCGGCGATCGTCATCATCATCTTCTTCGTTCCCTACACCGCTTCGGGCTTCGCGGCCTGCGGCAAGCTGTTCAACTCGCTGTTCGGCGTGAGCTATCTGGGCGCGATGATCGTCTGCGCGGCAATAATCATTATCTACACAATGCTCGGCGGATTTCTTGCGGCCAGCACCAGTGACTTTTTGCAGGCTGTCATAATGTCTATCGCGCTTATCGTTGTTTTGATTTTCGGAACGGTTCAGGCCGGCGGCCTCGGACAGGTTATCGAAAACGCCAAGCAGATCCCGGGCTATCTGAGTCTGACAAATATATATGTTCCGGAGACCGGCGGTTCGGAGGTATACGGCTGGTTCCGCAGCTGCTCAATGCTGGCATGGGGCCTCGGCTACTTCGGCATGCCCCACATCCTGCTTAGGTTTATGGCGATCGAGGACGCGAAAAAGCTCAAGCTTTCAAGACGCGTCGCCTCGATCTGGGTGGTTATCTCTCTGGGCGTCGCCGTGTTCATCGGTATCATAGGCATGGGTCTTGTCTCAAACGGCGTTATCGCTCCGCTTGCCGACTCCGAGCGCGTTATCATCGAGATCTCAAAGCTTCTGAGCGGATTTGGCGTTATCCCCGCTCTTATCGCGGGCGTTATCCTCGCCGGAATTCTGGCGGCCACAATGTCCACCGCGGACTCTCAGCTTCTGGCCGCTTCATCATCCGTCTCGCAGAACATTGTTAAGGAAAAGCTGTTCCCCAAGATGAGCGAGGAAACAACAATGATAATCGCGAGATTTACGCTTGTCGCCATAGCGATCGTCGCGGCAATTTTGGCGCGCGACCCCGAAAGCTCGGTATTCGGCATCGTGTCCTTCGCGTGGGCGGGCTTCGGCGCGTCATTCGGCCCGGTTATGCTGGCCTCGCTGTTCTGGAAGAGAACGACCAAATGGGGCGCGCTGGCGGGCATGATCGCAGGCGGCGCCATGGTATTCATCTGGAAGTACGGTATCGCCAAGCTCGGCGGTCTGTTCGCGATCTATGAACTGCTTCCCGCGTTCATCACAGGCCTTCTCGCTATCATAATCGTAAGCCTTCTCACCAAGGCCCCCGAAAAAGAGATCATAGACGACTTTGAAGCCGTTTCCGAAATGAACGACTAAGGAAAACAGATTTCCGTAATAAGGATAATACATTACGAACTTTATCATTCACAATGAAATTTAAACGGATAGAGAAATCTAAACTCTATCCGTTTTTTCTATATTACTGTTCACATTTATATTACAAAATAAAACACATACAAAAGGTTTTTGCAATAAATCAGCATCATTTTCACAACTCCGAATGCTATATCCACCTCGCCTCTTTAGGAAAGTCGGCAGACGGCATCCGGCGAAAAAAGATCACTACTCACTATGTTTCCACCTCTTTCAGCGACAAAATCATTACCACATCATGGGGGAAGCAATATCGTTTAGTACATATATTTGTATTATGTGAATAATTTCAATTCTTTACAAGCTCACCTCTACATACTCCGCCAGAGGTTCTAATCTATCAAGATTGTCCCATACAAACACTTTTACATAAGCAGCGTTTTTCAGGTTTAATTTCAATATAATATTATTAGTTTCTCCGGGCAATGTCGTAATATCAGCTGACTTTATATCGGTAAGTACGTTATCACTCGAATAAGAACCGACAATCAGTTTAGCACCAAATCCTAAAATATTGCTTACGCTTACATTGACATTTTCATCTAAGAAAGTTAAATCGTTTATAACATATACCATATTGTCGATGGGTTCAGTCGTAGGCTCTGCAGTCGGTTGGATTGTAGGCGTTTCAGTGGAAGAGGCATTCGGACTTGTCGTGGGTTTCGCAGTCGGACTTGCCGCAGGCGTTGCAGTCGGACTTGTCGTGGGCGTTACAGTTGGACTCGCCGTAGGTGTCGCAATTGGACTTGCCGTGGGCGTCACAGTCGGACTTGCCGTAGGCGTCACAGTCGGACTTGTCGTGGGCATTACAGTTGGACTTGCCGTAGGTATCGCAGTTGGACTCGCCGTAGGTGTCGCAATTGGACTTGCCGTGGGCGTCGCGGTCGGAGTTACCAAAGGCGTCACAGTCGGACTTGCTGTTGGTGTAGCCGTAGGAGCTATTGTCGGTGTAGCAGTCGGACTTGCTGTGGGCTTTACTATGGGCGTAGCCGTTGGAGCCACTGACGGCGTAGCACTCGGACTTGATGTTGGAGCAGTACTTGGACTTACCATAGGCGCAGCGCTCGGACTTGTTGTAGGTAAAACCGATGGAAATGCCGAAGGCAAAGTAGAAGGTCCTGTTGTTGGCATTTCTGACGGCTGCATAGTCGGCTCGACATATGTTTCATCAGGAATCCACTTTGCATATAATACCACGCTTTGAGTTAATGGCTGATTTTCATATGGATAATGATATTCATCATCAAAATACCACCCATCAAATATAAATCCATTTTTTTGTGGCATAATTTCACTATTTGCACTTTCGTTTTCTTTTATTGTTTGGCTTTGAACGCCACTGCCTCCCATAGTGTCAAAATCAACCGTGATATCGGTTCCGATAACCTTTAATTCGAAGGATTTTATCTTATGAGCATCGCCGTTTGATATTGTAGCAGTCATAGATACATGCTGCGTTTCATCAGGTCTGCTTACAACGCCATCAGAATTTATAATATTTTCATTATTAGATTCCCATGTAATGATACTTCCATATAACCCGCCAGATTCCAATTCAATATTAGATCGCACATTATTGGCATTCTCGCCGGCTGAGTAACCAATTTTTGTATTATTGGTATCAAGATCAATTCGGCTTTGATTATTATTATATTCCGCCAATGGCTCAAGAGTTTCACCACTATCATCTATGCCGATTATTGTATCTGATGTAATTGTATATATTATTTTTTTGTCATTTTTATTTTGGTAAGCTAAAGAATAAACATCGCCGTCATGATTTACGATGGTAACAATCGAAGGATGTGTTTGATTGACAGCAACTATTTTGATAGTTTTATCAAGAGTCGTAACACAAACGGAACTGTTTTCGTTATCGCGTGTTACTGTAAACTCATCATGATCGGACATAACTGCCATACTTGCGAGTGATATGAAATTTTGCTTATAACCATCGACTGGATTATAATAACCTAATGTACTATTATTTGAATCTTGTATTTCAAATGAGTCATCCTTATGAAATGTATACTGAATTTGATAGTTATTTGATTTGTCATCCATTGTCAATTCTTCTGCCCAATATTCTACTACGGATTTACGCAATGAATTTATATCCATTAATTGAATCTGCGCCGTATTATTTGAAAGCGACATCAACTCGAGTCTGTCCACGCCGTCCACTAAATTTCCATTTGTATTATACCAATTCTGCATAAGATTATTGGCAAAAGAGCTGCTTTCATATTCGCCGCTGTTTATTAACATGATCCAATCAATATAATCAACTATATCACCATTGCTATCAACTATTTTATTATAGATATTGGGAGCATTATGTTTAAAATAATAATTTATCATAAAATACTGTGCGGATTTTACGTTATTAATTGTTTCAAACACTTTTTGTCCCAATTTAAGAAGCTGAACTTCAAAGAGAGTATTTGGAGCAAACTGTGCTATAAGACTAGTTGACTTAAAGTCCGAAATGTATGACTTTGTTGCGGAAGCGGCCTCCTGAATAACAGCGACCGATTTATATTGATCGCCAAGGTCATTTATGAATGTTTTAAATACTTCACTTGCTACTGTTTTCGCTGACTTGCTTTTCAACTCCTCGTATACATCACTCGGTATACCAGATAAAGAACCCAAGCCGCTATCCTTCCAAGCTGCTATTGATTCGGTCATTTGGCTATATAACTCATTTATTCCGCCTTCTTCCAAAATCATTTCAACATCTGGAATTAATTGTGACTTTGTAACTTTATACACATATTTCCCTGCTGTGTTAACAAGTTTTTGGGAGTAAATATTATAAATCACGGTTGCCATCGGATTCCGTTCAACACTGCTTATATATTCGGTATACTCCGCCGTTATCTTCTTAATCTTATCGGTTGTTTTATTAAGATCAATCACATCGACATTTTTAAGATATTCGTCTTCCCATAAGTTAACACTTTTAAGTGTGGAGTTGAGCATAATGATATCGCGCATAATATCATAAGTAGTATACTCATCGGCTGTCAATGCCATAGAATTATCCATATATACGGTGGTAGGCATATATTTATTAATAATTTCCTGTGCTTCATAAGGTGTTATAGCAGCATCATAACCAAACTCTTTCGCCCACTCGTATAATTCCTCGGCGTATTCTGATTTTTTAGTTGATGGTGTGCCGGGGAGAGTTTTATCTTCGATTACATAAAACTTTTTGGGATATGACAATCTTACATGATAAGGGTCATAAGTATCACCGGGATTATTTTCCTCGATGTCTGAATTATTATCGGGACCGTTGCTATTATAATGAATTGTTACATTATCTATAGAATCTTCATATGTCACCACAATCGAATCCCATTCTTCTTTACTGCCTTCATAATATATATCAGTAAGATTTGAGCATCCTCTGAAAGCGCTGGTATAAATTTCTCCTACGCCTCTATGTATAATCAAATATTTTAAATCATAACAAGCGCGAAATTCTAAATGTCCCAGACATTTTAGGCTTCCAGGAACTTCTATTGCTGTTAATTCTTCACAATGATAAAACGGCCAAATAGACAAATCTGTTACAGTATTAGGAATTGTATATTTACCGGATTTACCTTCTGGGCAACAATATAATACCGTTTTAGTTTTATTGAATAATACACCATCATCTGATGAATAATATTGGTTATTTTCAGACACATTAATTGTCTCTAAAGAAGTGCAATTCTCAAACACATTATATCCGCCATTTATATCATTTACGTTATCGGGAATCGTAATTTGTTGCAGTTTCCTACATTCATTAAACGTCCAAACGTCAATTATTTTTAAACTGTTGGGTAAAACAATATTTTCCAAAGATGAACAATGATCAAAAGCTTGTCGTTTAATTTCTTCAACTCCTTCGGGAATAATAATATTTTTTATGCTTGTGCAATTCATAAAAGCAAATTCATTGATTAATTTAATTTTACCAAAAAAGTTAACATTTTCCAACAATTCACACTTTTTGAACATATTGTCGGAAAGGACATCATTATATAAATTAACTGTTTTTAAATTTGTACACTCCTCAAAAAGGCTGTATCCAACACTTGTAACGCTTTTTGGTATACTAGCAATTAATAAATTGCGACAATACGAAAAGGCACTATAATCTATATTGACAACATTTTCAGGAAGATCTATATATAATATTCCAGTACTACGAAATGCGTTATTTCCTATATTAATAAGATTTTGTGGGAAATTGACAATGGTTAATTTTTTGCACTCCTGAAATGCACAATCGCCAATATCTGTAACTCCATTAGGTATATCAATACTTTCTAATTTGTAGCAATATCTAAATAGACCCGCATTTATTTTAGTAATTTTGCTGGGCAACTTAATACTAATAATATTTTCGCATTTACGAAAGGCATAGCTGTCAATATTTATAACACTTTCAGGAATTATTAATGATTTTAAACCTGTGCATTCATCAAATGCACCATATTCTATAGTCTCAACATTTCCGGATATATTAATATTTGTTAATTTTGTATCATAGCTAAATGCATACTTTCCTATGACTTTTACACTTTCGGGAATATCAAATGTATCGGAAGTAGATTTTGGACATCCAATTATCTTTGTTAAATCTTTATTATATAACACATTATTTCGTACAGAAAAACACTCATTATTGGAATCAACTTTTATTTCAATCAAATTATTACAATTGTAAAAGAAATTGCCGTCTATCGTTTTCACATTTTCCGGAATATATAAATTTGTTAATTTATCACAGTCATAAAATGCACCTGTTTCTATATGCTCTAAGTTATCGGGCAAATCAACAGTTGTTAAGTTATCACAGTCGTCAAATGCATGACTGCCTATTTTTATTATTGTATCAGCAAAAACTACACTAGTAAGTCTATTACACCAGTTAAATGCATTTTTCCCAATGCTCGTTACTCCATCTTCGATTACCACTTTAGAAATACGACTATGATACCAATTAGGCACACCATCTGTATCCGACATTTCGCCTGTACCACTGATTGTGAGAGTGCCAGTTTCATCTAATGTCCAAGTTAAATTGTCACCATCAATACCGCATGTACCACTTGATACGGCATTTGCATGTGTTGGCACAAAAATAATTGTGCCTATCAGTATCAACGACAATAACAAACTTATAATCCTTTTCATAAACATACAACTCCTAAATTAAAAATGCGCGGTGTGAAATCACAGCCGCGCAAATAATAAAAACGCAGCTTGATTTCTGTTGCGACACAGTTCATACCGAATCAAGTACGATAATCAACGCTTGCGCTTTTATCAAGCACAAACTTGATTCGGTAAATCATTAACTATGCCGCAAATTAAATATATCATATCTCAATATAAATAGCAAGTATTTTTTAAAAATAAAAAGTGTTCTTCAAGAAAAACATACGCGAAAAACACTTTAAGAAAAATTTAAAACAATATAGCCGAAACTATGCTTCTACTAACTCAACATATCACCATTTTATTAAACACGCCTCTACGCGGAGCGTTTTTTTTGTTACCCGGCCGCCATGTTGGCGCGGTAGTATCTGCCCTTTTGGGCCATCAGCTCGGCATGATTTCCGCTTTCGCAGATCTCGCCGTTATGTATCACGATTATGTTGTCCGCGTCGCGGATCGTTGACAGGCGGTGCGCGATCGTTATTCCCGTTCGGTTCTCCATAAGGTTGAGCAGCGCGCGCTGAATATCCTTCTCGGTTTTGGTGTCGACCGAGCCCGTGGCCTCGTCGAGTATCAGCACAGGGCTGCTGTGAAGCAGCGCGCGGGCTATCGCGATGAGCTGCCGCTGGCCCTCGCTCAGGCTGTCGCGGCTGCCCGACACAACGGTATTATAGCCGTTCGGCAAACGGCGGATGAACCCGTCGGCCCTCGCCAGCTTTGCCGCATTTTTGACCTCTTCCTCCGTTGCCTCGGGGCGCGAATAACGTATGTTCTCAAGTATTGTGCCGGTAAACAGGCAGGTATCCTGAAGCACGACCGAAAAGCATTTTTCAAGACTTTCGCGGCGGATGTCGCGGATGTTCACGCCGTCAAGCAAAATCTCGCCGCTGTCCGCGTCATAAAACCTCGTGAGCAGATTTATGATCGTTGTCTTTCCGGAGCCAGTTTCGCCGACCAGCGCGACGTTCTCGCCCGGACGCACCTTGAACGAGATATTTTTCAGCACCGGCTTTCCGGGGATGTATGAAAAGCACACGTTTTTAAACTCGATCCCGCCCTTCATATCGTCCATGGAACGCGCGTCGCCGCGGTCGGGCGGCTCCTCCGCTTCGTCCATTACCTCAAACACGCGCTCTGCTCCCGCGAGCGCCGACTGAATATTGTTGAAAAGTCCCGCAATCGAGTTAAGCGGCGTGGCGAACTGCTTTGAGTATGTCATAAAGCTGACCGCCGTGCCGATAAGCAGACCGTGTCTGGCGCAGAGAATTCCGCCGACTGTGGCGGTTATCGCAAACGTCAGGTTGTTTATAATATTCATCAGCGGCATCATATATCCCGCCCATGTCTGCGCGCCCGTGCCGCTTGAGCGCAGATTTTCGTTTATTTCTGCGAACTCATTGAGCTTCGCGTCCTCCTTTGAGAACGTCTTGATCATTTTAAGGCCGTATATGCTCTCCTCGATAACGCCGCCCAGCTCGCCCAGAGCGCGCTGCTGCTTATAAAAATACCTTCTGCTCCGCGAAGCGATGACGTTGGTCAGCAAAAACACCATAGGCACGCACACAAGCACGGTCAGAGTCAGCGGAACGCTGAGCGAAAGCATTATCACGAACGATCCGATAAGCGTCAGCGCCGCCGAAGCGAGCTGCGTCGCCGACTGCGCGATCGTGCCGCTTATGGTATCGGTGTCGTTGGTGAGGCGGCTCATTGTGTCGCCCCTCTGCGTGGTATCAAAAAACGACAGCGGCAGCTTTTGCAGCTTTGAGAACAGCTCAAAGCGCAGCGCCGAAACGAGCCGCTGAGATATTTTGAGTATCGTCACCGAGCTTATCGTGTTTATTATCCAGTTGGTCACATAAAGGCCGACGATCACGGCTGTCATCGCGTAAAGCAGACCGAGATCGACCCGCATAAGCTCCGGAATAAACGCGTTGAACGCCTTTCCGACATAAAGCGGGATCAGCACCGAGATGCCCGACGAGATCAGCGTCAGCGCGACCGCGGCAAGCACCGGCTTTTTGAACCTCAGATACACCGCCATAAGGCGCAGAAGCGTTCCCTTTTGGTTCTTGGCGCGCTCGTTGTTTGAAAACCTCGCGACGCCGCCGACCTTCGGGCCGCCCATTCTGGGCATTTCCATTTTTTTGTTTCGGTTAATGTCCGCCATGCTACACCACCTCCACCGTCTGCGACTCGTATATCTCGCGATAAATCGGGCAGGTTTCAAGCAGCTCGCTGTGGTTTCCCCAGCCCGCAAGCTCGCCCTCGTCAAGCACCAATATTTTGTCCGCGTCCATTGCCGCCGAGCAGCGCTGCGTGATGAGGATCACCGTCCGCTTTTCCTTTGATATGTTCGCCTTGACCTTCTTTTCGGTTATCGGGTCAAGAGCGCTTGTCGCGTCGTCAAGCACGAGTATCGGCGAGTCCTTCATGAGCGCTCTCGCGATAGAAATTCTCTGCTTCTGACCGCCCGAAACGTTAACTCCTCCGCTGCCGAGCAGACTGTCCGCGCCGCGCTTCATGCGGAAAACAAAATCCGCCTCCGCGTCTTTGAGCGCGGCCTCGGTTTTCTCGTCCGGCGCGTCGGGATCGCTCCAGTTTACGTTTTCGCGAACCGTGCCCGAAAACAGCGTCGCCTTCTGCGGCACAAGCGCGATCGCGCGCCTTAATGCCCCGACAGCCATGTCTCGTATGTCGATCCCGTCGATCAGAACGGCTCCGTCCGTCACGTCATAGAGCCTGAGCAGCAGCCACGCCACGGTCGATTTGCCCGATCCTGTCGGGCCGATTATCGCGAGACGCTCCCCGGGCTTTACATTAAAAGAAAGATGATTGATCGACGGCAGGCCGCTTCCGCCCGGATACGAGAACGTAACGTTGCGGAACTCGATCCCGCCTTTGATCTTCGGCTCCGGGCCCGCGTTCACAAAATCATTCTCGCTCGCGATAACCTCGCTGACGCGCTCGACCGAGGCGCGGGTCCTGACGAAGGTGTTAAATATGTTGGTGATCATCAGAAGCGACGAAAGTATCTGCGTCATGTAAACGATAAAAGCCGAGATCTCGCCCGGCTGCGCGAGTCCGACGCCGAACAAGCGGCTGCCGAGCAGCAGCGCCGCTCCGGTCGCGAACCCTACCGCGAGCGTCAGTATCGGCGAGATCAGCGTGATCACTATCTGCGCGCGGACGCCTTTTCGATAAAGGTCGTCATTCTTTTCCCTGAACCTGTCAAGTTCCTCGTTATAGGTTCCAAAAGCCTTGACAAGCCGTACTCCCATCAGATATTCCTCAACGGTGGTGTTGAGCTTATCCATCGACTTCTGGAGCCTGCGGAACGCGGGATGCGAAAGCCTCATGCTTATGAACAGCAGCACTCCCACGACCGCCACCAGCGAATAGACGATAACGCTCATTCTGAAATTGAGCATCGAGGCCAGAACAATGCTGCCGACGCAGGTCAGCGGTGCTTTGAAAAAAATCCGCATGGTGCCGTTGGCGAACTGCGTAAGCTGCGTCACGTCGTTTGTCATGCGTATAATAAGAGAGCCGCTTTCCAAACGGTCGCAGCTCTCCTGTCTCAAATTCAATATTTTTTTAAAAAGATCATAGCGCAGATCCGCGCCGAAACTCTGCGAGGTGCGGCTTGCCAGAATATTGCGCGAAACGGCGAACACCGCGCCGAGAGCGGTGATAAATATCATCCGCAGTCCCCAGTAATAAACCGCGGAAACCGAGCCGCCGCCTATTCCCTCGTTTATGATATGCGACATCAGAGTCGGGCCCATAAGATCGCAAAGTGCCTCCAGCGCGACGCAGATCACCGCCGCGAAAAAACCATACTTATATTTTCCGAAATAACGCGCGTACAGCTTCAAGAATGCGCCTCCAGTTCCAACCGCCTAACCCTGTTTATTTTCAATCATCGACCGTGATCAATCCCCTTGACATCTTCGCGTCGAGTATCCTCATCACGCAGCCGTCGATCTGCTCGACCGGGATACGGCCGTCTGCCACGGCTGTTCCGATCGCGTAATGCGCCTCATTTATGTCGGACGGCATAAGCAGGATGTCAACGCCCGCCTGAACGGCCGAAACGCAGGCGTCGGTCGTGGTGTATATTTTGCTTATCGCGCCCATGTTGAGCGCGTCAGTCATAATGACTCCGCTGAAGCCGACGTCGTTCCTCAAAAGCCCGATCATCATGGACGACAGCGACGCGGGCAGATCAGAGCCCGTAACCTTCGGCGCGGAAATGTGGCCGACCATGGCGAAATCGGCGTCCGCCTCGGCGCCCGCGCGAAACGGCAGGAACTCCGTTCCCGAAAAGTCCTCAAGCGTCCTGTTTGTCATGACAAATCCGTCATGAGTGTCGCCGCTCGCCGAGCCCATGCCCGGAAAATGCTTTATGCACGCGCTTACGCCCGCGGCCTGCATGGCCGCAATCTCGCTTGAAACCATCGACGCGACAATGTTCGCGTCAGAGCCGAACGAGCGGCTGCCAAGCGCGGAAGAGCTTATAACGTTCACGTCCGCGACCGGCGCGAAATCGAGGTTCACGCCGTATTCTTTAAGGTTTGAGCCGAGAGTTGTTCCGACCTCGGCGGCCTTTTGCGGATCGCCCGTGCTTCCGATGTCTCTCATGGGAGGCATCTCGGGGAAGCCTATGCCGGCCTTGCCCAGCCTCGCGACGGTGCCGCCCTCCTCGTCAATTCCGATAAGAAGCGGGGTCTTTGAGTAGCTCTGCGTGTTTGAGATCATCTGCTTGAATTGATCCGCGCTCTCGATATTCTGCGCGAAATATATAAGTCCGCCGACCGGATACGCGGCGAGCGCATTCTGTGTCGTCTCGCCGGCCGACACAACCGTGTCGACCCCGGTAATGCTCTCGGGCGTCACGATCATCATCTGATATATCTTCTCGTCAAGCGTCATGCCCGCGACTCTGTTTTTCAGGCTGTCAAGACGGGCATGAGCGCCGATGTAGGCCGATTTTGTGGGATCATCCCACTCGACATCATATCCGAACGCCTCCGAAACCGCACGAAGAGGTATAAGCGTCCTGCTGTGCTGCGCGTCGATCATCGGCGCCGCGTCAAGCGGAACGCTTTTGCTTCCGACGTACATGGTGCTGCTGCCGATCGTGAGGCTCACGGTCGTGCCGTCCTTGGCGCCGATAGCCGTCCTCGTGCCCGAGTCCCAGCTGACCTCCGCTCCAAGCGCCTCAAAAATCGCCCGCATGGGGACAAGAACTCTGCCCCCAAGAATAACAGGATCGGCGTCAAATGAAAGCTCGCCGTCGTTCACATAGACCGTAACAATGTTGTTGTCCGCCGCGTATGCCGCGCCCGAAAACACGGTAAGCGCGATACACGCCGAAATAATCGCAGCAAAAAATTTTTTCATATATAAAGCCCTCTTTCCACAGGTTGAATTTCTGCATTATTTTATATTTTACACCATTTGTTGAGATAAGTCAAATGATTTTCCACAATATTTAGAAAAATTTAAAAATTATTAAGATGTTTTAAATAATAATCAAAAACGAAGGATTAAATATTTTTATCCGTTTTTTGAAAATAAGTCTTGACAAACAAAAAATAATGTACTATAATATTTAAAGTTCTGCGGCCGAGAAGCCAAAGAAAACCGTATAAACACGGACCTTTAGCTCAGTTGGTTAGAGCAACCGGCTCATAACCGGTCGGTCCGGGGTTCGAGTCCCTGAAGGTCCACCAAGCAAGAACCATGCGAACACTTGTCCGCATGGTTTTTTTATGCCCGAGTTCTCTTTTACGCTGTATATATATCCTGCTCAAAATCAGCGGTAATAAGACGGTTCCCAATGGCAAGAAAACGGGATAAAAAATGTTCTCACAGGCATAAGTCCTGTAAGAACATTTGCGCTGGTGCGGGCGACAGGACTTGAACCTGCACGGGAAGCCCACCAGATCCTAAGTCTGGCGCGTCTGCCAGTTCCGCCACGCCCGCGAGACTTTGGTATTATATCAGATAATATTTTGTTTGTCAACTGATTTATTGCCAAAACTGCTTCAAATTTCTGTACCATATAACAAAAAATTGTGTTGAGGAAGCTCCGAAACAGTGTTAAAATAATTATATAATAAATTTTACGGAGCGCGTTATGATTTATATTAACTTTGACAAGAGCAGCAGCGAGCCACTTTATGTTCAGACATTCACTCAGCTCGCTCATAAAATCAATCACGGCGAGATCGAACCCGGATCAAAGCTGCCGTCGCAGAGGCAGATGGCGAAGGATCTCGGCATTTCGGTCAACACGATAACCAACGCGTATAATATGCTCGCAATGTACGGATATGTTATCCCGTCCGAACGTTCGGGGTATTTCGTCAAGGAGATCGAAAAGGCCGACGATGAGCCCGACCGCCTCTGGAGGAGCAATGCGCCGTATGTTTTTAACTTCAGCCGGAACGGTGTTGACCTCAGCATCTCTTCGGCTTTTCGCCGCGCTCATAAACAGGCCGCGCGCTTTGATGAGGATGCTTTTTCGTATCCGGATTATATCGGAAGCTATGATCTGCGAAAACAAATTTCATCCATGCTTAACAAAACTCAGGGTATTCAGGCAAGCCCGGTCCAGATAATAATCGGAACAGACATCACCCGCCTTATGGACGCGCTGCTGCGCGTGATCGGCTCGGATCTGACTATCGGCCTTGAAAATCCCGCGTACAACAAAATCGCCCAATTTGTTAACCTCGGCGCGCAAAAGGTCAAATATTTAAACATTCCCGAAAGCGGGATTAACGCGGACGTTTTCAAAAACTTTGACGCGGATATTATGTTTCTCATGCCGTTCCACCACTACCCGCTGTATTACAAAATGTCTGCGGAACAAAAGAAAGACATTTTAAACTGGGCGGGAGCCGATCGCTATATAATCGAATACGGCTATGACATGGACTTTGTGTACTCCAATCCCTCGGAGCCGCTTTACTCGATGACCGAGAACAAAAACGTAATATTCGCGGGCGACTTCACAAGAAACGTCTCGCCCTCGATCTCCGCGGCGTATATGGTGCTGCCGGAGCATATGCTCACCAAATGGCAAAAGGTTTTCTACACATATCATTCCGACGTCAGCGCCCAGACGCAAAATTTCATCACCGAAATAATCCGCGACGGCAGTCTTTATTCAAACATAAACAGGCTAAAAAGAATATACGGCAGGAAGCGTAAACTGCTAATAAACACGATCAAAAGCCACAGCTTCGGCGATCATATCGAGATTCTGAACGCGGAATGCGGCACAACGCTGTTGATCAGGCCGGATATTGACGCGGACGAGGAATTTCTTATCGACATCGCTCACGAAAACGGCGTCAAACTCTCGTTCATCAAAAACGCGCTTGAAAGGCCGAACCCGATCATCTCAAAGCGGCTGTTCATTCTCGGCTTCGGCGAGCTCAGAGACGATGAGATCATAATGGGCATAAACCGCCTGCTGGACATCTGGAAATCAATTTAAAGCAAGCCCGCGGAGAACTATCCGCGGGCGCGTTTTATTTGTGGTAATAGTCATAGACATTTCGCGCCGTGCGCTTGTCAACGGCGGTTTCAAGCTCCTCGACGGTCGCGGACTTTATCTTGTCGATCGACGAAAAATAAAGCAGAAGCTTGTTTCTCTTCGCGGGGCCGACGCCGCTGATCTCGTCAAGCTCGCTGCGCAGACCGGCCTTAACATGCTTTTTGCGGAAGGTCGTTATCGCGTAGCGGTGAACCTCCTCCTGGATCGAGGTCAGGAACCTGAACAGCTCGCCGCCGCGGTCAATATCAAATTCCTCATGAATATCGGTTAAGGCGCGCGTGCGGTGGTTGTCGTCCTTGACCATGCCGTAGACGGGGATCTCCTCGCCCATTGTGTCAAACAGTTCGCGCACCGCCGAAACATGTCCCTTGCCTCCGTCAAGCAGTATCAGATCGGGCAGCGGCAAAAATTTGGCCTTATCGGGCTCAAGTTTGCCCGCGGCAATATCATCCTCTTCCTTGTACGCGCGGTTAATGCGGCGAAATATTACCTCTCTGGTACTCTCGTAATCGTCGGCGCCCTCGACCGTTTTGATGTTAAACTTTCTGTAAGCGGATTTAAGCGGCACAGCCTTGTCGTAAACCACGCAGACGCCGACGCTCTGCGCGCCCGAAATGTTGGATATGTCATAGCTCTCTATTCTGAACGGAACATCGCCTAGCTGAAGCAGCTCCATAAGCTCCTTCAGCACCGCGTTGCGGTCGGTCTGCTCCTTGTCGCGCTTGAACTTGTGGATTTTAAGCGACTCCTCGGCGTTTTTGTTGACCATTTCAACAGTCCGCGCCTTAGAGCCGCGGACCGGCTTGTGAACGTTTATCTTGTGGCCGCATTTTTCGGTCAGCCACTTGGAAATATCGTCACAGTCCTCGATCTCGACCGGAATAAGTATCTCTCTCGGGATGCTCGTTGCGGAGAAATAGAACTGTTTCAAAAAGCTTGAAACAAGCTCGGACGGCTCATCCTCAAAATTCTCAAAAACGTATTTTTCTGAACCGAGCATCTTGCCGCCGCGCATGTAAAAGAGCTGGACGCAGCAATCCTTTCCGTCGCTGAAAAATCCGATTATGTCGCGATTGTCCTCGTTTGTGGATATGATCTTCTGTTTCTCGTCAAGCGCTTTAAGGTGCGCAATGCTGTCGCGCAGGCTTGCCGCCTTTTCAAATTCCAGGCGCTCCGAGGCCTTGTACATCTTTCTTGTCAGCTCTTCCTCCAGAATTGAGTAGTTTCCCGACAGCACCGACGAGATCTTTCCGAACATCTCGGAATACTCCTCTGCGGATATTCTGCCGTCGCACGGGGCGCTGCACTGACCGATATGGTAATAAAGACACGGCCTGCCTTTTCCTATGTCGCGCGGCAGGACCTTGTTGCAGGTTCTTATCTTGAAAATCTTTTTTATTATCTCAAGCGTCTCCTTGGTGTTGCTCGAGCTCATGTAGGGGCCGAAATATTTCGAGCCGTCCTTCTCGAGCCTGCGCGTCAGAAAAATCCTCGGGAACGGCTCGCTCGACGTGATTTTAATATACGGGTACTGCTTGTCGTCCTTGAGCAGGATATTATACTTGGGCATATATTTCTTTATAAGGTTGCACTCCAATATCAGGGCCTCGACCTCGCTGTCGGTCAGGATATAGTCAAAGTCGAATATATTCTCGACAAGCCGCAGAGTTTTTACGTTATGGCTTTTGGAATTGATAAAATACGAGCTCACGCGGTTTTTTAAGACCTTGCTTTTGCCCACGTAAATAACGGCGCCCTGCTCGTTTTTCATAAGATAAACTCCGGGCGATACGGGAAGAGTCTTCAGTTTTTCCTTGATCCTGTTTAACGTTTCCTCTGTCATGATTACATTATCTCCAAAATCCCGATTATTAAAAAAGGTAAACCTGTCAACGACGGTTTACCCTGTTAATGCTAAAAAATACGGATTATGCAAAGTTTGATGAAATAAGATTAACCAAATCGTTGACCGCATCCTCCTCATCGGCGCCGTCGGCGATGATGGTTATCGTGAGACCCTTGGTTATTCCCAGCGACAACACGCCGAGCAGACTCTTGGCGTTAACTTTTCTGTCGTCGCTCTCGACCCAAATGCTTGATTTATACTCATTGGCCTTCTGTATAAAGAAAGTTGCCGGTCTCGCGTGCAGTCCAACCTGATTTTGAACGACTACTTCTTTCATGTACATAATACCCGCTCCTTTATTTCTTATAATAAATACCGCCAAAACAGACAGCGGTTCAAAAACAACAATAATATAATACTAAAATTTTAAAAATAAGTCAAGCGAAATTTTTGAAAATATACCCCCAAAAGGCCATTTTTGAGCAATCTTGTATGACTGCATAAAATCATAAAAAATATTAAAAATTAATTTGTTAATTTTATCAACATTTAATTGAAAGTCATATTTTAAAAAAATATTGTTTTATTTGTCAAAAAAACAGTGATCAGGAACTATTCGCTATTCGCTAATTCCTAATCACTACGTTGGCGGACGGGGTGGGATTCGAACCCACGTGCCGTTTCCGACAAACTGATTTCGAGTCAGCCCCGTTATGACCACTTCGATACCCGTCCGTGCTGCAACTATACCATATTAACACAATTTAATTGTAATTGCAAGACTTTTTTTAAAATTTTTTAAATAAATTCGGCAAAATATTTTTTGAGCATAAAAACCGGCTTATATCTCGTCTTGGAACGTCTCAAGCCCACAAGGCCGATATCCTCTTCCATGTTGGTATATTTGGCCCTGTCACAGAATGTCCTCGCGTGCTCGCGCAAAATGTATTTATATATCTGCTGATACGCGACATCGCCCTTTTGCGCGATTATGTCAAACGCCCCGCCGGGCAGGATAGTTCCGTAGGCGTAGCCGCGGATCGCTCTGCCGATGCTGACCGCTATGCCCTCAAGGCCGAGCACCTCAAAATTTTTCAGTCCGCGCAGCACCGAGTCATTCTCGGCCTCAAGCGACACGCTGTTCATGTTGCGGCCAATATTCTCCGAAAGCCAGTCGCGCTGGAATTTCATAACCTTGTCAATATTCGACTTTGAAATCGGCTCAACCGAAACCTCGTCGCCGTAAAGATTTAAAAATCTGTGAATTGCCCTGCGCTGCTTCGCGAGCGCGGACGAGTCGAAGTTGCGGAAGCTGTCGCTTAGATAGATATACTCATTCCAGTCCTCAGACTCGGTAAACTTAAAGCGATATTCGGGTATATCCTCAAGCGCGGCCCTTTGATCGTCAGTCACCGCGAAAAAGTAAGGCTTCTGCTTTGCTCTGCGCGCGGTACCCGCGACCGTGTCGATCGCGGATTTCAGATCGCCCTCGCCAATCGGGAGAAAATACGCCGTCTTTTCGGAGGAAACAACACCCGGCTTGCGCCGAAGCTGCCTTATATACAAAAAATTCTTAGACTCCGCGATCTCCGTGCCGTATTCCAATGCTTGACAATACAGATTGGCAAAATTCATCTGACATGAATTCGAGCCGGTTTTGCTTAAGTATTCTGTTATCTTATCTCTGTCCGCAAGACTGATCGGTCTGAAAACTAAAATTATAATGCACTCCTTTAAATAATTTGTTGATCAAGCTCCGAAAGAACGGGAAATCCTTCCCTATATTCCTTGACCATGTCCGGATTTTTCACGGCCTCTTCCTCTATGACCTTTCCAAGGCCGCTCTCCACAAGCTCCCTCACCGTTTCAAGCGGAAGCTTGTTGATCTCGGGGCATGTGGGGGTCAGCGCGATCACCGTCTTATCGCCTTTATTCATAATTCTAAGGGGCCAGATTTTGCAGTCAAGCGGCTTTTCGCCGTCGCTCAGCATACAGCCCTTGCGGCCGTCCAAAAAGAAACAGGCCGCCTCCTCTTCCGGATCGTCGGTTTTATATTCGCCGTCAATATCGATCGTCAGCATATCGCCAACCTGTCTGAATTTCGCGTTTTTATATTTTTCGGACAGCGCCGCCGCGGTCTCTTTGGTGAAAAGCGGCGTTTCCCAGCGGCTCTGCCGCCTGAAAACACAGCAAAATTTACACTCGGCGCATTTGCTTTTTGAAAGGATCGAAGAAAGCACAAAATCACCTCAAAAGTTAATCATCAAATTAAGCAACCGCTGATTAAGACGGTATTTAATCAGCGGTTGCTTAAGCAGAGCCGCCGCAAGGCGGCTCCGCTTAAAATGCAATTTACTTAATCTGCCAACGCCTCGCCGATAGTGTTAACCATCTCGGCATACTCCGCGTCATCAAGATAAACCCTGTCGGGGTTCATGGCAAATGTGCCGCCCCACTCAAACTCATCAGTGTACTTGGGCACAAGATGAACGTGAAGGTGATGACCGGTGTCACCGTAGGCTCCGTAATTAACCTTTTGGGGCTTAAAGATATTCTGCAAAGCTGTCGATATCTTCGCAATATCCTCAATATACGCGGCGCGCTCGGCGGCGGTGAGCTCTGTCATGTCGCCTACATGCTTTTTGTGGGCTGCGATAACTCTGCCCCTGTGGCTCTGCTCCTTGAACAAATATACCTTGCAGGTGTCAAGCTCGCAAATCTTTATTCCGAACTTGGCCACAAGCTCGCCCTCAACGCAGTAAGCGCAGTTGTTGTCAATCATTTCGGTTCCTCCTTAAATTTATTCCGAAACCGGAAAACTATTCGTTAATTTCTATCTCCTGGGTTTTTGAAACATCCTCATTTTTGGATTTTTCAATTGCCGCGCCCGTCTCGCGCGCCTCGGCCTCTTTCGCGATGTTTTCCTTAACCACATCGTTGAACTTGGTGTCGGCCTTGACCTGCTCGGACTTAACATTCTTTTCCTTCTGTCCCGCGGGCTGGCTCTGATCCTTCTTCTGAGCCGCCTTCTTAGCCTTTAAGGCCTCAATCTGCTCGGGAGTGAGCTTAGGCTTCGCGGGCTTTGGCTCGGGACGAACCAGGCCCTCGGGCGTAACCTTGTTGATAGCCTTCTGAGGGCATTTCTGGGCGCACAGGCCGCAGTTTACGCACTTCGCGGGATCGATAACTGCGAGGTTGTCGCTGATCGAAATAGCGCCCTTCGGACATGTCTTGGCGCAAATTCCGCAGCCGATACAGCCGACCTGGCAGTCATGACGCGTAACCTTGCCCTTTTCAACGCTCTTGCAGTTGATGGTATATTTGCTGCGCAAAGGCAGGATCTTAATGACCTTTTTCGGACATTCCTCGGCGCAGGCGCCACAGGCGACGCACTTGTCGATATTGACGTAGGCAACGCCGTTCTGAATGCTTATCGCGCCAAACTTACAAACCTTGACGCAGGAGCCGAAGCCCAGGCAGCCGTAGGCGCACATCTTCTCGCCGCCGCCCAGCTTGTGGGCGCTGTAGCAGTCGCGCGGACCGTCAAAATAATACTTCTGAACCGCTCTGTCAGGGCTGCCGTTACAGAGAACGCGCGCAACCATTCTTTCTTTCTTCTCAGCGGTAACGCCCATGATCTCCGCGATCTGATTTGCCACGGCCTCGCCGCCGACGGGACACATATTTGTCTTGACTCCGCCCTTGCAGAGCGCAGCAGCGTAGGCCGAACAGCCCGCGAAACCGCAGCCGCCGCAGTTGGCGCCGGGGAGCACTTCCAAAATCTTGGGAATACGCTCGTCTTCCTTCACGGCGAACACTTTTGAGGCAACGCCCAGCAGAACGCCGAATACCAAACCCATACCTCCGATTATAAGGATGGGAACCAAAATACTGTTAAACATCTACTTCCCCTCCTTTAAAAGCTGAGTCCCGAGAAGCCGAGAAACGCGATCGAAAGGAGCGCCGCCGTAACAAGAGTAATCGGCATGCCCTTCAGGAACTCGGGAACATTGGAACTTTCAAGTCTCTCTCTCACGCCGGCGAACAGCACGATCGCGATCGTGAAGCCGATACCGGCGGAAACACCGTAAACCAATGATTTAACGAAGCTCATTTCCACGCCCGTGAACTTTGTTATATTCTGGATGGCAACGCCCAGCACCGCGCAGTTGGTGGTGATAAGGGGCAGATAAACTCCCAGAGCGCTGTAGAGCGACGGAATTGACTTCTTCAAAAACATCTCAACGAACTGTACCAGAACCGCTATAACCAGAATAAACGCGATCGTCTGCAAATATTCAAGGTGGAACGGAACCAGCAGATAATACTGAACACACCATGTTATAATGGACGCGCAGGCCATAACGAATATTACCGCGAAGCCCATGCCGACCGATGTGTCAACCTTTTTGGATACGCCTAAGAACGGGCATATGCCGAGGAACTGAACCAGCACGAAGTTGTTGATAAGGATCGCGCCGATTGCTATAATCAATAAATCCGCTACCATTTATATGCCCTCCTTTTCCGTATCATCAGATTTGTTTTTCTTGATCTTGCCGCCAATAACGTTGATAACCGCAAGCAGCACGCCGAGTGTCAGGAACGCGCCCGGAGGCAGGATCATGATCGAAACGGGCTTAAAGCTCTCGCCGAAAAGCGGAATGCCCGCGAATGTACCGGCGCCCAAAATCTCTCTTACCGCGGCTATTATGCACAGCGAGCAGGTAAATCCGAGTCCCATTCCGAGACCGTCAAGAGCCGACTTGCCGACGGTGTTCTTGTTGGCGAACGCCTCGGCTCTGCCGAGAATAATACAGTTAACAACTATAAGCGGTATGTATATGCCCAAGCTGCTTGAGAGCGCCGGAACATAGGCGTTAAGCAGCATCTGAACGATCGTTACAAAGCCCGCTATTATTACGATATACGAGGCAATTCTGATCTTGTCGGGAATGAACTTTCTCAAAAGCGAGATAACTATGTTCGAGCAGATCAGAACGGCCGTTGTGGAAAGGCCCATGCCCACACCGTTTATAACGCCGGTTGTTACAGCCAGCGTGGGGCACATGCCGAGGAACAGCACAAGCGTCGGGTTCTCGGTGATAAGACCGTTTAAGAACGTTGACAAATAACCTTTTTTGTTTTCCATTACTCGGCACCTCCTTCGGTTTCAGCGGCGTCAATTTCAGCCGTCTCGTCTGCCGGCGCTTCCTCCTGCTCGGGAGCGGCGCCTTCTTCGGCGGCCTCGCCTTCAGCTGCTTCCGTGTCCGCGGTAGCTTCTCCCTCAACAGCCTCACCCTCCGCGGGGGCCTCGCCGTCGATCTCCGCTGCGGGCGCTCCGCCGCCGTTATCCGCGATCACTGTCATCGCCGCGCTCACGGAATTATTGACAGCCTTTGTCACAGCCCTTGAAGTGATCGTCGCGCCGGAGATAGCCTCGATCTTGTTGGGATTATTTCCCGCGCTTCCGTTTTTGTCAACGGCTATGTTTTCGGTAAGGCCGATATACTGATCGATCCAGTCGGTCTGGCACTTCGCGCCGAGACCGGGAGTCTCTTCCATTTCCGTAACCTTGACCTTTGTTATCTTTCCCTCGGCGTCAACGCCGGTCATAACAACAACGTCGCCGCCGTAACCCTCGGAGCAGACAGCCTCCGTGACATATCCGACAGGGGTTCCGTCGGCCGCCATGCCGCAGTACACGCCGTTCACCTTAACGCCCGCCTCGGGCTCGGGAAGCTTTGTGCCGTCAAGCTCAAAGTTCTCGGCTCCGGGGAGCAGTTCCTTAAGGTTGGCCTGGAACGTGGCCTCGTTATTCTCGGCGATGATCGGCTCTGTAACCATGTTGATGCCGCCGAGCAAAGCCGCCACGATCGCGGTGATAAGCAATAATTTAATAGTAAGTGTAAGTATTTCTTTCATTACGCCTTTGCCTCCTTTCTCTTCTTAGAGGCGCCATAGCGCTTCGGAGCCGTAACTCTGTCGATAAGCGGAGTTACTATGTTCATAAGCAGTATCGAGTACGAGCATCCCTCGGGATAGCCACCCCAAACTCTTATCAGCACCGTGATAACGCCGCAGCCTATGCCGAATATGATCTGACCCACGGGGGTGTAGGGCGTCGTGGTGTAGTCCGTCGCCATGAAGAACGCGCCGAGCATAACGCCGCCCGCCAAAATCTGATAGAGCGCGTCGCCGCTGAACAATCCGTCGTGACCCGCGAACATCCATGTTCCGAGAGCCACCGTCGCCAGATACGCGAGAGGAATTCTCAGTCTTATTACCTTTCTCGCCAGCAGGTACACGCCGCCGATCAATATAGCAAGCGCCGAGGTCTCGCCAATACATCCGCCTACATTGCCCAGGAACAGATCAAGGTAGGACGGGAGCTGTGTCACGGTTCCCTCGGTTCCGGCGTAAGCCGCAAGAGGCGTGGCCGATGTCACAACGTCCGCCGTGTTCCAGAGCGGGACCGCCGTGTGCGGCGCGACCCAAGTCGTCATCGCCAGCGCCCACGAGGCAAGCAAAAACGCTCTTGCCGCCAGCGCGGGGTTCATGAAGTTGTGGCCGATGCCGCCGAAGAACTGCTTCACGATGATGATCGCGAAGAACGCGCCGATAACCACCATCCAGAGCGGCAGAGTCACCGGAACATTAAACGCCAGCAGCATGCCGGTAACGATAGCGCTCAGATCGCCTACCGAGGTGGGCTTCTTTAAAATCTTATTCCATAACCATTCAAACACGACGCAGCTCACGACACTAATCACCGTGATAACGGCAGCTCTGTAACCGAACACCAGAATTCCTGCGACAAACGCGGGAATAAGGGCGATGATCACGTCAAGCATAGTGCGCCTTACCGTGTTTTTCCCCAAAACATGAGGGGAGTGCGAAACAACCAGTAAATTATCCACTATTATACCTCCCTTAATTATTCTTGCTGCGCTGCTGCGCCGCGCGGAGCTTATCCTTGGCAACCTTTATCTGCTGTACCTGCCGTCTCTTTGAGGGGCAGCTGAAGGCGCAGCTTCCGCATTCGATGCAGTCAACGATATTAAGCTTCTCAAGCGCCTTGAAATCGTCCGCTCTCGCGGCCTCATCAAGCTTGTTGGGGAGCAGCCTCATCGGACATGCGAAAACGCACTTGCCGCATCTTAAGCAAGCGTTTTCCTCGTATCCGTAAGCCTCGTCCTCGCTGAACGCCAGAAGTCCGGACGTGCCCTTTATCGCGGGAACGTCAAGGTTCGGAAGAGCCATGCCCATCATCGGGCCGCCCATGATAACCTTCGCGGGGTTCTCGGTAAAGCCGCCCGTCTGCTCATAGACCGACTTGAGCGAGGTTCCTATGCGGACTCTGTAATTTCCGGGGTTCTTGGCGCATTTTCCGCCGGTGGTGACGATCCTTGTCATAACCGGAAGTCCTCGGGTGACCGCCTGATAAATGGCGCGGCAGGTGTCAACATTGCACACGATCGCGCCGACCTGCCACGGAAGCTGGCCGGGGCCGACCTTGCGGCCGGTTATGGCGTTGATGAGCTGTTTCTCGCCGCCCTGCGGGTATTTTGTCTTAAGGGTATGTACATGAATATTCACGTCCTTGGCCTTGGCCGCCATAGCCGTCATAGTCTCGATCGCGAGCTCTTTGTTGTTCTCAATTCCGATATGGCCTTCCTTCAAGCCGAAGATGTGCATAACTATCTTAAGACCGCCGATTATCTGCTCGGGAATTTCAAGCATTGAGCGATAGTCGGACGTGAGATAGGGCTCACACTCCGCCGCATTTACGATAACATAATCGATATTCGCCTCCGGCGGGGGCGAGAGCTTGACATGTGTCGGAAATGTCGCGCCGCCCAAGCCGACAATTCCGGCTTCCTTAATAATTTCGATAATTTCCTTGGCCGAGAGCTTGGTGTAATCACCGCAGCCCTTAAGGTCGGGGCAAACCTTATCCTGCTCGTCATCCTCGATAACAATGGATTTCACCATAAGACCGTTGGGATGCATGCGCTTCTCAATGGCTTTTACGGTTCCCGAAACGGACGAGTGAATATTGGCCGAAACAAATCCGCCCGCCTCAGCAATCTTCTGACCCGCGTACACATAATCGCCGACGTTGACGATCGGTGAAGCGGGAGCGCCGATATGCTGAGTCATGGGGTAGACCATTTCTTTGGAAGGGTCAAGTTCTTCGATCTTTTTCCCTGCCGTAGGCGCCTTCATATCATTCGGATGAACGCCGCCATGAAATGTTTTCAACATCATAACAACCTCCTGTTTATATATTTAATTATTTTACTTGTTTGAATTGCGGACAAATACCCCGCAAGCACAATATATTCCGTTTTTTTGCATAACACTACACAATAACTATTATAACTATATTTAATAATAATGTCAATATAATTAATTGAATTTTTGTCGGATTTTCTGAAAACACCTCTACTGCCACTCGCTTCCGTTCATTGTGTTGAATGTGAAAGCCGGAAGGCCGGTGTCGTCGGTCAGGTTTGGCATCTCGGGATAGGCTCCCCAGGCGTACATGACATTTTTCGGCGCCGCGACCTCGTCGCTGTAGACTACGACCTTGTCATTTTCGATCTCGGCCCTTGCCGGGTAAAACCTGCCGTCCTCCCCGGCTATATAAAACTCGTGAAGCTCGTTTGTGTCCGTCATGGAATTTGATATTTTCTCATCACACTCGCTGTCGGCGTAGCTCTCCTTGTCCATGACTCTAAGCGAGCCGGTGTGCTCAAACGTGAGCTCAATACAGTCGTCATAAACAGCCATACTTTTGTATGAAGGGCCGCCCACATAACATTTTTCATCACCGTATATGTCATGGCCCGTTATGTCAAGAAATCTCTCGGCCACAAGCTTTTTCTGCCACGGGTGTATGTCGGTCCGTGCGCAGCCCGAGCCCTGATCGTATGTTCCGATTATGTCGAGCAGACTGAACATGCCAATGTTCGCGGAGCTATTGACTTTCTGAAGGGCGATCCTCTGGCCCTCGCGTATCTCGCTCTCGTCCTTCACGCCGTACCGCGCGAGCTGAACATAGTAAAACGGCAGCGTCGGGTCGTTCCACTTTTCTCTGTATGAGTTGATAAGCCCCGCCATGGCGTCGGCATAATCGCCCGCGCTCATGTTCGTCCTGTATTGATCGGCCTCGCCCTGGTACCAGAGGACGCCTTTTATTTTCTGTTTCGTGAAAGGATATATCCTGTTATTGTATAGCCGGCCGTCCGTGCCGGTGAACGAGCCGAATTTCTCACCGCGCGGGTACCATTTGTTGATCTCGGTGTCGCCGACAGCCACGCTGACTATGCCCACGTTCCTGCCGTAGCGCTCATACATTCCCCGGGCAAAGTAATACGCGATCGCCGAAAGATAGCTCGCTCTGTCGGTCGTGAGCTCCGACCAGTAGCCGTTCCAGTCGTTGAGCGGCACATCGTCGATCTCGCCCGCGGCCCCCATGAGGCCTATGTTGTAGAGATTGAGCATGCGGATATCGGAGCAGGTCGAGTCGCTCTTTCCCTGTGCGGTTTTGAGGTACTCCTCGCCCTCCTTCTCGCCGCACAGGTAAAACTCCATGTTCGACTGACCCGCGAAAACCCAGATATCGCCGAAAGTGATATTTTTATACTCAAGCTCCTCGTCGCCGCAGAAAATTCGCAGATCATAATGTCCGCCGTTCGGGAACGCGCCGAAATTCGCCTCCCAGTCGGAAACGCCCGAGGCGATACCCGAGGCGGCGTATATCTCGCCGCTGTCAAGGTCCTCGATCTCGGCCTCGACTACCGAGCCGCAGGGCGCCTTGCCCGATATGATCAGATCGGTGTCCGCCTGGAACATCATGTTATCGCTGTAGATATTCGCCATTTTAAGGTTTGACGAAGCCTCGGTGTATCTATATTCAAGAGGCGACGGGAGAACCGAGCGCATGCCGCGCAGATCATACACGTCGACCATAATGTAATCGCCGAGCTCTATATCAAGATTATTAAACTTGAGCGCCGCATATTCGCCCGGAACGAAATGAAAATCGCCCACTTCGATCCTGCGCATAACTTTGTCGCGGCTATAAACCGACATGGCGACTCTGCCGTCAAATTCCTCAGCCGCGTCAAACGCGGTCAGCTCTATATCGGTATTGTTCAGTTTTTCCTTGCCGTCCTTGTCGGTGTTTATAATTCCGTCGTCGCACATCCACTCGACCTCGCCCAATGACGCGTCGGGCGCGAACTCAACTCTGAAATATCTGTACATGCCGTAGCCGCTGAAAAGCACCGTGTGCCAGTCGGGGGTTATGTCGCCGTTCGCGTCGGGCATGACCTCGCCCAGCTCAACAAAAATATTATTATCCTTGGACGCAAGAAATTTTGTGCCGACGCAGCTGTCCGCCGCTTCCTGCGACGAGACGTCGGGAATGTATCTTATATATGACAAAGCCTTCAGCTTTCCCGCGTCAAGCGTGACGCTGCCGCTCGCCGAGACCGCGCAGCTTGACGGATCGCCGTCGTAAATTTTGCCGGGGCCTCCCTCGGTGTTGTAGGTGCCGCCCGAATTTTTAAGGTTCGCGGGCGTCACCGCGTCGGGCGCGACGGCCGGAGACTGCGGCGAGTAGAGCTTAAGCAGCGGAACGTCGGTCACGGCTGCCGTTTCGGGCACAGGCTCGCCGTCATTGCGTAACAAAACGCCGGAAACCACGTCTTTTACACGCGTGGGCGCACCGGGATAAAAGTAAAAAACAGCGCAGACCGACGCGGCGATCAGCAGCAGGACAACCGCCGCAACCGCTATCGGGAGCCGTTTCTTTTTCTTTTTTATTTTAACGGGCAAATCCTTATTTTTCATACCTGAAACCCCAAATCTTTCATATAAATCCAATCTTATTTAATTATAACAGATTTAACCGCCGACTTCAAGCGTGTTACAATATTTTAATATTACAAATCCAAAATTCTCACTGCGTTTTTGAAATAAATGTTTTGAAGCTCTTCATCCGTCAGTCCGACGCTCTCGATAAATTCGACAGCCTCGCGCGGAGCCTGCCACGGCATATCGGTGCCGAAAACTATTTTCTCGCTGCCGTGGTCTCTGACTATCCTCTTAAACTGCTCGGGGCTTATAAAGCCCTTGACATATGACGTGTCAAACATGATCGGGGTGCCGACAAGGTATTTTTCGACCTCATCCCACGACTGCCAGCCGCCCATATGCGCGGCAATGATCTTGTCGCCCTTGACGTGATCGAGAATTTGACGCAGACACTCGGGCTTGCAGTGGACGGGCTCGGGCATTCCTATGTCGCGCCCCGCATGGAAAACGGTGTAAAGCCCGAGCTCCTCGGCCTTTTTGAGTATTCTGACGACTTCGGGAGAGGTCAGATAGACCTGCTGGTACTCAAGGTGAAGCTTTATCCCTTTAAGCCCCGACTCCTTGATCTCCTCAAGGGTTTTCTCCCAGTCGGGCTGCATCGGGTGCAGGCTGCCGAAGGAGATGATCCCGTTTTTGCCGTTTATTTCCCGGGCAAAACGATTGATTGACGCCGACTGCTTAACGGTCGTCGCTATCGGAAGGACGACCGAGATGTCGACACCGTCGCCGCGCATGTGCTCTATCAGGCTGTCAACCGTTCCCTTGCCCCTCGCGGGGTAGCTTTTGCCCTGTATGTCAACTATGTTCTGTTCAAGATTGATCATGGCCCTTTCCGCTATTTTGTCGGGAAAGGCATGGGTGTGAAAATCAATAATCATTATATTTCTCCTCTGTTTTTTCTATATTCTCAATTTAAGTGACCGAATACCTCATTGGCTATTTTCACCGTCATTCCGGCGTCTTTGCCGTAATAATCCGCGCCGACGAAATCCGCGTATTCCTCATTGAGCACCGCGCCGCCGACCACGACCTTCGCTCGGCAGCCCGCGGCTTTCAAAGCAGTTATCGTGTCCTTCATGCTCTTGACCGTGGTCGTCATAAGCGCGCTGAGACCGACGAGCTTTATGTCATTCTCAAGCGCCGCGCCGACAATTTCCTCGGCGGGCACGTCCTTGCCGAGATCAAGCACCTCATAGCCGTAGTTTTCAAGCAGCATCTTAACAATGTTTTTGCCTATATCGTGAATGTCGCCGCGAACCGTGGCGAGAATAATCTTTCCCTTGCCCGCGCCCTCGGATGACGAGTTCTCCTTAAGCACGTTAAACCCGCTTTTAACCGCCTCGGCGGACTGAATGAGCTGGGGCAGGAAAACCTCGCCTTTTTCGTATCTGTCGCCCACAACGTCGAGAGCGGGAATAAAATACTCGTTTATTATCGTTATCGGATCATTTTCCTTTAAAAGACCGATCGTCAGCTCCCGCGCGAGCTCGCGCCTGCCGTCGATTATGACCGATTTCAGATCTCCGCTTCCGCTTCCGCCATGCGGCGCCGCGGCCGCGGCCGCCGCGGGATTTTCGGAGGTGTAGCCCGCGTAATTGGCGATATAATCCGCCGCGTCCCTGTCCTGATTGTTAAGCACCTTAAAGGCGCGGAAGGTGCGCATTATCTCGGGGCTCATCGGGTTGACTATCGCCGAGTCAAGCCCCGCGCCGAAGCCCGCGGCCAGAAATACACTGTTCAGCACCGGCCTCGCGGGCAGGCCGAACGAAACGTTGCTGACGCCCAGCACCGTCTTAACGCCGAGCTCCTTCACCATTCGTATAGCCTTTATCGTCTCTATTACAAGCTCCTGCTGCGCCGACGCGGTCAGCACAAGACAGTCGATAATTATATCCTCCTTCGGGATGCCGAACTCCGCCGCGCGGCTGATTATGCGCTTGGCGATCTTAAGCCTGCCCTCCGCTGTTTCGGGTATTCCGTTCTCGTCAAGACACAGGCCGACGACCACGGCTCCGTACTTGGCCGCTATCGGAAATATCGCGTCCATGCTCTCCGCCTTGCCGTTTACCGAATTGATTATCGGCTTGCCGTTATACGCTCTCACGGCGGACTCTATCGCGGCGCTGTCGCTGCTGTCGAGCTGCAGCGGCAGATTGACCGCCGCCTGTATCTCGCGCGCGGCGCGGGTGAGCGCCGCCGCCTCGTCTATCTCGGGCAGGCCGCAGTTAACGTCAAGCACGTCCGCGCCCGCCTCTTTTTGGCTCAGCGCCTCGCCCACAAGATAACCGAAATCTTTGGCGCGCAGCCGCTCCTTGAGCTTCTTTTTGCCGGTGGGATTGATCCTCTCACCGATTATCGTCACTCCGCAGTCGAATATCACAGTCTCGGTTCCCGAGCACACCGCCGTCACGGGTTCGCGCTTCGGCTTGATAAACGGAATATTCCTGGCCGCGGCCTTGGTTTTTTTGATAAACTCGGGCGTGGTTCCGCAGCATCCGCCGAGAACGGCCGCGCCCTTTTCCGCGATTTCAGTCATAAATCCCGCGAACTCGTCGGGGGTTATGTCATAAGTCGTCTCGCCGTTTCTGATTGACGGAAGGCCCGCGTTGGGCTGGACCATCACCGGAACGCGCGAATATTTTATAAGCTTGTCGATCACCGGCATGAGCTGCTTTGGGCCCAGCGAGCAGTTAACGCCGAGCGCGTCAACGCGCAAGCCTGACAGCGTGACCGCCGCCGAGACCGGGTCGCAGCCGACAAACGTTCTGCCGTCCTCCTGAAAAGTCATGGTGACAAATACGGGAAGCTTTGTGTTCTCCCTTGCGGCGAGCACCGCCGCCTTTACCTCGAGCAAGTCCGACATTGTCTCAAACAGCACAAGGTCGGCCCCCGCCTTCTCTCCGGCGATAAGCTGCTCTTTAAAAAGCTCATATGCCTCGTCAAAGCTCAAAGTGCCCATCGGCGCCATAAGCTGACCCAGCGGGCCTATGTCGAGCGCGGTATATTCCGCGCCGCTTTCCTTGGCCAGTCTGACGCCCGCGGAGATAAGCTCCCCGGGCGAATAGCCGCAGCCCTTGAGCTTCAGGGCGTTCGCCTGAAAGGTGTTGGTCGTGATAACGTCCGCTCCGGCTTCAACATATTTCTTATGTATATCCAAAACTATGTCGGGGTGCTCTATGTTATACACCTCGGGCAGACCGCCCGCCTCAAGGCCCGCGCTTTGCAGCATGGTGCCCATTGCGCCGTCAAAAAAAAGTCTGCCGCGTTTTATTCTATCAATTACGTCCACAGGTCGTCCCCGCCTTTCTTAACTTGCATCTGTCCCGCATTGAGCATATCTCGCAGCCCGATTTCGGCTTGGGCCTTTTATACTCGCGGGTGAAGCCGACAATCGCCGTGACCGATTTTCCCGGTATCATCAGCGAGGTGTCGGTTAAAGTCAAACCGATCTTTCTACCCGCGTCAAGCGCGCCGAGAACGCTTTTCTGGGCGCTCATCGGCAGATCGCCGTAGCCGGGCGAAAATCGGAAATTGATCCCGCAGTTCTCGGCCTCGGCCTTAAGTCTGATCTCGCTCTCGGCAATATCGCAGACCTTCTCGATCATATCCGCAGCGCAGGCGTCAAGAGCCAGCGCTTTCAGCATATCGGAGCTCTGGGCGACTCTTATCGCGCTGTCGACCTCAATTCCGAGAGTTGCCGCCATTAGCGCGCACTTTTTGCAGCCGCGCAGATGCTCGTATATGTCGTTCCCGGTGAGCCTCACATTGGCTCCCTCGAGCTCGATGCAGGACTCGCCTTTATAAAAGCCGATCTTAACGTCGAATATCTTATAGACATATCGGTATCGGGAGATCTTCACGATCTCCTCCATACATTCCTCAACGACGCTCTCTATCGAGGGGCTCGCGTTTCGGCCCTTGTGGCCCATGTAGCGCAGCACCTCGCTTTTGTCAAGCTTTATCTCCGTGTTTCCGTTCATTTACAATTCCACCTTAAACATATTCCATGAGCCGCGCCGCGACTTCGGGTTTGTTCATCGAATAAATATGTATTCCCGCCGCTCCGTTTTTCGTGAGATCGCTTATCTGCGCTCCGGCGTATTCAATTCCCGCCTTGAGCAGATCGTCATGGCTGTTTTCGTATTTGTTAAGCAGTCTTATCATCGCCGCGGGCAATGACGCGCCGCAGGTGAATATCATGTTTGAGATCTGGCTCTTTGTCATCATCGGCATAATTCCCGGAGTTATCGGGACCGTTATGCCCGCCTTGACGGCCTTATCGAGGAATTTATAAAAATACTCGTTGCTGAAAAACAACTGACTGACAAAAACCTCGGCTCCCGCGTCCTGCTTTATTTTAAGCACCTCTATGCTCTCATCAAGATCGTCGCACTCTATATGCCCCTCGGGATATGCAGCGGCGGCCACGCACAGCCCGCTTTCGGCCTTTATTTTCTCTATAAGCTCCGAGGCGTAGCTGTACTCCGACTTTGACGGATCAAAGCCCTCCTTTGGAATGTCACCGCGGAGCGCGAGCACATTCTCTATTCCGGATTTTTCTATTTCCTTGAGCTCGCTCTCGATCGAGGCGGCCGTCGAGGCGATGCAGGTCAGGTGCGCCATAGAGTCAATGCTGAACTTATTCTTTATCATTGACGCAAGCTCGATCGTCTTGTTCCGCCTGTTGGCGCTGCCGCCCGCGCCGCAGGTCACGCTGATATACGCGGGGCCGAGCGTCTTGAATTTTTCGAGCATGAGCCCGACGTTTTGGAAGGCTTCCTCCTTTTTTGGGGGGAATATCTCGACCGACACGATCGGCGCGCCGCCTCTGTTTTTGAATTTATCCGATATTTTCATATTAAATCCTCCGTAACAATAAATGCCTGTTTGTTGATTATACCACAAACAGCCTGTTAATGCAAACCAAAATATAAAGATTTTTAAATAATTTCTTGACATTGACAGAGATTAAATATATATTATTATGAGAATAAACAAAGATTGGAGATAATATTATGAGTGAAAACTGCACAAACGACTGCTCGACCTGCGGCGAGAACTGCAGCTCCCGCAGAGAGGAGCAAAACTCGTTCGCGGCAAATCTTAACCCTTACAGCTCGGTCAAAAAAGTTATCGGAATAATGAGCGGCAAGGGCGGCGTAGGCAAATCGTCAGTGACGGCGCTGCTCGCGGCCGGCGCGCAAAAGGCGGGGCTCAAGACCGCGATTCTCGACGCCGACATAACCGGCCCGTCGATCCCTAAGGCCTTCGGCATAACCCAAAAGGCCGCGGGAAGCGATTTCGGAATTCTGCCCGAGCAGTCGGCCTCCGGCATTGACATAATGTCGATCAACCTGCTGCTCGAAAACGACAAGGAGCCCGTCGTGTGGCGCGGCCCCGTTATCGCGGGAACGGTAAAGCAGTTCTGGAGCGAGGTGTTCTGGGAGAATGAGGACATCATGTTCGTTGACATGCCCCCGGGAACCGGAGACGTTCCGCTGACCGTTTTCCAGTCGCTTCCCGTGGACGGAATTATCGTCGTGACCTCGCCTCAGGAGCTCGTCTCAATGATCGTATCAAAGGCGCTCAAAATGGCCGAGCTTATGAACATTCCGATAATCGGGCTTGTGGAAAACATGAGCTACGCCGTATGCCCCGACTGCGGAAAGAAAATCAATATTTTCGGCGAGAGCCACATTGACGAGATCGCCGAGGAGCATGATCTGAAGGTGCTTGACAAGATCCCGCTCAGCCCCGAGATCGCGGCGGCCTGCGACAGCGGAACGATCGAGAGCATATCCGAAAACCCGATCAAAAACACCGTAGATGCGGTCATAAGCCTGTAACTTAAAAGCGGCGGAGAAAAACTCCGCCGCTTTTCGATTGCTCTTAATCTTCCTCTTCTTCACTTTCCTCGTCATCGTTTGACTGCGACCGCGAGCCGCTGGTTGACGAGCCCGATCGTCTGTTCGAGCCGGACGAGCTTGACGACGCTCTTGACGAGACGCTGACGCCGTAGTTAACGTCAATCCTCCTGTTTTTGTTTTTTATTGTGGAGTGGACCCTGTCCATGACCGTTTTCCATACCGGTATGCAGGGGTTTGAGGACATCTCGATCGACTGCGGCGTGTCGTAGCCGTACCATACCGCCGCGACATAATACGGAGAATAGCCGACAAACCATCTGTCAAAATTCTCAGAGGTCGTTCCCGTCTTTCCGGCGGTGAACGTTCCGTCCGCGAGCGCCGCGCCGCGGCCCGTGCCGCTTGTGACAACGCTGCTTAAATATCTGTTCATGATCGCGGCCGTCTCGGGCTTGATCGCCTGCCAAGACGCCTCGTGGCCGGTCAGTATTGTCTCGCCGTCGCTGTTCTTGATCTCGGTGAAGGTGTAGGGCTTGTTATAAATTCCCTGGTTCGGGAATATGCAGTAAGCCGCGGTCAGCTCCACATTCGTCATGCCATGAGTAAGTCCGCCGAGAGCGAGCTGCGCGTAGCCCAAGTCGGTGTATATATCGCCGTTGATGTCCTCAGCCTCAACAAGCGTGGTAACGCCGAGCTGCTGGGTCATGAAGTCGTAAGACGTCTGAATTCCCATTTCTGACATGATCTCGACCGGAACCGTGTTGAGCGACTGCTGGATCGCGTAATCAAGACCGACGCGGCTGTTTGAATAGGTATAGCTCGAGTTACGCGGTATCCATCCGTCGTAAGACTTCCGCGCATCCATAACGGTCGTGCCCGGGCTTATCGTGCCGTAGTCAAGCGCCGGGGCGTAAACCGACAGGGGCTTGATCGACGAGCCCGGCTGTCTGGGGCTCTGCGCCGCGCGGTTGAGCGTGAAGCTGTTTTCCTTGGCCCCGATGCCGCCCGCCATAGCGACGATCCTGCCGTCCTGCGGATCCATAATAACTATTGTGGACTGCGCCGACGGGTCGGGGAAGTTGTTCTCGTTATAGTAATAATCCTCGACGATCTGCTGTATCTCGGGGTCATACGCGCAGTATATCTTAAGTCCGCCAGAATAAACCATCTTTGTGGCGAGAGTCTCGGAATATCCCTTTTCCTCAAGCCTGTCGACCGCGTCGCGCACGACCTGATCGACGTAATACGAGGTTATGATCTCCTCTTTTTTATTAAGCGCGGTGTCCTTGCTGAACGTCAGCGGAAAGTTTACCGCCTCGTCATACTCCTCCTGGGTTATATATCCCAAAGACAGCATTTTTGCGAGGACAAGCTCCTGGCGCTCCTTGTTGTTGTCGGGGTTAACGAACGGGTCGTAATATGTCGGGTTCTGGGTGATCGCCGCGATCGAGGCGCACTCCGCCAGATTAAGCTGGCTCACATCTTTGTCAAAATAAAGATTCGCGGCCGTCTGAACGCCGTAGCAGTTCTCGGAAAGGCAAATGCAGTTCATGTAAAGCTCAAGGATCTGTTCCTTTGAAAGCTGCTTCTCAAGGTCGATAGCCTTGGAGATTTCCGCAATCTTTCTGGCGACGGTCTGATCCTTGTCGCCGGTCAGATTTTTTATAAGCTGCTGGGTTATAGTGCTTCCGCCCAGAGACGCCTGTCCGCCCTTTCCGCTGACCTTATCAACAAAATAAGTCAGCGTCGCGCGGACGGTGCGCATTATGTCAACGCCCTTGTGGGTCATAAATCTCTCGTCCTCAATGGCAACAAAGGCGTTCTGGAGATTTTTCGGCGTCGCGTCAAGCTCGACCCAGACTCTGTTTTCGTCCGACGTCAGGGTGAGCATCGTACGCTCCTCGCCCGTATTCGGGTCAAGATATACAATGTCGGAATTGCGGTTCATCGTGAGCGTGTCAATATCAATTCCGTCAACGTTGCCCCACATTCCCATAACCGCGGTAATAACGGCGCCTCCGGCAACAGCGCCGCCGATTATCAGCGTTATGAGAAATACCAAAATAAATCTGAATACATACTTTTTCATTTTAAAACCCCTTAAAATAATGCGCAAAAATTCACAATATACATATTATATACCATAATTATAACATTTCTGCAAGTATATTAAACGATTTTTGTGTTAATAATCTATTAAATTAGTGTTACACAAAAAGGCCAAATACAAGATATGGGGGTATAATTATGTCTGACAAGCTTTTTAAAAACATTCTCTTATGCGTCTCGGTGATTTTTTTCGTTATCGCGGTGGGCTGCACGGCCTATATAGCCGCCGTTAATTTCATGGGCCGGAATTCCGGGCCGAATTCCGCGGAGGCTGTCATTTCCGACGCGGCTCCGGTCACGCCCGAGCCCGCAGCTCCGTCCTCGGGGCTGTCCGAATACTATATCGCCAGATTAAACGGCGACGACATCTGCATATATCTGGTCTACCAAAAGCCCGGCGAGGCGGCAAAGGAAAAGTTCCTCTATTCCTTCGACGTGTACCGCGGCGGGATACCCGAAAGCGACATTTCCGATCTGACGCGCGGCATAATTTTAAAGGACCGCGAAAGCCTCGCCTCGTTTGAGGAGGACTTCGGAAGCTGAAATCACGCCGATTTCATGTGAAACTCCGTAGTTTTCGTTCCCGCGGTTCTGAGTCCTAAATAATCACATTGCGCAGTTTGATGATCAATTCGCGGACTTTTTGCAAATAGGTATTTACAAATTAATCCTAATATGTTATAATAATTGCGCTACATGTCTTAAATATTGTGTTTGTGCCATTATTGTGTATATGGTTTTATTTTCATATTTTCGGAATCCGTTTGCGAAAATGCAGACTCGAACAATTCCGAAAATGTGTAACATAGACACAATAGGTTTTAAGATGTGTAGCAGCATAAAGTTCGAGCTGTGTTTTTATATTTTTGCGCAGCCGCGATCTCTTGGCTGCGCTTTTTATTTTCTGTCAAAAACATGGACGCGGCAAGAACGTTCGAAAAAATATATTAATAATTATAATATACATGGAGGCAAGACAAATGAATAAAAGGCTCAAAAGTATCGTATTGGCGCTTTTTATACTCTGCACGGCACTGCCCGACGGAATAAAAGCGTATGCCGCGGAGCAATACGAAACTGCGGAAACATCCCTTGTTGATGAAGCCGCGCTGTCGGACGGCTCGGCGGAGACCGCCGAAGTGGTCGACGGTATCACCTTGGAATACGACTCAACAAGCACCGAGTACACCAAGCTGGTACATGTGCGCTATAACGCTTCAAAGTTCACAAAAGGAATAAGCCGCTTTAAGATCATACTGAGGATTTTGGGCGGAAGCGTGGCAAGCGTCGACTATAAGACCGAATTTTCGTCAAGGTTCAGAATAAACGGCTCTTATTCTGGCGGCATTTACACAATAAGCGGCTCGTCAAGCTCGGCGGAGGTTCCCGGCGACGGCTGCTTGTTCACCGCCGTTCTGAACCTTTCAGACGCGCTGACCGCGCCGATCGCGATAAGCATCACAGGAGACACATATCTGGGCGATCCGACAACCGCTTATTATCTCAGCAACGGCGGTTTGAGCGACGCGTCAACCGAGATACCGATAATGAGCGGCCAAGCGGGCTGGACGACCGACACATCCGGCACAATAGGAAACGTGGTTTGGGCGTACAGCAAAAACACTCTGACTCTAAGCGGCGAGGGCAACATGCCCGACTTCACGGCGGGAACCGCTCCGTGGTACAAAAACGGAAAAAACCTCATCAAGCATATCGTGTTCACCGATAACAGCAATATAGTGTCCGTCGGTGCTTACGCGTTTTACGGCTTGAGCGCGCTTGAGGACGTCACATTCGTTGATAAGATCAACACGGTGGGCCGGAACTCTTTTGAAGGCTGCTCGTCTCTCAAAGAACTGAACATTCCCACCAACATGCACGCCGGAATTGGCGAGGAGGCATTCAAAGACTGCGTCTCTATAAATGAGATATTTATACCGAACGGCATGCTCGCCGTCAGCAAAGGCGCGTTTAAGGGCTGCACCGGCCTCAACAAGATAACAATGCCGTTTATCGGCTCGCAGGTCGGAACCTCTAACAACACCAACACGTTCGTCTATCTTTTTGACGGTTATGTTCCGATGAGCCTCAAGACGGTCGTTATAACAAATGAGACGGATATTCCCGCGGAGGCCTTCAAAGGCTGCTCGGGCATAACATCGATCACGATAAATCCCGAGATAAAAACTGTGGGCGTGTCGGCCTTTGACGGCTGCTCGTCGCTCGGCACATTTAATATTCCCGACGGCGTCTCCGTTATAAACGACAACACATTCAGAAATTGCTCATCTATCCGCTCGATAACCGTGCCCGACACGGTGCGGGCTATCGGAGAAGGCGCGTTTGACGGCTGCGCTTCGCTCGGCTCGATACATATTCCCGAAAGCGTTACCGAAATAAAGAATTACACATTCCGCGGCTGCGCGTCGCTGACAGAGATCAAAATCCCCTCGGGCGTCACCTCGATCGGCGAGGAAACGCTCAAAGGCTGCTCAAGGTTAACGAGCATTGTCATACCTTTCGTCGGCGCGTCATACAGACCGGGTCTGAGCGAGATCACGCATGCCGGAGTGTTCGGCTATCTGTTCGGAAAGTCAACGTCGCAGACCGCGACTAGGCAGGGAAACGACAGTTATGAGATCCCGACGTCCGTCACAAAGGTTGAGATCACAAACATCGACTCGAGAGCCTACATACCTCCCGGCGCATTCATCAACTGCTCGAATATCGCGGACATCATAATCGACGGCGGCGCCACGGTATGCGCCGAGGCCTTCAAAAACTGCCGCAACCTGAAAAATCTGTACATTCCGAAATCTATTGACGAGATCCAGCGCGATATACTTTACGGATGCACGAGCCTCGTGACTCTGACCGTGCCCTTTGTCGGAAACAGCAGAACAGACTTAAATCATGAGACCTCGGTTCTCGGATATTTCTTCGGTTTTGGCGACAATCGCGAGAACGAGACCGACATAATCCAGTATTACAACGAAAACGACTTCCATTACTATTTTGTGCCGGAGTCTCTGAAGAACGTTTCGGTGCTCAATAAAACAAACATACCTTACGGAACGTTTATGAACTGCCGCTACCTTGAAAGAGTGTCAATAGTCAGCGGCGCGGTGATAAACGCCCACGCGTTTTACAACTGCGTGTCTTTGAAGCAGGTATCGCTGCCTTCAAACCTGACCGAGATCGGATATGAGACATTCGCGGAATGCGCGGCGCTTGAGACGATCAATCTCCCCGCGGTAAGGAACCTTAAGTTAGGCGACTACGCGTTCTACAACTGCACGGGTCTTCGGAACATAACTATCCCGCCCAACGTAAAATCGATCTCCGAGAGCGCGTTCATCGGCTCGGCGATCGGGGCGGCCGACACCGCCGAAGCTGCTGCAAGCGACGTGCTGACCATTTATTGCGAGAGCGGCTCATACGCCGAGGAATACGCCAAAGCAAACGGAATAAAATATGAGATCGCACAAAAGGGCGAACTGAACATTATAAAAACAATGACAAGCGTGAGCCGCCTGTCTGACGGCGCGTATCTGTTCGATGTGACCGACTCAAATCTGATGAGCGGAACGGTGTTCGCAGCGCTCTACGACAAAAACGGCGCGCTGATAAGCGCGCAATGCGCTCCCGCAGAGGCTGCAGCGGACGCGAGATTTATTTTCAGTGCCGAAGATTATCAGAACGCGGCCGAAGCCAAAGCCTTCATCTGGAGCGGAACCGACACTATAACGCCGAAGACCACCGAAGCGGAGATCATCGAGCTTAGATAAAAACCGAATGGCAAACGCCGGAAAGGGATGAAAATATGAAAAAAATTAAAAACAAAGCATTATGTTTGATTATGGCAATGATTATGACGGCGCTTACGATCCCCGCCGCCGCTATCGCCGCGGAAGATAATGGCCCACAGCAGGAAAATTCCGTATATGACTCACCCGCATTAACCGACGAGCACTCTGCTGACGAATACGCCGTAGACGAGCACGCCGTAGACGAATACGCCGAGGCGGCCGCAACCAACGGCGTTTGCGGCGAAAACTTAACATGGTCATACAGCGGCTATACCTTAACCATTAGCGGAACCGGCCCGATGTATGATTTTCAAGATAGTGCTCCTCCATGGAGCAAATTCAGCGCCCTGTTCCCGGGTGATATAAAAAAAGTTATCATTAGCGACGGTGTGACTTCGATCGGCCATAATGCGTTTGATAACTGCAGTTTGCTGACAAGCATAACAATACCAAACAGCGTGACTTCGATCGGGAGTCGTGCGTTTCTTGCTTGTGATTCGCTGACAAGCATAACAATACCCGACGGCATGACTTCGATCGGTGATGGTGCGTTTTGGGCCTGCAGTTCGCTGAAAAGCATAAACATACCCGACAGCGTAACTTTGATCGGCGAACTGGCGTTTACATATGCAGCTTTATCCAGAATAAATGTTGCGGATAATAACCCAAATTACACATCAAAAGACGGTGTTCTTTTTACCAAAGATATGTCAACGCTCGTATGTTATCCGCCGAAAAAAATGACATCCGATTCGTACAACATACCAACCGGCGTGACTTCGATCGGCGATCATGCGTTTATGAAGTGCGATTCGCTGACAAGCATAACAATACCCGACAGCATGACTTCGATCGGTTATGAGGCGTTTTATAGGTGCAGTTCGCTGGCAAACATAAATATACCAAGCAGCGTTACTTCAATTAGTAATAGTGCGTTTTATTGCTGCTATTCGCTGACAAATATAACTATACCAAGCAGCGTGACTTCAATTGGTAATAGTGCATTTCAAAGCTGTATATCATTGAAAAGCGTTACCATATTTAATTCGGAAGTCTCTTTATTAGGTAACGCTGTATTTAATGATTGTCCTTCGGATATTGTGATCAGAGGCGTCAAAGGCTCAACAGTCGAGGAATACACATATGCAAACAATATTACATTTAATGCTTTGGGATATATTTCTCTTGAGCTCATAGACAATGACGACAGCGATAGCCTGACGGATTTCCGCATAGCGGCCGCGCTTAACGGTTTCAGCGCTCCGGACAGCGTGAATATCGCGCTCAGTCTGCCGAAGGGAGCGCAGGTAAATGCGAGTACGCCGACAGCCGGCGCGGAAGGCCTGCTCACCGTCGAGGACGACGGCAGCGTTTCATATCTTCTCACCTTGCCGGAAACTCCGGTCTCCGACGGCGTTATCGCCGAGTTTGATATTAAGCTTGAGAGCATGCTTGTCAAACTGTTTGAAGCGGAGCTGCTTGACGGAACCTATGTTATGTCCGGCGAGGAGACATTAAGCATTTCGGACGGCTCGCTTATGCCCGCCTCACTGACTCTGCCCGTCGGTCTTGAGAGCGGCACGGGCGGCACAACCGGCGGCTTTAGCTGGGACTTTACCGGCGACACGCTGTATTTAAACGGAACCGGCGAGCTTCCGGATTATGAGGAAGGCGGCGCGCCTTGGTTCTACGGCGCGAGCCAGATAAAGCACATTGTTTTCATGAACAACGCGGTGACGGCAATAGGAAAAAACGCGTTTTTCGGCTTGCATAACGTGATCGACGCGAATATGCCCTCCGGGCTGCTGGCCGTCGGCGAAGGCGCGTTCAACGGCTGCAAGAGCCTTCAGAGCGTTGACTTTACCGAAAACATGAGCGAGGGCATAGGCGCGAGAGCGTTTAAGAACTGCTCATCATTAACCGAGATATACGTTCCCGAACGCGTCAGCGTTATAGGCGAGGGCGCGTTTGAGGGCTGCGCGGGACTCACCGCCATCACTCTTCCATTTGTCGGATCACAAGTGGGAAGCCTTAACAACACCGACACCTTTAATTACATATTCGGCGGCGCCGCGCCCGAAAATCTCACCACTGTCACGATAACCAACGAGGTGAGCCTGCCGCAAAGCGCTTTTGAAGGCTGCGGTCATATTAAAGAGATCAATCTGCTGACCGATATGCAGGACATAGGCGAGGCGGCTTTCAAAGACTGTGAATCACTCGAAAAATTCGATATTGACAACGGAATAACCACGATCAGAGATTACACCTTCCAAAACTGCGCCTCGATCACTTCGATAACCGTGCCCGACACAGTGCAGAATATAGGCGAGTCGGCGTTTGACGGCTGCAAGAGCCTTCAATCGGTGCATATCCCCGACGGAATAACAATAATCAGAAACAGGACGTTCAAAGACTGCGCCTCGATCACGTCGATCGAAATACCCGAAAGCGTTACCGCCATAGGCGAGGAAACACTCAAGGGCTGCATAAGACTTCGGACGATGGTGATCCCGTTTGTCGGCTCGTCATATAACCCCGGCATGAGCGGCATCAATTACGAAGGAGTTTTCGGATACTTTTTCGGCAAGTCAACGTCGGAGACCGCGACAAAGCAAGGCAGCGACAGCTATGAGATACCGCCGGCCGTGACAAAGGTCGAGGTGCTGAACACGGATCCGTCGTCATACATACCGCCGGGCGCGTTCATCAACTGCTCGGGCATAGCGGACATTCTGATAGACGGCGGAGCGAAAGTATACGCGGAAGCCTTCAAAAACTGCCGCAACCTTAAAAATCTGTATATACCCAAGTCGATAGACGAGATAAAATCGGACATACTCTACGGATGCACAAGTCTTGAGACGCTGACCGTGCCGTTTACCGGAAGCGACAGAAACGATCTGAACACCGAGACATCGGTTCTGGGCTACTTCTTCGGCTACGGGCCCGAGACAAACGTAACCGACGTTAAGCAGCAGTACAGCAGCAACAGCAATGACACGCACTTCTACTACATACCGCGCTCGCTGAAGAATGTGTCTGTGCTCAACAAGACAAATATATCCTACGGAACGTTTATGAACTGCCGCTATCTTGAAAGCATATCAATAGTAAGAGGCGCGGTGATAGACGAAAAGGCGTTTAACAACTGCTCGGCGCTTGTGAACGTGTCGCTGCCTTCGGATCTGACAGAGATCGGCTATGAGGCCTTCGCGGAGTGCGCGAACCTTAAAACGATAAACCTGCCGTTCACGAACACAAGCCTTGAAATAGGGGACTACGCGTTTTACAACTGCCTTAACCTTGAAGAGATAAGAGTTCCGTCAAATGTCACCCGGATCGCGGACAAGGCGTTTATCGGCTCAAATATATTCCGCACGAGAGCCGCGGACGCGGCCGAGGCAGCGGCTGACGCGCCGATATTCTATTGCCAGTCGGGCTCATACGCGGAGGAATACGCGATCCAAAACAACATCAATTACGAGACGATAAGCGCAGACGAGCTGAACGTCAAAACAACGTCGACGACTGTGAGCGCGCTGTCGGACGGATCGTGCCTGTTTGACATAATAGACACGAGCGGACTCGGAAGAGGCGTGTTATTCGCGGCGCTTTACGACAGCGAGGATAATTTGCTGAAGACCGAAACGCGGACTGTAAAGACCAATGACGCGGTTGAAACAAGAATAGAGATGCCGAAGTCGGAATGGTACGACAGCGGAGCCGCATACGCAAAGATATTCCTTTGGGACAGCGTTGACGAGATGACACCGCTTTCAACCACGGTCGAGCAGATAGAGATGAGCCAAGTCAGACAAGAATACGAGTCCATGCCCGTCCCCGAAACTCCCGACATTTGAGGAAAATCTATAATATTATCAAACGCAAAAAAATTAATTTCTTCCCAATTTAAACGCAAAGAGGCAGGCTCCGGCCTGTCTCTTTCTCTTCTTCCTCTTTCGGGAAATTTTCTTTTTTTAAAATACGGTAAATTTTCTTTTTTAAAATAACTGTTGAATTTATCTGTATTGTTATGTTATAATATTATTTATGCACATAAACGAAGCAAATAAAAATTTCAGACACAACGGAGATGATATTGTGGACTTTAAGGTTGTTTCAAATTACGCGCCCGCGGGCGACCAGCCCAAGGCCGTGAAAGAGCTTGCCGACGGCATTCTTCGCGGCGACAAGTTCCAGACCCTTCTCGGAGTCACGGGAAGCGGCAAGACCTTCACCATGGCCAACGTTATCGAGAAGGTCCAGAAGCCCACTCTTGTCCTCGCCCACAACAAGACTCTGGCGGCCCAGCTTTGCAGCGAGTTCAAAGAGATATTCCCGAATAACGCCGTGGAATACTTCGTGTCGTACTATGACTACTATCAGCCCGAGGCGTATATCCCGTACACCGACACATATATCGAAAAAGATGCCGACACCAACGAAGAGATCGACAAGCTGCGCCACAGCGCCACGGCCGCGCTGTTCGAGCGGCGCGACGTCATAATCGTGGCCAGCGTGTCATGCATTTACGGCCTCGGCGACCCGATCGACTACAATAATATGGTAATATCTCTGCGCCCGGGAATGACTAAGGACAGAGACGACGTCATCGCCAAGCTGATCGAGATAAAATACGAGAGGAACGACATTGATTTTTCGAGAAACAAGTTCCGCGTCCGCGGCGACGTTATCGACATATTCCCGTCCGACGCATACAGCACCGCGATACGGGTCGAGTTTTTCGGCGACGAGGTCGACAGGATAACCGAAATAAACGTTGTGACCGGCGAGGTCATAGGTGAGCGCAAGCACATAGCGATATACCCCGCCTCGCACTATGTCACGACCCCCGAAAAGCGCGAGCGCGCGCTGGTCAGCATTGAACAGGAGCTTGAGGAACGGCTCAAGGAACTAAGGGCGAACGACAAGCTCGTTGAGGCGCAGCGGCTTGAGCAGCGCACCAAATACGACATGGAAATGCTGCGCGAGACAGGATTTTGCAGCGGAATTGAGAACTATTCCCGCCACATCAGCGGCAGAGCGCCGGGCAGCGCGCCGTTCACGCTGATAGACTATCTGCCAAAGGATTTTCTGCTTTTTGTCGACGAGAGCCATGTCACCCTGCCGCAGGTGCGCGCGATGTACAACGGCGATCGGGCAAGAAAGGAAAACCTTGTGAAATACGGGTTCAGGCTCCCCTCGGCCTTCGACAACAGGCCGCTCACGTTCGACGAGTTCTGGGGAAAGCTCAATCAGGCCGTGTTCGTCTCGGCGACCCCGGCGGAATTTGAAAAAGAGCGGTCAACGCGGATCGTCGAGCAGGTCATCCGCCCCACCGGTCTTGTGGATCCCGAGGTCGAGGTGCGGCCGATCCACGGTCAGGTCGATGACCTGTACAGCGAGATAATCGAGCGCACCAAACGCGACGAGCGCGTTCTTGTGACGACTCTGACAAAAAAGATGGCCGAGCGCCTCACCGAATATTTTGACGATCTGGGAGTCAAGGTCAGGTACCTGCACTCCGACGTCAAGACGATAGAGCGCATGGAGATCATCCGCGACCTGCGCCTCGGCGAGTTCGACGTGCTCGTGGGAATAAACCTGCTGCGCGAGGGACTTGACATTCCGGAGGTTTCGCTGGTCGCGATCCTCGACGCCGACAAGGAAGGATTTCTGAGAAGCGAGACCTCGCTTGTCCAGACGATAGGCAGAGCCGCGAGAAACGCCGGGGGCAAGGTCATAATGTACGCCGATGAAATAACGTCCTCGATGAGATACGCGATAAACGAGACAAACCGGCGCAGGGAGATACAGAAGGAATTCAACCGCGAGCACGGCATTGTGCCAAAGACCATAAACAAGCAGGTGCACGAGGTCATCGAGGCCACCACCGAGCTCGCCAAGTCGGAAAAGGGCAGAAAAGCCAGGGAAAACGAAAAGAGGATCGTCGACAGAGACCGCGCAATCGCGGAGCTCACGATCGACATGAAAAAAGCCGCCGAGCTGCTGCAGTTTGAGCTCGCGGCGCAGATCCGCGACGAGATAAGACGTCTCGGCGGAGATATATAGGAGAACAGATCATGAACAAAAACATTATTGTAAAAGGAGCGGGCGAAAACAATCTCAAAAAAATCAACGTTGAGATACCGCGCGACAAGCTTGTTGTGCTGACGGGACTCAGCGGCTCGGGAAAATCGTCGCTCGCCTTTGACACGATTTACGCCGAGGGACAGCGCAGATATGTCGAGTCGCTCTCGGCTTACGCCCGCATGTTTCTGGGCCAGATGGACAAGCCCGAGGTCGAGTCGATCGACGGGCTTTCACCCGCTATCTCGATCGACCAGAAGACAACCTCGCGCAACCCGCGTTCCACGGTGGGCACCGTCACCGAGGTTTACGACTATATCCGTCTGCTCTACGCGAGAATAGGAATACTCCACTGCCCGAAATGCGGCAAGGAGATAAAGCCCCAGTCGATCGACCAGATCATCGACGCGGTGAAGGCCCTACCCGAGCGCACGAGAATTCAGATCATGGCGCCGGTAGTCCGCGGCAGAAAGGGCGAGTATGTCAAAACATTCGACGACGCCCGCAAAAAGGGCTTTGTCCGCGCGCGGATCGACGGCACTGTGGTTGAGATAACCGACATGGAGATCCGCCTTGACAAACAGAAAAAGCACAATATCGACATTATCGTCGACCGCCTTGTTATCAAAGACGGTATGGACAAGCGCCTCGCGGACTCTCTGGAGATCGCCCTTAACATGGGCCACGGCCTTGTGACAGTCGATATAATCGACGGCGACGAGCTGCATTTCTCGCAAAACTACGCCTGCGACGACTGCGGAATAAATATAGAGGAGCTGACGCCGAGAATGTTCTCGTTCAACACTCCCTACGGCGCGTGCCCGGAATGCTCGGGCCTCGGCAGCATTGTCAAAATCGACCCCGATCTTGTTATCCCTGACAAATCGCTCTCGATAAACGAGGGCGCAATCACGGCCACCGGCTGGAGCAACGCGGACAAAAACTCGATCGCCAGCATGTACTACGCGGGCCTCGCGGAGCATTACGGTTTCAGCCTTGACACTCCGGTCGAGGACCTGCCCGAGAACATAGTCAACATCATCCTCTACGGCACCGGCAGCGAAAAAATCAAGCTCACCTATGACCGCAAATATTCAAAGGGCTATCAATACGCGAGGTTTGAAGGCGTGATAAACAATCTGAGCCGCCGCCACAGCGAGACAAATTCCGAATGGATGAAGGCCGAGATCGAGAGCTACATGGTCAACATGCCGTGCCACGCCTGTCACGGCGCGAGGCTCAGACCCGAATCGCTCGCTGTCACGATAAAGGACCTCAACATAACTCAAGTCACCGACATGTCGATCTCCGACGCCTGCGAGTTTTTTGAAAACCTGACCGACAGGCTGACCGACCGTGAAAAGCACATAGCGCGGCAGGTCATGAAAGAAATATGCGACCGGCTTAAGTTTTTGAGAAACGTCGGCCTTGAATACCTCCGCCTTTCGCGGAGCGCGGGAACCCTGAGCGGCGGCGAGGCCCAGAGAATAAGGCTCGCCACCCAGATCGGATCAAGCCTTATGGGCGTCGTGTATATACTTGACGAGCCGAGCATAGGCCTGCACCAACGCGACAACTCAAAGTTGATCGAGACCTTGAAGGATCTTCGCGATCTGGGCAATACTCTGATCGTTGTCGAGCACGACGAGGACACGATTTTGAGCGCCGACCACGTTATCGACATAGGTCCCGGCGCGGGCATTCACGGCGGCGAGATCGTAGCGCAGGGAACCCCCGCCGACATCATGGCCTGCGAGGAGTCGCTGACCGGGCAATATCTTTCGGGAAAGAAGTTTATCCCCGTTCCGAAGAAGCGCAGAAAGGGAAACGGACACAAGCTTGAGATAAAGGGCTGCCGCGAGAACAATTTAAAAAACATTAACATAAAAATCCCTCTCGGCACGTTCACCTGCGTCACCGGCGTTTCGGGCAGCGGCAAAAGCTCATTCGTCAACGAGATACTCTATAAGCATCTGTCGAACGTACTCAACCACGCCAAAAAGCATCCGGGAAAATTCACAAGCATGAAGGGCGCCGAATTCCTTGACAAGGTCATAGACATTGACCAGTCGCCGATCGGCAGGACGCCGAGGAGCAACCCCGCCACCTACACCGGGCTGTTTTCCGATATACGCGAGCTTTTCGCGGCCACGCAGGAGGCCAAGGCGAGGGGCTACAAATCGGGCAGGTTCAGCTTTAACGTCAAGGGCGGACGCTGCGAGGCCTGCGCGGGCGACGGAATAATCAAGATCGAGATGCACTTTCTGCCCGATGTTTATGTGCCGTGCGAGGTCTGTGGAGGCAAGAGATACAACCGCGAAACGCTCGAGGTCCGCTACAAGGGCAAGAATATTTACGAGGTCCTCGACATGACGGTCGAGGAGGGCTGCGAGTTCTTTGAGAACGTGCCAAAGATCCGCCGCAAGCTTCAGACAATGTTCGACGTGGGCCTCGGCTATATCAAGATCGGCCAGCCGTCAACAACGCTGTCGGGAGGCGAGGCGCAGCGCGTCAAGCTCGCCACGGAACTCAGCCGCAGAAGCACCGGAAAGACGATATATATCCTCGACGAGCCCACGACCGGCCTGCACACGGCCGACGTGCACATGCTGATCGACGTGCTGCAGAAACTTGTCGACGCGGGCAACACCGTCGTTGTGATCGAACACAATCTTGACGTTATCAAGACCGCCGACTATATTATCGACCTCGGCCCCGAGGGCGGAGACAACGGCGGCACGGTAGTCGCCTGCGGAACACCCGAAAAGGTCGCGAAATGCGAGGACTCCTACACCGGAGTTTTCCTGAAGGAATACCTTAAGAAAAACAAAAACAAATAAATCACGGGCAAATATTTTCTTATAATATTTATTGACAAATATTTGCGTCAATGTTATACTTTAACCTGTGTTGTTTTTAAAAATGATTACCAATAATATAAGGAGAAATGAAATGGACAACAATTTGGACGCAAGAATTAAAGACGTCGCGGAGCGAATTAAGACGCTTCGCGAGATCATCGGCATGAGCGAGGAGACCGCGGCCGAAAAGACCTCGGTCAGCCTTGAGAAGTACCGCATGATCGAAAAGGGCGAAAGCGATTTCAGCTTTTCGTTCATCTGCCTGTGCGCGAGAGTGTTCGGCGTTGACGTTACCGACCTGCTCGAGGGCCAAAGCGCCACGCTTTCGGGCTATGAACTGACTCGCGCGGGCGAGGGCATGAAGATCGTGCGCCGCAAGGAGTTTGAGTACAACAACCTCGCTCCTTATTTCAAGAACAGAATAGCGGAGCCCTTCCTTGTTACCGCGCCTTTTTCCGAGGCCGAGCAGCACAAGGAGATCAAGCTTGCCAAGCACGAGGGTCAAGAGCTTGACATAGTTGTCAGCGGAACCCTCAAGATACAGATAGGCAAGAACATTGAGACCTTAAACGCCGGCGACAGCATTTACTATGACAGCAAAACGCCCCACGGCATGATCGCGGTGGGCGGCGAGCCCTGCGAATTTTACGCCATGGTATTCACGGGCGGCAGAGAGACGAACTATATCGAGGACGTTGACATGCCTGCCGTCAAGCCTCTTCCGAAAAGAGAGGAAACAGGACACAGGATATATGACGATTACGTTAAAATGGGCTTTGACGAGAACGGTGTTATCAATTCGATCAAGTTCATTGACGAGGAAAAGTTCAACTTCACATTTGACATAGTTGACAAAATGGCGCAGCGCGACCCCGACAAGCCCGCCATGCTGTGGCTTTCCAAGGACAAGGAAGAACGCCTTTTCACCTTCTCGGATATGAGCAAGCTTTCGGCGCAGGCCGCGCACTACTTTAAGTCCCTGGGCATCAAGAAGGGCGACAGGGTAATGCTCGTACTCAAGCGTCACTATCAGTTCTGGATCGCAATACTGGCCCTGCACAGAATAGGCGCGATCGTTATCCCCGCCACCAACCTTCTGGTCGAGCATGACTTTGACTACAGATTTAAGGCCGCGGGCGTATCGGCGATCGTCTGCACCGCCGACGGCGACACCGCACATCAGGCGGAGCTCGGCGCGAACAACTGCGACTTTGATATCCTCAAGATCATCGTTAACGGGAACCGCGAAGGCTGGCTGAACTTCGACGAGGGAATAAAAGAATTCAGCGACGTGTTCGAGCGTCCGACCAATCCCGACGAGACGGCCTGCGGCAGCGAGATAATGCTGATGTATTTCACCTCCGGAACGACCGGTTACCCCAAGATCGCGGCGCAGAGCCACAAATACCCCCTGGGCCATTTTCTGACCGCCAAGTGCTGGCACAACGTTAACCCGAACCGCAACGGTCTGCACTTCACGATCTCCGACACCGGCTGGGGCAAAGCTCTCTGGGGCAAGCTCTACGGCCAGTGGATGAGCGAGGGCGCGACGTTTACATACGACTTTGACAAGTTCCACGCCGAGGATATTCTTCCTCTGTTCGCGAAATATAAGATCACAACGTTCTGCGCGCCGCCCACAATGTTCAGGTTCTTCATCAAAGAGGACCTTGGCAAGTATGACCTGTCGTCGATCGAATACGCGACCACGGCAGGCGAGGCGCTTAACCCCGAGGTTTACAACCAGTTCTTCAAGCACACGGGTCTCAGAATAATGGAGGGCTTCGGCCAGACAGAGACGACGCTTGTTCTGGGCAACTTCGTCGGCATGGAGCCCAAGCCCGGCTCAATGGGCAAACCCAGCCCGCTTTATAAGGTTGAGATCCTTCTGCCCGACGGCAAGCCCGCGGGAGTTGGCGAGGTCGGCGAGATCTGCATAAACACGAAGGACGGAGCACCCTGCGGACTGTTTACCTGCTATTACAACAATGACGAGCTTACGCGCGAGGCATGGCATGACGGCTATTACCACACGGGCGACACCGCGTGGAGAGACGAGGACGGCTATTTCTGGTATGTCGGCAGGACTGACGACGTTATCAAGTCCTCGGGCTACCGCATCGGCCCCTTTGAGATTGAGAGCGTTATCATGGAGCTCCCCTACGTTCTGGAGTGCGCGATAACTGCCGCTCCCGACCCGATCCGCGGTCAGGTAGTAAAGGCCACGATCGTTCTCGTCAAGGGCAAACAGGGCAGCGACGAGCTCAAGAAAGAGATCCAAAACTATGTGAAAAAGCACACCGCGCCTTATAAATACCCGAGAATTGTGGAGTTTGTTGACGAGCTTCCCAAGACCATAAGCGGCAAGATAAGACGCGTTGAGATCAGAGAAAACGACAAAGCGTAAAAAGGCTAAAAACATGTAAAGATGTCAGGTTATACCAATAATTTGACATCTTTGCTTTTCCACGGAACTTTTACGCGATTTAATTCGTCTTATAATCAAAATAAGTGTTGCATGTTTAAAAATATTATAGTATAATATTTTATATAAATTTATTAAAGTCAGGAAGTTAGGAAGATTAATATGAAAAAACTGATCAGTACTGTTTTAAGCATAACGATAATTTTGGGGCTGTTTTGCGGGCTGACTATGACCGCCGAAGCCGCGTCGCCGATACAGAACATATACGTTAACGGCAGCGCGCTGAAATTCAGCGAGGCCGAACGCCCGTTTATCATGGGCGAGGGAGACAACGGCAGGACCATGGTTCCGCTGCGCGCCGTTTCCGAGGCGCTCGGCGCGACGGTTTACTGGATCGATCAGGTCGACGGAAAGCCCGCCAAGAGAATACAGATCGTGAGATACGACACCACGCTCAGGCTCGATATCGGCCTTCCCACCATGTATGTGTATAAAATAGCTTATGACGAGGAAGAGGGCCAGCAGGACCAGAAGCAGACAGAAACGGTTGAGCTTGACGCGCCCGCGTTCCAGGGCGACGAGACAAGGGATTACAGAACATTTGTTCCAATCCGCGCCGTGACCGAGGCCTTCGGAGCCGAGATCAACGCCGTGTTCGCCGACAGCGACGAGAGCCGCGTTGACAGACCGATGAACGTTTATATCGTTGACACCTATGACGGCTCGAACGAGAACAAGGTAACAATCGCCGAGCTTTACGACAGCGTTGACATCAGCCAGTCGACTCTGATCTCGACTGTCGGAACCATAACCAAGATCGACTCAAAATATTATCTTCAGGACGAGAACGAGTCCTATAAGATGATCGAGCTTAAGAGTATTCCGGACATTGAAAATTTCTGGACCCAGCAGCTCGGCGCGCCCAACAACAACCCGGTCGGCATAAAAGTAAAGATCACCGGCATGGTTGACAAGGACAATAACAATAACTATTCAATGGTGCTGCGCCGCGGCTCAACGGGAATGCTGCCGGCAGCGACCGCGCAGACAGCCTCTCCCGAGGCGTCGTCCGACGAGCCCGCACCGACGCCGAGAAGAAGCCGCCTCACCGAGAACGTTGAGGACGGCGCGGCTGAATAAAAACGACATAGCAAAAGCCCCGCGGATTTTCCGCGGGGCTTGATTTTACGGTCTTATTCTGCCGATATCTCTCGGGAAGGCCGTCACCGTTCTGATGTTGTCACAGCCCAAAAGCTTCATGGCAAGGCGCTCAAGGCCGATGCCGAGTCCGCCATGCGGCGGCATGCCGTATTTGTGCATCATCAGAAAATCACTGAATTCCTCCGCGTCCATTCCGCGGGCGTTGATCTTGTCAAGCTGCGTCTGATAATCGTGTATCCTCTGGCCGCCGGTCGTAACCTCGGCTCCGTTCAGCAGCAGGTCAAAGCTCAGCGTGTACTTTGGGTTCTCGGGATCATCCATAGCATAGAACGGGCGCTTCTTTGAAGGATAGTGCGTCACAAACACCAAAGGCGAGCCGTATTCCTTCATGCAGTACTCACCGATAAGCCGCTCCTCCTCGGGGTCAAGATCATTGGGGTTCCTGAACTCGCGGTTATATTCCTTCGCGATTATCTCTTTGATCTCCATGAACTTAAACACGGGGATCTGCACCTCGCTTATGTCGGGCAGCTCAACGCCCAGAATATTGAGTTCGGATGCGTATTCCTCTCTCAAATACTTATACATATATTTCATGAACCGCGCCTCAACGGCCATAATATCCTCAAACGAGTCAATGAAGCCCATCTCAAGGTCAAGGCCCTCAAACTCGTTGATATGGCGCGTGGTGCTGTGCTTTTCGGCTCTGAACACCGGAGCCACCGTGAACACCTTTTTGAACACGCCGACCATGATCTGCTTATACATCTGGGGGCTCTGGTTGAGCAGCGCCTTGTCGCCGAAATAATCGACCTCGAACATATCCGCGCCGCCCTCGGCTCCCGCCGAAACGATTTTAGGCGGAACAAACTCGGTGAAGCCCTCGCCGTGCAGGAAGGTCCTGAATGAGTTGATAATTCCGTCCACGATCTTGATCGCGGCCCGCTCGCGGGGGTTCCTGAGAGACGCGGGTCTGTAATCGAGCTTTATGTCAACATTGCAGTTGAGCTTTCCCTTGTTGATAACAACGGGCAGAGGCGCTGCCGCGCCCGAAAGCCTCGTGATCTCCTCGATATGAATTTCAAAACCGAGAGCGCTGCGCTGATCCTCAACCAGTTTTCCGCGCAGTCTCACGCTGTCCTCCTCGTGGAACTTGTTCACGGGCTCGCCGCCTTCGCCGGGCTCATATACGCACTGAACAAGGCACCTGGCTGTTCTGATCACAAAAAACGCGAATGACTTCATTGAGCGTATTCTGTGTATCATACCCTCGATCTCAACGGTGTCGCTGCTTTTTATCTCGCCTTTTTCAAAGCCCTCTATAACTCTCTCTACATCATATTTGCCCGTGTAACGGGTTAAATCCAGAATTTCCATAATCAAATAACTACCTTTCCGCTTTTTATTTCTGTAACCGTCGGTTTAAGCCCGCGCAGGCGAAAGCTAAAACAGACCCGGTATATTCATGCCGCCGGTGAGGCTGCCCATCTGCGCCTCGCTGTCCTTTTCGGCCTTTCTCATAGCCTCGTTTACCGCGGCCAGGATCAGGTCCTGAAGCATTTCGATATCGTCGGGGTCAACGACCTCTTCCTTGAGAACTATGTCAAGAAGCTCCTTCTTTCCGTTGACCGTGGCGGAAACAGCGCCGCCGCCCGCGTCGGCCGTGAAAGTCTTTGTCTCCATTTCCTCCTGCATTTTGAGCATCTGCTCCTGCATCTTCTGGGCCTGCTTTATCATCTGGTTCATGTTGCCCATGCCACCCATTCTTCCGGGGTATCCTTTAGCCATTTTTTACTCTCCTTTTACTTTTATTATATCTCCGTAAATTTCCTTTTTATTAACTATATCCATGATCGAAGCGCCCGAACCGCTCTCGGTCTGCTCTCCGAAAACGACCTTCGCGGTCAGCGTCTCGCCCGCAATGCTTGAAAACAGATCCGACAAATATTTAAGGCCGTTGACCGTGGCGATCGTCTTGTACGCGAACTCGGTCGCGACTCTGACGGTGACGACGTTTCCGTCCCTGACCGCCTCCGACTTGTGCAGACACATAAACAGTTTTTTGCTGCTCTTTTTAACAGCGTCCATGACCTCGGGCCAGAGGTTCCAGCCGCTTCCCGCGGCCTGCGGTTTTTGCGCGGTCTCGGGTTTGTCATAAGACTTCGGCTTATTGTCAGACTTCGGTTTTTCGGCCGCGGCGGGCGCGCCTTGATCGTCTGTGTTTGATAACGGACGCGCGGCGGCCCCGCCGGTCCTGATTATGTTTTCAAGCTTGTCGATCCTCGCCGAAAGCGCCTCAAACTCGCTGCTGTATTCGGGCTTGATAAGCTTGATCAACGCTATCTCCGCGGCGACCCGCGGCGCGGACATTGACCTCGCCCGTCCGTGGTACTCGCTCATTACCGTTATTCCGTAAATCAACCGCTCGGGTGTGAAAAGCTCCGCCTGCTTCTGATAACGCCCGATCATCTCGGGCGATTTTTCGATAACCCTCCCCGGGTCGGCGCACTCCCTGCAAAGCAGCAGCGCGCGCAGGTGGTCGATAAAATCCTCAAAAAATGTGAGCGGGTCCTTTCCGGCGTTTAAAAAGCCGTCAAGCTCCGATATTGCCTCGGCCGTTCTGCCCTCCGCCGCGAAGCCCGCGATCGAAAACAGAACTGACTCGTCAACGATGCCGACGATCTCTGAAACGTTAGCGCGCCTCAGCTCGCCGCCAAAGGACGAGCAGCGGTCAAGAATGCTCAGCGCGTCGCGCATTGAGCCGTCTCCGAGCTCCGCGATAAGCTCCAGGGCGTCCTCAGTGGCGTTTATATTCTCCGCGGCGGCTATCTTTTTAAGCCTCGCCGCGATCGCGTCATTGCTTATCCGTCTGAAATCATACCTGCGGCAGCGCGACAGGATGGTCTGCGGTATCTTCTGGGGCTCCGTGGTCGCGAGAATGAAAAGCGCGTGCGCGGGCGGCTCCTCAAGAGTCTTGAGAAGCGCGTTGAACGCCTGAATGGTGAGCATATGCACCTCGTCGATGATATACACCTTGTATTTGCAGCCCGCGGGGGTATATATTACCTCCTCGCGCAGATTGCGTATCGCCTCAACGCCGTTGTTGCTGGCCGCGTCCATCTCGTACACGTCCATGATCCTTCCGTCCAGAATAGAGCGGCATGTCTCGCACTCGTTGCACGGCTCGCCGTTCACGGGATTTTCACAGTTGACGGCCCGCGAGAATATCTTGGCGGTCGAGGTCTTTCCGGTGCCGCGCGTTCCGCAGAAAAGATATGCGTGGCCGATCTTGCCGGTGATAAGCTCGTTTTTTAGCGTGGTCGTTATATGCTCCTGACCAACGACATCGTCAAAGGTCATGGGGCGCCACTTTCTGTAAAGCGCCTGATATTTTGCCGACATAAGCCCTCACCTCTTTAATCGCGAATAATTTTAAATAAAAAAGTCATGTGCTTGCGTTCGAAACAGCTCTACAAGCGTTACTCACACAGTTAGCTCGGATTTAGCGCCCTCACGGCACATCGGAGTAACTGCTTATCGCTGCTGCGTTCCCGCCCTGACGAGGTTCACAGGTTCCGATTGCGTAAGACCAAACCGTCAACACCACTTATGCGAGGCAGACCAAACAAAGATGTTCCTCAGACGCAAGTTTTCATCCCCTCTGTAGCGGATTGAGGGTTACAAGGCACCGCTAACGCCCCGATTTAACATGACTTGAATATTTTAACACAAATTTCGGAACGGGTCAATAGTTTTTTATATTTTTTTGAGCAAATCATTTTTACGCGGTTCCGCCGCGATAGCTTGCGATTTGGAGCGTTAAATCTGTATTTTTACCCATTTTCCTGCCTTGAACCTTATCGTCGCGAATATGTATCTTGCCACCTGATCGCCGACGACTCCCATCCATATGCCCGCGATACCCAAACCGAACGTATAGCCGAACAGATACGAGACAGCGGTTCTGATTATCGTAACGCTCACGGTCGAGGCGAGCGCGGTGTAAAGCGTGTCGCCCGCGCCGCGCAGGCAGCCCATATAGATCACCTGTCTGATCTGGAACAGCACCACGACGATTATTATATGCATTATCGAGATGCCTATATCCACGATCTCGGGCTCCTTAAAGAACATGCGCATAAGCAGTCCCGCGCCGAAGAAGTAAATAACAGCCAATACGATCGAGATCAGCCCGCCTATCATCTGGCAGGCGGAGCCGTATTCCTTGGCCTTGTCGGGCTTGTTTTCGCCAAGACTCCTTCCGATAAGCGCGACCGCGGCCGACTGAAGACCGTCGCCGAATGAGAATGAGAGACTCATTATATTCATGCCGACCTGGTGCGCCGCCATTGCCGCGGTTCCCTGACCTGCCGCCATAATCGCGGTGGCCATAAAGCCCACGCGCATGAGCATTTGCTCAAAGAACACACTGTAGCCCACTCTTACCAGACTTTTCAGCGCGCTAAGCGTCGGACGGATCTTTTTCTTGATTATAAAAAGGATATTCAAAAAGCTTCCGGGCTTGCTGATCGAGATTATGCTCATAACCGCCGCGACGACCGTTCCGAGCACCGTGGCATAAGCCGCTCCGGCGATCCCGAGAGCGGGAAAGCCGAAATGGCCGTTGATCAGAAGATAGTTAAAAATAATGTTGATCGTGTTTGACGTTATGTTGGTGCGCATGGTTATCTTGGTGTTTCCGGCGCCGCGCTGCGCGGAGTTTATGCCCATCTGAATACAGTTAAACACCATGCCGCCCATGATTATCCTGTAATATGTAACGGCACTGTCATGCGTTTCGGGCAGCGAGCCGCAAAGCGTCATGATCTGCGGCGCGAAAATAACAAGCGCCGTGCTCAGCACTGCGGCCAACGCCAAGATCATGATAAACGTGGTGAATAAAATCGAGTTGGCGTCCTCTCTCCGCTTTTCGCCGAACCTTCTGGCAACCAAGGCGGACACCGAAACATTGATCGCGATAAACACCGAAAGCCCCAAAAACTTCGGCTGGGTGGTAAGGCCGACCGCGGCCACAGCGTTTGCGCCCAGAGAACTCACCATGAGCGAGTCAACAAGACCCGCGAACGCGACAAAAAACGACTCAATAATAGCCGGCACCGCGATCGCGAGCGCCGTTGTCACGGTTTTCTTTTCGTAATTAAACAATCTCAAATTAAATTTACATCTCTTTTCAATCAATCTGTAATAATTATAATACAAAAGCGCGGAATTGTCAAATAATTCCGCGCTTTATAAGCTCCGCTTTTATATTACTTAAATTTGCGTCCCGGCACAATGCTTTTCCAGAACTCGGGAGCCAGAAGAATAAGCATCGGATAGAGCTCAAGTCTGCCCGCGAGCATATCGAAGATCATGATGTACTTCGGGAACGCCGAGAACAGTGAAAAGCTTTCCGACGGGCCCGCTCCTCCCAGTCCGGGGCCGATATTGTTTATCGTCGCGGCGATCGCGGAAAAGTTTGTCGTGAAGTCATATCCGTCTACCGAGATCAGCAGCACCGACGCGGCGAACAAAAACGCGTAGGCGCAGATAAACACGTTTATCGAGCGTATCGTCTCGGGCGCGACCGTCTTGCCCTCGCTCTTTATGTTGACCACGCGCTTAGGGTGGAAAAACAGCGTTATCTCCTTGCGCACCGTGCGGAACAAGGTCATGAAGCGCGAAACCTTTATTCCGCCGCCCGTGCTGCCCGCGCAGGCGCCCATGAACATCAGACCGAGCAGTATCATAACCGCGAACTGCGGCCACAGAGCCTCGTAATTTAACGTTGAAAAACCCGTGGTCGTTATTATTGAAGCCACCTGGAAGAAGACGTGCCGCACCTTGTCGGCAAGGCCCATATCGGGCATTGAGCCGGTAATATAGAGCGACGCGGTGATGACCGCGGTCGCGATCGCGATGATTATCAGATAATAACGCGCTTCCTCATGCGACGCGGCGGCGCGGAACTTTCTTCTGTAAAGCAGAAAGTACACCGCAAAATTGACGCCGAAGAGCATCATAAACACTCCGACCACCCATTGGATATACGGCGAGTAGCCCGCCATGCTGTCGGATTTTATTCCGAAGCCTCCGGTACCCGCCGTGCCGACCGCAGTTGTAACCGCGTCAAATATCGGCATGCGGCCGATGATAAGGAACAAAAACTCCGCAACGGTCAGCGCGATATATATCGCGTACAGCACAAACGCCGTCTCCCTTACCTTTGGCAGCAGCTTGCTTACCGTGGGGCCCGGGCTTTCGGCCTTCATTATATTCATATGCGAGCCGCCGGTCATCGGCAGAAGCGCGAGCAGGAACACCAAAACGCCCATTCCGCCGATCCAGTGCGTAAAGCTGCGCCAGAACAGCGACGCGTGAGACAGCGCCTCAACATCGTCAAGAATGCTGGCGCCGGTGGTGGTGAAGCCCGAAACCGTCTCAAACAGCGCGTTTGTAAAATTCGGTATATCGCCGTTTATAACAAACGGCATGCAGCCGAAAAGACTCATAACTATCCATGTCAAAGCGGTGACAGCGAAGCCCTCGCGGGTATAAAACGTCAGATTTTTAGGCTTTTTGAATATCGAGATACCGCCGATCGCCACGCAGACCAAGGCCATGATCAAAAACGAATAGGCCTGGGGCTCGCCGTATATCATTCCCACCAGAAACGGCAAAAGCAACAGCGCGCCCTCGATATTTAAAATCCAGCCCAAAATATATGTAACAGCCTTAAAATTCAATTTTCAGTCCTCCCAACGTAGTGATTAGCGATTAGTGAATAGATAATACGCGGATAAAGACGGCAATAAGCATCAGGCCTTCCGCCCGCGCTCACTGTTAAGCCTTGTTCATCACTCGAAAATTTCCTCTATGCTGCTCAAGCCCTTGCGAGTGGTAACGACTGTCACCGCGTCGCCCGGCTGCAGCGCGTCGTTTCCTCCGGGAATAAACGCTTTTCCGTCTCTGTATATGCAAGCCACAAGAAGATCGCTTTTTAATTTAAGCTCCTTAAGCGGCTTTGAGGTGTGCTTGAGCTCATCATGCACGTTAAACTCTATAGCCTCAACTCTGTCGTTTGACAAATTATAAAGCGTGATAATATCACTGCCCAGCGATTTCTTTTTAGCACGAACATACTTGATTATCGTCTCGGCTGTCATGCGCCTCGGATACACAACGCTGCCCAGCTCAAGCTCATTGATAACGCTTGAGAAGTTAATGTGATTGACCTTTGTTATCGCCTTGATCCCGGGCGAGACCTTCATGCCGTAGAGCGAAAGCAGCACGTTTTCTTCGTCAATTCCGGTCAGCGGTATAAGCGCGCCGGCGCTTGCCAGATCCTCCTGGCTAAGCAGTGTCTCGTCGGTTCCGTTTCCGTTGACGATAACAACATCGTCCGGCAGCAGTGTGCTGAGTTCCTCGCAGCGCGCAGGATTTAACTCGATTATCTTGACCTGCATTCCCGCGCTTGACAGGATACGCGCCAAATAAAACGAGGTTTTTCCGCCGCCGATGATCATCGCCGAATTAACGTCTCTCGTTTCAACGTTTATCTTTTTGAAAAATGCGAACGCGTCACGCGGGGTCGCGATAAACGATATAATGTCGCCCGACCGCAGCTCAAAATTGCCGTTGGGGATCGCGATCATGTCGCCGCGCTCGACAACGCAGATGAGAATATTAAAATCCTTGTTGTTCTGGAAACTCGAAAGCCTCATGCCGTCAAGGTAATTGTCGGCGGGTATCTTGAACCTGATAAGCTCCGCCGAGCCCTTGGCGAACGAGTTGACCGAGATTGCCAGCGGGAAATGCAAAATTCTTGAGATTTCCCGCGCCGCCTCAAGCTCGGGATTGATAATTATCGAAATCCCCAGCTTGTCGCGCAGATACGCAAGCTCGTCGCTGTAATCCGGGTCGCGCACTCTGGCGACCGCGGTGCAGTCTCCCACCTTTTTGGCGAGCGTGCAGCAAAGCAGATTAAGCTCGTCGCTGTCTGTCACGGCGATTATCAGGTCGGCGCTCTCAACGCCCGCCTCGATAAGCGTTCCGTAACTCGAGCCGTTTCCCACAACGCCCATAATGTCGTAGGTTTCCGCCAGCTTCTCAACGACTTCGCGGTTCTTGTCAACGACCGTAACGTCGCAGCCTTCCTCGGTCAGCTTTCCCGCGATGGTGGAGCCGACCTTTCCGGTGCCGACAATAATGATCTTAAGGGTCTTAGACTTGTTTCCTCTGAATTTGTTTAGAATAGACATAAACATTCCTCCCAAAACGCCGCAATTCTAATATCAATAATATTATTCTACCATATATTGTTTTAAATATCAACATTTTCTTTTAAAAATTATAAGTTGACAAACCGAAACCTGTTTTATATAATTTTTGTAGTATCAAAAAAACGAGGGACTCGTATTATCCGCGCCTGTCCGTCTTGCATTTAACGCCCACAATGCCAAGCAGCAATATATTTAATTAATTTTTTTGCATAATAAAAGCACTTAATATTTCATAGGTGCTTATTCTATTGGTTTCATAGAAAAACCGCTCTGATTTCTCAAAGCGGTTTATAATTTACATTTTGGCGGGTGTGCCCCTTCCCGCATTTCTTTTGACCCAAAGGGTGCGTAGCAGCACAATCTCTACTTCAAAATGCTATATTATTATATATATATTATATCACAACTATTCTTTTTTGTAAAGTATTTTATTCTTTTTTTCCATTTTTTTAAGATTTTTATTTCTAATCCTATATGCTGTCATAACAGAATTTTTTAAGCCCGAATTATCGGAATTAAGAGCTAACCTCAGAACTACATTCAAATTTGTAGATGGTAGGTGCTTAACCATAAATACCGTACCAATGTTTTTCTCATCTTTAATGATAATTTCCGGATTTTCTATAATTTCCTTTGCGTATTTCTCAAACAAGGAATAATCTTTATTATGCAGTAATAATATATGGTTTTTACGTTCATTAGTTATGATTGTTTCGCTTGTCTGTAATTTCCCAAATTCTGTTTCCAACAATTGAGGATTGATATTGCCAATCACGTCATATTCAAGCACTTTATCACCCCTCATTTTTATTATACCACTTTCCCACGAATTGTCAACGCCATTTTTCCTCTTTCTGTCCTGCTCTTTTGAGCTTCAAAATGTGGAAGCGTAATAGCTTTTCCCTTCGTAGCTTCTCGCGCTCCTCGTGTCGCCTTCAATCAGCTTCGGATCATCTATGTACGGCGCTGTGGTCGATTTTGATTAATGAGATCGCGAGCTAAAACAAATATACATAGGCAAAATGATAAAAAACATCACCGTCAACAAAAACGGTGATGTTAAGATAACGTCGGTCTACAACGACATTATAAGAATAATTGGAGGCGCCACCCAGATTTGAACTGGGGCGTAAAGCTGTTGCAGAGCTCTGCCTTACCACTTGGCTATGGCGCCCTATAAATAAAGTATGATAAAAGACGCAAGAGTATGCGTCTTTTATCAATTGGAGCGGAAGACGAGATTCGAACTCGCGACGTTCACCTTGGCAAGGTGACGCTCTACCACTGAGCCACTCCCGCAA
>CANRGH010000010.1 GCA_947630135.1 uncultured Monoglobus sp.
ACAATCTCACTGAATTTCTGCACTTTTTCCTTGCTTTGATCAATGTTACATCTTTGTTAATAAATTAGATTGACGTGTCGGGGCGGGGTTCCGTATTGACTTTTTTGGGGGAATGTGGTATAATAAATCCGTATTGACTTTTGGTGGGCGTTTTATGCCCGAAAATCGCACTTTTTATATAATTTTTCGCTTATTACCCGGAGGTTTTTATATGTTTATATCCCGATCATGGAAAGATTATGAGCTTATCGACGCGTCACGCGGAGAGAAGCTTGAGCGCTGGGGCGGCGTTATTTTAAGGCGTCCCGATCCTCAAATTGTGTGGTCGGTGCCGGATCATGAAAAATCCGCGCTTTGGAGCAAAGCGGACGCGAGATATATCCGCAGCGCCAAGGGCGGCGGAAGCTGGCGCACTTTCAAAAAAATCCCCGAAAGCTGGACGATCGGCTATAAAAATCTGAAATTCAGGATCACGCCCATGGGCTTTAAGCACACCGGGCTGTTTCCGGAACAGGCGGCGAACTGGGACTGGTTTTCGGACATAATCAAAAGCAGCGGCAGGGCCCGTTCGGATGTCAGAGTGCTTAATCTTTTCGCCTACACCGGTGGGGCGTCTCTGGCGGCGCTTGAGGCAGGTGCCTCGGTCTGTCATGTGGACGCGGCCAAGGGCATGGTGGCGCGCGCCAAGGAAAACGCGTCGCTGTCGGGGCTTTCGGAGCTGCCGATACGCTACATAGTTGACGACGTGAAGAAGTTTGTCGGGCGCGAGATAAGGCGCGGCCGCAAATACGAGGGGATTATCATGGATCCGCCGTCGTACGGCAGGGGCCCGGGCGGCGAGGTATGGAAGATCGAGGACGAGCTGTTTGAGCTGATCGAGCTCTGCGCCGAACTTTTGTCCGACGATCCGATGTTCTTTTTGGTCAACACCTACACGACCGGACTTTCGGGAAGCGTGATGAAAAATATTTATGATCTGACATTGATGAAAAAATTCGGCGGCGATATTGATATTGACGAGATCGGACTGCCGATAACAAACGGAGAATTGCTGCTGCCCTGTGGCTATTCGGCAAGATGGCAGCGCAGTGATTGATGAAAGGCTTTATTCCCGGGACCGCACGGCTGATTATTGATAACCGAGTTTGGTCAGACGCGGCGGGGATAGTTAATAAAATAAATTATGGATAATATTGTAATCATTAATAATCTGGTATTTGAATATAAAGACGAGGACACGGGCGAGAGGACGCGCGTGCTTGACGGCGTGAGCCTTGATGTGCGCCGCGGCGAGTTTCTGGCGGTCCTGGGCCACAACGGCTCGGGAAAATCGACTCTCGCCAAGCACATGAACGCGATACTCGTTCCCACTTCGGGAACGGTCACGGTTGACGGGCTTGACACCGCTGATGACGGCAAACTGTTTGACATACGCCGCAGAGTGGGCATGGTGTTCCAGAACCCCGACACCCAGATGGTCGCCACGATCGTTGAGGAGGATGTGGCGTTCGCGCCCGAAAATCTCGGCGTTCCGAGGGACGAGATCCGCCGCAGGGTGGACGAGGCTCTCGAGATCGTCGGCATGAGCGCATTTAAACGCCACGCGCCGCATATGCTGAGCGGCGGCCAGAAACAGCGCGTGGCGATCGCGGGAGCGCTTGCGATGCGGCCCGAGCTGCTTGTTATGGACGAGCCCACCGCTATGCTTGACCCGAGCGGCCGCGCCGAGGTTATCGAGACGGTCAAAAAGCTCAACCGCGAAAACGGCATGACGGTCGTCTTGATCACTCATTATATGGACGAGGCTGTCCGCGCGGACAGGGTAATCATTCTCGACAGCGGCAGGATCGCCCTTGAGGGAACTCCGAAAGAGGTGTTCCCGCAGGTTGAAAAGCTTACCGCGCTCGGGCTTGACGTTCCCCAGTCCACATATCTGATATATATGCTCAACAAGCAGGGCCTCGGCCTTGACGCCACGGCTCTGAATGACGAGGAGTGCGCGGCCGAGCTGCTGCGGGCGCTTGAAAACCGCGGAAAGGGGGCGCGCGGATCATGATCAGGCTTGAAAACGTGAGCTATACCTATATGAGCGGCGGCCCGTTTGAGAAAAAGGCGCTTGATGATGTGAGCCTTAACATAAACGAGGGCGAGTTTGTCGGCGTTATCGGCCACACGGGCTCGGGAAAATCCACGATGATCCAGCTTTTGAACGGGCTTTTGAAGCCCGAAAGCGGCAAGGTGATTATCGACGGGACCGACCTTTCGGAAAAAGGTGTCAACATCCGCGACATAAGATTTAAGGTCGGTCTGTGCATGCAGTACCCCGAGTATCAGCTTTTTGAGGAGACGGTGCTCAAGGACATATGCTTCGGGCCGCTCAACATGGGTCTGTCTCAAAAAGAGGCGGAGGAGCGGGCGAAATTCGCGGCCAATATGACGGGCCTCCCCGAAGAGCTGCTTGACAAATCGCCGTTTGACTTATCGGGCGGCCAGAAGCGCCGCGCGGCGATCGCGGGCATACTCGCAATGGAGCCGAAGGTGCTGATACTTGACGAGCCCACCGCGGGCCTTGACCCCGCGGGCAGGGACGAGATATTGTTTAAGATCCGCGACATGCATAAGAGGATGAAGCTGACCGTCCTGCTTGTCTCGCACAGCATGGAGGACGTGGCCAAGCTCGCCGACAGGATACTTGTGTTAAACAGCGGCAGGGTCGAAATGTTCGGAACGCCAAGCGAGGTCTTTGCCCAAAGCGCGAGATTGCGCGAGATAGGCCTTAACGTGCCGCAGATCACTATGGTGGCCGACAGGCTCCGCGCCGCGGGCGCGGACATTCCCGAGGGAATATACACGGTCGGCGACTGCTACAGAATACTGCTGCCTATGCTGAAACGATAATAACCGAAAGGCGGAACTATGCTTAAAGATATAACATTGGGTCAATACTTTCCCGGTGACTCGTTTATTCACCGGCTCGACCCGCGGACCAAGATACTTATTATAATCGCTTATGTGGTCATGGTGTTCCTGATACAGAACTTTGTCGGCTACATAGCGCTGGCTCTTTTCCTCGCGCTGTGCGTGGCGGTGTCGGGAATATCCCCGAAATACTTGATCAGAGGCCTTAAGCCGATACTGGTTTTCATTGTGTTCACCGGAATATTCAATCTGTTTCTCACCCCGGGCGAGGAGATATGGAGATGGGGATTTCTTAAGATCACCGTTGAGGGCGTGCGCTTCGCGGCGTTCATGGTGCTGAGGCTCGTGTTCCTGATTTTGGGGACCTCGCTGCTGACGCTGACGACGTCGCCTATCGCGCTGACCGACGGAATGGAGCGGCTGCTTTCGCCGTTTAAAAAGGTGCACCTGCCCGCTCACGAGATAGCGATGATGATGACGATCGCGCTGAGATTTATCCCGACGCTTCTTGACGAGACCGACAAGATAATGAAGGCGCAGTCGGCGCGCGGCGCGTCGATAGACAGCGGTAATATTTTCAGCCGCGCAAAGGCTATGGTGCCGATACTGATACCGCTGTTCATCAGCGCGTTCCGCAGAGCGGACGAGCTCGCGACCGCCATGGAGTGCCGATGCTACCGCGGCGGCGAGGGCAGGACAAGGCTTTACGAGCTCAAGTTCGGAGCGGTCGACGTTTTGGGATGGATATACATGGCGGCGCTACTTGCGGCGATAATCGGGATCAACATGATTTTCGGGAAATTTTGATTATGAAAAATATAGCGATGAGAATAAGATATGACGGCAGCGCCTATCACGGCTGGCAGTTCCAGCTCAACGGCGTCACCGTTCAGGAGACAATCGAAAACGCGCTTTCGGATGCGTGCGGAGAGAGGATCCGCGTCACCGGCTGCAGCAGGACCGACGCCGGGGTCCACGCGCTTGACTATGTGCTGAACTTTAAGTCAGAGACCAAAATACCGGTCGAAAAGCTGCCCTACGCGTTAAACTATCGTCTGGGCGACGACATAACCGCGACGGAGGCGTGGGAGGTCCCGGCCAACTTCAACGCGAGATTTTCAGCCAAAGGAAAGCGGTATATTTATCTGATCCGCAACGACGTGTTCCGCGATCCCTTCATGAACCGCTACAGCTGGCACTTTCCGTATAAGCTTGACTTTGTGAGCATGGAAAAAGCCGCGGCGCATTTTGTCGGGACCCACGATTTCAAAGGCTTTATGGCCGGCGGCGGACAGCAAAAGACAACCGTCAGGACCGTGAGAAAGTGCTCGGTCGAGAAAAACGGCAGCGTGATAAAGATCACGGTTGAGGCCGACGCGTTTTTGTATAATATGGTAAGGATAATTGCGGGAACTCTCGTTTATGTGGGATGCGGCAAGATAAAAGAGAGCCGCCTACCCGCGATAATAGAAAGTGGAGACAGAAAATCGGCGGGAATTACCGCGCCTCCCCAAGGATTATTTCTTGAAAAAGTTTTTATTTAGGTGTATAATAAATATAATGTGAAAAACAATCGCATATATAGAATAAGGATGAGTATATATGAAATTTGACATCAACAAGGAATTCAGCTTTTCGCAGATTTTTGATTTTCTGAAAGAGAAATCGGGTTCTTTTCGTGCCGCTGTGAAAAAACTTGACAGCGGAAGCGTTAAAAATTTAAACATCAAAGGCAGGGTCGTGCGCATAAACGCGCTGCGTTTGGGATTGCTCGCGGCGGTTTTGGCGATTTTGCTCGGGCTTTTCATTAACCTTGTGGTGTTGCCGAACACGGCTTACCGCCCGTATTCGGGAATAGAGTTCGACACCGGCGGCGATTATGAGCAGATCGCCTTTGGTGATGACCTTCTTTTGCTTAACAAAAACGGTATCAAGCTGATCGACAACAAGGGCGGGTATATCTGGGAGGAGTCAATGACTCTCACCAACCCCACGGTTGACATTGCGGGAAAATACGCGCTGCTGGCCGACCTTGAGGGAAATTGCAGTCTTAATCTCTATAATCTCAAAGGAAAAAAACTTGTTACATATCCGATAAACACCGAAATTCTCTCCGCCAAGGTAAACAAGAGCGGAAAAGCCGCCGCGGCGGTAACGGCCGAGGGTTATAAGGGCGCCGCTGTGGTGTTTGACCGCAAGGGAAACGAGATTTTCAGATGGAACAGCGGAGAGGGATATATTATCGACCTTGACATATCAAGCGACGGAAAGTCGATCGCCGTGGCCCAGATGATGAGCGACGGAGCCGAGACTTATTCCAAAATCCACGTGATAAACATCTCAAGCGGGAACGAGTCGGGCAGCTATGTCTGCGAGGGCTCGCTTGTGGCGAGCGTGACCTTTGACGACAGCGGAAGGATCATAGCGGTGGCGCAGAACAAAGTGTACGGCCTGAATAAAAAGGGCGCGGAAAAATTCGTTATCGACCTCGCTGGAAAATCGGCCGAGCGGTATGATGTGACCGGAGGAGAGCGCATGCTTTTCCTGTGCCGCGACAACCGCGGCGGGACCGTACTTGAAATATATAATAAAAACGGCAAACAGACCGGCGTCTTTAACGGCTGTGACGATATTAAGAGAATAGCCTGCACCGGAGATACCATTGTGGTTTCAAACTCCCGCAGCGTTATGCGCGTAAGCGGTTGCGGCAGGCTGAGGCGGACCACCGAGATCGAGCACGACATTATGAGCGTCGGGGTTTACGGCAACGGCAGAAACGCTTTGGCGCTGGGCGGAAATTGCGCGGACATTGTGAGAATAAGATAGCCGCGCCGTTTGAGAAACAGGAGGACAGGATATATTGATTGATATATTAACCGCGCTGATATTTGTGTTTTTTATAATGTGCGGATACAGAAACGGGTTTATGAAATCGGCATACCGCGCGGTCGCGTTTTTCGCCGCGTTGGTGCTGGCGTATCTGCTTTATCCCTATGTTCGCGATATAATATTGAAAAGCGGATTTGCCGCCGCGGTCCGCGCGCAAATTCTCGGCAATTTTGAAAGCTCGGGCGGCGAGGGGATTTTTTCCGCGCCTATGCTGCCGGGATATTTGCGGAGCATGGCGGCCAATGGACAGATCGCGCTTGCTGATGCGGTTTCGGGGTTTCTGACCGGAATGACGGTGAACGTGGCGGCGTTTTTGATCGTGTTTATCGCGGCGAGGCTGCTTATCGCGCTTTTGGGAAAACTGTTGCATATCGTGTCAAGACTTCCGGTTATCAGCTTTTTTGACCGGGGCTTGGGAGTGATAATGGGGCTTATGGAAAGCCTGTTGCTGATTTATCTTGTGTTGGCCGTGATATACGCTGCGGCTCCGCTCAGAAATAATCCGACCGTATATAAATATATATCAGAGTCAACGCTTACAAAAACAATGTATGAAAATAATCCGATTATAGAAATTGTGTCACCGACCGATTACGAAAATCTTATAGGAGAGTGAAAATATGAATATGGAAAAAATTCAGAACATGAAAATTCTTGAGCTTAAGGAATATGCGAAAACCTTGGGAATAAAGAGCGTGTATAAACTAAAGAAAAAAGAATTGCTCGAGGTGATCTCCGAGACCATGAACAAGGCGGAGCCCGAAAGCGCCTCGGCGCCGGATGTGAAACCCCAAGCGGTCGAAGAGCGGTCCGAGCACGCCGCCATTGTGACTGATTTGTCGGCTGACGCGGAAGGTTCACGGCAGTTTGGCGGATATGCGCCCCGTGAAAACGGAGGTGTGCGGGATTACGCGCCGAGGAAAAATGACAGCGATACGAGAGGCTATGTGCCGAGACAAAATGACGGCGACACGAGAGGCTACGCGCCGAGACAAAATGACGGCGGCCAGAGACAGTACGCGCCCAGACAGAACGATCCCAGAAGGCAATACGAGCCGCGCCAAAACAGGAGCCAGACGATCGATTACGCCGATCCGGTCCACCGCTCAAATCCCGTTGAGGGAGTTCTTGAGGTAATGGAGGAAGGCTACGGATTTTTGAGGTCGAACAACTATCAAACCGGCCCCGACGACGTGTACGTTCCGCAGACCCAGATAAGAAGGTTCCGTCTTAAAACAGGAGATTATATAAGCGGCCATGCCCGCATGCAGCATGAGGGCGAAAGGTTTCAGGCCCTGCTCTATGTTGAAAAGGTAAACGGCGACGGTGTTGACGTTTCCATACACAGAAGATCATTTGAGGATCTTGTTCCCATATATCCGACCGAAAGAATTAAGCTCGAGACCGGCAGAATGGATTATTCCATGCGTCTGATCGACCTTATCGCGCCGGTCGGCAAGGGCCAGAGGGGAATAATCGTGGCACCGCCCAAGGCCGGCAAAACCACGCTTCTTAAAAATATCGCCAACAGCATAACAAAAAACAATCCCGAGGTTCAGCTTATCGTGCTGCTGATAGACGAGCGCCCCGAAGAGGTTACGGACATGCAGCGCAGCATCAAGGGCGACGTTATATTCTCAACCTTTGACGAGGAACCCCAGAACCACACCAAGGTCGCCGAGATCGTGCTTGAGCGCGCGAAGCGCTTGGTTGAGCACAAGAAGGATGTTGTTATATTGCTTGACAGCATCACCCGCCTTGCCAGAGCATACAATCTGACGATCGCGCCCACCGGCAGAACGCTGTCGGGCGGTCTTGATCCGGGATCGCTGTATAAGCCGAAGCGGTTCTTCGGCGCGGCGAGAAACATTGAGGAGGGCGGCAGCCTGACAATTCTTGCCACCGCGCTCATTGAAACGGGCAGCCGTATGGACGACATGATATACGAGGAGTTCAAAGGCACCGGAAACATGGAGGTCCACCTTGACAGAAAGCTTCAGGAGCGGCGCATATTCCCGGCGATAGACATAGCAAAGTCCGGAACAAGAAAAGAAGAGATGCTGCTTGAGCAGCACGAGCTTGAGGCGGTCTGGCGCATACGCCGTGCGCTGCTCGGCCAAAATCCCGCGGAAGTGACCGAAACCCTGCTCAGATATGTTATAGGCTCAAAAAGCAACAAAGAATTGATAAACGTTATAGAAAAATCTTTTAAGTAAATAATATATACGGGAGAATGAAATAAATATGAAAAAATTTACTCTGATTTTAGCCGCGGCGCTTATCCTTTCGGGTTTCACGCCGCTTCATGGCAATAACACGCTGAGTCCCGCCACACCGAGTCCGGTTCCAACGAGCTCCGCTCCGCCATCGGGAAAGGCTCCCGCATGGCTCCGGGGCCAGACCGCGACGGCTTCGCTCGCTCCGACCGAGACGCCGTCACCCGCGGCGGCATCGGCAGCGCCCGACGGTTCCGAGCCGACGCAGAGCGCCGACCCGAACCAAAGCCCCGCGCCGGCCACGGCTTCACCGGTTCCGTCGCCGACGACAAAGCCGGGCTATGTCAAGGCGGGAACGCCCGAGGCCGAAACCGTCAAGGTGCCGATCCTGCTGTATCATCACATTTCCGAAGAGTTTGACCTGACCAACGCGATCTCGATCATATCGCCGCGGGATTTCAACCTGCACATGACGGCGATCAAAACGCAGTACACGCCGATAAGCCTCAAAGAATATGTCGACTTTGTTAACTGCAAGGACGGCAGCAAGACTCTGCCGACCAATCCGATAATCGTGACGTTTGACGACGGCTATCTTTCAAATTACGAGGTGGCCTATCCGATACTCAAAAAGCTCGAGATCCCCGCGACTATATTTATCGTCACCGACACGGTGGGCGAGATAGGCGGCAAGGGCAAGGTGAACTACAGCCACTTCACATGGGAGCAGGCCAAAGAGATGCAGGACAGCGGCCTGATCGACATTGAGTCTCACACCAACGACCATATAAAGCTGGGCGAGACCGATATCGACACCGTGAACTATGAGCTCAGGAAGTCGAAGTACCTTATCGAAAAGAAGCTCGGCAAGACCTGCGACATGATAGCCTATCCCTACGGCTCATACACCGATGAGGCGATACAGGCCTCAAAGAAGGCGGGCTATAACGTGCAGTGCCTCGTGGGCGACGACGCCACAAATATTGATTACGAGGTCAACATTCCCCGCGACGGCGTCATGAACCTGACAAGAATAACCGTCAGCGGAACCATGGGCAACGTCAACGTTATAGAGCTCGTGAGAAAGGCGATCGCGAACAAAAATATTGATTAACAAAAACCGCTTCGCCGCCGATACGGCATAAGCCGGTATGATCAATATTTCTATGATGAATATAAAAAAGTGAGTACAAAAGAGCGTATCGACAGATGATACGCTCTTTTGAAATAAATATTCGTCGCAAAAAATGTTATAATGCCACACATTTTCGTTGTGATTTATGTAAACGTATATCACATTTTCCTTGCAATTTTCGTGATCATATGTTATACTATATGTATATTTTTTGCGGAGGTGGATGTCTGTGTATCGTATCGCGATCGAGAAGCTCTATCAATGGAAGGAGAGTAAGTACCGAAAACCTTTGATAATAGAGGGAGCAAGGCAGGTAGGAAAGACGTGGCTGATGAAAGAATTCGGCAGACAGGCTTATGAGTCCGTCGTGTATATCAATTTTGACTCCAATTCAAGAATGACGGAACTGTTTGCCTCGGATTTGGATACGGATCGACTGATTATGGGAATGGAGCTGTTTGTCGGGAAAAAGATTGATCCCGAAAACACTTTGCTGATTTTTGACGAGGTGCAGGAGGTGCCGAGAGCGCTTTCTTCGCTGAAATATTTTTATGAGAATGCGCCGCAGTATCATATTATTTGTGCCGGTTCGCTTTTGGGTATCGCGCTGCATGAGGGAACATCTTTTCCGGTGGGGAAGGTGGATTTCATGAAGCTTTATCCGCTATCGTTCAAGGAATTCTTGACGGCTGTCGCAGGGAAGCAGTATGCCGAATTGCTTGACAGGCGGGATTATTCTATGATAACCGCGTTCAAGCAGACATATATCGACGCGCTGAAGCAATACTACTTTGTCGGCGGCATGCCGGAGGCGGTACGGAGCTTTGCCGAGGATAAGGATTTTATAGAGGTTCGCGGAATTCAAAAGCGTATCCTTGAGGCCTACGAACAGGATTTTTCCAAGCACGCTCCCGCGTCTGTTGTGCCAAAGCTTCGAATGGTATGGAACAGCATTCCGTCTCAGCTCGCGAAGGAAAACAAAAAATTCATCTATGGTTTGATCCGCAAAGGCGGACGCGCGAAAGACTATGAAACAGCTATCATGTGGCTGTGCGACTGCGGACTGGTCCACAAGGTCAGCCGCGTCAACGCTGCGGGTATTCCTTTAAAGGCGTACGAGGACCTGAAGGCTTTTAAGCTGTTTGTGGCGGATGTGGGGCTTTTGGGGTGTATGACCGGTTTGCATCAGCGGACTTTGCTTGACGGCAACAATCTGTTCATGGAATTCAAAGGGGCTTTGACCGAGCAGTATGTCTGTCAGCAGCTCAAGACGATAGACGGGCTTAATCTGTATTATTATACAAATGACCGCGGCACGTGCGAGATTGATTTTATCGTTGACACCGGCGAGGCAGTCGTTCCCGTAGAGGTGAAAGCAGAGTTGAATTTAAAAGCAAAAAGCCTCAAAACTTATCGTGAAAAATTCCGACCTACTCTTTCCGTCCGTACCTCGATGGCGGATTACAAAGAGGAGGAGGGGCTTGTTAATCTTCCGCTTTATGTCGTGGAAGAAATAATATGATTTTGTGATGATTTTAAAGTCCGTTTCCGTCTTCGAGGATAACGGTGAAGGGGCCGTCGTTTGTGAGACTCACCTTCATGTCGGCGCCGAAAATTCCGTGCTCCACCTTTTTGAAAAAGTTCTTCGCGTACTCGATAAAATATTCATATAATTCTTTCGCGTGCTCGGGTGAACCCGCGCCGACAAAGCTCGGGCGGTTGCCCTTGCGGCAGTCCGCAAAGAGCGTGAACTGCGACACCGCGAGAATTTCGCCGCCGACGTCGGTGATCGAAAGATTGGTCTTGCCGCCTGCGTCCGAAAAAATTCTGAGCTTTGCGATTTTTTGGACGGCTTTTTCAACCTTTTCCTTTGTGTCTTCATTTGAGACGCCCAGCAGAATAAGGTACCCCTTGCCGATCGCGCCGACGGTCTTGCCCTCGACTTCGACCGAGGCGCTTGTCACTCTCTGAATTACAATTTTCATAAACTCACTCCTAAAATTAAAGGGCTGCCGCGGCAGCCCTTGGTTTTACATATTTTTCGCGGCTTCCAGGGCCTGATCCAGCCAGAACATGCCAATATCAAAGGCTCTGTAAAGCCCGTCGCGCTCCGCCTGGCGCATCAGGCGCGAGGCCTTGCCCTCGTTGGTCTTAAGCTCGATAATGACCCTCTTCGATACCGTCAGGTCGCCTAGCTCCTCGTTGTCCTCAAGACGGAAGCAGACGATATACGGATCCTCGGCGTTGCCGTAGCGTATCTCGTTGCCGACTCTGACCAGCTTTTTGCCTTTATAGTCAAGATATTTGTTTCCCGTCATCGGTATTTTCTTTTTGGGAGCCGCTTTCTTTTTGGGCTTTGAACCGCCCGCGTCGCTTTTAACAATTTCAGCCATAACGAAAACCTACCTTTCTATGTTCTGATCTCTGCCGGGGCCCACGCCTATGGACGAGATCCTGCATCCGATAAGCTCCTCGACTCTCAGAATATATTTTTGCGCGGCGAGGGGCAGCTTGTCAAATTCTTTGATGTCGCTGATGTCCTCGTTCCAGCCGTCCATTTCCTCATAGACCGGCTCGCACTGCGCGAGTTCGGTGAGTGTTGGCGGGAAGTCGGTCGTTATCTCGCCGTTTTTGTTGTATGCCACGCATATCTTTATCTTGTCAAGACCGCCCAGGGGGTCGATTTTGTTGAAAACAACCGACGTCAGCGAGCTCGTGCGCACCGCGTATTTCGCGATTACCGCGTCAAACCAGCCTGTGCGGCGGGGTCTGCCGGTGGTCGTGCCGAACTCAAAGCCCTTTTGACGGATACGCTCTCCGGTCTCGTCGTTAAGCTCTGTGGGGAACGGGCCGTTGCCCACGCGGGTGGTGTAGCCCTTGAGAATGCCTATGCACTCGTCGATATGCTTGGGGCCGACGCCGCTGCCGACGCACACGCCACCCGAGATCGGGTGTGAGGATGTAACGTAGGGATAGGTTCCGAAGTCAATGTCAAGCAGAATTCCCTGCGCGCCCTCAAACAGCACTTCCTTGTCATCCTCCATAGCCTTATGGAGCAGCGGAACGGTGTCGCACACATAGGGGCGGAGCCTGTCGGCGTAAGCGGTGTATTCCTCAATAACCTTTTCGGGGTCAAGAGGCGTGCCGCCGTAAACCAGTTCGATCATCTTATTTTTTATCTTAAGGTTCTCGCGAACCTTTTCGGGAAATATCTCGGTGTCAATTAAATCGCACATGCGTATGCCGCTGCGCTCCGCCTTGTCGGTGTAGCAGGGGCCGATGCCTTTCTTGGTGGTTCCGATGTCGCCCTTGCCGCGGGCAGCCTCGGAAAGACCGTCAAGCTCTATATGATAAGGCATGATAACATGGGCGCGGGCGTCGATCTTAAGGTTCTTTGTAGAGATGCCTTTTGACTCAAAACCGTCGATCTCCTCAAGCAGGACTTTTGGGTCGATAACGACTCCGCAGCCGATTATGTTGACCGTGTCGGGATAGAGAATTCCCGAGGGCATAACGTGCAGCTTGTAGGTCACGCCGTCCACCATAAGGGTATGGCCCGCGTTGTTTCCGCCCGAGGTCCTGACGACCACGTCAGCCTGACCGGCCAGAATATCAATGGTTTTTCCCTTGCCTTCATCGCCCCATTGGGCGCCGATAACAACTTTAGTTGACATTAATGTTCACTCCTTTTTAAACACACCTACATATAATAACACAAAATAACGGCAAATGCAAGAAAAATTTCTTGATTTGCCGCCGTTTGTTAAAATTACTTCTCGAAAAGCTTGTTCGCCAGCGTGTATCCGTGCTCAACGAATGCGCCCGTTTTTTCCGCTTCGGCCTCGGTGAATGAGGAAACGCCGCTGTTTTTCTCGTTATCGCTCGAGAAAAGCATGTATGGTATCGGCGCTGAGGAATGTGTCATTGTGGCGAGAGGTGTGGGATGATCGGGCATGATAAGCACGCGGTAATCCTCGCCGCAGCTCTTTAAGTACTCAAGCACCGGAGCGGCGATCTTTTCGTCGATCAGCTCGATCGCCCTTACCTTGTTGTCGATCTCGTGCCTGTGGCCCGCCTCGTCGGGAGCCTCAAGGTGGATATATACAAAGTCGCTGTCGTTTTTGAGGGCGTTTATCGCGGCCTCGGCCTTGCCGTCAAAATTGGTGTTGATGTTTCCGGTCGCGCCTTCGATATCGGGAACGTTAAGTCCCGCGCAGAGGCCTATGCCCTTGATGAGATCGACCGCTGACACGACGGTGCCCTTTATGCCGAAACGCTCGGCGTATGTCGTCAGGTTCGGCTTGGTTCCGTTTCCCCAGATCCAGATAGAGTTTGCGGGGTTCAGGCCGCGCTCGATCCTCGCCTTGTTTATCGGGTGATCCTTGAGAAGGTCATAGCTCTTTTTCATCAGGCCGAGTATAGTCTCGTCCTTCGGCAGATACGGGCCGATTACCCGCCCCGAAATATCGTGGGGCGGCGTCAGCTCAAACTCGTTCTTTTTGTTGTGCCACACCATAAGGTGGCGGTAGCTGAACCCGCCGAAAAACTCATAGTCCTCGCAGCCGAGCTTGTCGTTGACGTATTTGATAAGCTCCCTCGCCTCGTCGGTGGAGATCTCGTCGGAGCTGTAGTCCACCATGGTCTTGTCGGCGTATTCCGGCTCGTCCGACAGAGTGACCACATTGGTACGGAATGTCGTGTCGGTCAGCTCGAGCGGCACGTTCATCGAGACCGCCTCAAGAGGCGAGCGGCCCGTGTAATATTCCTGCGGGTCATAGCCGAAAACGGCCAGATTTGCCACGTCGCTGCCGGGCGGCAGATTGCCGGGAACCGTCCTAACCATTCCCACCTCCGAACGTTTCGCCAGAGCGTCAATATTGGGCTTTTTCGCGGCTTCGAGCGGAGTCTTGCCGCCGAGCTCCGCAACCGGAGTGTCCGCCGCGCCGTCGGTTAAAATAACAACATATTTCATAATATAATCACCTCATGTGTTTCTTGTTTAATCATACTCGCTTAATTATACAACTATTCGCGTTTGTTGTCAACGCCGCGGCGGGGATTTGTGGAATTTTTAACAAATTTTAATGCGGTAAATTATTGAAAAATACAGTATTTATAAAATACCTTTTTGTTACAGTATACAAAATTGCCGCGTAAACGGCATTTTGGCTTGCTTTTTAAATTAATTTGGGGTAAACTTTAATGTGTATAATGTTTTTAGTTTCGGATTTACGGCTTTTATGGAGGTTAAAGTATGAGCGGAATTAAAAAAATCGGCGTTATGACCGCGGGCGGCGACTGTCCAGGGCTTAACGCGGTAATACGTGCGGTCGTCAAGACCGCGATACAGAAATATGATCTTGAGGTCGTCGGCATCAGGCACGGTTATCGCGGACTGTATTTGGGCGAGCAGGAGTTTGTTCCTCTCGGTCTGCATGATGTTTCGGGAATAATCTCAAAAGGCGGCACAATACTTTACAGCTCAAACAAAGATAATCTTTTTGACTACACATATGTTGACGAGCACGGACAGCAGCACAGGGGCGACGTTTCAGACGTTGGCGTTGAAAATCTTAAAAAGGCGGGCATTGACGCGCTGGTCGTGATCGGCGGCGACGGGACCCTGACCTCCGCGAGGGATTTTTCACGCAAGGGAGTTAAGATAATCGGCGTTCCCAAGACGATCGACAACGATCTCGCCTCGACCGACACCACATTCGGATTTGACACGGCGGTCGCGACTGCCACCGAGGCCATCGACAAGCTGAGGACAACCGCCGAGTCGCACAGCAGAACGATCGTGGTTGAGGTCATGGGCAGATACGCGGGCTTTATTGCCATCGCGTCGGCCCTCGCGGGAGGCGCTGACGCGGCGCTCATCCCCGAAATACCCTATGACATTAATATCGTCGCGGACGCCATACGCGAAAATAGAGCCAGAGGCAAAAATTTCGCGCTCGTGGTCGTTGCCGAGGGCGCCAAGCCCAAGGACGGCGGCATGGTTATATCAAAAATCGTTGAGAACAGCCCCGACCCGATCCGTCTCGGCGGCATAGGCGAGGTCATAGCGGGCCAGCTCGAGCATTTGGCGGGCCTTGAGTGCCGCGCCACGATTTTGGGCCACACCCAGCGCGGGGGCACGCCCACGGCCAACGACAGAATACTGTCCACGCGCTACGGCGCTTACGCGGTCGAGATGCTTATGAAGGGCAAATTCGGCAACATGGTGACGCTCGACGGCGCTAAGCTGAGCTATGACTCGCTTGAGAACGTTATTGGCAGGAACAAGTCGGTCGAGCCCGACGGTTATTGGGTAAAAGCCGCCCGCGCGGTCCATATGTGCCTCGGGGATTAATTTAAAAATTTTAAATTTTTTAAAAAAAGTGTTGCAATCGCAAAAATTATGTGTTATAATGTTTTGGTTGCAATTTAAGAATGTAAATAATGGAGCGAAAGCTCTTGTCCATATCAAATTTGAAAGAGGTGAAAATAATGAAGGAAGGAATTCATCCCAACTATCAGCAGACGCAAATCAAATGCGCTTGCGGCAACGTTATTGAGACGGGATCCACAAAGAAGGATATCCGCATAGAAATTTGCTCGAACTGCCATCCTTTCTATACCGGAAAGCAGAAGCTGGTTGACACCGGCGGCAGAGTTGACAAGTTCAGAAGACGTTACGGTCTTGACAAATAATCGGGATCGCGTACATGATTTTAGAATTTAAAACCGCGGCTCGGTTTTTACCGAGCCGCGGTTTTTCCTATAAATAAAAAATTATATCAATTATATAACAAATAAAAAAAACACTTGAAAAAAGCGAGGGTTTATATTATAATCTATAATGATTGGTATTTTGGAGATTTATCGGGCTCTGGCATTGTTTGAGCCCGAAAAATAGAAAAGAAAGGTTGATAAAATTGCAGAACCAAGAAAAAACTATGGAAAAGATCGTCGCATTGTGCAAGGGCAGGGGCTTTGTGTACCCCGGCTCGGATATATACGGGGGATTGGCTAACTCCTGGGACTACGGCCCTTTGGGCGTTGAGTTCAAGAACAACGTCAAGGACGCGTGGAGGAAGAAGTTCGTCCAGGAAAGCCCCTACAACGTGGGCCTTGACGCCGCGATCCTCATGAACCCCAAGGTTTGGGTCGCGTCGGGACATGTGGGTGGATTTTCGGACCCGCTTATGGACTGCAAGGAATGTAAGGCGCGCTTCCGCGCGGACAAGCTGATCGAGGACTTTTCGGGAGAGAACGCCGACGGCTGGAGCGACGAGCAGATGGTGAGCTATATCAAAGAGCACAACATTCCCTGCCCCGAGTGCGGCAAGCACAATTTCACCGATATAAGAAAGTTTAATCTGATGTTCAAGACGTTCCAGGGCGTCACCGAGGACAGCTCAAGCGAGATATACCTGCGTCCCGAGACCGCGCAGGGAATATTCGTGAACTTCAAGGCTGTTCAGAGAACCTCGAGAAAGAAGATCCCGTTCGGTATAGCCCAGGTGGGCAAGTCGTTCAGAAACGAGATCACGCCCGGAAACTTTATATTCAGAATAAGAGAGTTCGAGCAGATGGAGCTTGAGTTTTTCTGCAAGCCCGGCACCGACCTCGAGTGGTTCAAATACTGGAAGGACTATTGTGAAAACTTCCTGCTGTCGCTCGGAATAAAGAAAGAGAACATCCGTCTGCGCGACCACAGTCCCGAGGAGCTGTCGCACTACTCAAATGCCACGACCGACATTGAGTATCTGTTCCCGTTCGGCTGGGGCGAGCTGTGGGGCATTGCCGACAGAACCGATTTTGACTTAAAGCAGCACAGCGAGCACAGCGGCGAGAAAATGGAATACACCGACCCCGAAACGGGTGAGAAGTATATACCGTACTGCATTGAGCCCTCGCTGGGCGCCGACCGCGTCGCGCTGGCGTTCCTTGTCGAGGCGTATGACGAGGAAGTCGTTGACCCCGAGAAGAATGACACCCGCGTGGTTATGCACTTCCATCCGGCCATTGCCCCGATAAAGGCGGCGGTCCTGCCCCTTTCCAAGAAGCTTTCGGAAGAGGCGAGGGCGGTTTACGCCGATCTGTGCAAGGACTTCATGTGCGAGTATGACGAGGCGGGCTCGATCGGAAAGAGATACCGCAGACAGGACGAGATCGGAACTCCGTTCTGCGTGACATACGACTTTGACTCCAAAGAGGACGGCTGCGTGACGGTGCGCCACCGCGACTCAATGGAGCAGGAGAGAATTAAGATAGAGGACCTTAAGGAATACATCGCGGAGAGAATTAAGTTTTAGGGGGAACCCCTCTCAGTCAGCGGGTGTTTCGCGCTCAATCGTCGTAGGGCAGGCTGCGGCCGGAGCCGCGAAGCGGGTTCGTGGCACTATTGTATTCCGATTTTACGGATAAACGAGGCCACAAATAATTAACGATATGCAGTATGAGCCCACAAGCCGCCGGCCGGATGTGGGCATCCGGCCCTACAAATTTTGGGGCGAGCCGGGACGTCGAGGGCGCCGTCCCCTACAAGTTTTGGGGCGAGCCGGACGGGCTGCCGAGGTCGTCCGCCCCTACGACATTTTGCATATCCCCACGATATGCCGCAGAACCTTGTAGGGGCGGATATTATCCGCCCGTGAAATCCCGCGGGAATATGCGAACTGTTTTTGACCAAAGTATTCCCGCGTATTCGCTATTCACTAATCGCTAATCACTAATCACTATGTTCGCTAATCACTACGTTGTTAGGAGTATTTGTTATGTTTGAAAAAACACTGCTTGACGAGCTTGTCAAATTTTCAAAAAAGGACGCGGTGCGCGCGCATATGCCCGGCCACAACGGCGGCGAGGGGCTTGACCCGAAGTTCAGACATAACGCCTTCCGCGTTGATGTCACGGAGTTTGACGCCACCGACAATCTTCAAGACCCCAAGGGGATACTGAAAAAAAGCCGCGAACGGGCCGCCAAAGCCTTCGGGGCCAAAGAGACGTTTTTTCTGGTAAACGGCTCCACCACGGGCATTCAGGCGGCGATACTGGCCGCGGCGCCGCGGGGCAGCAAACTGATCGTTGACCGCTGCTGCCATAAATCGGTTATATCGGCCATGATCCTGGCCGGAGCCGAACCGGTGTTTATCGAGCCCGAATTTTACCAAAGCCATGGAATTTACGGCGCGGTAACGCCGATCGCGGTCATGGACGCCATGCACGACAATCCTGACGCGGCGGGAGTGGTCATAACCTCTCCCACATATCACGGCGTTTGCGCGGATATTGAAAAACTGGCGCGGCACGTTCACAGCGCGGACATGTTCCTGCTGGTGGACGAGGCTCACGGCGCTCACTTCGCGTTCAGCGACAGCCTGCCCAAAACCGCGCTGAGCCAAGGTGCCGACATGGTCGTGCAAAGCGCCCATAAAATGCTGCCCGCGCTCGGTCAGACCGCGCTTCTGCATCTGGGCGACAGCAAGCTTGTGTCGGCTGACAGGGTGCGGAAATGCGTGAACATGCTTCAGACCTCAAGTCCGTCATACATGCTGCTGGCGTCGCTTGACATGGCGGTCCACCGCATGAGGGGCGACGGCGCCAAGCATCTTGAAAAGCTGATCGAGAGGATCACAGAGCTTAAATCAAAAATCGGAGTGCTCAGCGGCGTGTCCTGCGTTGTCAGCAGCGGTCTTGAGAATGACTACGACATAATGAAAACCGTGATCGATTTTTCCGAGCTCGGAATAACCGGATACGGCGCGGCGGAGCTGTTGCGCCGCGACTACGGGATATATCCAGAAATGGCCGACGAGCACAGCGTGCTGCTCTATTTCACGGTGGGAACCACTCTAAAGGACCTTGAAAGGGCTGACCGCGCGATAACCGATATTTCAAAAACCGAGTTTAAGCCCCAGGCGCTCAAGAACGTGCCCAAGCTTCCGCCGATACAGATGTCGGCCGGCGTGGGAAGATCGTTTTACGCCGACACGGAGAGAATTTATATCGGTGAGGCTGTCGGCAGGGTGTGTGCCGAGATCGTGAACTGCTGCCCGCCGTGCGTGCCTGTGGCGGTTCCGGGCCAGGTCGTTACAAACAGCGTTGTGGAATATTTGAGTGTGCACACCGATATCGAAACGATTGAGGTCGTCTCGGGCGGGGTGAGCGAAAGTTGACGGGATATTTTGACGGCCTGTGGGGCCATGACGGCGTTAAGGCAATTCTTGAAAATGCCCTTGTGACCGAAAAGATCGGCCACGCCTATATATTCTGTGGTCCGGCGGGCGTTGGCAGACGCACGGCGGCCGAGATGTTCGCACGCGCGGCTGTCGGAGCCTCAAAGGGAATGAACCCCGACATAATAACCGTTTCAAACGAATGGTGCGGGGTCGAGAGCAGGTCGGACACAATTTTAGCCGACACGATAAACGAGATGCGCTCGGATATTTATATCAAACCTTACGGCGGCGGACGGAAATTCTATATTGTGCCAAAGGGCGACACGATGAACACCGCCTCGCAGAACAAGCTGCTTAAGGTGTTTGAGGAACCGCCCGCGTATTGCACGATAATTCTCATTGCCGAGAACCTGAACCGTTTTCTGCCCACAATTTTGTCAAGGGCCTCGGTCATAAGATTTTCAGCGCTGCCGGACAGCGTTGTCGCGCGGTACCTTGAGGAAAATTTCGGAATGAGCGCCGACGAGGCGGCGGTCCGCGCCGTGATAAGCGGCGGAAGTATAGGAGCTGCCGCGGCGCTTAAGGACGATCCCGAGCCCGAGCGGCTCAGAAACGCGGCTATCGACGGGCTTGTTTCAATGGTTGAAAATAACAACGGAAACATGATCCTGTTTTCAAATTTTTTAAAATCCGAAAATAACGGGACCGATTTCATATTCTCGGTGCTTAAAAGCTTTTTAAGCGACCTGGTCTATATGAAGCTGGGCCTTGAGCAAAACATATTAAACAAAGACAAAACAAAGCAGCTCGGACGCTTGGCGGCTGCCGTTCCCGAAAGCGGGGCGGCGAGAATGCTTGACGTTGCCGTCAAATACGAGCGCGTGAACAAAACAAACGCAAATTTTCGCATGACAATGTTCTGCATGGCATGCGAGCTTTGGGAGGAAATACATGGTAGAAATTATAGGAGTACGATTTAACAGTTCGGGAAAGGCGTATTACTTCGACCCCTGCGGTATGAAGCTTTCAATCGGAACAATGGTCGTGGTTGAGACCGCCCGAGGAGTGGAAATGGGCAAGGTGTCTATCCCCAACCGCGAGGTGCCGGAGGAGGACATCAAGGCGCCGCTCAAAAAAATATTAAGAATAGCCAACGACGAGGACAAAAAGCAGGCTGAGGAAAACAAGATCAAAGAGAAGGAAGCCCGCGTTATAGCGGTTGATCTCATCCGTCAGCACGGTCTTGAGATGAAGCTTATCGACGTTGAGTACACGTTTGACCGCAGCAAGATATTGTTCTATTTCACGGCCGACGGCCGCGTGGATTTCCGCGAGCTCGTAAAGTCGCTCGCGGGCGTGTTCAGAACGCGCATAGAGCTGCGTCAGATCGGCGTGCGCGACGAGGCGCGGCAGCTCGGCAGCATAGGCATCTGCGGCAGATTTTTGTGCTGCAGCACCTTCCTTGACGATTTCCGCCCCGTTTCGATCAAAATGGCGAAGGAGCAGGGCCTGTCCCTCAACCCGACCAAGATCTCGGGCGTGTGCGGAAGGCTCATGTGCTGCCTCCAGTACGAGCAGGCGGCCTATGACGACGCGCTCAAGACCATGCCTCACAGAGGCGAGACGGTCGAGACCCCGGACGGCACGGGTATCGTGGCCGACACGAACACGTTAAAACAGCTTGTTTATGTCAAGATGGACGAGTCCCAGAGCCATAAATACGAGGTGTATAAGCCGGGCGAGTTTAATATCGTCGGAAAGACGCCCACCGTTTCGCTTGACGAGGTAAGGGAAAAGCGCGCGAAGGAGGCGAAGGAAAAAGAGCTTGAAAACGCCGTTCCTTACGCCACTTTGCCGACTGTCGACGAGGAGCCCGAGCCGCAGGAGGAGAGAAAACGCTCCGGGAACCGCCGCAGGCGGAACAGACGGAACGGCGGCGCGGAACGCGCGGCGGAAAAAGACGCGCCCGAAAGCCAATCAAACGGCGCGGAGGCGGCCCCGCGTAAAAACAGACGGCCGCGGAATAACAAGAAAAGACCCGCCAGGGGCGGATACGGCAATCAATAAAAATGAGAAGATTTTTCACCGAGCCCGATAACATAAAAGACGGGCTGATCGAGATAAAAGAGGACGCGGCGCACATTTCGCGGGTGCTGCGCATGGAGAAGGGCGACACTATTGTTGTGTTCGACGGCAGCGGAGCGGAGTATGAAGCCGAGATCGTCGAAATCGACGGCGGGCTTATCCGCGCCGAGATCAAGGCGGAGCAAAGAACCGCGTGTGAACCGAAGATCCGCGTCACGCTTTTTCAGGGTATTCCGAAGGCGGGAAAGCTTGAGACCGTTGTCCAAAAGGCCGTGGAGCTCGGCGCCGCAGGGATCGTGCCTTTTCGGGCCGACCGCTCGGTGGCGAGGATCCCCGACGGCCCCAAGGGAGAGCAAAAAATCGCGCGGCTGAACAAAATCGCCCGCGAAGCCGCGAAACAGTGCGGACGCGGCGTGGTTCCTGAGGTCGCGGCGCCTGTCTCGACGGACGGAATGATCGACATGATAAAAAATCTTGATATGGCGGTAATGCTGTACGAGGAGCTCGGCCACGCGGGCGAGAAAAATCTCAAATCAGTACTGAGCCGCCCCGCGGTGAGTATAGGCGTCGTCATCGGTCCCGAGGGCGGATTTTCCGCCGCCGAGGCGGAAAGGCTCACCGCTCTTCCGAACGTTTACACGGCGGGATTGGGGCCGAGAATACTGAGGACCGAGACCGCGGGCATAGCGGCGCTGGCGGTGATCATGTATGAAAAAAACGAGATTTAGTGCGGACGCGCTCAAAAGCTGCGCCCTCTGCCCCAGAGAATGCGGAGCCGACAGAACCGCGGGCGGACGCGGCTTTTGCGGCATGGACGACAGAATAAAAATCGCCAGATGCGCCCCGCACTATTGGGAGGAGCCGTGCGTCTCGGGCGAAAACGGTTCGGGAGCGATATTCTTTTCGGGCTGCACATTGGGCTGCGTATATTGCCAGAACGGCGAGATAAGCCGCGGACGCAAGGGATTTTATCTGACGCCGCGGGAGCTTTCGGAAAAAATGCTCGAGCTTCAGGGCTTGGGCGTTCATAACATAAATCTGGTCACGCCCACTCATCAAATTCCGATGATTGCCGAGGCGGTTTACGCGGCGAGGCAAAGCGGGCTCGATCTGCCGATCGTGTATAACTGCGGCGGCTATGAAAAGCCCGCAACCGTGCGGGCGCTTAACGGCCTCGCGGACGTTTATTTACCAGATATGAAATATTATTCGGCTAAATATTCAAAAAAGTATTCTTATGCATATGACTATTTTGAATACGCCAAGGCCGCGATCGACGAGATGGTGAAGCAGACCGGCCCGTGCCGCTTTGACGGCGGCGGGATCATCACCCGCGGAGTGATAGTCCGCCACCTGATGCTGCCCGGACTGCTGTTTGACAGCAAAAAGGTAATCGAGTATTTATACAAAACATATAAAGACGATATTTATATAAGCCTTATGTGCCAGTACACGCCCGTCCGGCATGCCGCGGAGCGGTTCCCGGAGCTTGACCGGAAGCTGCCGCGATCGCATTACGAAGCGCTTGTTGAGCACTGCGTTTATCTGGGCATAAAAAATATGTATATTCAGGAGCCGGAGTCGGCGGACAGCCGCTACATACCGGAATTTTACGGAGAATAAAGGGGGATATGCCATGAAAACCTACACCAAAGAGCAGTACGAGGCACTCAAGCGCGAGATCGAGGGGATCGACTTCGCCGAGGTGAAGCTTGAGAACGAATGTGAGGAACGCGTGTGCTGCGACCTTAATTTATGGGACGGCCGAAATACCGTTCTGGGATATGCCGACGTCTCATGGTCAAGCAGCGAGCCGTCGTCTGTCTCGACCTCGGGAGAGGTAGTCTGCATGCCCGAGGAAAAGAGCGTCAAGATAACGGCCCACTTTTCATATCAGGACTATCCGGATATCGAGATCGATAAGTCGTTTGAGCTGACCGTGCTCAAGGGCAGCGGCGAGAGGAAAAAAGCCGCCAAAAGGACGGTTGACAGAAAAAACAGACCCGTTTTGTTTGTGATAGGCGACTCGACGGCGAGCCCCTATCCCCATTCCGGGGAGAACAACCGTTTTCCGCAGACAGGCTGGGCGCAGTATTTTGACAAGTATTTTGACGAGAGCAAGATACTGGTGCTTGACATAGCCATGAGCGGACGAAGCGCCAAGAGCTATATGACCGAGGACAATTTCAAATTTTTTAAATCGGAGATACGCGAAGGCGATTATTTGATCCTCCAATTCGGCCACAACGACTCAAAGGCGCAGGACCAAAACCGCTACGCTCCCGCAAGCGGCGGGATAGACGAGGAGGGCTCGTATAAGAACCTTATGAGCGAATACATAAAAATCGCGCGGGGCGCGGGTGCGAACCCGATATTGGCGACCTCGGTCAGCCGCAGAAAGCTGTCGGACGCGAGCCTTGAGGAATATGTGAACGCCGCCAAGGAGCTGGGAAAGGAGCTCGGCGTTCCGGTGCTTGATCTTTACGCGCGCGTCAACGGCTGGATAAACGAGGTCGGCCTTGAGGAAGCTAAGTCGCTCTATAAGATTATAAGGCCGCACGACGAGCGGTTCATGTATAATCCCGAGTTTTTAAACTCACAGTTCTACGAGCCGGGCGACAATGACGACACCCACCTTAACATTTTCGGCGCCGACAAGATTGCGGGCTGGGCGGCTGAGGAGATTAGACTCGAAGTACCCGAACTGGCAAAATATCTGAAATAAAACTTTAATCAAAAAAATCTTGACAAATAAGTGTTTTTTTGAGATAATATGAAAGGTTGATAATCAGAAAACAAAGAGGAAATCAATGATGATTGCTTGTCTGAGATTTTCTCTTTTGCTTTTGAACAAAACAGGAGGCGAAAACTGTGGAAGGCATAGCTTCGGAAATGTACAATTTGCTCAACGAGACAAAGATTGCGTTCACCGTGCCGATATTCGGCGGCATACCAATCCCCGAGTCGGTCGTTGTGACATGGGGAATAATGGCGGTCGTGGTTTTATTCTGCGCGATTTTTGTGCGGGGCTTTGACGTTATGCCCGGGCGGCTCCAGACCGCGATCGAGATGTTTGTGGGCTGGATATATGACTTCTTTACCGGAATTCTCGGCGAGAAGGGCAAAAGGTATATCCCGTACCTCGGTACGGTCCTGATATATATCGGCTGCGCCAATATTGTGGGTCTGTTCGGCCTCACGCCGCCAACCAAGGATCTGAACGTGACAGCGGGCCTCGCGATAATGAGCATCGTGCTGGTAGAGGCGGCGGGCATCCGCGCCAAGGGCGCGCGGGGCTGGCTCAAAAGCTTTAAGAGCCCCATGCCGGTTATGCTGCCGTTTAACATATTGGAGCTTGTGATAAAGCCGCTGTCGCTGTGCATGCGTCTTTTCGGAAACGTGCTGGGCGCGTTTGTTATCATGGAGCTTATCAAGGCGGTCGTGCCGCTGATCGTGCCGCTGCCGTTCAGCTTCTATTTTGACATATTCGACGGCCTGCTTCAGGCGTACGTGTTCGTCTTCCTGACCGCGCTCTATATCAGCGAGGCTATGGACACGGAATGACATGCCGCGCAGCGTGACAAGGTAAATAATTTTTCAAACATATATATAATGATAAAAGGAGATGCATATTTATGGGAGCATTAATAGCAGTCGGTGCCGGCATTGCGGCGCTCACGGGACTCGGAGCGGGCATAGGAATAGGAATTGCCACATCCAAAGCGGCCGAGGCCATAGCGAGACAGCCCGAGGCGAAGGGCGATATTAACAAGACGCTGCTGCTGGGCTGCGCTCTGGCGGAGGCCACCGCGATCTACGGCTTCGTTATCGCTATCATGATCATACTGTTCCTCGGATAGGACAGCGCGTGATCGGAAATCAGCAATAACGGAGGTCGATAAAGATGCTTAACTTAAACTGGAATATAATCTGGATCTTTGTGAACATAATCATCCTGTTCCTTTTGCTGCGTATTTTTCTCTATAAGCCGGTTATGAAGATACTGGACAAGCGCGCCGCCTCGATAAAAAAATCCCTGGACGACGCCGAGGATGCCAAAAAAGACGCGGCGGAGCTTAAGGCGAAATACGCTTCGGAGCTTAAAAACGCCGGCGCCCGAGCTGACGCGATAATAAAAGAGGCCACCGACAATGCGAAGGTCCAGCGCGAAAAGATAATTGACAAGGCCAAAAACGACGCCGACAACATAATCAAAAGCGCCGAAAAGCAGGTCGAGCTTGACAGGGAGCAGGCCATGAAGGAAATGCGCTCCGAGATCGCCGACATCGCTCTCAGGGCGGCGCACAAGGCCATGGAGCAGGGAGATGTTTCCGAGACCTCTATCAGCAGCTTTTTAAGACAGGTAGGTGAGAGCGATGATTAAGGTCACGAAAACCGCTATGCACTATGGCGAGGCCTTGTTTGACATCTGCCCCTATCTTGACAAGAGCGACTTCGCGCCGCTTGAGTCAAAGGAGCTCAGAGAGGCGCTCAGAAATCCCGCTGTCAGCAAGGCGCATAAGGACGCGGTGATAGACCAGCTTTTTAAAAACGGGTTTGAGAATATAATCCGCGAGATCTGCGAGCACGACGATATGGACGTGTTCGACTCGCTTGAGGAGGCTTATTCGGCTGTCCGCAACCGCCGCAACTCGGTGGTCGAGGGAACGCTTGAATACGCCGATCCGCTGTCGGAGCGCGACATTGAGGAAACAAAGCGGACGCTGCTCCGCAAATACAAGGCGAAAAGCGTCAAGCTCAATCTTGTGGAGAACAAGAGCCTGCTCAAGGGCTACCGCCTGACGGTAAACGGCAAGGTTTTTGACAACAGCGCGCTGAACGCTCTTGAAAAGATGCGCCAGAAGCTCAAGCGCAGCGAGGCCAAAAGCCCCGATGTGGTGTCGGTCCTCAGAAAAGAGATAAACGATTTTGACGCCGAAATGGCGGTTGAGGACGTGGGAACGATCTCGTCGATGGGCGACGGCATTGTTATCGTTTACGGGCTCAGCAATGCTATGTACGGCGAAATGGTGATATTTGAAACGGGAGTCAAGGGTATGGTCCAGGGTCTTGAGGAGTTCACGGTGAGCTGTGTGCTGCTCGGCAGCGACCACGGCCTGCACGAGGGCTCAAAGGTCAAGAGGTCGGGCCGCCCCGCCGGTGTGCCCGTGGGTAACGGACTGATTGGCCGCGTGGTTAACGCGATAGGCGAGCCGATCGACGGCGGAGGCGAGATAGTGAGGGATGATTTCTATCCGATCGAAAGCCCCGCGCCGAGAGTTATCGACAGACAGCCGGTAACGGTGCCTATGGAGACAGGAATACTCACGATCGACAGCATGTTCCCGATAGGCCGCGGCCAGAGGGAGCTTATAATAGGCGACAGACAGACCGGAAAGACCGCAATTGCCGTTGACACGATAGTCAACCAGAAGGGCAAGAACGTAATCTGCGTCTATGTCGCGATCGGACAGAAGGCTTCGACCGTGGCCAAGCTCGTTAACGACTTTGAAAAAACCGGAGCTATGGACTACACGATCGTCGTGTCGGCCTCGGCCAGCGATCCGGCGTCTCTGCAATACATCGCGCCCTACGCGGGCACCGCAATGGCGGAATATTTTATGCGCCGCGGCAGAGACGTGCTTATCGTCTATGACGATCTGTCAAAGCATGCCGTGGCGTACCGCGCTATGTCGCTGCTGCTCGAGAGGCCGCCCGGACGTGAGGCCTATCCCGGCGACGTGTTCTATCTGCACTCGAGACTGCTCGAGCGCTCCAGCCGCCTTGACGAGGCTCACGGCGGCGGCTCGATCACCGCGCTGCCTATAATCGAGACGCAGGCGGGCGATGTTTCGGCCTATATCCCGACCAATGTTATCTCGATAACCGACGGCCAGATATTTCTGGAAAGCTCGCTGTTTTTCGCGGGCATGCGCCCCGCGGTCAACGTGGGCCTGTCTGTGTCCCGCGTGGGCGGCGCCGCGCAGAGCAAGGCGATGAAAAAGGCGGCGGGCCACCTGCGCATAGATCTTGCGCAGTACCGCGAAATGGAAGTTTTCACGCAGTTCAGCTCTGACCTCGACCCGGCCACCAAAGAGCTTTTGGCGAACGGCGACCGTATTATGGAGCTTTTAAAGCAGCCGCTTTTAAATCCGCTGTCAATGACCGCGCAGGTTTTGCTGCTGGCGGCGAGCAAAAAGAGGGTGCTGCTTGACATGCCGGTCGAAAAGATAAGACAGTTCAGAGAGGAGTTCCCCGACTTCGCCGCTCTGCGCGACGCGGGGCTTGTCGCGTCGATCGAGGAAAGCGGCGAGATCACGGACGAGGCCGAGGACAGGATCGCCGAGCTCGGCAAAATGTTTATAGAGGAAAAATTCGGCGCGCCCGAGGACGCGGAACAGGAGTAGAAAAATGCCGAATATTCGCGAGATCAAGGAGCGCATGAGGAGCGTTAACGACATTATGAAAATAACGAACGCAATGTTCCTCATCGCCTCATCGAAAATGAAACAGGCGAAAAAGAAGCTCGACGACACCGAGCCTTATTTCTATACCCTTCAGGACACGATCGCGCATATTTTAAGGCACACTCCCCACACAAGCAACCCGTATTTTCACCGCCGCGACGAGATCCCGAACGAAAAACGCAAAAAGGGATTTATAATCATCACGGGCGACAAGGGCATGGCTGGCGCGTATAACCATAACGTGCTGAAGCTTGCCGAGGAGGAAATGGCCAAGGGCGGCGAAATCAAGCTGTTTATCATAGGGCAGGTGGGAAGGATGTATTTCGCCCGCAAAAAAATACCTTACGAGGGATATTTCAGATACACGGCCCAGAACCCGACCATGTACCGCGCCGAGGACATAACGCGGCTTATGCTTGACAAATTCATCAAGGAGGAGCTTGACGATGTGTACGTTGTGTACACAGTCGAAATGGGCGGCGTAAAGGAAGAGGCGAAGGTGCTGCAGCTTTTGCCGTTCCGCAGGACCAAGTTCAGCGATCTTAAAAAAATGGGCGTGCATGAGATACATGCGGACGCGACGTTTGACCCGTCGCCCGAGGAGGTTATGATGAACCTCGTTCCGAGATACGCGAAAGGCATACTGTACGGAGCGATGGTGGAATCCTTCGCGGCGGAGCAGGCGGCGAGGATGAGGGCTATGGACTCGGCCACCAAGAGCGCCAATGACATGATCAAGGACCTTAACCTCTCGTTCAACCGTGCGCGTCAGGCGGCGATAACCCAGGAGATAACCGAGGTAGTGAGCGGAGCAAAGCACAGGAAATAGTCATCCGCGCCCCGCCCTGCGTTGAGGGCGGAGCGCAGCCGAAGGCCGCGCGGAGCGAGGCGGAAACGTCTCTTATCTGCTGCTTTTGGCACATACAAGGAGTTGAAATATATGAACAAAGGAAAAATCGTTTCGGTCGCGGGCCCGGTGGTTGACGTGGCGTTTGAAACCGCCGACGTCCTGCCGAACATAAAGGACGCCCTCGTCGTCAAGCTTGGCGGCGAGAAAAAGGTCATGGAGGTCTCAAAGGACATGGGCGGCAGCATAGTGCGCTGCATCATGCTGTCGGCCAGCGAGGGGCTCAGGAAGGGGCTTGAGGTGTTCCCGACTGGCGGCCCGATCTCGGTGCCGGTGGGCGAAAAGACCCTTGGCCGCATGTTCAACGTTTTGGGCGAGCCAATCGACGACGGCGGCCCGGTCAAAACCAAGGACAAATGGCAGATCCACCGCGATCCGCCCAGCTTTGAGGATCAGAGCCCGGTTATCGAGGTTCTTGAAACAGGCATAAAGGTAATCGACCTGCTGGCCCCGTACGCCAAGGGCGGAAAGATAGGATTATTCGGCGGCGCCGGAGTGGGCAAAACGGTGCTCATTCAGGAGCTTATCCACAACATAGCCACCGAGCAGGGCGGATATTCCATATTTACCGGCGTGGGCGAGCGCTCGCGCGAGGGAAACGACCTTTGGCACGAGATGAAGGAGTCGGGAGTAATAAAAAAGACCGCCCTTGTTTTCGGCCAGATGAACGAGCCGCCCGGTTCGCGTATGCGCGTGGCGCAGACGGGCCTGACCATGGCGGAATATTTCCGTGACGTTAAGCGGCAGAACGTGCTGCTTTTCATAGACAACATATTCAGATTTATACAGGCGGGCTCCGAGGTTTCGGCTCTGCTCGGAAGAATGCCGAGCGCCGTGGGCTATCAGCCCACCCTCGCGAACGAGCTCGGCGAGCTCCAGGAGCGCATAGCCTCCACCAAGAACGGCTCGATCACCTCGGTTCAGGCGGTGTATGTGCCCGCCGACGACCTGACCGATCCGGCCCCCGCCAACACATTCTCGCACCTCGACGCGACGACGGTGCTTTCGAGAAAGATTGTCGAGCAGGGAATATATCCCGCCGTCGATCCGCTTGAGTCAAGCTCAAGGATCCTCGAGCCCGCGATCGTGGGCGAGGAGCATTACCAAACCGCGCGCCGAGCCCAGGAAATTCTCCAGAAGTACAAAGAGCTTCAGGACATTATCGCGATTTTGGGCATGGATGAGCTTGACGAGGATGACAAGCTTACGGTTTTCCGCGCGAGGAAGATACAGAGATTTTTGTCGCAGCCGTTCTCGGTCGCCGAGGTCTTCACCGGAATTCCGGGACAGTATGTGCCGCTTTCCGAGACGATCCGCGGCTTTAAGGCGATAATCGAGGGCGAGATGGACGACTATCCCGAGAACGCGTTTATGAACGCGGGCACGATCGACGACGTTAAAAAATACAGAGGCGACTGACGCCGGAGGCGGATATGAGCGAAAACAAGACCTTTAAACTGAATATACTCGCCAGCGATCGTCCGTTTTATAACGGGCCGTGCGAGATGCTGGTGTTCCCCGGTCTTGACGGCGAGATGGGCGTGCTGCCCCGCCATGAGACAATGGTGACATGCACCAACGAGGGCGAGCTGCGCTATAAGATCGACGGCGAGTGGAACTACGCGGCGGTCAGCACGGGCATTATTGAGATAATGCCCGACCATGTCACGCTGCTCGCTGACACGGTTGAGCGCCCCGAGGAGATCGACGTTAAGCGGGCGCAGGCCGCCGAGGATCGGGCCAAGGAAGCGCTCCGCCAGAAGCAGAGCATAAAGGAATACTACCAGACCCAGGCCGCTCTCAACCGCGCCATTTCCCGCCTGAAAGTGTCGGGACATAACACACAACGTAGGGACTAGGGAATAGGAACTAGGAACTAGGAGCGGATATTATCCGCCCGCTTATGTGAAAATGAATAATAACGCAAAAACCCGTCTTTTTGAAAAGGCGGGTTTTTGTTAAGCTGTAATTATTTAACTTCGGATGTACAGTGAGGACATTTTGTGGCGTCCTTGTCGATCTCGCTCTTACAGTAAGGACATACCTTTGTTGTAACTTCCTCAACGACTTCTTCCTTCTTCTTGCCGAGGCTCATGACCTTGTTTACGGCCTTGACCATTAAGAAGATAATAACGGCCATAATAAGGAAGTTGATCACCGCGGTTATGAACGAGCCGTATTTAAGCTCAACGCCCGCGATCGTCACTGACAGATCCGAGAAGTCAACGCCGCCGACAAATCCGAGGATAGGTGAGATGATGTCATTGGTCAGCGAGTCAACAATTGTCTTGAAGGCTCCGCCGATTATAACGCCGACTGCCAGGTCCATAACGTTGCCCTGAGCGATAAACTCCTTAAATTCCTTAATGATACCCATGAATTTCCCTCCTTTTTTGCGAATTTTGTAATATTTTGTTTCTAATTTCATATTATAGCATATCAACTTTCATATTACAAGCTTTTTCTTGATAAACTTTGTATTTTGTGATAAAATTGTAAAAAACCGCAAAATGTGAGGTATCGCTATGAATATTCAGCTTATCGCGGGCCCGATCATGGGCCTGATAATCGGTTATATTACAAACAGCATCGCGATTAAAATGCTGCTCCGTCCCTATGAGGCGAAATACATAGGCCGCTTCAAAATACCGTTCACGCCCGGCCTTATTCCCAAGGAGAAGGGCAGAATAGCGGGCACGATCGGCAAGGTCATCAGCGGCGAGCTTTTAAGCGGCGCGACCCTGCGCGAGACTCTGCTCTCGGACAAGCTTATCGGCGGGATCAAAAACATGGTCGGCGGAGCGGTCGATCGGTTGAAAAACAGCAAAAACACGCTTCGTGAGTCGCTTTACGAAAAGACCGACAAGGAGCTCGTGGACAGCATGGCCGAGCGCATGACCGCCGACATCACGGGCCTTATTCACGACCGCTTATCAAAATTCAATTTCGGGGCGCAGATCGCAAAAAAGGTCATAACCTCGACCCGCGACAAGTACGTCGAGTCGGGCAGCCTGAAGGCGGTTTTCGCGAAGATGATCGACGACAGCATGAACGAAAGCATGGCCGAGCCGCTGGGTAAAACGATTGACAGACTGGTTTCCGAAAACTCCGAGGAGATCGTCGGCGGGGCGCTGGGCGGCGAGGTTGACCGCATCATGGACACCAAGCTTTCGGTCATCGGCGAAAGGCTGGACAGCGAAAAGCCGCGTCTTGAGCGGGCCGCCGTCGATATTTACAGACGGACAATCGAGAACGATCTGCCGAAAATCCTGGCGGCTGTTGACATAGCCAAAATAGTCGAGGACAAGATAAACGGCTATGACGCGCGCAAGCTCGAGGAACTCGTGTTCTCGGTCATGAAAAAGGAGCTCAGCGCGATCGTGTGGCTGGGCGCCCTGCTGGGCTTTTTGATGGGATTTGTCAATGTGATGATCAGTTTTTTATAGTCGGAATACGCGGCGCACGTGAAATTTTTTGTGCAGTATATACAAATTTTATAATGGTTTTTTGTGCAGGAATTTTTATTATTTTTGCAACTTTTTGTGGTATAATCAAGTCTAAGATAATAGATGACAATTGTATTTCATTTTAAAACGGATAGGAGGACGATTATATGAAAAAAATTGTTTCGGTTTTATTGATCGCGGCGCTTATTGCCGCTGTTTTTGTTCCGGTCGGCGCTGTCGAGACGGCGTATCGAGGCGGCATGAGCCTCACGCCCGTCTCATATGACTCGACCGGAGTTATGCCCGACAGCGCCTATGTACTGACCGGCGCGGGCGCGGAGCCGTTGATCATGATTAACGACACGATAACAACGACGGTCACGCCGAACGAAGACGGCTCTTTTTTGGTGACGCCCGACGCGCCTCTGACCTACAACAAGCTTTACACCTTCAGGCTTGAGGGCGAGGAGCCCGCGGTATGGACGTTCCAGACCGCCGAGAAATTCCGCGTTGAGAGCACTCTGCCCGGCGGCATGGCGGACGGCGTTCCGGTCAACACCGGAATTGAGATCGCGTTTTCGCACGATGATTTTGATTTAGAGCAGGTAAAAAACGGATTTGAAATAAAACCGAATGTTGCGGGAAATTGGGAGAAGCACGACAAAACCGCCGTGTTTGTGCCGGACGTGCCGCTTGAGCGCGCCGCCGAGTACAGCGTTAAGCTTTCAAAGGACATCGCCCGCCAAAGCGGCGAGACTTTGGGAGAATCCTGCCGCTTCACGTTCACCACCGAGGGAGAAGAGGAAGAAAAGAACAGCGGCGTATATCTTTCGGCCTATTCAAATTATGTTGAAGCTCCCACCGATACCGCGCCGGTGCTGGCGGTTTACGCTCACCGCGAGGACGGAAAGGATATTGATATCGCGGTGAAGGTTTACGCTGTCTCCGCCGAAGACGCGGAGGCGCATTTCGCCGAGGATATTAACATGACGCAGCTTTCGGAAAGGCGCGGAGCCGAGCTTATGAGCTTTTCGCAAAAGGCCGATAACGGGGAAAAGCGTTACGGCGCGACTTACATAAATCTGCCGCGCGCCCTTGAGAACGGATTTTATCTTGCCGAGCTCAGCGCGGAGGACAAAACCGAGCGCGTGCTGATACAGTCGACCGACATCGGCGCGTATATTACAAAAGATAATGACGGGTACCTTATCTGGACGAACAATGTGAGCAGCGGCGGGCCCTGCGCGGGCGCTCGCTTCAGCTCTGACGGTTTGGGCGAGGCGGTTTCCGACGCCTCGGGCCTCGCTTGGCTTGCCGCCGCGGACTCCGAGGATGAGGAAGTTCGGCTGATCAAAGCGGAGGCGGACGGAGAGAGCGCCGTTTTCAGAGTTTATAATTATGATTTTTATAACAGAGAAAACAAATATTTTTCGGCTCTGGAGTTTGACCGTGACCTTTATATGCCCGACGACACATTGTATTTCTGGGGCGCGGTCAAGGCGATCGCGGGAGAGGAGCCGAAAAGTGTTATCGCCGAGGTTTACAACAACAGTTATTATTCGGGCGGCAACACGCCTCTTGTCACGGTCAGCGCGGACTGCGAGGACGGCGTGTTCAGCGGCAGCCTGCCGCTGCCGGACTTAAACAGCGGCGGTTACGTTTTGCAGATCAAAAACGGAGAGGATGTTATACGCTCTAAATACTTTAACGTTGACCAATACCAAAAGCCCGATTACACGCTTGAGCTGACGGCTGACAAAAAGGCGATTTTTATCGGCGACAGCATAAATTACAGCGTCAAGACACTGTTCTTTGACGGCACCGCCGTGCCCGCCCTTGATGTGAAATTCAAGACCGAAAACGCTTTTTTCGCAGACGAAAGCGAAACGCTTGTCACCGACGCGCTCGGCGAGGCGTCGATCGGCGTGACTCCGACTCTCACGAAGGACAATAAGGCGGGTTATCACAAAGCAAGCTATCGAGCGTCGGCCTATGCGAAAAGGCCCGAGCTAGGCGATATTTCCGACTCGGCTGTGACCGAGATCCTGCTTAATGACATCGGGATCGGCGTGAAGAGCGAGTTCAAGGACGGAACAAGCGTGATAAGCCTGCACTCCGATCTGCTCACGGTTGACAAGGTAAACGGCGGAGAGGGCGAGCGGATAACCGGCGATGATTATATTTCGGGCCCCGACGCGGGCCGCGCGATCCGCTGCGAACTGAAATATAATTATTATGAGGAGCGTCAGACCGGGACCGGATATGACTATATAAACAAAAAATCTTATCCGATTTATGAGTATGACGAAAAGACGGTCACGGCAGCGAGCTTTGACCTGACCACCGACAGCGAGGGAAACGCGGAGTATTCGTTTAAACCCGACAGAAACGAGGGAAAGGGCGGGTATTACACTCTTGACATAAGCTGCGCCGACAATCGCGGCGGAACGTATGTTGACAACGACAACTACATAAGGACGACCGAGCACCGCTTCAGCCCGTATTCATACGGTTATCGCCCCGACGGATATGACATAAGCTGCGACAAGGAGAGCTACGACATCGGCGAGAGCGTGAACGTCAGCGTGACAAAGGGCGGCGAGTCTGCGCCCGACGGCAGATTCCTGTTCTTGAAGGACTGCAGCGGCATAAAGGACGCGGCCGTGACGACAAGCGGCAATTACGGCACGGTGTTTGACGGTCTGCCCGAGATATATATTTACTGCGTGATTTTTGATCCCGAAAGCGGATACACGAATATAGGCTTCGCGGAGGCGGAGTATGACACCGAAAAAAGCCGCATGAGCTTTGAAATATCCACAGATAAAGAGGAGTATGCCCCAGGTGAGAGCTGCGGGATCACGGTCAAGGTCTTCGGGCCCGACGGAACGCCCGCCGTGGCGAACGTTAATATCAGCGTTGTTGACGAGGCGCTGTTTGAGCTTTCGGACTATGTTCCGAACACGCTCGAGCAGCTTTATGGAAAGTTTTATTCAACGCTGAGCGAGGTCTACGTCTCGCACCAAATGCTCAAATACGAGTCGCCCATGGCGGCGGAGGCAACGTTCGCCACGGGCGGAGGAGGCTCAAACGACTCGGCGTCGAGCCGTGACGCGGCGCGCGTCCGCTCGGATTTTAAAGATACCGCGTCGTTTATAAGCCTTAAGACCGACGAGAGCGGGACCGCCTCGGCGTCGTTCACACTGCCCGATAACATAACGTCGTGGCGCGCTACGGTGTCGGCTGTGACGGACGATATGGCGGCGGGCAACGACTCGCGCGCGATAAAGGTGACGATGCCCGCGTTTATCAGCTACACGATGAGCAAAACCTACATGGCTGGCGACTCTCCCATGATCGGCGTCAGCCTGTACGGCAGCGCGCTCGGCGGTGACGAGGATGTAGTGTTCACGGCCTATGACGGCGTTCAATATTCGACGGCCCAAGGCAAACCGTTTGAGCGCGTGTATATTCCGCTGAGCATGGACGGGACTTTGGGCCAGCGCGCGCTGATAATCTCAGCCGAGGTAAACGGCGCGGCCGTCGACAGTGTTCAGACCGCGTTTGAGGTGGTTGACACCTATAACATGACCGAGCAGGCGATTGAATACTCGTCACCATACGAGCCGATCATACCTCAATCCGACAGAAGCGTCAAAGTCATTTTCTCGGACGAGAGCCGCGCCTCGCTGCTGAACGATATTTATTATATGCGCTACCTTTGCGGCGACAGACTTGATCAGCGGGTTTCTATGACCAAGGCGCTTGAGCTGCTTAACAAATATTACGAGTACGAGTGCGAGATCCCCGATACCGACTGGAGCGCTTATCAGAGCGAGGACGGCGGGATCAAGCTGCTGCCCTACGGCGAAAGCGAGCCCGAGCTTACCGCGATGCTGACGCCGTATATTGAGGAGCATATTGACCGCGACAGGCTCTGCGAATATCTGGGCTCGATCGAGGGAAACGCGAAGGTCCTGTATTCGCGCGCTGTCCTGCGCGAGCCGGTGCTTGACGAGATCGAGGCGATGTCCGCGGCTGACAACCTGAGCGCCGTTGAGTATTTGTATCTGGCGCTCGCGTACTGCGAGCTCGGCGAGCTTGACAAGGCCGCCGAGATATTTGAAAGCCGTGTTGAGGCCGCGGGCCTTATCGAGGACTACGGCACAATGATGAGGATAAGGGGTGGCGAAACAGCGGATGAGATTTTGGAGAGCACTGCGGTTGGCGCGCTTGTCGCCCTGCGTCTGGGAATAGACGGCGCCGCGAAGCTCTACGGCTATACCGCCGCGAACTCGACCGACGATATATTGATCAACATTGAGCGCCTCGCGTATATCGCGGCGGCGGTCGAGACTCTGCCCGCCGAGAGCGGAAGCGTTTCGTATCAGCTTTACGGCCAGACCTTTGAAACCGAGCTTAGTGGTGGAGGCTGCCACACGGTCACGGTTCCCGCGGCGTTCCTGCCGGAGTTCAAAGTGCTCAGCGCCTCGGAGTCGATCAGGATGCTCTCGGTGTCCCGGGTCAAGATGAATATTGACGAGACCTTAAGCCCCGATGTGAGCGTTGAGAGGGTATATTCAAATTCCGCAAGCGGAGAGATAACCAACGCGTTTAACGAAAACGACATAGTAAAGGTCACGTTTAACGTTGAGTTCAGCGAGGCGGCTCCCGACGGCGGATATGTTATCACCGATTATCTGCCCTCGGGCCTGACCCCGATCTTAAACGGCAGGCGCGATACGGGCTCATTTATGTTCTTCTATGGCGGCGGCCAGCAGGTGCGGCTCTACGCCTATCCCGACAAAAACAACAAGGACACCTGCAGCTATTACGCCAGAGTCACAAGCCCCGGCAGCTTCACCGCCGACAGCGCGGTGATCCAAAACACACATTCAACAAATATAATAGCCGCCACAAGTAAAGACAACATAGTGATTAGTTATTAGCGAATAGGGAATAGGCCTCCCTCTCAGTCAGCTTCGCTGACAGCTCCCCCTCCTAAAGGAAGGGGAGCCTTTCGGGCGGCCGGAGTCGTCCGTCCATCAGGCGGTTAACGCGCCTGATCCGTAGGGGCGGATATTATCCGCCCGGTCTGCCTCACCCAGCGTTGTAGGGCCGGATGCCCACATCCGGCCGGCGGGACGTCGAGGGCGCCGTCCCCTACGAATTAGGGAACTTGACGGGCGGATAATCCGCCCCTAGGCCCTAGTTCCTATTCTCTAGTCCCTACGTTAAAAGACCTTCCTGTCAATTCAGGAAGGCCTTTTTAATTGGGAAGAAATTATATTAATTAATTTTTTTCGGTTTGGGTAAGCCGAGGGGCGGAGCCCCTCGATTTTATTTAAGGTCGTTGATCGAGCCGGCGTTGTAGATGTTCTTAAAGCCCTGCTCTTTGGCGATCTCGGCCGCTTTGCCGGCGCGGTTGCCGGATGCGCAGTAAACGATGATCGTCTCGTTTTTGTCCTGTGTGCCGAGCCACTGCTCGAACTCATCGACCGGCACGTTAAGCGAGCCGTCTATGCTGTCCTCGGCGTATTCCTCGGCCGATCTCACGTCAACCGGCAGGGCGCCCGCTGCGATAAGCTCTTTGGCCGCGTCGGCCTTGATGTTCTCCTGCCGCGCGTCAGCGATCGCGATCTCGGCGTTTTCGCCGTCTCCGCTCAGATAAAGCGTCTTGCCGTCGCTGCCTAACTCTTTGATGTCAAAATCGCATACCTTTTTGATCGTCGAGCACTTGGAGCAGGGGTTCATGGTTATCATGTAACCCTCGTCGCAGCCCGCGTAAAGCTGATCGCCATCGGCCGCTATATCGTTGATAACCGGGGATGAGGGCGCGCCCTCATCCTTTTCGGCGTAGCTGTCGGGTGTCGCGTTGATCCACACAGAGCCCATAGCGCTGGTCAGCAGTTTTGAAGCGTCCGCGTTATTTTCCTGCGCCAGAGCGGTCACCATGCCGTTCCAATTGATCAGCTTTTCAAAGGTAACGTCGTCGCCGTATTCCTCGTTGTAATCTATGCTGTTTACCTCGCCGCTTGATTTGACCCGAGATGTAACCACGCTGCCTTGGGCGCTTATCTCGGCAAGATCGTTCTCCGCGGTCAGCGCGGCGGCGTCGGCCGAAGCCGATTTCGCCTTCGCGTAGGTAAAGTGCATAAAGTCAAGGTTGCCGCAGAATTTTCCGGTTGTGTTGAGCTTTACGAACAGGCCTTTATTGCCGCTGCTGTTGAATCTTATCGGATGATCGAAGTAGGTGTCCCAATTCTTGCCCGCGACAAGCGTCACTTTTCCGAGGCTGTTTTCCGCGGTCAAGAGCTTGTTTATGTCGGATACGCTTGCGGAGTCTATGTTCATGCCGGCAACATCGGCCGCGAAGAATTCCGCGGTCGCGGTTCCCGCGTCGTTTCTGATCGCCGCGTTCAGGTTGATCTCGGCCAAATTGTCAAATTCGCGTTCGCCGAAGTAGTAAACGTCATTGTTGCTTGTGTTTTCAACTATTGTGCTGCCGGTCTTGCTTGTGCCTTTTGTGCCGGTTCCCCAAACTTTGGTGAAGTCCTCAAACTGCACGTCATACTGGGTTATAATGTCGGCCGGGTCAAACGGGTCGAATACCTGAGGAGTGGCTTGAGGCGCTTCCGTGGGCTTGGCATCGCCCGAGGGTTCCTCTCCGGTTTTGCCCGCTTCGAACAGAACCGCGTAGAGGTTCTTGTTGGAGCCGCCGCCGTAAACGTATACGGGAATGCCGCCTTTTACGTTCATCTGAACGCCGCATATGGTGTTGTCTCCGTACTTGGTCACAACTCTGCCGTCCTGCTCAATGTTCATGCATCTGTCATCGCTCGCCTTAAACACCGCGGTAACAACGCCGTCGGCCTCGGGCGTGAACCAAACTCTTCTCGCGCCTTCCTGGCCTTTGCCGCCCTTTAAGCTGCGCGTAAAGTTATAGGTTCTGTCGTTGTATTTAAAGCTGCCGCCCTTGTCGGTCTGCCAGCCGCCGTCTCCGTCCATTCCGAGACCGCTTGAGAGCTTCGCTCCCTCGGCCGTGTCAAAGAACGAGTCGAATGCCGAGTCGCTGAAGTTGTATACGTATATGTCTCTTGGTTTCGGCGTGTTATATGTGATGGTCTTGCTCTCGCCGCCAATCGAAATGTTGACCTCGTCTCCGTCTTTAAATCCGTCAAACTTATATGTTCCGGGCGCCGTGATCTCGGCTGTGCCCTTCTGCTCGCCGCCGACCGCGAGAGTTATCGTGCCGGACGCGAGGCTTGTGTTTACCGCTATCGTGCCGTTTGCCAGAGCCACGGGATCGATCGTGTCGTTGTTGTATTCAAGAGAGATGTAGTCAAGGTTAGCGGAGTTGGTCTGAACGTAGATCGAGCCACAGCCGTTTTCGTCAAGCGACTTTTTGGCGAGCTCGCAGCGGTTGACGTCAGCCGTAACCTCGATCCAGTTGGTCCATGCTCCGGTGGCCTGAGCCGTGGCGGAGGCTATCGTCCAGTCGCTGTTCGGAAGCAGCGAAACATTGATGTTGCTGTCGCCCGACTCCTTGGAAACTCTGAGCTTGACCGCGGTCAGTCTGTCGAGCTTGACGCCGTCAAATCTCAGCCATTTTGCCGCCGTGTTGCCCGCGTTGAGTCCGTTGTTTGAAGCGCCGTCCTTAACATCGTTAAGCTTTGCGCCCGCGCCGTCGTCCGCGTTTTCGCCTTCTATCTGGAGGTTGGCGTAAACGATTGCCGAGCCGCGCTTCTTGTTGGTATAATCGCTTGCCGTTATCTTATAAATTCCGTTGGTGTAAAGCGTTACTTCGCCGGTTGTCAAATTAATTTCAGCGTTCTTTCTGGATGATCCGTCCAGTCTCTCGATCGACCAAACAAGGTCGCCCGATACGGCGCTGTCGCCCGACGCGGCTTCCATAGCAAATTTCGCGGGATTGCTCTCGCTGATCGTGCCGTCTATTGTCGTCGTCGTGGCCGTAACAGTGCCTATTCCGTCCGCGTTATAGTTGATCACGCCGCCGGATATTATGTTCGGGTTAACCGAGCGTACGGTGTATTCATCCGCGAGCTCGATTTTCGGAACAGCCTGCATCGCGGCTATTGTGTCATTGAGGGCCAGCTCCAGACCGTTGTCCAGAAGCGACGCCTCAAGCACGGCGCGGAAAGTGGTGTAAATGCTTTCAAGCTCTGCCCAGTTCTCGGGAGTATAGGCGATCTCGGGACAATCGGCGTATGCCGCGTCAAGACGGGCGAGGTATTCGGCCTTTTTCGCCGGATCTATTCCCTCGCGGTATTGCGATACAACCGGGAACGAGAAGCTTGCGCTGCTGCCGTCCGCCTTGGAGGCTGTAACGGTGATCGTGGACGTGCCGTTGATCACGCCCGCGGTAACGTTTCCGCTTTCGTCAACGTTTGCGACATTTGTGTTGCTGCTTGAATATTTTACGCTTATTCCGTTAGCCGCGAAATCGGTTACGATCTTATCATTTTTAAGCGTCACGCTCGCGCCCGCTGTCAAAGTGTTAGCGGGAACATATACGGTGTCGGAATATACGTTTGAAATAGGCGTTATGTTATCTGTTCCGTCCCAAATGAACGCTTTGATAACGCCGCCGTTTTGTTTGCTTACGTTGAGAGTCTGAGTTCCGCTGCCGTCGATCGGAACGGAGTCATAAGCTGTCATGATCTGTTCGGACGAGTCGGTGTACGCAGCAGCAAAGAGCGTCGCCGTTTCGGGAGCTCCGTCCTTCTTTGAATAGGAAACGCTGAGCTTTCCGTCCGCGGGTTCCGCCGATGATATTGTGTAAGGATTGGAAGAGTCGATCTCGGCCGTTCCGTCGGTGTAGTATACTTTAATACCCGAGGGAATGGCGTAAACGCTGTCGATCGTCTCGGCGATGTCGCCGCTTACGCTGAACTTCACGGTGTGGCTTTCGGCGTCCGCCGAGCTTCCGCCGACTTTAGCGGTGTACTCGCCGGGGATAACGTAGTTCTGCTGCTTTGTCTCGTCAAAGAAGAACACGTCCGAAAGATCAAGGATGAATGTAGCGGTCTTGGTTTCGCCGGGATTTAAGGTCAGTCTCTCAAAGCCCTTGAGCTGCTTTAAGGGCAGAGTCTTGCCATCCGCGCCGGGAATCGTGATATAGAGCTGAGCTACCTCGGTTCCCGCCGTGCTGCCTGTGTTCTTGACGTCGGCGGTGATCGTCACGGTGTCGTTGGCGTCTGCCGACGCTTTGTCGATCTTAACGTTTGAATATTCAAATGTGGTATAGCTCTTGCCGTAGCCGAACGGATAAACGGGTGTTCCGTTATAGTACTGGTAGGTTCTGCCCGGATAGTCGGCGTCCTTGTTGTTGATATCCGACGAGAGCTCATAGTTTGTGAAATTGTATTCCACGCCGTCGATTTTCTGCTTTTGCGAGCCTATCGGCATCTTGCCGAGGTCGGCGTTGGGGTACCATGTCGTCGAGAGCTTGCCCGAGGGGTTTACCGCGCCTGTCAGCACCTTGCCCAGAGCCTCGCCCTGCTTCTGGCCGTTGTATGACGTCCAGAGCATTGCGGCGCATTTGTCCTTAAAGTCCTCAACGTTTACCTGACCGACCGTCTGCAAAACAACGATCGTCTTATCGGGATAAGCGTCGCAGATCTGCTGAACGTGCGACTCGCTCGCGGGAAGGTTTATCGAGGCTCTGTCGTTTGACTCGCTCGAATCCGCGGTGGTCGTGCCGCCGTAGGCGATTATGTAATCCGCGGCGTCAAGCGAGGTCTTGTAATTCTCAACCGAGAATTCCGAGCTCGCGTTGATCGTGATATACATATCGGCTTTTTCCGTGTATCCGCCGGTAGCGCCGTTATATACACCGGTGTTTGTCTTGTAGTCGTCCGCGCCGCCTGTGCTTTGGATCTGAACGTTCGCCGCGTTCTGCGAGGCATTGCCGTAGCCTATCGCGACAGTCACGTTGGGCATTCCGGGCAGTGACGAGGCCTCGATTTGGATCTCCGAAACTCCGCCGAAGTCGACCCCGGGGATAACCGCTACCGCGGCTTTTGTTATATCCTTAAGCTCGCCGCCGTCCTTTTTGAGGTTAAGAGCGGTCGTCACCGTTGACAGATCGAGCTTTGTTGTTTTTCCGTCGCTTTTCACAAGCGTTATGCCTTTGATGTTAAACAGCGGAGTGGTGTCGCTGACGTTTCCGATCAGATTTACATTGGCGTTCGGATTGATCTTTTTGACCTCGCTTGTTATTCCGTCGATGGGCTTAACAAGCTCGGATTTCATCTGATCCATTTCGGCCGAATAGTCGCCGAGAACGACCTCGTTCGCGTGGCCTCCTACAACCGCGATATTCGACACGCTGTTTTTAAGCGGAAGAGCGTTGTTTTTATTCTCGAGCAGTACCCATGTCTCTTCGGCCGCTTCCTCGGCTTTGGCGACATGCTCGTCACATTCTATAAGATCGGGAGAAATTTTCTGATATTCAACATCGCTGTCAAACTCGCCTGTTTTCATGCGCTGCAGGAACAGCTCATAAACCATAACGTCAAGCGTGTCCTCGCTGATCAGGCCCTGCTGAACCGCGGTGAGGACCTGGCTTGTGCCGTTGCCGCCCGAGTTGCAGTCAAGGCTGGAGCCGGCGTTTACGATTTTGGAAACCGTCATGGCCGCGGTGATATCGTCAAGCTTTGTGTCGGGATAGAGCTTCTGACGCAGAGGCGCTCTGCCGTACGCGTTGTCCCAGGCGCCGCAGTCGCCGACAACAAAGCCGCCGAAGCCGTAGGTGCGTCTTAAAAGGTCGTTTAAGAGATATGAGTTGGCGCTTGACGCGATATAGTCGATCTTCTGTCCGTCCATTGACGAGAGTATCTCGCCGTTTCTGTAAAGAGTGGTTCCGTTATACGAACTCATTGCCGCTCCGGGATCAACGTCTTTTACGATGTCGCGGAACGCTCTTGAATAATACTCGCGCATGGTGCGCTCGTTCATGATTGATGTTCCGGTCTGGCGCTCGCCCTCGCAGTTGTTGGCCGCGTAGTGCTTGAGGGTGGTTATTGTCTTTTTGTATTTTTCGTCGGTGCCCTCCATGCCGCGGGCCGCCGCGCCGCCGATCCGGGCCGTCAGATACGGGTCCTCGCCGTAGGTCTCCTCGTTTCTGCCCCAGCGCGGGTCGCGCGCCATGTTGATAGTGGGGTTCCAGTAGTTTAAGTCATACTTGTTGTTTTTGCCTCTCGCCTCGGTGGATGTGATGTCCATGGCGGCCTGCATCAGCTCGGGGTCCCATGTGTTTGACATGGCGAGGCTCGAGGGGAAGCTTGTGGCGCCTCCCTGACGGGCAACGCCGTGGATGCCCTCGCGCCAGTAGTAGTAATTGTGAACGCCCAGACGGCTGATGCCGGGCGTGCTCTTGGCCGCGGTCTGCGCCGCTTTTTCCTCAAGAGTCATGCGGGCAACCAGATCGGCGGCTCTTTCCTCAAAGCTGAGCGACTCGTCCTGATAGGGCAGCGGATCGGCCGCAGCCTGGGCTTCGGGTGCCTCGGGCTGAACCGTCTGTGTCTGCCCGGTTTGCGCCTGTTCCGGCTGCGCGCTGTCGTCCGTCGCCGCCAGAACAGCCGCGTTCGGAGCGCAGGTCAGCAGCATTGCAGCCGCCGCTAACGCTGAGATTGTTTTCCGTACTTTCATGATTTTTCCTCCTTATTTGAAAATTAACTGTGAATTTATAATTTCCTACTTGAAATATACCACAAATCCTGCTATAATTAAAGTCATAAAGTAGATAAAATGAGACAAAAAGTTGAGTAAGAGGAGTGAAAACGAGTTGCTGCCCATTTATGAGATAAGAGAAACCGATTTGACCGTCAAACGCAACAATTATGAGCTGAGTTATCCCGAGCATATGCACGAATATGTGGAAATAATTTATGTGTATAAGGGAGTTCAGCACATCCGCGTTGAAAATGTTGATTACGAGATCGATCCGGGCTGCCTTGCCGCCGTCTTTCCCGACACGGTGCACTCGTTTTTCGCATCGGAAAATTCAGACAAAAAAGAAACAGAGGTCCTGATTTTGATGTGCGCGCCCAAGCTTTTCGGCGGGCTGTTTCCCGATCTCAGGGATTTCAGAGCCGACAGTCCGTTGGCGGACAAAAGCGCGGTCGGCGAGGATTTCCGCCGCGCTTTGAACAGCATAAGGCCCGGCGAGGACTTTGAGATCATGTTTTCGTGGGCGTGCGTCATAATGTCATACACGCTCAAGGCCTTTACCTTAAGCCGCAAGTCGTCCGGCCCCGTCACCGATCTGACGTATAAGATCGTCAAATATATCGAGCAGAATTTCGCGGAGCCGCTGACTCGCCGCTCTCTGGCGGAGCATTTTAATGTGAGCGAGTGCTATATATCATCTATTTTTACAACGAAGTTCAAGATGAATTTCAGGAGCTATCTCGGCCTTATCCGCGCCGAGTACGCCGCCGGGCTTATACGCTCCACCAACGAGAGCTTCACCTCGATAAGCCAGCAGGCGGGTTTTGACAGCCCGAGGACGTTTAACCGGATGTTCAAGGCGGCATACGGACAGACGCCCGGCGAGTACCGCAGGAACATAAGCCGCCTGATCAAAGATTGAGCGGCGAATGAACTGTACTTTGGTACGGTGACTGTCGTATTTTGTTGTGTTATAATATTATTGAGGGGGTACAAATATGGCTGGCGGCAAACTGATTGTCAGAACGCGCCTTATAAATAAGCTGAACAAAGAGCTCAGGAACAAAAAAATAGTGTATTTCGGAGCGCATATGGGTTGGGGAAAGACAACTGCCGTCAGGCAGTATCTTGACTCGAACAATTATCATTATTGTTATGTTTCCGCCCGCGAAAGCGGCTGGCGCGACGCGGCGCTAAGCGCCGTGAACGGAGGCGCGGAGCATATCGTGATCGATGATGTACATCTGGCATACTCTAAGGGCGGTGAAATATCCGCGCTTATATCATCATCGTCCCCCAACGCGACGTTTTACATTACCGGGCGCGCTTCGCTTCCACCATACCTAAAAGCGTTTTACAGCACCCGACAGCTCGTGGTTTACGATGAGACGCTCTTTGCTTGCGATGACGACGAGCTGAACGCTTTGGCAAGATTGTACCGCCTTGATTTAACCCCAAATACCCTGCACGAGATTCGCGAGTTCACCGGCGGGTGGATACTCGGCCCGGTGTTCTTGTTCGAAAAGGGCGGAAACTTCAGCGCGGGATTTACGGAAGAGCAGAAACAACTGATTAGCCTTGACATATATCAGTATGCGGATCACGCGTTCTTTTCTGAGCTTCCGCCCGAAGTGCAGGAGATACTTTTGAATGTGTCGCATATTGAAGAGTTCACTCTTGCCCACGCGCAGATGCTTTGCGGAAACACCGACATAAAACCGTGGCTTGAGCGGGCTCTTAATTTAAGCTGCTTTTTGAGCTACATCCCTCCCGATAAGTTTATTTTCAACAAATACGCCGCTCCGTATCTGAAGTGGAAGCAGAAAACAGAGCTCAGCGGTGACGCGCTGGCGAGACAGTACGAGATCTCGGCGCTCTATTATACGCTTCATGACGATATAAAAAGCGCGCTCAGATTTTACAAAATGGCGGGGAACACCCGAAAGATCGCCGAGCTGCTTTTAAAGAGCACGCGAAGCTGCTCAAGCATGAGCTTCTTTTATGATCTGCGCGAATACTTTTTCGCCCTTCCCGACGAGACGGTGGCGCAGTATCCCGAGCTTATCAGTATGATTTCGATGATCTATTCCGGCATGTGCAATGTGGATGAGAGTGAGCGGTATTTTGACATGCTGGTCGGCATCGAAAATGATGAAAAAAGCGACGCGGCCCTGAAAAAGCGGGCGCGCGAGGAGATAGCCTATCTCACTATTTCGCTTCCGCACCGCGGCGCAAACAGCATCGTCAAGATCGTAAAGAGCCTGGCGGCGATCATTTCCAGCCGCGATATGAGCCTAAACACCATGAGCGTTACCGGAGATATGCCCGGTCTTGTGAACGGAGGCAAGGATTTCAGCGAGTGGACAAAATCGGACAAGTTCCTGTATAAAACCATGCGCATGCCCCTCCAGACGGTGGTCGGAAAAACCGCGCTGGGCCTCCCGGACATAGGTATCGGTGAAAGTCTGTTCCTGCATAACGCCGACGACAATTTCACCGAGGAGCTGACCTATCTCAGCCGCGGATTTTATGACGCGGAAAAATGCGGGAATATCCAGCTGCAGTTTGCGGCCCTGGCGGTCATGGCCAAGATACGCATGATCCGCGGAAACTTAAACGACGCGCTTGACCTGATTGACAGATTTGAAAAAAAAATACCAAAAACGGCGGAGATCAGAAAAAACATGAGCGCGTTTCTGACGAATATCCGTATGCTTTCCGGAGAGGACGAGCCCATGATGAACTGGCTCAAAAACGAGGCGCCCGACGAGCTTGAGCCGTTCTGCATCAATTATCGTTACCGCTACATGACAAAGGTCAGGGTATACACCGCGCTTGAGAAATACGACGAGGCGTTGGCGCTGCTCGGCAGGTGCGACAAATACTTTACCGAGTATGACAGACCATATATGCATATCGAGGCGCTGATAATGCGGGCGGTGATCCTGAAGCGTCTGGGCGACGCGTCGTGGGACGAGGCCTTTTCCGAGGCGCTGAAAATGTGCGAGGAATACCGTTTCGTGCGGATATTGTCAAATTTCGGCATGGCGGTCCTGGATTTGCTGCGCGCCACAAAAGCCGACATCAATAAGCAGTTCAAAAAGTCGCTGCTCGAGTGTACCAAAAGGCAGGCGGTGCTTTATCCGAAATATTTACAGCCCGTGACCAAGATAGATTATAACCTGAGCGGGACCGAACGCATGGTGCTGAAATTATTGTGCGACGGGCTTTCAAACGAGGAAATAGGCAAAATAATGAATATATCTCTGCGCACCGTGAAGTTTCATTTAACCAACATTTACGGCAAAATGAACGTCAAGAACCGCTTCGCTGCGATCCGCGAGGCGCAGATCAAAAAAATAATCACACAATAAAAAGCGCGAAACGCGCTTTTTTTGCTTTTAGGGCTTTAAATTACGAAAATTATATGTTATAATATTCAATATATAACTTTTAAGGGGGTTTAAACATGAGACATTGCACAGGATTTAAAAGAATACTATGCGCTTGTATGGTGGCTATGCTTTTTGCGTTTTCACTGACCGCCGCCGTTATCGCCGAGGGAGAAACAGGCGGCGCGGCGTATTACGCGAAAGATCCGGTGATAAGCGGCGGAAAAACGGTCACTGCGGAGATCGTCAACGAAAGCGGCGAGAACGTTCTGTTTATTGCGGCCGCGTACGAGGACGGGGTCGTTGCGGACGCCGAAACTCAAACGATTTCGCCGGGAAGCGGAAGCGCCGAGGCGAGAGTCGAGTTTGACAAGGAGTATACCGACATCAGGTGCTACCTTTGGTCCGAGAGCAGCATAGAGCCTTACGGCGACGTGACCGACGCGCTGCCCGATCTGCTGCCCGCGTTCCCGGGTGCCGAGGGCGGCGGAAAATTTTCTCCCGGAGCCAGGGGCGCGCTGCCCGGCGGCAAGCTTGAGGTCTATCATGTGACCAAATTGGACGACTCGGGCACAGGAAGCCTGCGCGACGCGGTCTCAAGATCCGGCAGGATCGTGGTGTTTGACATAAGCGGCACGATCGAGCTCAAAAGTGATATAAATATGAACAGGGATAACGTCACTGTTCTGGGCCAGACCGCGCCCGGCGACGGCGTGACCGTCAGCGGCGGTTCGATCGTAACAGGCGACGGAGTTAAGAATATAATAATAAGATGCTTAAAGGTGCGCCCCACCGATAAAAACGGGCTTGAACCCGACGGAATAGGCGGCAGATACGGAACCGATATAATTTTTGACCATGTCAGCACCTCGTGGTGCGTTGACGAGCTGCTGACGCTTTACGCGGGTGCGGCTCAAGACGCGAAACCCGACAAGCCCGTGGGAAATCATCTGACGATCCAGAACACGATCGGAAGCGAGAGCCTGCGCATGAGCAACCACACCAAGGGCGCGCACGGCTACGGCGCGATCTGGGGCGGCACCTACGCCAGCTATCTGAACAACCTCCTGGCCCATCACGACAGCCGCAGCCCCCGTCTTGACCGCCAGCTTGTCGCCACAGACGTCAGCAATAACGTAATATACAACTGGGGCCAGACCAACTCGGCCTACGGCGCCGAGCCGTATTCGAGCGCCAATGAGAAATCGACAGCCGACCAGAGGAACCCTTCAAACGTGAACTGGGTAGGAAACTATTACAAGTCTGGCCCGTCCACCAGAGCGATGCTCAAAACAAGGGTGTTCGACGTGACCGAGCCCCTGACCGCTGCCGACAGAAAATCGGTGTTCTATTTCGAGGATAACTATATCGACGGTATGGGAACGGTCAGCGACTACAAGAACAACAGCATAGTAAACAATTACATCGGCGCGGATTTCGCCGACAGCGAGATCGACATGGGCTATTACAAATACCGCCAGACCTCGGCCGAGGAGGCCCTCGACCGTGTTCTGAGCACCGCGGGAGCGACCCTGCCCAGGCGTGACGCGAACGACGCCAGAGTGGTTAACGACGTTATAAACGGCACGGGCAGAGTTATCAACAACGCGGGAGAGGTCGGCGGCTTGATACCCGTAGAGTCCGAGACGAGGAAATTTGAGATACCCGCCGATTGGCTGAATAATAACGGCTATACCGGAATGGCCGAGACCGACATCACGGACAGCGGCTACACCGTTATCGAGGAATATGTCAACTACCTGACCGAGGAGATGAGCAAGACTCCGCCGACCAACGCCAATATTGTTGTGCAGTCGCCCGCGATCGCGGCGCTCACCGATAACATAGAAGGCATGGAGGTCGACAACGGCGAATGGACGGTCATCACCGAGGGCGAGCCGCTGAGATATAAGGCGACGGCGATCGCGCGGGGCGGAAACGATGTAACCAAAATGGAGCTGTATGACCGCAACGCCAAGATCGGTGATTATGACGGCTCTGCGATCGACGACGAGATCACTCTCGCCGCCGGAACCCATTATCTTACCTGCCGCGCGATAAACACCCGCGGCGAAAAGACCCAGAGCACGACTTCAATCGTGTATGTCAAGTCGGCGGCGGCCCCGGGCAGCTATTCATTTGAGGAAATAAAAGAAAGCGGCTACACCGGATATGCCGGCAAAGGCGGCGCCTCGATGGACGAAAAGGGCGTTTACACGATATACGGCTCCGGAAGGCTCACCACCGATTCAAGCGACAGCTGCGGATTTATGTATAAAGAGGTCAACGGCGATTTTGACGTGACCGTAAGGGTCGAGGAGATACCCAAGTTTGAGAACCAGCAGGTGAGCGGACTCATGGTGCGCTCGGGAATGAATCAAGGCGACATAATGGCTATGATAGGCGACGGCTGGGTAAAGAACGGCGAGAACGCCAGAATTCTGACCCGAAAGGCCGAGAAAGCCTCGGCGCAGGAAATATATTTCAAGGACAAGAGCGGCGCCGCAGTTGACAATTCCGACGACAAGCACAGCAAGAGCATGCCGAAATACATGAGGATCGAAAGAAAGGGCAACAGTTTGACGTTCAGCGTTTCCAACATGGGAATTGATTGGACAGACAACGACCGCCAGCCCGTGACGATCGAGTATGACAATCTGCCCGAAACCATGTATGTGGGCCTTGCGACCGACTCGGCAAACGGAGTCTCTGTGAAGGAGTATTTCTCGACCGCCAAGTTCAGCAATTTGGTATTAAACGGCGAGAGAGATGTCGAGCCTCCCGAGAAGGGCACGGTTCCGTTCTATGACGAGGCATTTGACAATGCCGAATGGTTCTTCCCGTCGGGCAGCGGCCCCAAGAGTCTGGCCGAAACGCCTCTCGGCGGAAACATAAGCGACGCGGCTCTGTTCTGGGGCCCATGCTCAAGAGACTTCAAGCCTCAGAGCGCGGGCGTTGTCAAGGCGACGGCGGACTTCTTCACCAGGACCACGCCGAGGGTCGACCCGATGGCGGGAGCGAGATTTATGCTGCAGGGCATAAACGCCGCGGGCGAAACGGTCAAGATAAAGAGCGTCTACGCGCAGCATTCGCTGGGATTTTTCGAGGACTATGATGATACTCCGTCAAATCCGACACTCACACCGACGTCCGACGCAAAGTATGAGATCGAAAAATGGTACAAGGTCGAGATGACTCTTGACTATAACACCGGCAAAGGAACGTATTCGTTTAAACCCTATACCGAATATAACTCGTCAACCGGAAAGTATGAGACGGGCGCCTCGATATTCGACCTCACGTTTGACTTTGACACAAGCGTGGCGGTCAGCCAGCTCCATTTTGAGCGGCGCGGCGGCTTTGAGATGTATCTCGACAACGTCGGCGTAAGCGTTGAATAAGAGCGACAGCGCGGTGGTTGCGCTCGATCGTTTTTGAGACGTTTACTGCGATTATCAGCTTATCGGAAGTTTAATTAACGGTATGCGGCATAGAATTTCGGAGGATTTATGAACAAAAATTTCACCGAGGGGAAAATCCTTCGTCAGCTTATAGGCTTCGCGCTGCCGATGCTGCTGGCGCTTTTCCTTCAAGCGATGTACGGCGCGATAGATCTGCTGGTTGTGGGCCGCTTCGGAGTCCCCGCCGATGTCTCGGCGGTTTCCACCGGCAGCCAGATCATGCAGACGATAACCTTTATGATCGAGGGCGTTTCGATGGGAATAACCGTTCTCGCGGGCCACAGAATAGGCGAGGGCAACAACAAAGAGGCCGGAAGAGTGATAGGCAGCGGCATCGCGCTGTTCGGGATTATCGCCGTTTTGGCGACGGCGCTCATGCTGTCCTGCGCCCGCCCGCTGGCCGCGCTTATGCGCGCGCCCGCGGAGGCTTTTGATTTGACCGTGACATATATTTTTTGGTGCTCGGCAGGAATGATCTTTATCGTTGCCTATAACCTGCTGGGCAGCATTTTCCGCGGCGTTGGCAACTCAAAGATCCCGCTCATGACCGTGGCGATTGCCTGCGCGTTTAACATAATCGGCGATTTGGTTTTTGTCGCGGGCTTTAAAATGGGCGTGGCGGGAGCGGCGCTTGCCACCGTTATGGCTCAGGGCGTCAGCGTCCTGCTGTCGCTTGTAATAATCCGGCGGATGAAAATGCCGTTTAAGCTCGCCCGCCGCGATATTCGTTTGCGGAAAAGGATAGTAAAGCGGATATTGTTTCTGGGTGTTCCGATCGCTCTGCAGGACCTTCTGGTCAGCATATCGTTTCTGGTTATCCTCGCCATTGTGAACTCTCTGGGCCTTGTGGCCTCGGCCGGAGTGGGCGTGGCCGAAAAGCTTTGCGCGTTTATCATGCTGGTTCCGTCGGCGTATATGCAGTCAATGTCCGCGTTTGTGGCGCAGAACATAGGCGCCGAGAAGTATGACCGCGCCAAAAGAGCGCTGCTCTGCGGGATTTTGTCGTCATTGGCGGTTGGCGTTGTGATGTTTTACATATCCTTTTTTCAGGGGGATGTTCTGTCAACGATATTCACAAGCGACCCCAAAGTCGTGTCGGCCGCAGCGAGCTATCTTAAGGCGTATTCTTTTGACTGTATATTGACGTCGTTCCTGTTCTGCTTCAGCGGCTATTTCAACGGCTGCGGGCGGACGATGTTCAACATGCTCCAAGGCGTGGCGGGCGCGTTCTGCGTCCGTATCCCCGTCTCGTATTTTGTGAGTCGGATAGCGGGTGTGTCTCTGTTTTATATCGGCCTCGCGACGCCGTGCTCGACCGTGGTTCAGATCATTCTGTGTTTGACTTATTTTATAATTACCGAAAGAAAAGCCCGCGCGCTGCGGGCGAAAATTTGAGGAGGGAATATGATCAACGTTTATTTGCTCGGAGACTCGATCGTGACGGCTTACGGCGGCGACTCCGAGAACATTATCGGCGGATGGGGCGACCATCTGGGCTGCTTTTTTGACGGCGGCATCAATGTGATCTCATGTGCCGAGGGCGGAAAAAGCACCCGCAGCTATTTAAACGACGGAAGATTTATCGACAACGGAAGGTTTACAAAGGATATGTTCCCTTATGGTGTCGGACCGTGCCTGAACCTTATCGGGAAAGGGGATTTCGCGCTGATCGAGTTTTGCCATAATGACGATGACTCCGCGAGGGGCGAGAAGCGCGAACTCCGCCACACGCCGCTCGGCGAGCCCGATCGCGACGGCGTCTACCCGAGCGTGCTTCCGGAGGGCGGAACACCCTACGCGTTTGACTGCGGAGCCACCTATAAAGGCTTTTTAAAATTCTACATAAGAAAGATAAAGGAAAAGGGCGCGAACCCCGTGCTTGTGACCCCGCCGCCCAGAGGATATTTTAAGAACGGAAAAATCGCCTCAGTCCCCGGAAACCACGGCGGCAGCGATAAATTCGGTGATTACGCCTATGTCCGAGCCATGCGTCAAGCGGCGGAGGAGGAAGACGTTCCGCTGATCGAGCTGTTTGACAGGGCGAAAGCGTATATTGACGGGCTCGGCGAGGAAAAGTTCAAATATCTCCAGTCGATCAAAGATGAGGAAGGCAAAACCATAGGAGAGGCACGCTTCGGCAGACCCAAACGCTGGCCCGGGGATTATGATGAGATCATGGAGAGCGGAACCTTCGCAGAGACCGACAACACCCACCAGAACCGCTATGGCTCTTTTGTGTACGCCTCGTTTATAGCCGATGAGATAAAACAAAAGCTCCCCGCCTTGGCCGGGCATATTTTGGACGTTCCCGCAAAGACGGTGCCCCCTCCAAAAGGATTGATATAAAGCAGACCCGCCTGTATCGGCGGGGTTATTTCTGATATTCTATATGAAAAAAATAATTTAAAATAAACTCCTTTCTAATTATGACATTTAGTAAATGTCATATTCTCTCTGATTATATCATAAAATATTTGATATGACAAGCACTGAATGTCAAAAAGAAGGTGTTGTTATGTTTAAAAATAAAGCGGATAACGTAAAGCTCAATTTATGCGGTGAAAATGTGGCAAGGTTTAGAGCGAGGATCTTGCCGAAAATGTCGCAGAGGGCGCTTGCCGATAAACTGCAGTTATCGGGTATTGATCTTGATAAAAACGCTGTACAGCGTATTGAGTGCGGCAAACGATTTGTGACGGATATTGAGCTTGCCGCCTTAGCCGAAGCCCTTGACGTTACAATCGAGGATTTGATAAAATAAGACTGCATAATTAAAGATCCGCGGCGCCGCCGCGGATCTTGCTTTTATCTTTTTTTATATGGTTCGGCAGAGGATTTGTGTATTATTAAGTCGGGGAATTCTTCTTTTAAATATTCCTCCATGAAATCGCGGATTATGTTTTCGGTCTCAAAATGTCCCGCGTCGATCAGGTTTATTCCGAGCTCAAGCGCAAGCTGGGCCTCGTGGTGCTTTATTTCCGAGGTAATGTAAACGTCGGCGCCCGCGTTGTAGGCGCAGTAGATCAAGTCGCCGCCGCTGCCGCTGCACACTGCCGCTGTGGTTATAACGTCCGACGGATCGCCTGTGTATGAGATCGCGGCGCAGCCGAGAACGTTTTTCACATAGTCAACGTAGTCCGCCATTTCGGTCGGCGTGTCAAGCCTTCCGACGCGGCCTATGTTGTCAAGCGGCTTTCCGCTTCCGTCAACACATTCAAGGTCGTCAAAATGACGGGTGTCCACAATGTCGAGCTTGTCACAGAGAATGTCGTTCATGCCTCCGTCGGCGATGTCAAAATTGGTGTGGGCGCTGTACAGCGCGATGTCGTTTTTTATCAGATTTATGATCACGCTGCCCGTGACGTCCTGCTCGATCACGCGGCTTACGGATGTGAAAATCAGCGGATGGTGGGTTATTATTATATCCGCGCCCAGGGCGATCGCCTCGCGGACGTTTCGGCTGGTGCCGTCAAGCGCGATATAGACCGAGCTTACCTCCTTGTCCATGTCCCCGACCATAAGGCCCGGATTGTCCCACGGCTCGGCCAGCCCGAGCGGGGCCAGACGCTCGATATGGTCGGCTATTTGTTTAACGGTAACACGCATAAAATCACTCCTTAATTTCTTTTGTTTGTTCGCTAAGCGCCGCGATGATCCCGCGGGTGCGTTCAAGCTCGGCCCGCGCCTCGGGCGAGGCCGAGCGGGCGAGACCGTCCGCTTTGGCGCTTAGCGCGTTTGTCAGATTTTTAATATATTTGTCGAAATGCTCTGGCCTGCGCTCAAGCAGATCCCTTCCCGCGAGGCGCTCGTGCGGCGCGAGCGGCTTGTGCTTTTCGCTCCCGGGCGACATGGAAATAATGTTATATATCTTGTCTCCCTCTTCGGCGAGGCATTCGCGGATGTTTTTAAAGCCGCGCCCGTAAATATAATCCCTGAGCTCCGGCGCGGACGACATGGGCTGAACTATGATAAGCTCCGCGCGGCTCACAACGCTCGGAGAATTTTCTAAAATCGCCGCGATCGTCTCGCCGCCCATTCCGGCGATCACGATCGTGTCGGCGCCGTCGGAGGGCGTTATAGTCTCAAGCCCAGCGCCGAGCCGCAGCGATATCCTGCTCTCAAGGCCGGCGGCGCGGACGGTGTCGGCCGCCCTTTTGAGCGGACCCTCGTTTATGTCCGAAGCGACAGCCCGCTCCGCTTTGCCGCGTTCGATAAGCGCGGCGGGCAGGTAAGCGTGGTCGGTGCCTATATCCGCGGTCAGTCTTGAGTTTTCGATGAGGCCCGCGATTTTTTCGAGCCTCGGCGTAAGCTTTATCATATCGGTTATCCTTATACACATAAATATATATAAATTTTATATTTAATAATATTATTTGTCAATACAAAAAAGGAAAAAAGGATTTTTTGTAGAATAATAAAAACAGGAGTGATTTTATGAATGTCAGAGAAATGATAGAAGAGCGCGAGCGTGAGTATCTGTCCGAGCGGGCAGCGCTCAGTGAAAACTCCGCGGGCAGACGCGAAAATGAGGAACCGTGCGAGCTCAGGACCTGCTTCCAGCGCGACCGCGACAGGATAATCCACTCAAAGGCGTTCCGCAGGCTGAAGCACAAGACGCAGGTGTTTCTGTCGCCTCAGGGCGACCACTATCGGACCCGCCTGACGCACACTCTTGAAGTCGCGCAGATCGCCAGAACGATCGCGCGCTCGCTCTGCCTGAACGAGGATCTGACCGAGGCGATAGCGCTCGGCCACGACCTTGGCCACACGCCGTTCGGTCACATGGGCGAGAGGGTATTGAGCGAGATTTGCCCCGGCGGCTTTGAGCACAACAAACAGAGCCTGAGGGTGGTTGACGTGCTCGAAAACGGAAAGGGCCTCAACCTGACATATGAGGTTCGGGACGGTATTTTGAACCATACCGGAGCCGAAAGAGCAAAAACTCTTGAGGGCAGAATTGTGGCTTTATCCGACAGGATAGCTTACATAAATCACGATATTGACGACGCGGTAAGGGGCGGAGTGCTTGACGAGCGCGATATACCGTCGGCGTTCGTCTCGGTTCTGGGCGAGCGGAGCTCGGTCAGGATCGATACCATGATCAAGGCTGTGATCTCGGCAAGCGGCGATGACATAGCCATGGAGCCGGAGGTTCACGCGGCCATGATGGGGCTCAGGCAGTTTTTGTTCGATCGAGTGTATTTGAACCCCGAGCTTGAGATCGCGGTCGAGGAGAACAAAGCGAAGCTTATTATAGAAAGTCTTTATAAAAGGTTTTTGGATGATATTGATTTAATTCCGAAGGAGGCGCGGGACAACAGCCGCACCGACGATAAATACGTTATCGCGGCGGATTACATCGCGGGAATGAGCGATCCGTTCGCCGTGGCGTGCTATCAGGAGCTGTTTGTGCCGAGGTTTTGGGTGAAATAGGAAATTTGCGGCAAAGAATTTGTTTGAAAAGAGGCGGGGCCGATGGCAAATCAGGATTTTCAGAGCTTTCTTGACGAGGTCGTGATGAAAAACGACATTGTCGAGATCATATCGGGCTTCACCACGCTCAAGCGCAGCGGCAGCGGCCTTATGGGTCTTTGCCCGCTGCACAACGACAAAAAATCGCCCTCGCTGTCTGTCTCGCCCGACAAGCAGATTTTTCACTGCTTCGGCTGCGGCGCGGGAGGCAGCGTAATTCAGTTCGTCGAGGCCGCCATGAATTTGGATTTTATGGACGCGGTAAAATATCTGGCCGACAGGGTACATATAGAAATGCCGAATACCCGCGGCGGCGGGGACAAGCAGAGACAGCTTATCCTGTCGCGGAAAAAGGAGCGGCTCTATCAGATCAACGCTCTCGCCGCGCGGTATTATTTTGAGCGGCTGTCGGAGCCGGAGGGCAGACCGGGACTTGAGTACTTAAGAAACAGAAAAATTTCAAACTCGACTATAAAAAAATTCGGCATAGGCTACGCGCCCAAAGGCTGGTCAAACCTTATTGACCACCTTAAAATGCAGGGCTGTTCCGAAAGCGATATGTATGACGCGGGCCTCACCAGAAAACGCGAAAACGGAACGTATTACGACGCGTTTTACGACGGCAGAGTCGTGTTCCCGATAATCGACGTCCGCGGCAGAGTCATCGCCTTCGGCGGCAGGATAATCCGCGACGGAACGGACGCTCCGAAATACTGGAATACGCCCGAGACAATGATCTTTAAAAAGAAGGACAACCTTTTCGGCCTTAACCTTGCCAAGAATGACAAGTCGGGCAGACTGCTGCTGATGGAGGGCTATATGGACGTTGTGGCGCTGCATCAGAGCGGCTTCGGGAACGCGGTCGCGTCGCTTGGCACTTCGTTCACGTCCGAGCAGGCGAGGCTTGTCAAGCGTTACGCTCCGAGGGCCGTGTTGTGCTATGACAATGACGAGGCAGGAAAAAAGGCTACGCTGCGCGCGGGCGATATTTTGTTTGACGAGGGCGTCAAGGTGCGCGTCCTGACCGTCACCGACGGAAAGGACCCCGACGAGTTTATCAAAAACAAAGGGCCCGATATGTTCGCGGTGCTTATTGAAAAGGCTGAACCGCTAATTGAGTATAAAATTAACGAGATAAGAGAAAAATATAACCTAAATGATGTGGACGACAAAGTGGACTTTACGCGCGAGGCTTCGGCGGTTCTGGCGAGGGTGAAAAATCCCGCTCAGCGCGAGATATACGTCAGCAGGCTCGCGGACGAGCTTAAGATAAGCGCGGGAAGCATAATGGCGGGAATTACCGAGTTCGAGCGCGCCAACGCCCGTATTGAAGCGCGGCGCGTTGAGAATGAGAGGGTCAGACAAACCGTCAGGCGCGAGCGCGTCGGAACCGAAAACGCGCGGGGCCTTTATTGGGCGGAGCGGCTCCTCCTCAACCAGATGTGCGACAAGCGGGTCATGAAGCGGGTCAGGGAATGCGGCATAACGCCGGACGATTTTACCTGCGATCCCGTTCACAGGCGTTTGGCCGCGCTGCTGTTTGAGCTGAGCGATAAGGGCGTCCGGCCCGAGCCGGCGGACATAATAAGCAGGAGCCTGCCCGAGGACGCGGGGCCCGTGTCCGATATACTTATGAGCGACAAAAATATAGAGGATAAATTGTCGGCCAGCATCGGTCCGACGGAGACGATAATGAAAGCGAAGGAGGAACGCCTGATCGCGGGCGGAGCCTATGACGACGAGCAGCTTATGCGGCTGTTTGAGAAGAAAAAGCAGAGAAAATTGTGAGCGGAGGTTGATAATTATGAGCACTAAAAAAGAGGACGCAAACAAGAAGACCGCCGAGGTGAAAGCGGCCGAGATGAATGTCGCCAAAAAGAAGGCGCAGATCATTCAGGGCCTTCTGGACGAGGGCAAAAAGCTCGGCATGCTTGAATACAAGACCGTGGCGGACAAGCTTGAGGAGCTTGAGCTTGAAGCCGATCAGATGGATCGGATCTATGAGATCATTGAGAAGCAGGGCATCGAGATCGTCGGAAGTATCGACCCCGAGCCCGTGGTTGATGAATCCGAGCAGGTGACCGAGGAAGAGCTTGAGGATATGTCGGTTCCGGACGGCGTCAGCATTGACGATCCGGTGCGCATGTATCTTAAGGAGATAGGAAAGGTAAACCTGCTCACCGGCGAGGAGGAAGCGGAGCTTGCCAAAAGAATGAGCGAGGGCGACGTTATGGCCAAGCGCAAGCTGGCCGAGGCCAATCTGCGCCTGGTTGTCAGCATCGCGAAGCGCTATGTGGGCCGCGGAATGCTGTTCCTCGACCTTATTCAGGAGGGAAACCTCGGCCTCATCAAGGCGGTTGAAAAGTTTGATTACACCAAAGGATATAAATTTTCGACCTACGCCACATGGTGGATAAGACAGGCTATCACAAGGGCGATCGCCGACCAGGCGAGGACGATAAGGATTCCTGTCCACATGGTAGAGACGATAAACAAGCTCGTGAGAGTTTCGCGCCAGCTCGTTCAGGAGCTCGGCAGGGATCCGCTGCCCGAGGAGGTCGCGAGAGAGCTCAACATGCCGGTCGACAAGGTGGGCGAGATCTTAAAGATCGCGCAGGAGCCGGTGTCGCTTGAGACTCCGATAGGCGAGGAGGAGGACAGCCATCTGGGCGACTTTATCCGCGACGACGACGCTCCCGCGCCGTCCGACGCGGCAACGTTCACTCTGCTTAAGGAGCAGCTTGTGGACGTGCTCAGCACTCTGACCCCGAGAGAGGAAAAGGTCCTGCGTCTGCGGTTCGGTCTGGACGACGGCAGGGCCAGAACGCTCGAGGAGGTCGGCAGAGAGTTTAACGTCACCCGCGAGAGGATACGCCAGATCGAGGCGAAGGCTCTCAGAAAGCTGCGCCACCCGAGCCGCAGCAAGAAGCTGAAAGATTATCTGGAATAGTTTTTTAAAATTTAGGAACAAAATATAATTTTTCGGCATACATAAACATAGGAACATATATAAGCTGATCTTAAGGCCGGCTCCCCTCCTGTCGGAAGGGGAGCCGCCTGTGACAGCGCGCGGTATTACGCGAAAACATGAGCAATGGGGGTGGGAAGTTGGAAAATCCCAAAAAGACGATCATGCACGTTTCAAACGTCAGCATAGTGATAAATATTCTGCTGTCCGCCGTGAAGCTGGTGGCCGGCTTTGCGGCGAACTCGGGCGCCATGGTCAGCGACGCCATTCATTCCGCGTCGGATGTTTTCAGCACGGTGATCGTTATGATAGGCGCGGGCGCCGCCGCCAAAAAGGCGGATCACGATCACCCGTACGGCCATGAGCGCATGGAGTGCATTGCGGCGGTTATTCTGTCGGCGGTGCTGTTTGTAACCGGCCTCGGCATCGGATTTGAGGGCCTGAAAAAAATTATCGGCGGGCACTATGAGCAGCTTGCGGTTCCGGGCATGCTCGCTCTGGGAGCCGCGGTGCTTTCGATCGCGGTCAAGGAGCTGATGTTCTGGTACACGAGGTATTACGGCAAAAAGGTCGATTCCACCGCGCTTATGGCGGACGCGTGGCACCACCGCAGCGACGCTCTCTCGTCGATCGGCTCGCTTGCCGGAATTATCGGCGCGAGACTGGGATTTCCGATCTGCGACCCGCTGGCAAGCGTGGTCATATGCGTGTTTATTTTAAAAGCGGCGTATGACATCTGCAAGGAGGCGCTCGACAAAATGGTCGATAAATCCTGCGACGATGAGACCGAGCGCGAGATGGCCGAGATAATCAAGCTTCAGGACGGGGTGAAAAGCCTTGACCTGCTGATGACAAGAATGTTCGGCTCAAAGATCTATGTGGACGTTGAGATCTCGGCTGACGGGAACATCAGCCTGGTCAATGCCCACGAAATAGCCGAGGACGTCCACCACGCCATAGAGCGGAGCTTCCCCAAAGTAAAGCACTGCATGGTCCACGTCAACCCCTACATAGAGAAAAAATAATATAATTGAATTAAAATGCTTGCAATTTGCGTCAATTTGCGCTATAATTGATTTAAACCGAAGCAATCATAATATAAAGAGGTGAATTGTATGACGACGGTCAGCATTCGTTTGGACGATGATATGAAGAAGGATTTGGACAGCATGTGCAGTGAAATGGGCATGAATATAACAACCTTTTTCATGATATACGCGAAAAAGGCCCTGAGAGACAGAAAAATCCCGTTTGAGATCACCGCTGTCGAACCGTTTTATTCGGATAAAAACCTTGAGCATATTGAGGCGGCGAAACAGCAGGTCAGGGACGGCAGAGTTGTTGTAAAATCCATGAGCGAACTGGAGGCAATGGAAGTTGAGTAGTATCACATTTGCCGAGGACGCGTGGGATGAGTATTTATATTGGCAGCGGCAGGATAAGAAGACCTTGAAAAAGATAAATTCCCTGCTTAAGGAAATTCAGAGACAGCCTTTTGTCGGCACAGGCAAGCCGGAGCCGCTCAAAGGCAGTGACGGTTGCTGGAGCCGCAGGATAAACGAAAAGGACAGACTGGTATATTTCGTAGAGGACAATAAGGTTATTGTTGTCCAATGTAAAGGACATTATGATGAATAAAAAAGAGCCCGGGGCCAAAGTCATTCTTCACTTAATGACATTGAGCCCGGGGCTCTTTTTTTATATCGGGTGGGTCATGTCGTTATAATCCACCATGTCTTGGTCTATTTTGTATTTCTCGGCTTTTCGCCGGCAACCTGATATTTGAGCGTGTTGATGTCAACGCCCGGAATCTTAGTGTCAAACAGGCTGCTCGCTGCGACCGTATTTATCCGGCAATAATTTATATGACAATATTATTCCAAGTACCGTGCCGTCGGCAAGCGTGATCATATATCCGTTATAATTGATCGTACCGTTGTTTCAAGCTGAGTGACGGTCTTATATTAAGTCAAAGAATGTAATCCGTGATACAATCGTACCAATGAACATAGGTTGTGCCGTTTACGGTAAGTCTTTCATTATTCGGCAGCAGTTCGCTCCATTTTTTCTTATAACGCTTAATGCTCCAGTCATCACGATTAAATCTGCGCCAAAGAATTGTTCTGCCGCTCTTGTCAAGAAACTGCTCGGACACTACTCCGCAATTATAGGTTTCGATATTCATGACGCAAACAGTATCGTAGCTTTTGCTGCCGATCGTAACTGTATATCGTCCCACAATATCAAGCAGAAAGTCGTTGTTAACACAAGTAACAACTTGGCCGGTTCTTTTGATATCGCCTTTCATTTTCAGATTTGTTTCATTTCCGCAGTTATCTTCGCCAAATCCCCAATTATGCAGAAATTCATCACCGTCAAGAAATGTAATAAAACTGCGAACATCGCCGTCATTTTGGATTGTCGCCAAATAGCGGCAGTGTGTATCTGTCAGTTGAGCAATAAAGCTGCGGCGTATTATATCAGACTTATCCGAATAAGATGTTTCTTTTGCTGTTATTTCTACGCCCTCTATACCGTGAACCCTCGCTTTGCCGATAACCTGCATATCAAAAGTGTGGCTGCATTTTCCGGCCGGAATATCATACATGCCCCAAGACAGCTTTTCGCCGAGCTTTGGAACCAAGAACCATCCCATCAGTTCCTCCCATTTTACCGCGAACGGGGCTTCGTTACTCACTTCAATATTATATTTGGGAATAAATTCGGGTAACTTTTTCATACTGTGTACTCCTTTCGTTAAATCGGCGCGATATGGATAATTATTTTTGAAATTCTGTTTCGCGGTGTGCAATCGGCTTTTTACTGTTCCCAAAGGTATACTAAGCTTTTTTGCGATTTCTGATTGTGGCAGTTCCTTCCAAAAGAAAAGGTAAAGGATCTGTTTATCTTTTTCACCGAGCATATCGAGAGTTTCTCTTACCGTATGAACTTCGGAAACGCCGTATCTGCTGTCTGATAACTCTTTTTCGATCAAGAAATCAATCGGAATCTCATACCGTATTGATTTTTTTCTAAAATAATCATTGCATTTATTCCGCGCAATGCTGATGATCCACGCTTTAAACGACCCCTTATTCTTTAGTTGAGGAAAGCTTTGATAAGCTTTAATAAATACCTCCTGCAAAACGTCGTCCGCATCCGGTTTAGAGTTGATCCGAAATCTTACAAAACGTTCAACCGATAATCTTTCCGCATTCAGCAAGTCCTCAAATTTTTCCACATCACCACCTCCTTTGTTTTAAGCGGAAGGTCAAATTTGAGCATCCCGATTTATGAATGAATAAAACCGGTTTCACTTATATAGACGGATATATAAACCGAAAGGTTCATTTTAGATATAAATTTATCACCGTTTTTATATATATCAAAATTATCATATAACGTTCCACTGTAATAATCCGGTAACAGAGCCTGAAGTAGTGTTATATGCATAAAAGGATTAAATTTCCACTATATTTTTTATTTCCTGTTTTTTGCATAAAAATATGCACCTCCAAAAGTGTCTGACTTTTGGGGTGCATATCAGAGCCTCAGGCTCTTTTTTTATATCGGGTGGGTCATGTCGTTATAATCCACCATGTCCTGGTCTATTTTGTATTTCTCGGCTTTTCTCTGCTCGAAGAACTTCACCGCCACCTGCTCGAACAGCGCGTATGACAGCACGTCCTCAGGCTGCTCCGTCCACTCGGCACATTCCTTTTTGAGCTTTTTGAGCTCGGGCTTTATCAGGTCGGCCGGGCGGCACTTGATAGCCTTCTCGTTTCCGATGATCTTTTTTCTGAATTTCTCGTCAATTGGCACCGGCGTTTTGCCGTACTCGCCCTTGCAGATGCCCTTGGTCTCTTTGGTGACCATTTTGTATCTCTCGCCCATAAGCACGTTGAGCACCGCCTGAGTGCCGACGATCTGGCTCGTGGGAGTGACAAGCGGGGGATAGCCAAGGTCTTTGCGAACCTCGGGAACCTCCTTGAGCACTTCGTCAAGCTTATCCTCCTTGCCCTGCTGCTTGAGCTGCGACACTAAGTTTGACAGCATTCCGCCGGGGACCTGATACTTGAGCGTGTTGATGTCAACGCCCAGAACTTTGGTGTCAAGCAGGCCGCTCGCGAGATATTTTTCGCGCAGGGGCTTGAAATACTCGGCGATCTCGGTCAGCAGATTGAGGTCGATGCCGGTGTCGTACTCGGTGCCCTGGAGCGTGGCGACCAGCGGTTCGGTTGGCGGCTGGGATGTGCCCAGAGCCATAGGCGACAGCGCGGTGTCAACCACGTCAACGCCCGCCTCGATCGCCTTAAGATACGTCATTGAGGCCACGCCGCTTGTGTAATGCGTGTGGAGCTGTATCGGAACTTTTACCGCTTTTTTAAGCTTTTTGACCAGCTCGTAGGCGTTATAGGGCGTCAGAAGACCCGCCATGTCTTTTATGCAGATAGAGTCCGCGCCGCAGTTTTCGTATTCCTTGGCAAGCTTCACAAAGTAGTCGTTGTTGTGGACCGGGCTGATCGTGTACGAGATCGCCGCCTGAACGTGGCCTTTCTCCTTTTTTGTGGCGTTGATCGCCGTCTGGAGATTGCGCACGTCGTTTAAGGCGTCGAATATTCTGATTATATCAATGCCGTTTGCGATCGACTTCTGCACGAAGTATTCAACCACGTCGTCCGCGTAGTGGCGGTAGCCCAGCACGTTCTGGCCGCGGAACAGCATTTGAAGCTTTGTCTTGGGCGCGGCCTTTCTGATTTTTCTGAGGCGGTCCCACGGGTCCTCGTTGAGGAAGCGCAGACACGCGTCAAAAGTCGCGCCGCCCCAGACCTCCAAAGAATGGTAGCCGACCTTGTCCATAAGCGGTAGAGCGGGAAGCATTTCGTCGGTGGTCATTCGTGTTGCGATGAGCGACTGGTGCGCGTCGCGGCATATAGTTTCGGTAATTCCAACTTTTGCCATAATATTATCCTCCTAATC
>CANRGH010000011.1 GCA_947630135.1 uncultured Monoglobus sp.
TTGGAATTGACAAGTTTCTACCCTAACTTTTACATTAGAATCTTACCTTGTGCAATTTCGTCGCAACGGTGTGTTTTCCATTAAAACATCTACCGCTGCCGCTTCTCCACTATTTATTTTTCAAGCATCGAGCAAACAACGCAGTTGTTTGCGAGTAAATTTCCGTTGCCGTAGCAACTTTTTAAGTTTACCACATCTTTTCAGCCTTGTCAAGAACTTTTTTGAACTTTTTTCAAAAATTTTTCGACGCGGCCGAGATTTGGTTTTTAGCGGGCGGATTATATCCGCCCCTACATATTTGGCGATCAATGATTTTCTATCAGCCAAATATTCACGGATTTTCCGCCCCTACAAAACAGAGCTTTATCAGTTTATCACCTTAATTTTACTTTGTCAAGTGCCTTTTTCCTATTTTTTCTTCGTTTTTCCATTTTTATTCATTTTGTATTACCGCACGGATTTTAACATACATTTGGTTGTTATTTTTAACAATTACCCACGCATTTATTTTGCGTAAAAAACAGGCAAAAGCGAAACGCTTTTGCCCGTTTGGGTTCTTAATTATTCGTGATCATGTCCGCAGCCGCAGCCGCAGTCATCATCAAGCGCGCTGAGGTCAAGCTCGATGATCTCTCCACACTCGGGACATTCAAAGCTGCCGCCGAGCACAGCGTCAAGATCGTCGTCAGTGAACTCGATTATCGCGCCGCAATTGTCGCACTTGAGCTGATACAGATCATCCTCAAAATCGTCATAATCTTCGATCTCATCGGCGAGGACTTCAATTACATCGTCAAGCTCGTCGATCCGGTCGGCCAGAAATCCCTGCTCGCTGTCAAGCATCTCGACCTCCTCGGCCGCCTTTTCAAGATACGCGATGATATGCGATATGATCTTTGTCTCGCCCTTTTCGGGGTCAAGCTTCATTCCGTCAAACAGACCTTTTATGTAAGCAGCCTCTTTTTTTAATTCAGACATATGATCACCTATACTCTTTCCATATACTCGCCGGTGCGGGTGTCGACTCTTATCATGTCGCCCTCGTTAATGAACATGGGAACGGTTACGACCGCGCCCGTCTCAAGCGTCGCGGGCTTTGTAACATTGGTGGCCGTGTTGCCCTTAACGCCGGGCTCGGTATGCGTGATCGCGAGCTCGACAAACGTGGGCGGTTCAACCGAGAAAATGTTGCCCTTGAACGAGAGGAACTTGACCTGCATGTTTTCCTTAACGAACTTGAGCGCGTCGCCAAGCTGAGACTCGCTCAGCGGAACCTGCTCGTAGGTCTCGGGATCCATGAAGTAATAAAGATCGCCGTCCTGATAGAGATACTCCATATCGCGTCTCTCGATCATCGCTTTTTCAAATTTCTCGGTGGGGTTGAATGACTTCTCAACAACCGCGCCCGTGATAACGTTCTTAAACTTTGTTCTCACGAAGGCCGCGCCTTTGCCGGGTTTTACATGCTGAAACTCAACGACCTGGCAAACGCTGCCGTCATATTCAAAAGTTAATCCGTTTCTGAAATCACCTGCTGTTATCATTGGTAAATACCTCCTAAAAACTTATACAATTATTATTCTAAACATATTTATATCAGTATACTTTACTTTAACGGGTTTGTCAAGCATATTTGCGGAAAAACAGAACCGCGCCGCTCTAAAGGCCCATGATCGGGCAGGCTATAGCGGAAAACAGCACTCCGAGTATCGCACCCGCCAGAACCTGAAGAGGCGTGTGGCCAAGAATTTCCTTGAGCTTCTCGTCGGTCAGGATCGGGTTCTTTTCCTCCCAGGCCTCAACGATTATGTTGATGATCTTGGCATGCTCGCCCGCCGCGCGGCGTATTCCGGACGCGTCATACATAACGATCAGCGCGAACGCGCAGCACACGACAAACAGCGTCGAATCAAAGCCCTCGTAAATTCCGACGCAGGTGGCGAGGCTCGTCACGATCGTCGAGTGCGACGACGGCATTCCGCCGGGGCCGAAAAATCTGCCCCAGTCGATATGCTTTGTTCTGAAAAACTCGATCAAACCCTTTAAAACGCAGGACATGATCCACGCCATAAGCACTATAAAAAATATTTTATTGTCAAAAAATTCATGTAAACTTCGCATAAGCTTCCTTTAATTAATTTAACTGTCGCGCGACGCGAGCTTCCGCGCAAGCTCGCGCAGAAACGCTCCTTTTTCTCCGAAAATTTCAACGGCCCCTATCGCGTCGGCCGTGCATTTTTTGAGCCGCTCTTCGGCCCCGCTTATTCCCAGAAGGGTCACAAACGTGTTTTTACCCTGCTGCTCGTCGCTGCCCACGGGCTTTCCCAAAACGTTCTCGTCGCCGACAACGTCAAGTATGTCGTCTTTTATCTGGAATGCCAGCCCGAGGTTCATTGCGTAATCGCTTATCGCCTTGTATTCGCCGCTGTTCTCGTCGGTGATACCGCCGATAAGCGCGCCCATCAGCGCGGCCGCCTCGATCATCGCGCCCGTCTTTTTGCGGTGCATAAGCGTCAGCCGCTCCGCCGAAATATTTTCCATATTCTCGCTCTCAAGGTCAATCACCTGGCCGCCGATCATTCCGCCGCAGCCCGCGGCGCGTGAGAGACACAGCGCAAGCTTGTTCACCGTTTCGGCGCTCAAGGTCCTGAAGCTCTCGGGGTCAGAGATTATCTCAAACGCCTTGGTCAGCAGTCCGTCACCCGCGAGCAGGGCTATATTCTCGGGAAAGACCTTGTGGCATGTGGGCTTGCCGCGCCTTAAATCATCATCGTCCATGCACGGCAGGTCGTCATGTATCAGCGAGTAGGTGTGGACGCACTCAAGCGCGCAGCCCGCCGTCACCGCGTCGTCAAAATCACCGCCCGTCATTAACGCCGCGGCCGCCGTCAGCACCGGCCTCAGGCGCTTTCCGCCCGCCAAAAGGCTGTAACGCATGGCCTCGTAAACCGATTTTTCGGGCACGTCGGGCACACGCGCGATCTCCTCAAGCTTTGAGTTGACCGCTTCGGTAATTCTTTTAAGCTCGGTTTCAAGTTCGGTTCTGCTCATATTCTCGCTCATAATCATTCACCCATGCCCGCAAACGACTGCTCGGTCATCTCTCCGGTATCCCTGTTCTTTATCAATATGTTGATTTTCTGCTCCGCCGCGTCAAGCGCCTTTGTGCACTGCTTGGTGAGGCTCACGCCTCTTTCAAACAGCTCAAGCATGCGGTCAAGGCTCACCTCGCCGCCCTCAAGCTCCCTGACAACGGTCTCAAGCTCCTTTAAATTTTTTTCAAATAAGTCTTTGTTATTGTTCGCTTCCATAAGTTTTATCCTCTTAATTAATGTTGTTCTCCTTCACGTCCGACACAACGGCGCTCACATGGCCGTCGCTCAGCGTGACACCGATCGTATCTCCCGCGGTCAGGCTCTTTACGCTTTTCAGCACACTTCCCGACTTATCTCTCGTCAGTGAAAAACCGCGGCTGAGCGCGCTGAGCGGGCTCAACGCCTCAAGCTTTGACGCGCCCACGGCCAGGCTGTTCCGCTTTTTGTTAAGCGCGCCCGCGCAAGCGTTTTCAATGGCTTTGCTCAAGGTGTCAAGATAGATGCGGCTGTCGTCGATCTTCGACATCGGATTTTTAAGCGCGCCGCTCTCGCTGAACACCTTTAGCCGCAGCCTGCCGCGCTCGGTCACGCGGTTGGCGCAGGTGTAAAGCCTTGAATATACATTGTTGAATTTTTCGCGCAGCTCCTTCTGTTCGGGAACCACAAGCTCCGCCGCCGCGCTGGGAGTCGGCGCCCTGAGATCGGCCGCGAAATCCGAAATGGTGAAGTCCACCTCATGGCCGACGGCGGACACTATCGGAATATGGCTCGCGTATATCGCGCGCGCGACGATCTCTTCGTTAAACGACCAAAGATCCTCGATCGAGCCTCCGCCGCGGCCGACGATCAGCACGTCCGCCGAGTTCGTGCGGTTGAAATATTCTATGGCTTCAACGATGCTTTTGGCCGAGTTTTCGCCCTGGACCAGCACCGGGTAAAGTGTCACGTCGGAATATGAAAACCGCCTTGACAAAATATTCAGAATATCCCTTATCGCCGCTCCGGTCGGCGCCGTGACGACGCCTATTGTTTTGGGATATTTGGGCAACGGCTTTTTGTGGCGCGGATCAAACAGGCCCTCGGCCTCAAGCTTTTTCTTCAGGCGCTCAAAGGCTATGTGCAGATCGCCTATCCCGTCCTGCTCCATATGATCGATATAGAGCTGATACTGGCCGTCGCGCTCATACACGCTTATCCTGCCGCGGGCAATGACCTTCATGCCGTTTTCGGGCCTGAAAGCCAGCCGCGCCGCGGCGCTTCTGAACATAACGGCGCGCATAACGCCGGTCTCGTCCTTAAGCGACATATACATATGCCCCGAAGAATGAGCCTTGAAGTTGGAAAGCTCGCCCTTCACAAGTATGTTGTTTAAAATATCGTCCCTACCCAGAACTTGCTTTATGTAAAGATTTACCTGGGTCACAGACAACGGTTCTCTGTTATACATAATCACTTAATATTGCCGAGTATTCCGTTCACAAAATCCACGGTTTCGGGTCCCGCGAACTTGCGGGTCAGATTTACCGCCTCGTTGACCGCCACCGGGCCCGGAATATCGTTGTTATATAAGAGCTCGTAAACGCCGAGGCGCAGCGCCGCAAGGCTGACAGCGCCGATACGCTCGACGCTCCAGCCTTTTGAGTATTCCGTTATTTTGTCGTCGATCGCGTTTATGTTTTCGATAGTTCCACGAACGGCGTCCTCGATATATTCCTTCTGACTTCCCGCGTTATATTCCTCGAAAAAGTCGCCGAGAATTTCTTCAATGTCATCCGGGCGGAACTTATACTGAAAAATAATCGTAAACGCGTGTTCTCTCGCTTTTGTCCTTTCCATAATCAATGCAGAAATTAATTTCTTTTTCCTTTCTTTTCTTCGGGTAAATTCAAAGGCTACGCCTCGGGCTCGTCTGCGACCTCGTCGGGCTCGGCGGTGATCTCTATGGAGTCCTCCGCCTCGTCCTCGGCCTCATCGGAGCTTTCGGATGTCTCGTCAACAGCCTCTTTCGCCTTGTCGATAAGCTCGTCGATTTTTGACTCCGCCTTTTCGGCAAGCTCCGCGGCTCTATCCGCCGCCTTGTCAACAAGCTCCTCGGCGGCGTCCTTCACCGTCTCGGCAGCGTCAACGCTTTTCACGGGCTGAGCGGCGATCTTACCGGCGTCGCTCTTGGGAACGTTCACACCCTCAACGCTGACGTTGACCGCTATAACGTTGAGGCCGGTCATCGCCTCGACCTCGCTCTTTACCTTTTCCTGGATCTCCCACGCGACATCGGGGATTTTCGCGCCGTACTCAACGATTATCGAAAGGTTGAGCGTAACATCCTTGTCGGAAACGCTTACCTTGACCCCTTTGGACATATTCTTTTTGCCCAGCAGCTCCGCTATGCCGCCCGACATCGAGCTCACCATGCCCGAAACGCCCTTTACGCTGCTCGCCGCAAGCGAGGCGACGATCGACACAACGTCGTTTGAAATGTTAACGCTTCCCGTTTTCTGGGCCTCGCTTTCCTTAACAGCCTTGTTCTCCTCTGCCATAATAAAAACCTCCTTAACAATATAATTCATCAAAAATTAATCTTCGCATACTTAATCATCATAATTATAACATAAGAATTTTTATAATACAATGATTTTTTTGATTATTTTAGGCGTTTTTATTATTTTTATTTTGTCGGCTATTCCTCGGCGCTTATTTTTATCCGCGCGGCCGACTCTCCGGTCTCGGTCACGATAATGTCCTTTATCTGCGCCACGACCGCGCTGTCGAGCTTGCCGCCCTTGACTATTACCGAAACGCCGCTGTCGCTTATCTGCGCGAAGCAGTCCTCAAAGCCCTTGGATTTAACGTTGGTTTCAATCACGCTCTCCTTCTCGGTGTTCTCGGTGAGCTTCAGGATATTTTCCTCCGCCTCCTTTTTGGCGCTCTCCGACGCGTTTGAGTTTGATGATATTTCCTTCCACTTGTCTGAGGTCTCGGCCCTCATTTTGTCTCTGTCGCGGCGCGACTGCATTATAACGTCCGAGCCGCCGTCATTATTATTGTTTTCATTATTGTTTTCGCCGTTTTCATTATTATTTTCGTCTTTGTTTTCTTCTTCCTTGTTTTCGCCGCCCTTATCCGAGCCGAACGTCTCGGCGTCGGCCGATTGCGGCGCGGGTGAAGCGGCGGAACTTCCGCCCGCCGTGGAGCCGTTTTCGGGAACAGCCGTACTCGACACGCTCACCGCACTCTCCTCAAGGTTCCCGAGCGTCCAGCGGTAATACCCCGCGGCCAGCACCAGGGCCACCAGTCCCACAACCAGAATTTGTCTGCCGCCACGAATTCGCGCCGATTTGCCTCCGTTTGTTTTGCTTGTCTTTGATTTTTTTGAGTTCATTGCAATTTCTCCTTTTTTATGTATTATTTTTATTTTAATACGAGACCTTAATTCGATTGGCGGGCAGGCCGTAAAGCGCCTTGACCGCCTCGTATATTTCGTTTTTCACATTTTTGTCTGCCGCGCCCGACGCCACAACAATTACGCCGATCGGATAAGGCAGCTTTTCGCGCACCACATACGGCTCGCCGCCCGAGCCGAGGCTGCCGCCGGATGACATAGCGGGCTGCGACTCGCCGGAGCTGCTCTCGGTTTTGCTGTCCCCGCTCTCGCTCGTCTCGCTCTGTGTCTTGCTTTCCTCGGCCAGCACCTTCTCATTGGTGCTGTCGATATATATCCTGACGCTCACCTCTCCCGCGCCGCTTATCCTGCTTAATATATCCCGAAGCTCGCTCTCCATTGACGCGGTATACTCGGCGCCAGAATAGAACTCTGCTCCGGTCTGCGCGGGCTCATCCTTATCCTTTTTGTCGGCGCTGCGCGTCGGCATGAAAGCGAGCGCCAGCGCCGCCGCCGCGATAATGACGATAACCGCGGGATTAACCTTCTTTTTCTCATCCTTTGCTCTGTCTTTCCTGTTTGCGCGCAGCGAGGCGAAATATTTTTTCACCGAGTCAAAAAACGTCGCTTTATTCGTTTGTTCATTCATGTCATACACCTTGCGCTACGTTTCCTCCAATATAATCTTATCGGGCGTAAGCCCCGTAATTTTTGCCGCCGCGCCGACCGCCTCCGCGTTTCTCGCCGCTCCCTTCGGCATGCTGACGGTGACACGCGTCGGCGCGCCGCACTCGTCGCCTTCGTCCGTTTCAACCGACACGCTTATCGGAGCCGTTCCGCACGCCGATTTAATTTCGGCCGCTATTCTGCTTTCAAGCGTCGATTTGTATATTTTCGCGATCTCGCTTTTCTGCATTTTCTCCGTCTCCGCCGCGTACGTCTCGGTGTTTTGGACTGCGGCGTCAAGCTCCGCGGCGTACTCCCCGAGCAACGCCCCGCCGTCCGAAACAAAGCCTATGATCGGAGCCGCAAGGTTCAGCAGCAAAACCAGGCCCAGCGCCAAATGAATATATTTTTTGTAATCGCCTCCGGGCAGCGCGGTTTCGGCCACGGTGCCGAAAACTACCGTTGCCGCCACCGAAAACGCCCATCTTTTCAATTCCTCCATGCCGCCTCCTAAACGGATATATTGATCATCACGGTAAGCATAATTATAAACATGACTGACACCGAAATAAGCATCGACAATGCTGCCGCGATCCCGTCGGCCATGCATGACAGACATTCCGTTACGCTCTTTGAGCTTATCGGCTCGCAAAGGGCGGCGGTCAGGCGGAACACGATGAGCGCGGCCGCGATCTCTATGATCGGCGTCAGGACTATAAAGGCTACCGCCGCAATCCCCAGCACTCCCAAAGCGTTTTTGATGACCGTTCCGCAGCGCAGCACCGTCTCGACCGAGTCCGAGAGTATTCCGCCCACAAGCGGAATAAGATTTGACGAAGCGAATTTCGCGAGCTTCAGCGTCAGCGCGTCCGCGCCCGAGGCCGCGACGCTCCGAAGCCCGGCGAAGGCCACAAATATCGTAAGCAGTACGCTCAGGCCGTATTTGACAAAGCCATTAATAAAACCGATCAGCCGTCCGGTTTTGATCTCCTCGGACATGCTGTTCACTATGCCTATCCCCGCGCCTATCATGACCAGCGGCAAAAACAGCGACTTTATCAGCGTGACTGATATTTCGATAACCGCAAGCAGCGATGGCTCAAGCGCCGACGCGCTGACGACGGCTCCACTTGACATAAGCGCCGCTATCATGACCGGCACCACGCACCGCATAAACACCGCCAGGCTCTCAACGCTTTCGATAACCTGCTCGAGACATTCGTAAAACACGGTCGACGCGATCGACGCGGCGGCGATAAGACAGGCGTATGACGCGGCCTTAAACGCGCCGCTTTTTTCAAATCCGCTGACCGTTCCGGTAAGAAACGCGCCGAGGATCGCGGCGCCCAGCACCCCCGCCATGCTTTTGGCGGCGGCGGTCACGCGCCCGAAAAGCGCGCGGCCAGCCTCGGCAAGCACAGATTTTAAATCTAAATCTATCTCTCCGGCCGCGGCGCGGCTTAAAAACTCCCTTATCGAAAAGCCTTCCGCATAGGGCGAAACCGCGTCGGATATGAGCCCTCCGACCCCGCTTTCGACGCGCCCGCCGTACAGGTCCGCGTAGCCGCCGAGAATTTCCCCACTGTAATCCGCGGGCTGCTCCTCGGCGGCGGCCGGAAACGCCGTCACGGCCACGGCAAGAATTAAGATCAATCCGATTTTTTTCAACAATGTACAGCTCATCTCTATAATCTTATCGTTTATATTTTATATTCGCATTATCTCCCTCACAAGATCCAGCATGCGGGTTATCAAGGGCACCGACATCGCGAGGATCATGAGCTTTCCGCCAAGCTCGATCTTCGCCGCTATCGCCTTTTCGCCCGCGTCTCTGCACAGCTCTGCCGATATTGACGCCAGATATGACACCCCTATTATTTTAATGATAACCGTCATATAGGCTCCGTTAATTCCGACGCTCCCCCACAGCGAGGCGAGCTCGCCGACCACCTCTCTGAGGTACGGCGCGGCGGCCGCCATGATCGTGAAAGAGATAACAACCGGTATCATCATTGAAAACTCGGGCCTCGCGCGGCGTATGAGTATCGAGATAACCGCCCCGATCAGGCCGACGCCCGCTATTCTGACTATTTCCATAAGATCACAGCCCGAAAATATCCTGAATTGTGGTAAAGAGGTTGCTTATCTCGCGGATAACCATGAGCAGCACGACGATCAGCCCGGCAATCGTCGTCATCATCGCCTGATCGTCGCGGCCCGCCCTACACAGCAGCATATTAAGCACCGCCACCAGAATTCCGATCGCCGCCACTCTGAAAATCAAATCAACACCGGTCATGCATATCCCTCCGAATTTTTATAACAAAAGCACCGTTATAAGTATCCCGCACGCGAAGCCGAGGCTTCTGTAAAGATTAAAGCTGCCCGCTTTTCTGCGCAGCGCTTCCTCCTCCGCCAGCTTCAGCTTTTCGCGGGCCGCTTTTATATTGTCCGCCTCGCTTTTGCGGGTGCCTCCCCCAAGCAGGGCCGAGAAATCCCTTAACGTCTCGATCACGTCTCCGCCAACGCAGAGACTTTCGCTATATTCCTCGATCACGCCGAGCCACACCTCCCTTGTGTCCGTTCCGCCCGAAGCTTCGAGCTTGTCGGCCGCCTCAAGAAACATATCCGCCGCAATCCCTCCGCGGCGCCCCGCCGCGGCCCGCATCGCCTCGCACAGGACCGTGCCGCTCAAAGCGATCTCTACCTCCAAATATCTTAAAATCTCCGAAAACTCACGGATCTGGACCACTCTCGTTTCAAAAACCGACGCTTTGACGATCCCGACATATCCGCAGCCCAGCACGACAGCCAAGGCGCAAATCAGCCTGACCGTCATGTCAGCCTCCTTGTCTCGGCGTCTATCCGTCCATCGCCGTTCCTGCCCCTGAGCAGTATCAGCAGATCAAACACCCGATTTTCAAACAAAGGCCGCATATGCGGACGGCGGCTTATATCGTCAAACGAGGCGCCGTGAGCCGAGGCGATCACCGCCGCGCCGCTTCCCTTTGCGCACAGGACCGCGTATACCTCGCTTTCGGTCACGATCTCGTCGGTGATTATCACGTGCGGCGACATGGTTCTCAGCAATATTTCCGTTCCCTCGCCTTTCGGAGCGTATTCCACAACGTCGGTGTTCGCTCCCACATCGTTTGTCGGAACGCCTTTGAACATTGCCGCTATCTCGCCGCGGTCGTCCGATATTCCCACCTTAAAGCCCGCGTTTGATATAAGGCGGGCCGCGTCGCGGAGCAGCGTGGTCTTGCCGAGGCCGGGAGGGGAAATCACCAGCGCGCTCTTTATTCTGTCTCCCTGAACTATGCCGCCGATAAATGGAGCGGCCGCGCCGACGATCTCGCGTGATATTCTTATATTTATCGAGCTTATGTCGCGGAAGCTCTCTATCCTTCCGTCACGGCCGCGGATCGCCCTTCCGGTAAATCCCGCTCTGTGCCCTCCGCGGATCGTCACAAAACCGCGCCTTATCTCGTCGGTGTAGGCGTAGACCGAATTTTCGCAGAGAGACTTAAACACCGCCGAAACCGCCTGCCTGCTGACCGTGAGCGCCTCGCGCGGCGGGCATATCCCGCCTTCGCGGCCGATATACAGCGGCTTCCCGTCCGCGAAGACCGACAGCGGCCTCTCCGCGCGAAGGCGAATCTCCTCCGCGCCGCTTACGCTCTCAAGACCGCGGGCGAGGCTCTGTCTCAGCGCGCCCGAAGGCATAAATTTTAATATCCCGTCAAAATTTTCCATGCTCTTATCCTCCCGCGAACCGCCTTTGATCGGCTTGTTTGTAGTATTCTATGAGGCTTTGTCCGGAAGTAGAACACCTTATTTGCCGCCGTCATGTTTGGCGGTTGACATTTGAACCTTAAATTGATATAATGATTTATGTATGAATAAATTTCCGGAGGCTTTTATTTATGAATAAAAACACTGAACGCGAAACATCGGTAAAGAAAAAAAGCGACAAGCGCAGAATGATCCATGTTATTCTCAGCGTCCTTGTCGTTATCGTTATGATCAGACAGTTTTTTATGGGGAATTATTCTCATGTTTTCACCTGTGTGCTCACGATACTGCTGTTCACGATCCCCACATTCGTTGACAGGCACCTCAACATCAAGATGCCGATACTCCTTGAGGTGATCATTCTGTTCTTTATTTTCGCGGCCGAGATCATGGGCGAGATACAGAGCTTTTACACCCTGATACCTATGTGGGACACAATTCTGCACACGATCAACGGATTTATTATGGCGGCCATCGGCTTCGCTCTGATCGACATTCTCAATCAGTCGCCGAGAATTCACATCACAATGTCGCCGTGGTTCGTGGCTTTTGTGACGTTCTGCTTCTCAATGACGATCGGTGTGCTCTGGGAATTTTTCGAGTACAGCATGGATCAGATCTTCCTGACCGATATGCAGAAGGACTGGCTTGTCCACAACATTTCGTCGGTCCTGATTAACCCCAGCGGCCTTAACGAGCCGATACTCATCAAGGACGTCACGCGAACGGTTATCTCGGGCACGATCAACGGAGCGCCACAGGACTGGGTAGTTGACGGCGCGTATCTTGACGTCGGCATAATCGACACCATGAAGGATCTGATAGTTAACTGCATAGGCGCCGTCGTGTTCTCGATCTTCGGATTTCTTTACATAAAGACCCGCGGCAAGGGCCGGATAGTCACCAGCCTTATACCAAAGCTTAAGACCCGCGAGGAGATCGAGCAGACCCGTCTTGAGCTCAGCGAGCGCAAAAAGAAAAAGGAAAAGAAAAAGAAAAAATAATAAAAATTTTTCAAAAATGTCTTGACAAACAAATTTTGATTTGCTATAATAATTAAGCACTTGAGAAGAGTGCTTATGCGGGAGTGGCTCAGTGGTAGAGCGTCACCTTGCCAAGGTGAACGTCGCGAGTTCGAATCTCGTCTTCCGCTCCAGTGAGGCATCGGTTTTCCGGTGCCTCTTTTGTTTTTTACAAATTTGTAATATTCAAATCAAAAATAATAATTGAATTTTTTTGGAAACAGTAGTATAATGTTTTATTATAGATATATTATGTTAATAATACGGTCATGGAGAGAGTGAAATGCTTCAGAAGAAAATTATCTGGAAACTGAATATAATTGACTTGCTGCTCATAATTATTATAGCGCTCAGCATTGCCGCGCTCATTTATAAATCCGTATCGGGCGGGGATGACAGCGAGTATCGGAACTATAACCTGACGTTTGTGTGCGAAAGCGCGCCGATCGGCCTTTTTGACACGATCGACTCCGACCGACTCTGTATTGACGGCGGCACCGGCGAGGAGATAGGCGAGCTCCGCGATTTTGAGATAACTCCGATCGTCGAGTACGCCCCCCCGATCGCCGCGCAGCCGACGGCCGAACCCGACGAGAACGAGGACGAAAACGCGTCCGAGGACGAGGAAGCCGATAACGAGAACACCGAAGATGAGGATAATGTTCGGAAAAACCGGGACGAGAGGCGCAGCACGCCGAGACCCGCCCCGACTCCCGAGCCGACGCGGGCCAAGGCCGTGTTCCACATAACCTCCGAGGCGGCGAAGGCTGAACACGGAATAAGAATAAACAAAAACGTGTATCTGCTGGGCCAGAGCATGCAGCTTGTTATCGGAGACACGGTTTTTGACGTTTATATCAGCAATATGGAATAAGCTAAAGCAGACACGGGAATAATTGGGAAATATTATGAAAGCTACATTGGTCGAAACATATAAAAACAGTTTTCTTTACGAGATTATCCTTTGGATAACCGGCGTTCTGGTTCCGCGCCTCAAAAATGATTTTTTATCGAGCAGGCTTTCGTCTTTTATCGACTGGGTAGACAAGTCGGTTATCAGCAACAAATATCTTGAAATATTTTTTGACACAAAAAAGGTCGGCGAGGCGTGGTACGCCAGCGCGTTTTACAGATACACCACCTACGCGATAAGGCACATAGCCTTTCATATTCCCAGATCAAAGATAAAGTTCCGCTCGTATTTTATCGGGATCTTCATGCTGTTCGTGCTGCTGTTCCCCGCGGAATACTGGGATAATTTCTACATGGTCCCGGCATTCGCCTGTATCGCCCTTATATTTATCAGCCGCTACGCCGTTCAGAGGACCGGCGTTATTTTCGTGCTGATAAACATAATAATAACAATGTTCATCGGAATGATGAGCATTTCAATCCCGATAGCCGCCTGCAAGACCCTATCATACTTTTTGCTGGCGGTCGATCTGTTTTTCCTTATCTCGTTCGCTATCAGAAACCAGGGCGACCTTGAAAACTACCTCATGTTCCTGTTCATAGCCATGGTCGTTCTCTGCCTTGTGGGAATTGTTCAGGCAAACGGCCCGGACGATTTCAATCAGGCCATAACGGGAGTGTACGGCGACCCCGATGTTTTCGCCGAGATCCTTGTGCTTTTGTTCCCGTTCGCTTTCGTCTATCCCATAACCCTTAACTCAAAATGGCGGAGGCTGATTTACTCGGTTCTGGTCATGGGCGCATCGTTCTGGGTTATCACGGCCACGCAGTCAATGGCGGCCTTCATCGCGTTTTTTATCGAGCTGATCATAGTCATCGTCCTGATCGACCGCAGATACATTCCGATGATACTCCTGCTTGCCCCCACGTTCAGCGGCAGAGTTATCAACAACATTGTTCTCATGTGGCACCGCGAGAGCGGAAACGGAAACATATTCCAGAACATAATCAACGCCTTCCGCGGCTTCTGGCGGAACGGGTTCGGCGTCAGCACCGACAGCTTTGTCAATCTCTACAACGCCTCGGCCCTGCACTACGGCGATAAGCACTCGCTCATCAACCTGCCCAACGTCACCATAAGCCCGATATATTTCAACATTCTCGCAAACATTGGCGCGATCGTTATGATCGGATTTATGTATTACATCCTGCGGATAGCCCATTCCTCGATCACATGCATGTTCAGAGCCACGCCGAGGCAGAGAATAGTGTTCGCGGCGGGTCTGGCGGCGCTGCTCGGCATCTCGGTATCCTCGCTGTTTGAGTCGTCTCTTTTTGAGCCGAGAGTGCTTATAATGTACTGGTCAATGCTGGGCATACTCAGATCGGGCAGGATCATTAAGCTCGGAATTCTTGATTAATCGTCACAAAGCCAACAAATTTTTTAAATTTATATTGACGCGGCGCGATATTTTTATTATAATAGTACCGACAGACAAAAGGAGGAACTCAGATGAAATCCGAAAAATTATATATAAAGGCGCCGCAGAAGATAGGCTTTAAGGCGTTCGCCGTTATAGCCTACATACTTCTGTTCGCGATCCAAAGGCTTCCGGCGCTGTCGATCGAGGCGGCGGAGCTCCGTGACGTTTCCGAAAACTTCAGCGTCTCGTCGCTGGCTCTCGGCAATTTTATTAAATTTTTCGATTATTTCGCCGTGCCCGTCGGCGGCGGCGCCATATCTATAATCGTTATCGCGGCTGTCGCTCTCGTGCTGGGTCTGGTCGTTCTGGCGCTCTCGCTGTTCCCGTACCGCAGGGTCCAGGTCGTAAATTTTGTTTTGTCGGTTCTGGGCACATTGGTGTCTGTCGCGCTTGCGATCCTTATCACCGTTTTTGTTCCGCTCTGGAACGCGGACGGCGCGTTGTCGGACATACTGGGCTTTTCGGCTCATTACATAATAACATGGCTTCCCGCGGTTCTGTTCATGTTCGGAACGATATTTATATACGCCTACGCGAAAATGCCTTCATACAGGCTTTCAGACGGCAGATTTTTTAAAACGCTGCTGAACGCGCTGGCACCGAAGAATTTCACCTCGACATTCAAAAAGCGCGACAATACCGAGGCGCTGTTCAGGGCCACCGTTCCGCTCAAGCAAAAAAAATACGCGACAATGTCCGAACCCGCCTCTATCAAAAAGGCGAGAAAAGAGTCGGCGAAAAGGCGCGGCAAAATGGATTACACTCAGGTGCTTGACGAGTTTGAGGCCACAGACAAAAAGCTCTCAAAGCTCCAAATGGCCGTCAACCGCCGCGAGCACGCGGAGCGGATAGCGAACAGATCGGTCGAAAGCGAGAACCGCGCGCTGCTCAACAAAAAGAAAAAACGAACCTCCGCGCGGACAAGCGCGGGCGCGGCCCAAAGACGCGCGTCGGCGCCTGTCGACAATCGGGCAAGGGCGCTCGAGATAGCAAAGCTCAAGGCAAAGCACGCCGAGGAAGTCGCGGGCCGAAACAAGGAAATATATTAAATATCGCTCAATGAAGAGGGAGTTTTCCTTCTTCATTATTTTTTTAACAAACTGTTAACAAAACACTTGCTATTTCACAGAAAATCTGTTATTATATAAATTAGATAATTTTTACATAAGGACGGTGAGTTTATGGACTTTTTCCAGCCAATGCTTAACGGCTTATACGCCACATTTATTTATGACGACCGATGGGTGCTGTTTGTGCGCGGTATCGGCTACACGCTGCTTATCTCGCTTTTCGCGGTTCTGTTCGGACTGATTTTGGGCATAATCGCGGCTCTCGGCAGACTGTCAAAGGTCAAAATTTTCAACTGGATATCGGGGCTTTATATCGACATCATCCGCGGAACTCCGACCATGGTTCAGGTGCTTATATTCTACTTCGTTATTCTCGCGGGCGCCAGAAACATTCCCGCATGGTTTATCGGCGTTATTGCCTTTAGTATCAACAGCGGAGCGTACATAGCGGAAATCGTGAGAGGCGGAATTCTCTCGATCGACAAGGGCCAGACCGAGGCGGGACGATCTCTCGGCCTCACTCAGGCGCAGACTATGCGGCTTATAATCATGCCGCAAACGCTTAAAAACATCCTGCCCGCTCTTGTTAACGAGTTTATCGTGCTTATAAAAGAGACGGCGGTTATCGGTATGATCAACAATATCGACCTGCTGGGCGCGGCGAAAAAGGTCCAGACTCTTACATATGACTTTTTGTGGCCGCTGGTATCCTGCGCCGCGATATACTATGTGATAATAAAAATCTTTTCCGTGCTTTTGTCGAGGCTTGAGAAGCGGCTTCGCGCAAGCGACGACAGACGTTAGGAGGGAAAGCGCATGTCAATGATTGAAGTAAAAAACTTAAAGAAAAGCTTCGGTGATCTGGTTGTCCTCAAGGACATAACCGAGAGCATCGAAAAGGGTGAAAAAATCGTTGTTATCGGGCCGTCGGGCAGCGGAAAGTCCACCTTCCTCCGCTGCATCAACAGGCTTGAGGAGCCCACGGACGGACATATTTTTGTGGACGGCGAGGATATTTGCGACAAAAAGTGCAACATCAACCACGTCCGCGAAAAAATGGGAATGGTGTTCCAGCGTTTCAATCTGTTCCCGCATCTGACCGTGCTTGACAACATAACCTTGGCGCCGCTCAACGTTAAAAAGCAAAACAAGGACGCCGCGAGACGGAGGGCCATGGAGCTGCTTAAAACCGTGGGCCTTGAGGAAAAAGCGGACTCATATCCCAACCAGCTCTCGGGCGGACAGCAGCAGAGAATAGCGATCGCCCGCGCTTTGGCTATGGATCCCGAGATCATGCTGTTTGACGAACCCACCTCGGCGCTTGACCCCGAAATGGTCGGCGAGGTTTTGGACGTTATGAAAAATCTGGCGGAGGCTGGAATGACGATGATCGTCGTTACCCACGAAATGGGCTTTGCCCGCGAGATCGCCTCGAGAGTGTTCTTCATGGACGAGGGAATAATCTACGAGCAGGGCACGCCCTCCGAGATTTTTGACACACCTAAAAATCCGAGGACGCAATCATTTTTAAGTAAGATTTTATAATGCTTTTTTCAAAAGCATTGCAATTCATTTTAAACAAAATTTTATAAAAAAAATAAAAAATATAAAAAGGAGAGATGAAAATGAAAAATTTCAAAAAGGCACTGGCGCTTATTCTGGCGCTCTCGCTCTGCGTCTGCATGCTCGCGGCCTGCGGAGGCACAACATCAACCGACACATCAAATAATACGGAAAGCGCTTCGAGCGAAGAGCTGATCATGGCCACAAACGCCGCCTTCCCTCCGTTTGAGTTCACAACATCAAACGGTCTGGTTGGCGAGTATGACGGCATTGACGTCGCGATCGCTCAGAAAATCGCCGAGAAGGCGGGCAAGACGCTCAAGGTTTCGGACATGGAGTTTGACGGCATTATCGCCGCGGTTTCGACCGGCAAGGTTGACATGGGCATTGCCGGCATGACCATCACCGAGGAGAGAAAGAACAACGTTGACTTCTCTGATCCCTACTATGTAGCCGAGCAGGTTATCGTTGTTCCCGCCGACAACACCGACATCACAAGCGCAGAGGACCTTAAGAACGACAAAAAGGTCGGCGTTGTTATCGGCTATACCGCCGACTCTATCGTAACCGAAGATCTGGCGCTTGACGAGGGCAACATTGTTCGCGCAAACAGAGGTATCGACGTTGTTCAGGACGTTAAGAACGGCAGACTTGACGCGGTCGTTATCGACTCTTACACAGGCATCAAGCTCGCCGAGAGCACCGGCCTCAAGGTTATTGAGGATCCCGAGGCGTTTGAGTCCGAGGAATACGCAATCGCCGTTCAAAAGGGCAACAGCGAGCTGCTTGAGACAATAAACAGCACTCTGGCCGAGATGAAAGAAAACGGCGAGATCGAGGAGCTGGCCGCCAAGTATAACGACACAGCAGTTGACGAGACAACGGCGGAATAAAATCACGCGCGCTTAACTCAAGGGGATGCAGCTCGGCTGTATCCCATTTTTATAGATATTGACACCGATATTATACATATGATATAATTATGTAAAATAAATTGATTTCATAAAATAAAAGGTGGGAAACAGACCATTGAACGCAAAATATAACACTCTTAAAGAATACATAAAATCGCTCGGGTCCGTCGCGGTCGCGTTTTCGGGCGGAGTTGACTCGACGTTTCTCTTAAAAACGGCGCATGATGTTTTGGGCGATAACTGCGCCGCTCTGACCGCCCGCTCCGTTTTGTTCCCCGAGCGCGAGTCGGTCGAAGCGATAGAATTCTGCGCCGCCGAGGGAATAAAGCAAATCATGATCGACCTGGACGCGCTCAAGATCGACGGCCTTGCTCAAAACCCCGAAAACCGCTGTTATCTCTGCAAAACCGAGATCTTTAAAAAAATGCGCGAGGCGGCGAACAAATTGGGCATTGAGAATATAGCCGAGGGCTCAAACCTTGACGACAACGGCGACTACCGCCCCGGGCACATCGCGGTCGCGGAGCAGAATATAAAAAGCCCGCTCAGACACGCGCGCCTGAATAAAAACGAGATACGCGCGCTGTCGAGAGAGCTCGGGCTTAAAACATGGGACAAACCCTCATACGCCTGCTTAGCCTCGCGCTTTGTTTACGGCGAGACAATAACCGAGGAAAAGCTTGGCATGGTTGACGCCGCGGAACAGCTTTTGCGGGATTTGGGCTTCGCCCAGTCGCGCGTCCGCATCCACGGAAAAATGGCCCGCATAGAAGTCATGCCCGAGGATTTCGCGAAAATAATCAGCGTGTCAGAAAAAGTCCATGACGCTTTAAAAGCTCTCGGCTTCACCTATGTTTCGCTTGACCTCGGAGGCTACAGGACCGGAAGCATGAACGAAACTCTCTAAACGCGAAAGAGCGGCTTTTCGCCGCTCTTTTTCTTATTTTATCAATGGTTATGTCCGCAGCCGCAGTCATGATCATGATGATCATGGCCGCCGTGATCTCTGTCTTTGGGCAGTATCACGCTGTCGATCCTGATCTCGTTGAACTCCTTGCCGGAGTCAATGCATTTGCCGCAGTTGTCGCATATTTTAAGCGGGTTCAGATCGCAGTAATCACATTCTCCGCAGTCATTGCATATCCGGTCATATAAAACGCATTGCTTGGCCATATTTTACCTCCGATAAAAAATATGCTACTTTCCTTAAAGGCAGGACATAAAAGCGTCAAAATTCCGACGCGGCGCGGAGTATGGCGATTTTCGCGCTGTCATATATTACTCCGCCCTGCATGTAGGCCGTATACGGCTCACAGATCGGCGCGTCAGCCGAAAGCTCGATCGAAGCCCCCTGAACAAACGCTCCCGCGGCCATGATGACCGGATCGTCGTAGCCCGGCATGTCCCACGGTTCGGGCGTCACATAGCTGTCTATCGGCGAGCCCTTCTGGATTGCCTGACAGAATTTTATGACGTTCTCTGCGCTGCCGAATTTTACCGCCTGAATTATATCGCTGCGCTCGACAGTACTTGACGGACAGACCTCAAATCCGAGCTCCTCAAACATGGCGGCGCACAGCGCCGCTGTTTTTATGCTCTCGGCCACGATATGCGGCGCCTGATAAAGGCCCTGGTACATATTTCGGTTCATGCCGAGGCTCGCGCCCACATGCTTGCCGAGCCCGGGCGCGGTCAGACGAAATCCGACCTTGCGCACACATTCACGCGTACCCGCGATATAGCCGCCGCTTAACGCCAGACTGCCGCCCGCGTTCTTGATAAGCGAGCCGACGATCAGATCGGCTCCGACCTCGGTCGGCTCCTTTGTCTCGACAAATATTCCGTAGCAGTTGTCAACAATGCAAAGCGTGTCGGGGCTTATTGACTTAACGGTTTTTATGATTTTTCCGATCTCGTCAACCGAAAGCGAGTCGCGCCAGTCATAGCCCCTTGAGCGCTGAATGAGCACGGCCTTTATCTTTTCGCTTTTAAGCAGGCTCTCTATCCCCGCGTGATCGGGCATGCCGTCCTTTAAGTCAACTTGGCGGTAGCCCACGCCGAAATCCCTGAGCGAGCCCGGATCGGGATGATCGCCCTCGCGGATGCCTATTACCTCTTCCATTGTGTCATACGGCGCGCCGACAACCGAGGCCATAACATCCCCGGGGCGCAGGACCGCGAAAAGGCAGGCGGAGATCGCCTGAGTTCCCGAAACTATGTTGTGCCGCACCATGGCGTCCTCCGCGCCGCAAATCTCGGCGTATACCTTGTCGAGGGCGTCGCGGCCCAGATCGTCATAGCCGTAGCCCGTAGTCTCGCCGAAGTGGGCGTAGGAGATACGATTGTTCTGAAAGGCTTTCAGAACCTTCGCCTGATTAAACGCGGCCGTCCGTCCGATCCTTTCAAAAACGTTCTCAAGCCGCGCCTCGGCCTTCATATAAAGCTCGATTGCCTTATCGCTGATCCCGAAATTATTTTTTAAATACTCAATATATTCCGCCGAATTATTCCGCATAGTTGAGCTCGTTCACTTCCTTGCCCGAAAGAACCTTAACGCCGCCCGCCTTGAGCGCCGCTACCGAATTCTCAAGATCGTTTGTCTTGACTATAATAACCGCCTTGCTGGACTTCTCGCCGATGAACGAATAGATATATTCAATGCTTATATCCTTATCCTTGAGGAGCGTGATAACGTCGCTGAAAGCGCCGATATTGTCCTCGATCGAAATCGCGATAACGTCCGCCACATTGGCGGTCATGCTGTTGGCGCGGAGCACGCGCTCGGCCTCCGCGGGGTCGTTTACGATCATGCGGAGTATGCCGAAATCGGTGGTGTCAGCGATGTTTATGGCGCGGATATCAATATTGTTGTCCTTTAAAACCTTGGTTATCGCCGCCAGTCTGCCGGGCCTGTTTTCCATAAATACCGAAATTTGTTTTACATACATTTTATTTTACCTCCTAACGTAGTGATTAGCAATTAGTGAATAGCGAATACGCGAAAATACGATGTGCAAAACATTCGCTTATCGCCGCGAATGTTTCTCCGCGTATATCAATTCATTTACGCCTCGCGGCCTAAGGCGAAGGCTTTGAGGTTCACATCTACCGCCTTTTGAGGCACGGTCGATTTTATCGTATCTATCCACGCCTGCTCGGGAATATCGACCCGCTTTGACAGCACGCCGATAAGCGCGACGTTGGCGCATCTTATGTTGCCGGCCTTGACCGCGATGTCGGCCGCGTCAGCGGGAACAATATCAACGCCCTTTGCCTTGATCTTTTCGATTATGTTTTCGGGATATTTTTTCGCTCCTATTATAACCGGCATCGGGTCAATGTTCTGGGTGTTGCAGATTATCGTGCCGCCTTTTTTGAGATACGGCAGGTATCTGTACGCCTCAAGCTCCTCAAAGGCAAGGATAACGTCGGCCTCGCCCTTGTCGATTATCGGCGACGCGACGCGCTTTCCGTATTTAACGTAAGTCACAACGCTGCCGCCGCGCTGAGACATTCCGTGGACCTCCGACACCTTCACGTCATAGCCCTCGCTGAGGAGCAGATTTCCCAATATGCGGCTGGCGAGCAATGTTCCCTGGCCGCCGACGCCAACTATCATTATTGATTTGCAATTTGTGTTGTTCATAGTCCGCCTCCTACTCTATCGCGCCGAAAGCGCACACGCCTCTGCACAGGCCGCAGCCCACGCACTGGGTTGCGTCGATCTCTATGCTGCCGCCCTTGTCAACAATGGCGGGGCAGCCGAGCTTCATGCACATTCTGCATTTTTTGCATTTGTCACGGTCGATCGCGATCGGGCCGGGGAATTTGACCGACTTAAGCAGCGCGCAGGGCCTCTGCACTATGATAAGCGACGGCTCCTCGGCCGCGAGCTCCTCTTTGATGACCTTTTCGGTTCCCTTTAAGTCAAACGGATCAACGATCGCTATCCTGTCAATGCCCACGGCTTTTCCCAGAAGCTCAAGATCAACCTCGCGCGTCTTTTCGCCCTTCAAGGTCTTGCCGGTCGTGGGATTGTCCTGGTGGCCCGTCATTCCCGTGATCGAGTTGTCAAGGATCATAACGGTGTTTATTCCCTTGTTATACACAATATCAATAAGGCCGGTTATTCCGCTGTGGATAAACGTTGAGTCGCCCAGCACCGCGACGGTCTTTTTGGCGTAATCCTTTCCTCTCGCAAGCGACATGCCGAACGCCATGCCGATCGAGGCGCCCATGCAGACAACCGAATGGATCGACTGAAGCGGCGCGGCAGCGCCCAATGTATAGCAGCCGATGTCGCCGCACACGTTGACGCCGAGCTTTTTCAATATATAAAACGTGCCTCTGTGGGGGCAGCCCGCGCACAGCACCGGCGGACGAACCGGGACCTCCTCGTCGGGCTCGTCATAAGCCGCGCCCTTGGTTCCGCTTATCAGCTCCTTGATCTGCCTTGTCGAAAACTCATAGCACATCGGGAACAGCTCTTTGCCGATCGGGTTTAAGCCGATACAGCGGCAGTGCTCCTCAATAAACGGGTCAAGCTCCTCGACCACATACAGCTTATCAACCTTTGAGGCGAAGTCCTTTATCAGCTTTACGGGCATCGGATACGCCATGCCGAGCTTTAATATCGAAACGTCGCTTCCGAACGCCTCGCGCACATAGTTATAGCACATTCCGCTCGTTATGATACCGATCTTTGTGTCGCCGTATTCCGCGCGGTTAAGCGGCGAGGTCTCGGCGTACTCGCGAAGCTTCTCGGTTCGCTCCTCCACAAACGGGTGGCGGCGTATCGCGCTTGACGGCATCATAACATATTTTGATATGTCCGTTTTATACTTGCGAAGCTCGGGCACGATCCTCTCCCCGACAGGCGTCACGCTCTGCGAGTGCGCGACTCTGGTCGACAGACGGAACAACACGGGCGTATCAAACTCCTCGCTTATCTCATAGGCCGTTTTCACGAACTCCTTACATTCCTTGCTGTCAGACGGCTCAAGCATAGGGATTTTCGCCGCCTTCGCGTAATTGCGGCTGTCCTGCTCGTTCTGGGACGAGTGCATGCTCGGGTCGTCGGCGACCGCGATAACAAGCCCTCCGTTCACCCCGGTATATGACGCGGTGAAAAGCGGGTCAGCCGCCACATTGAGGCCGACATGCTTCATGGCGCAGAACGCTCTGGCTCCGCCCACAGCCGCGCCCAGCGCGACCTCTGTGGCGACCTTCTCGTTCGGCGCCCATTCGGCGTAGATCTCGTCATACTTCGCCGCAAATTCCGAAATCTCGGTGCTGGGCGTTCCGGGATAGGCCGAGGAAACGGTCACGCCGCACTCCCACAGGCCCCGGGCAACGGCCTCATTGCCGAGCATAAGTTTCTTTTGCATTAATATCTCCTCCAATTAGTCAATCTCTCTCAAATCCACTATTCTTTTCGCCTTGCCGGCGGTTCTTTCAATCGTTTTGGGCTCCGCCAGTCTCAGCTTGGCTCTGAGGCCCAGCACGCTGTTCAGGCGCTCGGATATTTCGCGGCTCAGCTTCTCGACCTCGGAATATCTTTCAAGCAGTGAGCCGTCAACAAGCTCAACCACGATCTCAAGGTTGTCAAGCATGTTTTCGCGGCGCAGAATAAGCTGGTAATTCGGGCTTACCTGCGGGAACTCAAGCACAACGCTCTCGATCTCCGACGGGAACAGATTAACGCCCTTGATCTTGATCATATCGTCGGTCCTGCCCTGAATGGGAGCCAGACGGTATGAGGTCCTGCCGCACTTGCACGGCTCGGGGATCAGATAAGAAATGTCGCGCGTCCTGTAACGGATAACCGGCATCGCCTCTTTCGCGAGGGTGGTTATAACCACCTCGCCCGCCTCGCCGGGAGGCAGCACGTCGCCGGTTTTGGGATCAATGATCTCAACAATGAACATATCCTCGTTAATATGCTCGCCGCACTTATAGATGCACTCGCCCGAAACGCCGGGGCCCATTACCTCGGTGAGTCCGTAGTTCGACGTGACGAGCATGTTGAGCGACTGCTCAAGGCCGCTGCGCATGTTCTCGCTCATGGCCTCGGAGCCGAACAGACCGTATTTGAGCTTAAGCTTCTTAAGCAGGTCTTTCTCTTTGATGATCTCGGCCAGATATGTAGCGTATGACGGAGTGGCGACCAGTCCGGTCGCGCCGAAGTCCTCCATAAGCATAAGCTGGCGCTGGGTGTTTCCGCTTGAGATCGGCACTATTGTCGCGCCGACCTTTTCAATTCCGTAGTGGAGGCCGAAGCCGCCGGTGAACAGTCCGTAGCCGAATGAGATCTGCACCACGTCGGTCTCATCAATGCCCGCGCCCATAACAATTCTCGCTATGGCCTCGGACCATGTGTCAAGGTCTTTTTGCGTGTAGCCCGCGACGACCGGCTTTCCGGTCGTGCCCGAGGACGCGTGGATACGCACGACCTTGCTCATCGGCTCGGCGAACAGGCCGAACGGATAGTTGTCGCGCAGATCGTCCTTTGTGGTAAAGGGCAGATTTTTAAGATCATCCAGAGACTTGACCTGATCGGGCTTGATACCCAGACTGTCAAATCTGTCGCGATAGAACTTAACGTTCTCATAAGCCTTGTTAAGCATGTAACGCAGCCGCTCGAGCTGTATCGCCTCGATCTTTGAATGATCCTTTTCACACTCAATGTCTTTGTTCCAGATTTTTACTTGTTCCTGCATATTTATCTCCTTCTTTCGGACGGCTGCCCGCCCGATAATATAATAAACGAAAAACGTTCCGCTTAATTATATCACTTATCAGAATATAATGCAAGACATATTTCTTTCATATCCGCCAAAACGCAAAAAAACATCGGCAAAGCCGCGAAAGCGTTGCCGATATTCTTTATGTACGCTGTCAATACGCAAGGCAAAAAAATTTGCCGCGCAGATTTTACTTGTCGAGGCTTTGCATATATTCGTCCATGGCGTCGGCGACCTGCTTTGAGTATTTCACCGCCTCGACCACGGTCTTAGCACCGCGCACTATATCGCCCGAGGCGAAAATGCCGTCGCGTGTTGTCTCACCGTATTTGTTGGTAATGAGCAAACCCTTTTTGGTGGTGTCTATGCCCTGAGTTCTTGACAGGATCTGATCCTGCGCGCCTTGGCTTATTGAGATTATAACCGAATCGGAAGGATAAAGCTTTTCGGTTCCCTCGATCTTCTCAATGCTGCCGTCCTCATTTATTTTAGCGTCGGCAAAAATCACGCCGTCGGTCTTGATCTCAACGGGTATCTTGCGGTTCTGGAACAGCACTCCGTCGATCTTGGCGTACTCATATTCCTGATTGCTCGCCGCGACCTCGTCTGTGCGGTTGAACACCGTGACATAGCGCACACCGTGGCGGATCGCCGTTCTCGCAACGTCCATCGCGGCGTTGCCCGCGCCGATTATATTAAGGCTGTTGCCAAGGTTATACTCGTCGGGATTGATAAGATAAGCGATCGCGTAATGCACATTGCCGAGGCTCTCGCCCTTGATCTTAAGGCTGTTCGGCTTCCAGACGCCGGTGCCGATAAACAGCGCGTCGTAGCCGTCTCTGAATATATCCTCAATGCTGATCGCGCCGCCGATCGTGGCGTTGGGTCTGATCTTTATATCGAGCTCAAGCAGCAGCTTTTTGTATTTTTCAAGAATGATCTTGGGCAGACGGAACTCCGGAATTCCGTATCTGAGCACTCCGCCTATTTTGTCCTTGGCCTCAAATATCGTCACGGAATAGCCGCGCTTGGCAAGCTCGATCGCAATGGTTATGCCCGCCGGCCCCGAGCCGACTATGCCGACCATCTTTCCGTTCGGCTCGGGCTTCTCATACTCAAGACGCTCAAGATAAGCCGAAGAAATATAGTTCTCAATGCTGCTGATATGCACAGGGTTTCCCTTTCTGCCGAGGACGCAATGGCCCTGGCACTGGTTCTCGTGCGCACACACCAGCGAGCAGACAACCGACAGCGGATTGTTATCGAACAGCATTTTGCCCGCGTCGTTCATCTTTCCGTTCAAAAACATCTGGATCATGTCGGGAATATTTGTATGTATGGGGCAGCCCTCTCTGCACATAGGCTTTTTGCAGTGCAGGCAGCGCTTTGCCTCGCTTATAAGATTAAATGCCAATTTAAACACCTCCAATTTAAATAATATCACAGGTTATAGAAAACGTCAATAATATTTTGAAAATATAACAATAATTTATATGTTTTGCACAAATTAATCCGCGAAATTTATATAATCGGATCCGCGATATCCATGTTGGCGTAAGCGTTCAGCCTCATATCCGCGGTGACTCCCGCCAGATATTCATAATACGCCGCACAGCCTATCATTGCCGCGTTGTCGGTGCAGAGCAGAGGCTTCGGATAATAAAGCTTAAATCCGCTTTTTTTGGCCTTCTTTTGAATAAGCTCACGCAGCGGCAGATTGGCCGCGACGCCGCCCGCAAGGGCTATGTTTTTTACTCCCGCATCCTTCGCGGCGATTATCAGGTGATCCGACAGCACGTCGATCACCGCCTGCTGAAACGAGGCTGCAACGTCGTTTTTGTTTATCTCGCCGCCCTTTTGCTCGGTGTTGTGTATGTAGTTCAACACTGCCGTCTTGACGCCGCTGAAGCTGAAATCAAGGCCGCCCTCGCCCATGTTGACGCGCGGGAACCTTATTGCCTCGGGATCGCCGCTCTCGGCGGCTTTCTGGATCGCGGGGCCGCCGGGATAACCGAGGCCCAGCACTCTTGAAACCTTGTCAAAGGCCTCGCCCGCCGCGTCGTCATTGGTTGAGGCGATCACCTCATATTCCGTCTTTGATTTGACGTTCACGATATTGCTGTGCCCGCCCGAGGCCACAAGACACACAAAAGGCGGCTCGAGGCTCGGATCCTCAATATAGTTGGCGCAGATGTGGCCGCGGATATGGTGCACCGGAACGAGCGGCTTCCCCGCTGCGAAGCTCAGGCCCTTGGCGTATGACACTCCGACGAGCAGCGCCCCGATAAGCCCGGGGGCGTATGTCACCGCTACCGCGTCAACATCCTCGAGCGAAAGGCCCGCGTCGTCGAGCGCTTTGTCGACCACGGCGCTGATGTTTTCGATATGCTTGCGCGAGGCGATCTCGGGCACAACGCCGCCGTAGAGCTTGTGCAGCCCGATCTGCGTGTTTATCACGTTCGAGAGCACGCGCGTTCCGTCCTCGACCACCGCGGCGGCGGTCTCGTCGCAGGAGCTTTCAATCGCTAAAATCTTCAAAATATCACCTCTGTAAATTTTTAGTCATAAGTATCGCGTCGTGTTTGTTGTTATAGTATTTTTTGCGCCGTCCCACAGCCTCAAAGCCGAGCTTTTCATAAAGCCCGAGCGCCGCGGCGTTGTTTTCCCTGACCTCAAGGTTGACCGCCGCAAGGCCTCTCTCGCGGCAAACGTCAAGCAGGATATTCAGCGTCTTTTCGCCGAGGCCCTGCCTCTGCGCGTTCGGCGCAACCGCTATATTGGTGATTTCGGCAATATCCGCTATGATCCACATTCCGCCGTAGCACACAACGTCTCCGCTGTTCTCGTCAACGCCGACAATGAACGCCGAGATCATGTTTTCAAGCTCGCTCTCAAACATTTTTCTCGTCCACGGCTCGTCGGGAAAGCACTTTTTCTCGATTTCTAAAATCCCGTCGATATGGGTCTCGTTCATCATCTCAATTTTCACAACGCTCATTGGGTTTCAAGCCTCTTTATTATCTTGTCGATCTTAACTTTGATCTCGCGCATACATTTTTCGTACACCTCAAGGCTTCCGCCGAACGGGTCGGATATTTCGCCTCTGCCGCCCGCATAATCGCACAGAGTAAACGTTTTGCCCTTTGCCTCGGGCATCGACGCTATCATCATCTTATGTCCGCTCGACATGGTTAAGATCAGATCGCTCCGCTCTATCAGTTCCGATGTGATCCGCGTCGGCCTATGCCCGCTGATGTCAACGCCGATCTCCGCGGCGGCCTTGACCGAATTTTCCGATACTTCCGATCCCGGCGCGACGAACAGACCCGCGGAACCCGCCGTTATATTCAGTCCGCGCTCCTTAGCCGCGTGATTAAATATTCCCTCGGCCATAGGGCTTCTGCAGGTGTTGCCCGTGCACACAAAAAGCACGGTTTTTATCTCTTTTTTATTCCCGTCCCCGGCGAACTCCGCGGCGTTATACACTTTGCCGCCGGCGGCTCTGTAAAGGCGGTTGCGGACGCCCGCCCATTTGTCGGTGTCGGGTATCTCGGGAGCGAAAATGATCTCCGCGCCCAGCTCGTCCATTTTTCGCAGCGCGGCGAACAGCGCCGCGGCTGCCTCGTCGGGCTTGTTTATTCCGCCCAGAGAGACACACCTAACGCCGTCCTTGAGCTTCGGCTTTATCTCTTTTAAAATCTCGTCAAACAAAATCACGCCCGTCGGCTTTGTCTGCGAATTCACGCAGTCCGCCGCCTCGTCAAGGCTGCCTCGGATGATCACGACTCTGCCCTTTGGCGAGTAATGCTTATATTTGAGGCCGGGCGATCTCGGCTTTTCGCCGTCCTTTACCGACTCGGCCGCCCGCACCTTTTTGCCTAGGACTTCTTCGATCTGCGCGCGGCTTATCATTCCGGGGCGGTAAATCACCGGTTCGCCGCTCATGTCGATCACGGTGGACTCGATCCCCACGTCACAGGGGCCGCCGTCGATTATCGCCGCAGTCCTGCCGCTCATGTCCTCGACGCAGTGCTCAAAGGCCGTGGGGCTCGGTTTGCCCGAAAGATTTGCGCTTGGCGCCGCGACTGGGCAGCCGCAAAGACGCAGAAATTCCGATGCGGTTTTGTTTGACGGCATGCGGATCCCGACCGTGTCAAGCCCGGCCGTGACCTCGTTCGGAACGTCCGCCCTTTTCTTTAAAATAACCGTTATCGGGCCGGGCATGAAGGCGTCGATCAGCTTTTGCGCATCCTCGGTGATCTCGGCCGCGATCTCGGCGATCTGTGATTTTTCGGAGACATGAACGATCAAAGGGTTGTCCGCGGGACGGCCCTTTGCCTCGAATATTTTTTTAACGGCCCCGGGATTTTTGGCGTCGGCTCCTATGCCGTAAACCGTTTCGGTCGGGAAAACCACAGTTTGCCCCGACCGAATTAATTCCGCTGCCGTTTGCAGATCAGTTGTGTTGTTTGTGAGTAATTTTGTTTGCATGATAATGTTTTTGGGTTACTCCGTGCGTTTTAATTTTTCGCTCTGGTCGGTGGTGATAAGGGCGTCGATGATCTCGTCAAGGTCACCGTTTAATATCTGCTCAAGTTTATAAAGCGTGAGGCCGATCCTGTGGTCTGTCATTCTGCCCTGCGGGAAGTTGTAGGTCCTTATCCGCTCGCTGCGGTCGCCCGTTCCCACCTGGCTCTTTCTGTCCGCCGCGATCGCCGCGTTGCGCTCCTGCTCCATCTTGTCATACAGTCTTGAGCGCAGCATCTTCATTGCCGCCTCGCGGTTCTTGTGCTGGCTCCGCTCGTCCTGGCACGTCACGACTATTCCGGTCGGCTTGTGGGTTATTCTGATCGCCGACTCGGTCTTGTTTATATGCTGGCCGCCCGCGCCGCTTGAGCGGTAAGTGTCGATCTCCAGATCGTCGGGGTTGATCTCTACCTCAACGTCGTCGACCTCGGGCAGCACCGCGACAGTCACTGTCGAGGTGTGTATCCTGCCGCTTGACTCGGTCTCGGGCACGCGCTGAACGCGGTGCACGCCGCTCTCGAATTTCAGGCGGCTGTAAGCGCCCTCTCCGTTTATCATAAACGTTATTTCTTTTATGCCTCCTATGCCGATCTCGTTAAGGCTCAAAACCTCGATCTTCCAGCGCTTTGAGTCGGCGTACATCGAGTACATTCTGTAAAGGTCGCCCGCGAACAGAGCCGCCTCGTCGCCGCCCGCGCCGCCGCGTATCTCAACCATAACGTTTTTGTCGTCGTTAGGGTCCTTGGGCAGCAGCAGTATCTTAAGCTCTTCCTCTATTTTTTCTATGTTGGCCTTGGCCTCTTTAGTCTCCTCGACCAGCATTTCGCGGAACTCCTTGTCGGTCTCGGGGTCGTCCATCATGGCCGCCGCGTCGTCGATCGTCTCTTTGTTCTTTTTGTATTCTCTGTATTTTTCAACTATCGGGGTCAGATCGGAATGTTCCTTGCACAGCTTGCGCCACGTCTCCTGATCCGCGATGACCTCGGGGTCGCTTATCTTCCGCGCCAGCTCCTCAAACTGCTCCTCTAAGAATGAAAGCTTTTCAAACATATAATTCTCCTTTAAATCTCGCCTTTGGACTTCGCCTTAAGATAGGCGTTGATAAATCCGTTTATATCGCCGTTCATGACCGCGTTCACATTGCCCACCTCGTAATTTGTCCTGTGGTCCTTGACCATTGTGTATGGCTGGAAAACATAGGAACGTATCTGGCTGCCCCACGCGATCTCGGTCTGAACGCCCTTTAAGTCCTCAATTTTGTCCTTCTGCTCGCGCTCCGCGATCTCGACCAGCTTTGATTTCAAGACCTTCATGGCGGTCTCCTTGTTCTTGTGCTGGCTGCGCTCGTTCTGGCAGGTCACAACAATTCCGGTGGGCAGATGCGTTATCCTGATCGCCGACTCGGTCTTGTTTATGTGCTGGCCTCCCGCGCCGCTTGAGCGGTAGGTGTCGATCCTCAGATCCTCCGGATTGATCTCAACGTCAAGCTCCTCGTCAAGCTCGGGCACGACCTCGCATGACGCGAAGGACGTGTGCCGCCTCGCCGCGGAATCAAACGGCGATATGCGCACCAGACGGTGGACGCCCTTCTCGGACTGCATATAGCCGTAGGCGTTGAGCCCGTTTATCGAGAACGTGACGCTCTTTATTCCGGCCTCCTCGCCGTCAAGATAGTCAATGACCTCGGTCTTAAAGCCGCGGCGGTCGGCCCACATGTTATACATGCGGTAAAGCATCTCGCACCAATCCTGCGCCTCGGTTCCTCCCGCTCCCGCGTGGAGCGTCACTATCGCGTTCAGGCGGTCGTATTTGCCCGAGAGCAGCGTGTCAAGCTTCATTGAGTCAATACCCTCGCGCAGCTCCTTGTATCCGGTCTTGACCTCACCGAGGACGCTCTCGTCCTCTTCCTCCATTCCGAGCTCCACAAGCGTCGTGAGGTCCTCCCATTTTGAGCGAATGTTCTCAAAGCTTGAGACTTTGTCTTTGAGCGACTTTATCTTTTGCAGGGTCCTGCCCGCCTTTTCCATATCGGAATAAAAGTCGGGCTCAAAGCTCTCGGCCTCAAGAGTTTTTATTTCATCGTTCAGTCCGGCTAAGTTAAAGTGAATCCCTCAGTTCCGTAATATCTTTTTGCATTCCTTCAAGCCCAAGCTTGTATTCATCAAACGCTATCACTATATCACCCCTTAATAATATTATGTCCGAATTTAAGCGCGGCCTTCCGCCTTGTCTTTATCGAGGCAGCAGTTCTTATACTTCTTGCCCGAGCCGCAGGGGCACGGATCGTTCCTGCCGATTTTTGTCACACGGCGCACCGGTTTTTTCTTGACAGTCCCGTCGCTGCCCGCGTTCTCTGAAGTGGGCTTCGCCACCTGCAGGCGCTCGATCTTTGTCTGGGGCACAACGTGGAACAGGTGCTTCACGGTGTCCTCTTTTATGGCCTCTGTCATTTCCTCGAACATATCCATGGCCGCGAACTTGTATTCCACGACCGGATCGTGCTGCGCGTAAGCTCTCAGGTGGATACCCTGACGCATCTGCTCCATGTTGTCGATGTGGTCCATCCACTTCTGGTCAACAACGCGGAGCATTATAACGCGCTCGACCTCGCGCATGTTATCGCCGAACTCGGCCTCTTTCTCCTTGTATTTCTTCTCGGCGTCCTCAAAGATATAGTCGGTCAGACGCTCAAGCGTCATCTTGTCTATCTCAACGTCGGTGAACTTCATAAACGTGTCGGGCATCTCGCCGAATATGGTCTCAAAGTGATCGCGCATGCCCTTCCAGTCCCATTCCTCCGGAACGTTGCCCTTGTCGCCGATATACATGGCGGCGGTATTGCTGATAACGTCGCGCATCATTTTCATAATGCTCTCGCGCAGGTCCCCGCCGTCAAGCACCTGATCGCGCTGCTTGTAAATTATCTCTCTCTGCTGGTTGTTAACGTCGTCATACTGAAGAACGTTCTTTCTTATATCGAAGTTCCTGCCCTCGACCCGCTCCTGCGCGGTCTCTATGGTGCCGCTGAGCATCCTGCTCTCAATGGCCTCGTTCTCGTCCATTTTAAGAGTCTCCATAACTCTCGCAATGCGCTCGGGAGCGAACAGACGCATAAGATCGTCCTCAAGCGAGATATAGAACTTCGATTTGCCGACGTCGCCCTGACGGCCGGAACGGCCGCGGAGCTGATTGTCAATACGCCTGCTCTCGTGGCGCTCGGTGCCCATTATATTGAGTCCGCCCGCAGCCAGAACCTCTTTCTGCTCGGGCTCGATCTCGGCCTTGAACCTGTCGTTAAGCTCCTTGAATTTGGCTCTCGCCTCAAGTATCTCCTCATTGTCTGTCTCGGCGAAACCCGTGGCCTGCACGATCATTTCCTCGGAATATCCCTGCTTTTCCATTTCGCTCCGCGCGAGGAACTCGGCGTTTCCGCCAAGCACAATATCGGTTCCGCGGCCCGCCATGTTCGTGGCGATCGTGACCGCACCCTTTTTTCCCGCCTGAGCGACGATCTCGGCCTCCTTCTCGTGGAATTTGGCGTTTAAAACGTTGTGCTTTATTCCGCGCTTGCGCAGCATGCGGCTCAGCTTCTCGGACTTTTCGATCGAAACCGTGCCGATAAGCACGGGCTGACCCTTTTCGTGCGCCTTCACCGCGTCCTCGATAACCGCGTTAAACTTGGCGTCCTCGGTCTTATAAACGCTGTCGGGTTCGTCGACCCTCACAAGCGGCTTGTTGGTCGGGATAACGATAACGTCGAGGCTGTAAATCTCCTGGAACTCCTCTTCCTCGGTCTGAGCCGTACCGGTCATGCCGGACAGCTTTTTGTAGAGTCTGAAATAGTTCTGGAACGTGATCGTGGCAAGGGTTTTTGACTCGCGCTCGACCTTAACGCCCTCTTTCGCTTCGATCGCCTGGTGCAGGCCGTCGTTATATCTTCTGCCGAACATCATGCGGCCCGTGAACTCGTCTACTATGATGACCTCGCCGTCTTTTAAAACATAGTCCTTATCCCTTTTCATAACGCCGATAGCCTTTATCGCCTGATTGATGTGGTGCGACAGCGTCATGTTGGCCGGGTCGGTCAGGTTGTCGATATGGAAATGCTCCTCCGCCTTTTTGACGCCCTTTGGGGTCAGCGTGGCGGTCTTTGCCTTCTCGTCAACGATATAGTCATACTGGTTGAGCTCGTCCTCATCCTCGATCTCGACCTTGGTGTCCGTCTCGGTAATGCGTTTGAATGTCAGCGTCTTTGCGAAGCGGTCGGCCTGCTCGTACAGATCGGTCGACTTGTCGCCCATACCCGAGATAATAAGGGGGGTCCTTGCCTCGTCGACAAGAATGCTGTCCACCTCGTCGACTATGGCGTAGTTATGGCCGCGCTGAACCTTGTTCTCTTTATATATAACCATGTTGTCGCGCAGATAGTCAAATCCCATCTCGTTGTTGGTGCCGTAGGTTATGTCGGCGTTATAGGCCTCCTTGCGCTCCGCGTTGGTCTTGTCGTGAATAATAAGGCCGACCGTCAGGCCCAGATAGTTATAGAGCTTGCCCATCCACTCGCTGTCGCGCTTCGCCAGATAGTCGTTGACCGTGACGATGTGCACGCCGTTGCCCGAAAGCGCGTTAAGATACGCCGGGAGCGTCGCCACCAGCGTCTTTCCTTCACCGGTTTTCATCTCGGCGATCCTGCCCTGATGCAGCACTACTCCGCCGACGACCTGAACGCGGAAATGCTTCATTCCCAGCACTCTCCACGCCGCCTCGCGGCACACCGCGAAGGCCTCGGGCAATATATCGTCAAGCGTCTCGCCGCTGCTCAGCCGCTCCTTGAGCTTTGGCGTCATGGCCTTAAGCTCGGCGTCGCTGAGCTTTTCCATGTCGCCCTCAAGGGCCATTACCTTATCGACAATGGGATAAATCTTTTTAAGCTCCCTGTCGCTGTATGTTCCGATGACCTTTTCAATCATCTTTTTTATACCCATTTGAGTAAACCTCCAAATCTTGTTTTGCGATAACTGTACTATTATAACGCTGTTTTAAGAATAATGCAAGCTTTTTCTCGCTATTGCTTAATTTGCTTTATGGCGTTTAAGGTGTTTCCGATAAGCTTGTCGGGCAGGCTGCTGTCACTGAGCTTCCACTGTCCGTTCTCTTTGGTCATTTCTATCGTCTCATCCGTTGTAACCGTGCCGATCTCGCCGCTTGACAGAATATTTATAAGCTGCGCGTTCATCAGCGCGTCATACTCTTCTTTCGTCATTGTGCCGACCTTGCTCTGATAATCGGGGCTTGACACAAGAGCCGCCACGCTCTCGATATACTTCTGCATAACCTGTGATGTATCAAGCGAGGTTACGGACGCGTCAACAGTCGCTTTGTTCCCGTCCGCCTGTACCGACTTGACCTCAAAGTTGATGTTGCCGAGTGACGCGGTCAGCGCCGCGCTGAGCTCCGGGTCGTCGCCAAGGTCCACATATTCTCCGATAACCGCCGCGTCACCGCTTTTGAAGCCGTCCATAACTGTTCCAAAGGCCTGCGTGGCCTGACTGACTTTCTCCTCGTCGTTTCCGCCGCATGCCGCGAGGGCGAGCACCGAAACGGCCGCCATAACGACCGCCAAAAATTTTAATGTCTTTCTCATAATCAAACTCTCCTTTTATTATTTAAGTTCGCTTTCTATTCCCGTAAAAGCAATTTTTATGAAATTAATGTCGGGGCTGTTAGTCTCCGACGCCTTATCGCGGATTATGTTATATCCGTATTTTTCAACGACCTGCGGATCGCAGAGCATAACCGTGAACATGGCTCCGCCTCCGCTGACGTTGGTCATCAGGATTTTGGCTCCCATAAGCTCCGCCAGCTTCTGGCATGCCAGCAGTCCGCAGCCGTTATAGTTTTTAAAGCCGCCGAAACCGTTGCCGTAGTTTATTATCCCAGACTCGATCGCGCGGTACATCTTCTCACGGTCAATTCCCGTTCCGTAATCAATAACAGACACTGCCGCGCATTTGTTTTTGCTCTGCCTTGTCACCACTATGTCTATGCGGTTGTCAACCGTTCGGCTGTGAATGAGGGCGTTGCGCAAGAAATTTATAAGAATAAGCGTAAGGGAGCTTTGCTCCGCGGCGCATATCAAATCGTTCCTCGCCCCGTTTACGATCCGTATGTTTTCACACAGATCCGCGGGAAGCAGCGTGTTTAAAGCTTTAACAAATTTTGAAACAAACTCTTTAAGCTCAATATATCTGAGGCTGAGTTCGCCCGATTTCCCTGTGTATGTCAGTTCGGAAAGATTACGGAACCCGATAAACGCCGTGCCGCACGCGTTTGTCAGCTTGCTTAAAATATCCCTGCCTTTCGGGCTCAGATCCTCGATGCGCAAAATTATATCGGTCAGGCTTTTCACATAGAAAAAGCAATCCTCCGCCATTTTTGAGACTATGCTGTTAGAGTCGGCAAATCTCATCTTGGCAAACCGGGAATAAAAAACCGTGTCTCTGTTCATATAATTACTCTCAAGGAACTGTTTTAAGCTCGATATAATTATTTTCCCGTTCTCGCCTATGCAGTCAACCTCGTTGGGAGAACCGATGCTTTTCATGTGATCACACCTTGTATCTTATTGTAAGAATTTTCTTATATTATAATCCATTTTACTTTTCGCGTCAAGATTATCGCCGAAATTCCCCGAACACAAATCTGCCCGATTCGCTGAGATCGGCTTCGGTCCACACCGCCTCCGGATCGGTTCCGCCTTGAAGCGCGGCCGAACTCTCGTTTTTGTCACACAGCGACCAGTTAGCCCAGCTGATATTTCGCTCGGCGAGGAAGCTCATCCACTCGGCGGACTCGGCGGGAAAAACTCCGCCGCTGCCGTCCGCCGCGCTGGTTCCCCACTCGCTTATGAAGATCGGCGCGCCCTTTGAGCGGGCGTAGTCTATCCTGTCGCGCAGCCATGAGCCGTGGGTGCCGGCGTAGAAATGGCAGGTGTACATTATGTTTGAAAAATTCAGCGGGTCGTCCGCGGCCTTGTCTATGTCCTGGCTCCATGTGGGAGAACCGACAAGGATCACCGCGTCGCTGTTTTGCCTTATTATCGGAATGATCCTCTCGGCGTAGGGCTTCACGTTTCCGCTCCATGTGATATTTCCGTTGGGCTCATTGCATATCTCAAAGATCACGTTCGGCACACCGGCGTATTTGGCCGAGGCCTCGGCGAAAAATTCCGCCGCCTCATCAGCGTACCGCAGCGGGTCGCCGTCACTTAAAATATGCCAGTCCAGAATAACGTACATATCATTCGCTATCGCGTTGTCAACGGCGGCATACGCCGCGTTCTTCACGCTCTCCTTCTGATCGATATATCCGTTTTCGGCAGTGTACATTGCCGCGCGGAACAGGTTCGCCCCGAAATCCGCGGTGTTCTTTATCGCGTTATATGACGCGAAGTTTCCGTACCACTGAATTCCGTGGCCGCTCATGCCGCGCAGAACGACAGGCTCGCCGTTTTGGTTGACAAGCTGGACCCCGGACACCGAAAGCTTACCGTTTTGCGACACGCCGCCGCTTATCGCCTGTGTCGGCGGCGCTGTCGCTGTATCGGGCGGCGCTGCAACATTCGGCGCAGACGAATTCGCCGCAGCCGCTTTCTTGCCGTTTGCCCGCATGATGATCGCGCAGGCCTCGGCGCGGGTCAGGTTCGACATCGGATTAAAATTGCCGTTTTCGTCGCCGGTCAGGATCCCGTTGTTATAGGCGCGGACGACCAGATAGCCGTACCGCCCCGGTATCTCGTTAAAATCCTTTATAGAGGTCATGTATTTGTAATAGGCGTTGTCCTCCTGCTCATTCTGCGGGATATTAAACGCCAGATCGACGATCTTGACCGCCATCTGCCGCGTTATCGGCTTGTCAAAATCCGCCTCGTAGATCTCGTCATAGTCATACCAGCCGCTCTCATAGGCACGCTTCATATAGCCTGACGCCCAGTGCGGGCCGCTCGGCGGTACGTTCCCCGAGACGCAGCGCGCGGCGACGCTCACGAACTCGGCGTAGGTGATCGTTCCCTCAGGTCGGAACGTTCCGTCCTCATAGCCGTTCAAAAGGCCGGAGTCGGCCATTGCCTCTATATTTTCCGTGTACCACTGCCCGGGCGCGACGTCCGAAAACTTAAAGGCCGAGCAGACAAAAACCATGCACAAAGCGGCGAGCGCCGCGGTAAATCTTAAGCTTTTTTTCATGATCTTCTCCTATAAATATTTTAGAATTACTGTCCATTCATTGATCAGTCTCTCGAGCGAGAAGGCCGCGTTTGCGGGGCTGGTCGAGGGCAGTCTTAACGCTTCCGGAGCCGGATTAAACTTTTTATACAAACGGTAAGCCGTGCCTCCGTTTGCGAACACCGCCTTTATATCGGCGGCGCCGAAGATACGGTCAAGCTTGTTGGGCTCCGCTTTCCTGATCGAGCTGTCCGCCGAGCCGCTTATCTCGCACGACTTTATAACGTCCCACACCGCGATTTTATGCGAGAGCAAAAAATCTTTTTTCTCCTCGACCGCAGAGGGACATTCGGCATTAAGCACTGCCGCAAGGGTCTTCCAGAACCGGTTTTGCGGATGGCCGTAGAAAAACCGCGCCTCCCGCGATTTGACCGACGGAAAGCTGCCGAGAATAAGTATTTTTGAGTTTTCGTCAAATACCGGCGGTATCGGATGAATTTGAACAGACATATTGACCCTCCATGCATATAATAATACCATTCTTTTTTAATGTTTGCAATAAAAAACAGTCTAAATTATATTGATTTTGCAAAAAATTTATGCTATGCTATATTTAACATTATTTTAAACGAGGTAACAGATGAGAGACTACAAAACAGATTATGAGGACTGCCTGCGGCGGGTGCAGAAGCCCGCGCGCTATATCGGCAACGAGTTCGGCAGCGTGCATAAGGAAAGAACCGACGATATGATGTCATTCGCGTTCTGCTTTCCGGATGTGTACGAGGTCGGCATGTCGCACCTTGGAATGAAAATCCTCTATCATATGCTCAACGAACGCGACGACACGGTGTGCGAGCGCGTTTTCGCCCCATGGGGCGATATGGAGGACGAGATGCGCGGCCGCGGCATACCCCTGCTTTCAATGGAAAGCTATACTCCGGTCCGCGAGTTTGACATTGTCGGCTTTACGCTGCAATATGAGATGAGCTATTCAAACGTTGTAAACATGCTCGACCTCGCCGGGATCCCGCTGAGGAGCCTCGAGCGCGGTTTGGACGACCCGTTCGTCTGCTGTGGCGGCCCCTGCGCCTACCACGCGGAGCCGCTCGCGGAGCTTGTGGATTTCTTCATTCTCGGCGAGGGCGAGGAAGTCAACAACGAGATCATGGACGCGTACAAAAAGTGGCGTGGCAGCGGCAAGAGCCGCGACGATTTTCTGCTCTCCATAGTCGCTTTGGGCGGGGTCTATGTGCCGAAATTTTACGACGTGGAGTTTAACGACGACAACACAATAAAGCGTTTTGAGCCCAACCGTCCCGGCGTTCCGAAGCAGGTCAGGAAGCGTATCATACTTGACTTTGACAAATGCTACGCGCCCGAGAAGCTGATCGTGCCGTTTATGGAGACGGTGCATGACAGAATTCAGCTCGAGCTGTTCCGCGGCTGCATTCGCGGCTGCCGTTTCTGTCAGGCGGGATATATCTACCGCCCCGTCCGCGAACGCGGAACGGAGCGCCTGACCAAGATCGCCGAAAGCTGCATCAAAAACACCGGCTATGACGAAATGTCAATGACATCGCTTTCGACCAGCGACTACCGAAATTTGCAGGAGCTTATTGACAGCCTGCTTGAGCTGACCGTGGACAAACGGATCAACCTTTCGCTGCCCTCGCTCAGAGTGGACAACTTTTCAATGGAGCTTATGGAAAAGGTGCAGAAAGTGAAAAAGAGCGGCCTCACGTTCGCGCCCGAGGCGGGAACTCAGCGCCTAAGGGACGTTATCAACAAAAATGTGGTCGAGAGCGACCTGATAAGGACATCAAAAATCGCTTTCGGCGGCGGCTATAACCGGATAAAGCTGTACTTCATGCTGGGCCTGCCCACCGAGACCTATGACGATGTGAAGGGCATTGCCGACCTTGCCAAAAAGGTCATTGACGAGGGATTTTTCTCGATCCCGCCCGAGGAGCGCAAGGGCAGGAGCGTCAGCATAACGGTGAGCACCTCATTTTTTGTGCCAAAGCCGTTCACACCGTTTCAGTGGGAACCGCAGAACCTCATTTCCGAAATGGAGGACAAGGCGAGATTTTTAAAAGAAAATATCCGCTCAAAAAAAATCGTCTACAACTGGCACAACAGCGACATCAGTCTGCTTGAGGCGGTGTTCGCCAAAGGCGACAGACGGCTGTCGGAGGTGCTGATAACCGCACAGAAGCTTGGCTGCAAATTTGACGGCTGGAGCGACTTTTTCGACTATGAAAAATGGCTCGAGGCGTTTAAGATACACAATATCGACCCCGCGTTTTACGCAAACCGCAGAATTTCGTACGACGAGATCCTGCCTTGGGACTACGCCGACATCGGAGTTCCGAAATCCTTTTTGATAAAAGAGCACAAAAAGGCGTATGAGGGCAGAACCACGCCCGGCTGCCGCGAGAAATGCAGCGGCTGCGGCGCGGCGTCATTCGGGGGAGGTGTGTGCTTTGAGTAAGAGACGGCTGATGTTTTCAAAGCTCGGAATGGCAAAATATATTTCCCACCTTGACCTCCTGCGCTGCTTCACCCGCTCGATCATGCGCGCGGAGCTGCCGGTGGTATACAGTCAAGGCTTTAATCCCCACCAGAAAATGACGTTCTCGCTCCCTCTGTCTGTCGGAGTCACAAGCGGCTGCGAGTGCGCGGACATTGAGTTCCTCGACGGGATCGCAGACGACGAAATTATGGAGCGCCTTAATGCGAGCCTGCCGCCCGACATCAGAATTATATCGGTCGGCGATCCGAAAATTTCCGCAAACGACATTTTCGCGGCGGAATACAGAGTGACGCTGCTTTGCGATGATCCCGACGGAACCGCGACGCGAGCGGTCGATGATTTCTTCGCGCTGCCGGAGGCCGCGATAATCAAACGCACCAAGAAAAAGGGCGAGCAAGAGATGAACCTTATGGATTTTGTTATCGGCGCCGAGGCTCCGAAAATCACGGACGAGGGGATCGAGTTTTATCTCACGCTGTCGGCGGGCGGACAGAAAAACCTAAAGCCCGAGATCGCCGTCGAGGCCCTGATCAAATATCTGAAATCAAACCGCGGCGTTGACGTCGCGGGATACAATATTCACCGAACCAAAATACTTTACGACAAAAACAACCCGAAAATATTTAAATAAAATTCATATACAGGAGGTAACAAGATGAAAAGAATTGGTATTCTCACGAGCGGCGGCGACTGTCAGGGCCTTAACTCGGCTATAAGAGGCGTCGCGAAGGCGCTCTACGAGCACTTCGGGGCCGACCTTGAGATCTACGGAATTAAAAACGGTTATCACGGCCTCATCAACGGCATTTACCGCAAAATGGAGCCGATAGATTTTTCGGGCCTGCTTATCCGAGGCGGCACGATCCTCGGCACGTCGCGCCAGCCCTTCAAGACCATGCAGGACAAGGACAAGGACGGAGTGACAAAAGTCGAGAAGATGAAAAAGAACTACAAAAAGATGAAGCTCGACTGTCTGGTCGTTCTGGGCGGAAACGGAACGCACAAGACCGCCAACCTGCTCAGCGAGGAGGGCCTTAACGTTATCGGTCTGCCGAAAACGATAGACAACGACCTTTGGGGCACCGACATGACCTTCGGTTTTTACAGCGCGCTGAACGTCGCGACCGACGTTATCGACCGCATACACACAACCGCGACATCGCACAGCCGCGTGTTTATCGTTGAGATAATGGGCCACAAGGTCGGCTGGCTCACGCTTTACGCCGGAATTGCCGGAGGCGCGGACGTTATACTCCTGCCCGAGATCCCCTATGACATCGACAGCGTCAACCGCGAGCTCGCCAAGCGCGCCAGCATCGGCAAAAGCTTCTCGATAATCGCGGTCGCCGAGGGCGCGATCTCAAAAGAGGAAGCCGCGATGAGCAAAAAGGAGTTCAAAAAGCACCGTGCCAAGATGAAGCAGCCCTCGATCGCCTATCGCGTGGCCGACGAGCTGCGCGACAAGCACCCGAACGAAATTCGCGTGTGCGTTCCGGGCCACTTCCAGCGCGGTGGCAGCCCCTGCCCCTATGACAGAGTTCTGACGACCCGCATAGGCACAAGCGCGGCACAGCTTATCGCCAAGAAAAAATACGGCTACATGATCGCCCTCAAGGACAACGAGATCGTTCCCGTTCCGCTGAAGGACGTTGCGGGAAAGCTCAAGGTCGTGACCCCCGACTGCAACGAGGTCGTAACGGCCCGCCAGATGGGAATTTGCTTCGGTGACTAAAACATAAACTTTATGCCTCGGCACATATGCCGGGGCATTTTTGGTTATTCTAAGCAATATTGAGGTGATTTTATGAAAGAACAGATAAGATGCGATCTCGCGCTTGAGGCAAAGGAGCTGTATTCCGAGAGCGTCGAGCAGGAGCCCGACATGAGCGGCATCAGCATCAGGGAATACTCCGAGCAGGACATAATAAAAGTGACGCGTGTCATCATTCACAACTCAAAGGGTGAGGAAAGCCTCGGCAAGCCGATCGGCGATTATATAACGATCGAGATGCCGAGCAGGTTTTACGGCGAGCAAAAGATATACGAGGAAATGTGCCGCGTGTGCGCGAAGGAGCTCAAGACGCTGACCGACAAGTTTTTAAGCGGCGACGACGATGTTGTCCTCGTTGTGGGGCTAGGCAACCAGAACATCACCGCGGACGCGCTGGGGCCGAAGGTGATCTCGTCGCTGATGATAACGAGGCACCTTAAGGAATATGTTCCCGACGAGATCCAGAAGGGCGTGCGCTCGGTCTGCGGAATTGTACCCGGAGTGCTGGGTCTGACAGGGATCGAGACCGGCGAGATAATCCAGGGCGTGACCGACAGGATAAAGCCGAAGCTCGTTATCGCGATAGACGCGCTGTGCTCGCGCAAAATGGAAAGGGTAAACACCACCATTCAGATCGCCGACACGGGAATAACGCCCGGCGAGGGCGTCGGGAACAAGCGCAAGGGCTTAAACCGCGACACGCTCGGCGTTCCGGTCATCGCGATCGGTGTGCCGACAGTGGTGGACGCGGCGACCATAGCCGGCGACACTCTCGACATGCTCGTTGACGCGGCCGGCGGCGACAGCAAAATAAAGGACAAGCCCACCGCAAAGATCTTAAAGATCATAGGCGACATGGCCGACGAGAAATACGATCTGATACGCGAGGTGATACGCCCCGAGTTCGGCAGCTTTATCGTCGCGCCGAAGGACGTTGACACGATAATTGACGACATATCCTCGGTGGTCGCGAACGGAATAAACATAGCCGTAAACGAGGGGATAACGCTGAGCGATGTTGACAGATACAGATAAGAATACTAAAACAGGGCCGCGGAGCGGCCCTGTCTGTTAAAGCAGCGTTTTTAACGCCTCATATATTTCCGGATATTTTTTCTTGAGGTTCAAAGGCTTAAAGCTTTTGTCGGTGAAACCGTGGGTGGTATAGCCCTCGGCAAGCAGCGCATCGTCGGCACAGCGGATTATTTTATATTCAAATCCACATTTCGCGACGCCGAGACGGCTTAATCTGACCTCGATCCACACGTCGTCCTGGTAGCGCGCGCCCTCGATAAATTTCGCGTAGCAGTCAAGGAGCGGCAGCAGCACGCCCCGCTCCTCCACTTCGCGATATGACATTCCGCAGGTTTTGAAAAACTCGGTTCTGCCGACCTCGAACCACGGAAAATATCTCGAGTGGTGCACCACGCCCATGCTGTCGGTCTCGGCATAGCGCACCGTTATCTTGGTTCTGAACATTACATTATCTTGGCCACGCCGGAGTATACCTGGCCCCTCGGGCCGTCGATCGTCACGGTCGTGCCGTTCTTGAGTATCTTTGTCGCTCCGTCAACGCCGACAAGAACCGGAATATCCAGAGTCATTCCCACAACGGCCGCGTGAGACGTGGCGCCGCCGACCTCGGTGATAATGGCCGCGGCGCGTCTGCAAAGGGAAATGAGCTCGTTATTCGTCTCGTGGATAACCAGAATGTCTCCGTCCTCAAAGTTCTTGAGCGCGTCGTTGTTGCTTGCCGCGACGCAAACCTTGCCGCTGACCGAATTGGTCGAGAAGCTCTGGCCCGCAGCCAGCATATCTCCGACAAGCTGAACCTTGAGCACGTTTGTGGTTCCGCTGATGCCGAGCGGCGATCCGCCCGTCAGAACGACAACGTCGCCCTTTTTGACTATATCGGTCTCCTCAACGGCGCAATCTACCGCGTGGGTAAACAGCTCGTCGCTGGTGTTCTTCATCTCGGTCAGTATCGGCGTAATGCCCCAGCTCAGATTAAGCTGACGCCACGCCTTTTTGCTCATGGTTCCCGCGATGATTGGGCAGCTCGGGCGGTACGCGGCGATCTGGCGCGGGGTGTATCCCGACTTTGAAACCGTGATGATCGCCGTGGCTCCAAGATCATGAGCGGTGGTGCATGACGAATGGCTTATGGCGTTTGAAACGCTGGGCGACTGCTCAATGTGCCGCGACTCAAACTGAGCTATGTAATCTATCTTTTCCTCGGTCTTGTTGCAGATCTGCGCCATTGTCTTGAGCGCGCGGACGGGATATTTGCCCACCGCCGTCTCGCCGGACAGCATAACGATCGAGGTGCCGTCATAAACGGCGTTCGCGACGTCGGAGATCTCCGCACGGGTCGGGCGCGGATTGTGGGTTATGCTCTCAAGCATCTGCGTCGCGGTGACAACCATCTTGCCCGCGCTGTAGCACTGCTGAATGAGCTTTTTCTGGATCGCGGGCAGCTCGTCAAACGAGATCTCAACGCCCATGTCGCCTCTGGCGACCATGATGCCGTCGCTGACCTTTAAGATCGACTCAACGTTGTCAACGCCCTGCTTGTTCTCTATCTTTGAGATGATCTGGATATCCTCTCCGCCGTTCTGCTCAAGGATCCTCTTGATCTCAAGCACGTCAAACGCCGAGCGCACGAACGATGCGGCGATAAAGTCAAAGTCCTGCTCAATGCCGAACTTGATGTCGGCCTCATCCTTCTCGCTCATATACTCCATGCTGAGCTCTATTCCCGGGATGTTGATGCTCTTGTGGTTGCTGACCGGGCCGCCGTTCATGACCTCGCAGACCACGTCGCCGCCCTTGACGTTCGACACTACCATCTCAATCAGGCCGTCGTCGATCAAAATTCTGTCGCCCGGGCGCACGTCCTCGGCGAGATGCTTGTATGTAATCATTGTGCGCTTTTGGTCGCCCAGTATCTTTTTGGGCGTCAAGGTGAACATCTGACCGGTCTCAAGCATTATGCCGCCGTCTTTAAAGTCGCCGGTCCTGACCTCGGGGCCCTTGGTGTCAAGCAGCAGCGCGATCGGCAGATTGAGCTCCTCGCGCATTTTCTTTACCGCGTTTATGCGCACAAGATGCTCCTCGTGCGTACCGTGCGAAAAGTTAATTCTGGCGCAGTTCATTCCGCCCAGCATAAGCTTTCTCAGCACCTCGGGATCGTCGGTGGCGGGACCTAAGGTGCAGATGATTTTTGTTTTTCTTGTCATGTTTTTTATACCTCCCCTACGTTTATTACTCCTGTTTTCGTATATAATTTTGCTTTTCCTCTGATTTTTATCGCCGACGTGTTCTCGGTGAACTGGGCGATATACGCCTCACCCTTGTCAAGCTTCTCGGTGTGATGAAACTTCGTGTCTCTGCCGCGCGTGAGGCCGATGATCGTGACACCGTCCTCCTCGGCGAGAACAGTCACATAATCTCCGAAAGCGTTAACGTCCATACTCTGACCCCCTTAAAATTACTCTATGGAATAATTATATAACAACCAAGACAAAAATGCAAGAAAAATATATTTAAAATTTATATAATTTTACAAAAATATTGTTTTAAATCAATATTTTCATTGTTTTTCGGCTGCCTGACCTCCGCCGATCGCCGCCAATGGCGTGTCCCCAACTATTATCGTTTCGGCTATGGGGATCTCGGTCACTATGTCGTCCCCGCTCGCGCGCACGGGGGTGTTAACGCCCATTTCAGCGGTCACTTTCACGCTTATCAGGTGGCGCGTCTGATTGATTCCCGCCGCTTCAAACGAGTCGCTGAAATCTATATGTATATTCTCGTCGGTCATGACCTTGATTTTTACCGGAAATCCCAGCGCGGAATAAAAACGATCGGAAAACATCGACATGATCGGGATAAAAACCTCAACGCTGTTTATTCTGTCGATCCTGTTTTGAATATCCCGGGTCAGCCGCGACTTGAAGGTGTTAAAGCTCTTGTAATCTACCGAAAGGCTCAATATCCTTCCCCGGCTGTCCGTCTCCTTTTTTACAAGCGCGTCATAATTAACGCCGCCGTTTTCCACTGCGTCGCTCACCGCGTCATTACATTCCCTGATGACAAGGCTGCTCAAATTTGAAAGCGCCATATCCCGCACAAGCGGATCGATCCGCCGCTCAATCCCCGAGAACGTATACGCTAAAGCCGTGGCGGTCAGTATCAGCACAACGATCAGCTTGAGCCTCTTTTTCGCTCTCTTAAAATCCCCGCGCGGCCTACGCGGTCTTTTCCTCTTTTTTGTCGCAAATCTCCCCCTCAGCCTCCCGAAGCGCCGTTTCATAGCAATCACCCGATTTATTATATGCGGGTTTTCAATTCGTGTTAAAAAGTCGCCCGCTGGGCGACCATATAAAAACGTGCGTGGTTATACTTAATATGTAAGAGCTTTGGTGAGTTTTTACATATAAAAAAGCCGGATGCGCCATGAGGCAAATCCGGCTTTCATCTTACGCCAAATCATATATCGCGTCAAAGACAAGCTCCTTGTCCCATATCTTAACCGCTTTGGGATCGTCTTTTACGTTGTTGCGGTTTTTGGCGAGCGGCAGCGAGGCGGTCTTTTTCGCTTCGTGGAGCAGAGCGCGGCCTCGGTCGTTAAAATCAAGAATTTTAATATATCGTGGCGGGGCCGCCGCGTCGGCGCGGGTGATCCCCAGAAACGCGCTTAACACAACGCGTCTTATTCTGCTGTGGGCGTATCGCTTGGATTTTATGTTATCGCAAAGCTCCGCGAATGACCGCGAGCCGCGGGCCGCCGCTATCAGCTTGTTTTCAAGGCCCTCGGCAATGTCGGCAATATATTTCAGCTCATCCGGGCCAGAGAGCAGCAGCTTTGAGATAATCGCGGCGCTCAGATTTTCAATATCATGAATTTCGGCGTTTTTATAAAGCCTATCAAGATTTTCTGGCACCGCGTCAAAGGCTTTTCCTCCTCCGCTGAGCAGCGCTTTCCGCACGGCTGACGCGGACGCGAATTTTCCGCTTATCACGCCGTCGTCATGTTCGGACACATGCCGCTTCACGGCTATCGGCTTCATTCCGCTCTCAAAGCGCAGCAGCGCCTTTATATACTCGACCGCGAGGATATTGTTTGGACCCGAGATAAGCTCCGCCGCGCGTCCGCCGAGCATACGTCCGACCGCCACGGCCCGCGCGGTGAAAAACGGCTTTCCGAAATCAAGCTCCGACTTCAGCGCGTCCTTAAAACGCGGCGGCTCAAAAGCCAGCAACTCCGCGGTTTTTTTAAGCAGCTCCGTGTCCGCCGCCTCGGTTCCGAAAGCGAGGCTGTCGATCACGCCGAGGCTGTCCAGAACATAAACGGCGTTCCGCGCGAACCGTTCCGCCGTCTGTACGGCGTGGACTGCGGGCAGCTCAAGCACCAGATCCATGCCGCATTTGAGCGCGGCTCGGGCGCGTATGCTTTTATCAAAAACCGCTATGTCGCCGCGCTGCATATAATTTCCGCTCATAACACCGACAACGGCGTCAAAGCCGTACTCGTTTTTCAATATGTCGATCAGATACTTGTGGCCGTTGTGGAACGGATTGAACTCACAGACCACTCCGCATACATTCATGGAACGACCTCCTAAAATCTATCCGCCGGGCATGCCCGACGGATGAAGCAATTGCAAATTATAACGCGTCCGCTTTGCTGACGCAGGCGTCGATCGCGCTCTGCACCGACGATCTGAAGCCCGTTCTCTCAAGCTCGCACACCGCCGCAATCGTGGTGCCGCCGGGGCTGCACACATTATCCTTGAGCTGCTCGGGATGCGCGCCGGTCTCAAGAACCATTTTCGCGCTGCCCTCAACCGCCTTGGCCGCGAGCTTAAGCGCCAAGGCTTTGGGAATTCCGTATTTCACGCCGCTGTCGGCCATCGCGTCGATCAGCATGTAGATATATGCCGGGCTGCTGCTGTGGAGGGCGATCGCTGCGTTCACGTATTTTTCCTCAAGAATTACCGTCTCGCCTATTCCCTCAAGCAGATCACCGATCATTTTAAGCTCCTCGCCGCTTATGTTCTTGTTCGGCGTTATAACCGTCATGCCGCAGCCGACAAGCGCGGGGGTGTTGGGCATGGTGCGGATAATTTTTTTATCTTCCCCGATAGATTTTTCCAAGGTCTCAAGGCTTATTCCCGCGGCGATCGAAACATATATCCTGCCGTCTTTGCCGCTAAGCTCATCCAAAACTGCGGGCATGACGTTCGGCTTGACCGCGAGGACGACAATGTCAGCCACATCCTCAACCCCGGCGGCAGAGCCCGCGGGGGTTATGCCCTCGCTTTCAGCCATCGCTCCGAGCTTTTCAGCGTCGGTGTCAAACACAACGATGTTTTCCGCCGGAACCTTTCCGGATGAAATAAAGCCTTTGATCAGCGCGGAAGCCATGTTGCCGCCGCCGATAAATCCGATAGTCATAATTATCTCTCCAATCTTAATAAAACGGAACGGGCGGATCAGATCCGCCCTCGTTATTACACGGTCAGCTCAACCTCGTCCGCCGCGGCGCTTCCGGCGAGTACCGGATCAACGTATTCGGCGATAAACTCGGTCACCTGACTTTCGCTTCTGCCTATGAAATTCTCGGGCTTTAATATGCCCTCAATGTCGTCTCTGCTTAAGTTAAACGCCGGGTCGGCGATTATGCGCTCGATCAGATCGTTGGCGCCGCCCTGCTCTTTAACGACCTTTCCGGCCTCCATTGAATGTTCGCGGATAAGCTCGTGAAGCTCCTGACGGTCCCCGCCCGCCTTGACCGCGTCCATAAGAATGTTTTCGGTGGCCATAAACGGCAGCTCCGACATTATCCTGTTGCGTATCACTTTGGGATAAACCACAAGCCCCGAGGCGACGTTCATATAAATATTGAGTATCGCGTCAACCGCCAGAAATCCCTCGGCGACGCTCAAACGTTTGTTTGCCGAGTCGTCGAGAGTGCGCTCGAACCACTGTGTGGACGAGGTTATGGCGGGATTCACCGCGTCAACCAGCACATAGCGGGCCAGCGAGCATATGCGCTCGCTGCGCATCGGGTTGCGCTTGTACGCCATCGCCGACGAGCCGATCTGCGATTTTTCAAACGGCTCCTCGATCTCCTTGAGGTGCTGGAGCAGACGTATGTCGTTGGCGAACTTATACGCGCTCTGCGCTATGTCGCTCAGCACCGACAGCATGTGATAGTCGACCTTTCTCGAATAGGTCTGGCCCGAAACAGGATAGAAGTTGTCATATCCCATCTTCTCGCAGATCTTTTTGTCAAGCTCCTTGACCTTCTCTATATCATTGTCAAACAGTTCCATAAAGCTGGCCTGGGTTCCGGTCGTGCCCTTGCAGCCGAGCAGCGCCTTGCGCGAGAGCTGAAAGTCGATATTCTCAAGGTCCATCAAAAGCTCCCATATCCACAGCGACGCGCGCTTGCCCACAGTCGTGAGCTGCGCCGCCTGAAAATGAGTAAATCCGAGCGTAGGCATCGCCTTATATTTAAGCGCGAAATCGCGCAGCAGCGAGATCACCTTGACCACCTTGCCGCGGATAAGCTCAAGCGCCTCGTTCATGATAATAAGGTCTGTGTTGTCGCCCACATAGCACGATGTGGCACCGAGATGAATTATGCCCTTCGCCTTCGGGCACTGCAGGCCGTAGGCGTAAACATGGGACATAACGTCATGGCGCACCTCTTTTTCACGGGCTTCGGCCTCGGCGTAATTTATATTGTCCATATTGGCCCTGAGCTCGTCGACCTGCTCGCGGGTCACGTTAAGGCCAAGCTCCATCTCGGACTCGGCCAGAGCGACCCACAGTCTGCGCCATGTTTTAAATTTCTTATCGGGCGAGAAGAGATACTTCATCTCGCTGCTCGCGTAGCGCGAGCTTAACGGGCTTTCGTATATATCCTTGCTCATTTACATTCTCCTTTTAAATACTTCTCCAGACGGTCAAGTCCGGTCTTGATATTCTCCATTGACGTGGCGTAGGACAGGCGGACATAGCCGTCAATTCCGAAGCCCTCGCTGGGCACCATGGCCACCAGCGCCTTGTCAAGCACGTCGGCGCAGAACTCGTTGGCGGTGTTGATCATCTTTCCGTAATGCTCCTTACCCAGGGAATCGCGCACATTCATAAAGATATAAAACGCACCGTGGGGATTGAGGCAGCTTACGCCGTCGATCGAGTTGATGCGCTTCACCATATAGTCGCGGCGGGATATGTATTCGCGTCTCATGTCGTCGATCACGCTCTGGTCGCCGTCAAGCGCCTCGACCGAGGCGGCCTGCGCGATCGAGCAGGGGTTTGAGGTCATGTGGCTCTGAATATTCGACACAGCCTTGGCGATCTCGGGCTCGGCTGCGATATAGCCTATTCTCCAGCCGGTCATGCAGTAGGCCTTTGCCATTCCGTTCACGATTATCGTCAGCCTTCTTATATCATCGCCCAGAGTCGCGATGTTAACATGCTCTCCCTCATAGGCCAGCTTTTCATATATTTCGTCAAACACAACATAGATATTATACTCGACGCAGATCTTCGCGATCTCCTCAAGCTCCGCTTTGGTGTAAAGCATACCCGTGGGGTTGCTCGGGGTGTTGAGGATAAGCGCTCTTGTCTTCGGAGTGATCGCCGCCCGAAGCTGGTCGGGAGTGAACTTGAACTCATTCTCCTCGGTGGTGTCGATGTAAACCGGAACAGCATCCGCGATCTTTATCATCTCTGGATAGCTTACCCAATACGGCGCGGGCAGGATGACCTCGTCGCCGGGGTCGCATATGCAGATAAACACGTTTGACAGCGCGTGCTTTCCGCCGTTGCTGACCGCTATGTTTGAAACGTCATAGTCAAGGCCCGTGTCGCGCTTGATCTTGCGGCAGATCGCGCGCTTGAGCTCGAGCGTTCCGGAAGCGGGGGTGTATCTCGTGAAGTTGTCGTTAATGGCCTTAATTCCCGCTTGTTTTACGTTTTCGGGAGTGTCAAAGTCGGGCTCGCCCGCTCCGAAACCGACGACCGGGATGCCCTCTTTTTTCATTTCCTTATATCTCGCGTCAATGGCGAGTGTGGGTGAAGGAGAAATCTTTTTAGCTTTTTCAGAAATATACAGTGACATAATCAACCTCCTGATATAAATTAACTGTTAATATTTTAATATATTGACCCGCAAAATGCAAGGTTATATTCAACAAAATTTGCACACTTGCGAGACTATTTTACAACATTCTTAAAAATCAATAAACTCGCCGACATCCGGGAACGCGTTTTCAATGTGATTTATCTCAAGCTCCGCAAGGTCGGTGTAGACCTCGATCACGTCGAACCTGAAGTCCGCCTCGATCGGATTTTCAAACAGGTACTGCTGCGCGGACTTTACCATTCTTGCGACCTTGGTCCTGCTTACGCTCTCGGCGGCAAGTCCGTGCTCAATGTTCCTGCGCGTCTTGACCTCGGCAAACACCACCGCGCTTTCGTCCGGCGTTACTGCTATTATATCAAGCTCGCCGAATTTTGTGCGGTACTGCCGCTCCAGAATACGGTAGCCTTTGGAACGGAGCATTTCTTCGGCCGCGTTCTCGCCGAAATCGCCCATGTTTTTCTTATATCTGCTCATTTCGCGATCCCCAGCACCTTGTCGGTCATAAAGGTTTTTCTGTGGACTTCGCTTACGCCGAGCGCGCGTATCGCCTCGCAGTGCGCCTTGGTCCCGTAGCCCTTGTGCTTTTCAAATCCGTAGCCCGGATATTTTTCCGAAAGCTTGACCATGTACCTGTCCCTTGTCACCTTTGCCAAAATCGACGCCGCGGCGATCGTCTGCGATTTCGCGTCGCCTTTTACTATGTAGCGGCTTTCGATATTGTCAAACGGAATTCCGTCATTGCCGTCAACAAGCAGAATGTCGGGCCTGATCTTAAGTCCGTTCACCGCGTTCTGCATGGCCTCATGCGTCGCGCGGCGGATGTTGATCTCGTCGATCACGCTCTCGGGCACAAGGCTTACCGAATATGCGGCTGCCTTTTCGCAAATCACGTCAAAAAGCGCCTCGCGCTTTTTTTCGGAAAGCTTTTTTGAGTCGTTTATCCCGTCAATTATCAAGCCCTCGGGCAGGATAACGGCGGCCGCGCACACGGGACCCGCCAAAGGGCCGCGTCCCGCCTCGTCAATTCCGCATATCAGCTTTTTCCCCGATCCGTACAATTCGGTTTCAATTTCCAGCATACTCATTGTTTTTCCCCCGTTTCGCGTTAATCCTCCGGCGTCTCAAGCGTGATGTTGCCGAGGCGCGCGCCCCGAAAGTCGTTTAAAACTATATTCGCCGCGCGGAACGCGTCGATCTCGCCGCCGGACACGACGCAGCCGCGTTTTCTTCCGATCAGCTCAAGAAGCTCGTATTTATCCGCCTCGTCGGCCTTGCCGTCAAGCTTATACACCGTTTTGAGGCTCTCAAAATAATTTTCTTTAAGGTACCCCAAAAGCTCATACGCCAGATCCTCAACGTCGAGTATCTCGTCTTTGATGCCGCCCGTGAACGCAATTTTTCTCGCAACGTCCTCGCTCTCAAACTTGGGCCATAAAATACCCGGAGTGTCAAGAAGCTCGTATCTGCCCGCGATTTTTATCCACTGCTTGGTCTGCGTTATGCCCGGGCGGTCCCCGGTTTTCGCGGCGGCTCTGCCCGACAGACGGTTTATGAACGACGACTTGCCCACGTTGGGTATGCCGATCACCATCATTTTTACCGCGTGTCGCTGTATGCCCCGCTTCTCGTCGCGCAGGAACTTGTCGCGCAGCACGGTCTCGATCGCGCCGTCAAGACTTTTTCTGAGTCCTTTGCCCGAGCGGCTGTCGGCCGCGACCGCGGTCAGCCCCAGACCGCCGAAATACTTGAGCCACTTGTCGGTGGCGGCCCTGTCGGCGATGTCCGCCTTGTTAAGCACGACGACTCTCGGCTTTGAGGCGGTTATTTTATCGGTCTCCGGATTGCGCGACGACAGCGGGATGCGGGCGTCAACAAGCTCGATCACAACGTCCACAAGCCTGAGATTATCCTTTATCATGCGGCGGGTCTTTGTCATATGACCGGGGAACCACTGAAGCTGATATTGATTTTCCATACGTTTTCTCCTTGTTTTCGCTCAATTTTACAAAAACGGACTGTATCACACTGTTCGCCGGTGATACAGTCCTCGTTTTTTAAGAAACAAATGTAAAGTTGTGATCCTTATCCTCAACGAGATACGAGGTCTCGATCGGATAAGCCACGGAGCCGAAATCGCCTATCGGCCAAAATCTGAACACCGCTCCGCCTATAATCTCGTCCTCGGGCACCTGTCCGAGCTCGCGGCTGTCCTTGCTGTTGTTTCTGTTGTCTCCCATTACAAAGATCTTATCCTTCTCAACAACGATTGGGTTATCCTTGCTGTACCGACCGCTCGCTATAAGCTCCATGATATACGAGCCCGTGTGAGTTGTTTTTTCTTTGATATACGGCTCGTCAAGAAGCTGATCGTTAACGTAAACGTCACCCGTTTCAAAATCAATATAAACCGTGTCGCCCTCGGTGGCTATGACTCTCTTGACATACGGTCTGTCGGGGTCGCTCGCCGGCTCGAAAATCACGACGTCTCCCTTTTCGGGCTTATAGAAAAAGCGGTTCACATAAAGTCTGTCGTTCTCGTGAAGCGTGGGCTGCATCGACGCGCCCTGAACCTTTACCAGCGTGAACACAAAGTTTCTGATAAGCAAAGCCAGAACAATTGCTATGGCAATCGCCACAACCCAGTCTCTGATCTCTTTAAGCATATTAATTTCTCCATCCTTCTTTTTGGTCTTTGCCTTCTTTTTCGGACTTTTTTCGGGAACGGACGCGTTCCGTTCCGCGTTTTGCCTCGGGGCGCTGCCGCCGCTCCGCGACGGGTTTCTCGAGCCGAAAACGTCCTGATCCTGCCGGGCCGCTGCTCCGCGCTGCGGCGCGGCCTTGTTATCCTTCGGGGTCGACGGCCGCTGTGGAACCGCCTCGGTGATCTTTGGCATCACCTGTGTCTGTCCGGGCTTTATCGTCTGCCGCTTTGAGGGCCTGTCCGCGCTTTGAGCGGGCGCCTCCGCGGGTCTGCGCCGAACTGCTCTGTTCTCCGTCTGGCGGGCCGCGCGCGCCGACGGTCTCTGCTGGTTGCTGAAAACGCTGTCGCTTGACGAAACCGTGGGAACGGGCTTCCGCGCCTGTGATCCCGCGGACGGACGCGCCGTCTGCGCCGCCGCCTCACTCGCTCTGATCCTCGCCATGCGTCTTGCCTTCGCCTCTTCCTCGGCCGCGAGCTGCTGCTGTATCTCAAGCTGACGGGCCTGTCGCCGCGCGCGGCGCTCCTCTATCTCCTTCAGCATTGAGTCGGCCCGGGCGTTTATTTCCGAACGCGCCTTTTCGATTGTCGGATCAACCGGGGAGGATGACCGCGAGGCCTTGCTCGCCGCCTCGTCTAAAATTCTGTCCAGATCAGCGCTGTTTCCTCCGGCGGAATTTCTGTTGTTATTATCCATAATAATTACCCCTGTTTTTCACTTGTTAAAATGCCAAAGAGTGGTGATTAAAAATAACCACCACCGCGTTTTGACTATTAAAGCTTTTCCTTGATCTTGGCAGCCTTACCCGCTCTGTCGCGCAGATAGTAAAGCTTGGCGCGCCTTACTCTACCGTGTCTTACGACCTCGATACGGTCGATCTTGGGCGAGTTGACAGGGAACGTCCTCTCAACGCCTACGCCGTATGAAATACGTCTTACGGTGAATGTCTCCTGAATGCCGCCGTGGTTTTTCTTGATAACGGCGCCCTCAAACATCTGAACTCTTTCTCTGTTGCCCTCTTTTACCTTAACGTAAACGCGAACCGTGTCGCCTATCGCAAGCTTGGGCAGATCCGTTCTGATTTGTTCCTGTGTGATTTGCTGTAAAATGTCCATTAAAAAAATCCTTTCTATTATACCATTCTTAGACATTCATGCCCGAAGGGACAGCGGACTGTCTGATATTAACTATATTATAGTAACATATATTCGGTAAAAGTGCAAGTTTTTTTGCGAAAAATATAATTTTCGATTAAATTAACCAAAATTGCTCATGATGATTTTGCCCGAGTTGTGAAAAATAAACTATTCCTCCTCATCCTCGGGCGATATTATCGCGTCCACAAATTCCCGCGGGTCAAACGGCTCTATATCGTCGATCTTCTCGCCGACGCCGATAAACTTCACCGGAATATTATAGTCGTTCTTGATCGCCAGAACTATGCCGCCCTTAGCCGTTCCGTCGAGCTTCGTGAGGATTATGCCGGTTATGTCGGCGGCCTCTTTGAACTGCTCGGCCTGCTGAACGGCGTTCTGACCGGTCGTGGCGTCAAGCACAAGCAGTACCTCTTTGCTTGACTCCGGAAGCTCGCGGTCAAGTATGCGGTATATCTTTTTAAGCTCTGCCATGAGGTTCTTTTTGTTGTGGAGCCGTCCCGCTGTGTCGCACAGCAGCACGTCAATTCCTCTGGCCTTTGCCGCGTTCACCGCGTCGAATATGACCGCGGCGGGGTCCGAGCCCTCCTGCTGCTTTATAATGCCGACGCCGGCCCTGTCGGCCCAGACCTCAAGCTGCTCGATCGCCGCAGCGCGGAAGGTGTCGGCCGCCGCGATGAGCACCGATTTGCCCTGATTTTTATACATGTTCGCCAGCTTGCCGATCGACGTGGTCTTGCCCACGCCGTTAACCCCGATAACCATAATGACCGCGGGAGTTCCATAAAGCTCGACCGAGTTGTCGCCCTCGGTGAGTATCTCGGCCATTATGCGGTTAAGCTCGCCGCGGAGCTCGCCGCTGTCGCGCAGGGTCTTTTCCTCCGCGGCCCCGCGCAGCCTCTCGATTATATCCATCGAGGTGTTAACGCCCAGGTCCGCTGTTATCAGCGCCTCCTCGAGCTCGTCGAACAGATCGTCGTCGATCTTTCTGAACGATTTTATGACCGTGTTGAACTTATCGTTGATCGAGTCTCTTGTCTTGCTTAAACTGTTTTTTAATTTGTTGAATAATCCCATTACTCGCTCACCTCGTCAATATTTAATGATAATAATTTGGACACGCCTTTTTCCTGCATGGTCACGCCGTAAAGCACATTGGCGGCCTCCATCGTTCCCCTCTTGTGGGTAACGACGATAAACTGCGTCTTCTCGCTGTACCGCTTGAGATACGCCGCGAAACGATAAACGTTAACGTCGTCAAGCGCGGCCTCGACCTCGTCGAGTATGCAGAACGGCGTGGGCCGCACGTTTAAGATCGCAAACAGCAGCGCAATCGCGGACAGCGCCTTCTCGCCGCCCGAAAGCAGCGTCAGGCTCTGGAGCTTTTTGCCCGGCGGCTGCGCCTCGATCTCTATTCCGCTCTCAAGCACGTTGTCGGGATCGGACAGCGTGAGCTTCGCGCGTCCGCCGCCGAACAGGCTGGCGAACACCTTGTTGAAGTTCTCGTTTATCTTAACGAACTGCTCCGCGAACTGCGTTTTCATTATGCTCATCATCTCGGCGATGATTTTCTTAAGCTCCTTTTTGGATTTGTTGAGGTCGTCGACCTGCGCGGTCAGGAAATCGGCGCGCTCCTTAACGCTCTTATACTCCTCTATGGCCTCGACGTTTATGCTGCCGAGGTTCCTGATCTGCCGCCTCAGCGCGTTAACGCGCTTTGTCGCGGCCTCAAAGTCAAAATCGCTGAGGTCGCGGCCTTCCTTGGCGTCGCTGTAGGTCAGCTCGTATTCCTCCCAAAGGCGGTTGATTATGCTCTCAAGCTCGGAGTCGATATTTTCATAGCCCGAGCGGGCCTTGGTGTGGACGTTTGAAAGCTCCATAAGACTGTCGCGCACGTCGTTGACCGCCTCCTGCTGCTGCTTGACTCGGCTTTCGGTCTCGCGGCGCTTTTCCGTCATGCCGCTCAAAGACACGGCCAAATTCTTAAGGGCCTCCTCGTTGCTCTCGGCGCTCGCCTCAAAGCTTTTGATCTCGGCGGCGGTTTTCTCTATATGTTTTTCAAGGCCGCGTATCTCGTCAAGCCGCGAGGCGGTCGATGAAATGATCTGCGCCTTCTCGTTGTTCACGCTTCGGATCTTATCGTTTGTCTGCTCTATATCCTTTATCACCGAATTGCGCCTGATCGTCAGATCCAGAAGGGCGCGGCTGATCTTTTCGTTCTCGCCGCTCAATAAAGCATACGATTTCTCGCGCTTGTCGGCCGCCCTGCTCAGTTCCTCGGTCTCCGCCTCAAGCCTGTCCGCGATCAGCGAGGCCTCGCTGATCTCCTTTTTTACCGAGGCGATGCTTTTGTTCAGCTCCTCAAGCTCGGCCGCCATTTTTTCGCGGTCCGCGCCGCTCGACTCGATAACGCTGCTCAAATGTCCGCGCTCCGAAGTGAGCCGCGCCAGCTCCTCGCCGCATTCCGAAAGCCTGCTGTTGTTGTTCTTAATATCCTCAAGAAGGTCGGCCGCCTCGATCGACAGCTTGTTTATGCTCTTGGCCTGATTTGCGATATCCTTTTCGGCGGATTTTATTTTTTCCTCAAGCTCGGTTATCTCGCTCACTCTTGACAGCGAGCCGATCGACTTCAGCGCGCTGCCGCCTGTCATGGCGCCGCCCGGCTGAACAACGTCTCCGCCCAACGTGACGATTCTGAACTTATAGCCGCATTTTTTGCCCATTGCGGCGGCGTTGTCAATGTTGTCAACGATTACCACCGGCCCGAGAATGTTGCTCACTATCTCGGAATATTTCTCGTCATGCTCCACCAGCGACTCGGCCGTGCCTATAAAGCCGGGCAGCTTTTCCGCCTTTTTATCCTCAAGGCCGCGTCCGCGGATGTTGGAAATCGGAAGGAACGTCGCGCGTCCCAGCCGACGGTCCTTCAAATATTTTATCGCGCGCTTCGCGTCCTCGGCGTCGTCGGTGACTATGTTCTGTGCCGCGCTGCCCAGCGCGGTCTCGATCGCCGTTATGTACTTCCTGTCGGTCTTGATGAGCTGGGACAGCGGGCCGTGTATCCCCGCGCTGAGCCTGCCGCTCTTAAAGGCGGCCATGACTCCTCTGACGCCGCGGCTGTAACCCTCCAGATCGCGCTCCATAGTCTCAAGCATTTTCTTTCTTGACGATATTTCACCGAGCTTCAGCGTGCTTTGATTTTTGCGGTTGATCATCTTCTGCATCTCGGCGTTTTTGGCGCCGTAGAGCTCGTCCGATTTATTCGTCTCGGCCTTCAGAGTCTCGGCGTAGGCCTCGGTTTTATCGATCTCGCCGTCAAGCTCGCCGAGCCGCTTTTTCATCTCGTTCAATGACGAGCTCTTGTTTTCAAGCTCGTCTTTTATCACGTCCGCGCGGGACACAAAGCTGTCCAGAAGGATCTGCCTGCTTGAGATCTCGCTCCGCTTGCCGCCCGCCTCGGCGGTCTTTTCGATTATTTCGGCGCGCAGCTCCTCAAGCGCCTTGCTCTCCTCGCTGACGTCAAGACCCGATTTGCGCGACTTTTCCGAAAGTTCCTCCGCGCTTTTCTCAAGCGCCACGCTTTGTGAGCCCAAAGACTCAAGCGCGGATTTCAGTTCCTCGATTTGCTTGTCCAGCTCCATAGCGCGTTTGTCGCCGCCGCTTATCTCATTTTTCAGGCGGTCGATCGTGCCCTCGGAGTGGCTTATCTCGTTTTCGGCCAGGCTTATTTTACCGCGTATCTCGTGCCCCTCCGCGGTGAGGGCCTTTTCGGTCTCGCGGCCCTTCTCGGTGTCCGCGTCGATTTTTTCCATCTCGGAATAGAGCGCCTCGACCTTTTTGTCATTGTCGGCGATCTCTCCGCGCATTTTTTCCATCTGGCCCTCATAGATCTCAATATCGGCGGCGAGCTTTTTCATTGCCTCGCGCTTTTTCTCGATATTGATGACCGAGGCATTGATCTCAAGGTCCTTCATCTCGTCGCGCAGGACCAGATATTTTTTCGCCTTCTCTGACTGCCGTCTTAGGGGCTCAAGCTGATTTTCAAGCTCGCCTAAAATATCCTCAATCCTCGTTATGTTGTCAGCGGTGCGCTCAAGCTTGCGCTCCGCCTCGATCTTTCTGTATTTGTATTTTGAAATTCCCGACGCTTCCTCAAAGATATGGCGGCGGTCCTCCGACTTAGTGCTCAGGATATTGTCGATCTGGCCCTGACCGATGATCGAATATCCGTCGCGTCCGAGACCCGTGTCCATAAACAGCTCGTGCACGTCCTTCAAGCGGCACAGGGTCTTGTTTATGTAATACTCGCTCTCGCCGCTGCGGTAAAGGCGCCGCGAGACCCGTATCTCTGGAAAGTCAATGTTGAATATGCCGCTCTCGTTGTCAAGATTAAGGACGACCTCGGCAAAGCCCAAAGCCTTTCGGCTTTCGGTTCCCGCGAATATTACGTCCTCCATGCGGCTGCCGCGAAGGGACTTTATGCTCTGCTCGCCCATTACCCAGCGGATCGCGTCCGAAATATTGCTCTTTCCCGAGCCGTTCGGGCCCACTATCGCGGTGATCCCCGAGTTGAAATCCAGATAAATCTTGTCGGCGAAGGACTTAAAGCCCTGCATCTCAATGCTTTTTAATATCATGTTTTATTCTCCGAATAAATATTTTGCGGAATTACGCGTCAATCCCCGAGAAGCTCCACGTTTATCTTGTCGCCGCGCGCGTCCACCCGTGCGGTCATGCCGTGAGCGAGTTTGCCGCCGATAAGCAGCCGCGCCAGCTCATCCTCAATATTCTTTTCGATATACCTGCGCATCGGGCGCGCGCCGTAAAGCCTGTCGTATGACTTTTCAACGACCAGCGCCTTCGCGTTTTCCGAAACATCAAGCGTGATCTCCTTTTCGCGGAGCCCCGCGCGGAGATCGTCGAGCATCAGATCGACAATGTCCACAAGCTCCTCTTTTTTAAGCTCACTGAAAATGATCACATCGTCAACGCGGTTCAAAAACTCGGGTCTGAACAGCTGCTTCAGCGCCCTCTCGATCTTGATGCGCGTTGCCTCCTCGGCCTCGTTGAAGCCGACCACGTTTGACTTGTTGTCGCTTCCGGCGTTTGAGGTCATTATTATTATCGTGTTTTCAAACGACACGACCTTGCCGTGACTGTCGGTGATCCTGCCGTCGTCGAGGATTTGCAGCAGAATGTTGAACACGTCCTCATGGGCCTTTTCGATCTCGTCAAGCAGCACCACGCTGTAAGGCCTGCGGCGGATCTTCTCGGTAAGCTGCCCCGCCTCGTCATAGCCGACATAGCCCGGAGGCGAGCCGATTATTTTTGAAACCGAGTGCTTTTCCATGTATTCCGACATGTCGAGGCGTATCAGCGACTCCTCGCCGTCGAACACCTCGCGCGCGATCTGCTTGGCGAGCTCGGTTTTTCCGACTCCCGTGGGGCCAACGAAAATAAACGATACCGGTCTGCGTTTCAGGTTTATTCCGGCCCTCTTGCGCCTGATGGCGTTGGCCGCTCCGCTCACAGCCTCGTCCTGTCCGATAACGCCCTTGTGCAGGCGATTCTCAAGGTCCGTGAGCCGCTCGGACTCATACTCCGTGATGTGCTTCACCGGAATTTTGGTCCAATTTTCAATAACCGCCGCGATGTCCTCGGGTTCGAGATATTTCACGGCCGACTTCTCAACCTCGGCGATCTTTGCCTTAAGCTGCAGCTCATGCACCTTGAGATCGGCGGCCTCCTGATAATTATCTGCCTCGGCCGCCGCGTCCTTTTTGGAGATCGTTTTCCCGAGCTCGGTGTTCAGCTTCTCAAGCTCGATAAGCTCGCGGTTGTTAAGGTTTACCTTGCTGGCCGCCTCGTCGATAACGTCGATCGCCTTGTCGGGCAGAAATCTGTCCTGAATGTACCGCTCGGAAAGCACCGCCGCGGTTCTTATTATCTCGTCGGTGATCTTCACCTTATGATAGCTTTCGTAATAATTCTTTATTCCCTTTAAAATCTCGATCGTCTCGTCGACCGTCGGCTCGTCAATCATAACGGTCTGGAACCTGCGCTCTAAGGCCGAGTCCTTCTCGATATGCTTTCTGTACTCGTCGATCGTGGTCGCGCCGATCACCTGGATCTCGCCCTTTGAAAGCGCGGGCTTTAAGATGTTTCCGGCGTTCATGCCGCCTTCGGCGTCTCCGGCGGAGGCGATCGTGTGTATCTCGTCGATCACAAGCACGATATTGCCCGCCCGTTTTACTTCTTCAATAATGTTCTTGAGCCTCGACTCAAACTGGCCGCGGAACTGTGTGCCCGCGATAACCGAGGTCATATCGAGCAGGTATATCTCGGTGTTCATAAGCTTGTGCGGAACCTCGCCGTTTGCGATCCTCAGTGCGAGGCCCTCGGCGATCGCGGTCTTTCCCACGCCGGGCTCGCCGATCAAGCAGGGATTGTTCTTGGTGCGGCGGTTGAGTATCTGAATTGTCCGCTCGATCTCGGTATCTCTGCCGATAACAGCGTCGATCCCACCGACCGCAGCCTTGGCGGTAAGGTTCACGCCGTAGGTGTCAAGCATGCGGTTCTTTTTGCGCTGCTTTTCCCTGACGGCCTTTCTCGGCCCGCCGCGGTTCTCGCCCTGCGGCTCCTGCCGTGGGCCGCCCATAAAGCTCCCGAACAGGCTGAACGGATTGCGCTGTCTGCTGCGGCTCATCGGCTCCTCGCCGCTTTTGTCATCGTCCGGCTCTTCCTCGGCTGCCTCCATTGAAACAATGTCCGCGTCGCCACTGAGCTCCTGGCGCAGCATGTTTATGCTCTCGCCTATGTCAAAATCGTCGCCCATCTCGTCGAGCACATCCTTCATCTCGCCGTTGAGACGGTCCATTTCCTCGGCGTCTATTCCCATTTTGCTCAGAATATTATCTATCGGGCCCAGGTTCAGCTCCTTCGCACACGACAGGCAATAGCCCTCGTTGCGCTGGGAACCGTCCGGGCTTATTTTTGAAATAAACACAACAGCAATATTTTTATGGCATCTGCAGCAAAGCATTATACCCCTCCTATTTGCCAATATATTTATACATTATAGCACAACAAAATTCTTTTCGCAACAATAATATTAATAAAGTTTTTGCCATTCTGTAAATTTTGTAAAAATATAATATGTAATCTTGAACTTTTTTCGGATTTGTGGTATAATTACTATGTATTTGCGGGTAAACGCCATATGAAAACGGAGATGGATTTTATGTCGGTTTACAGTTTTATTGCCAAGGATAACGGAGTGCCGGTCTACCGCCAGCTTCAGCAGGCGCTGACCGACGATATTAAGTCGGGCAAATATGACAATATGCAAAAGCTGCCCTCGCGCCGCAGACTCGCGCGGGAGTTGGGTCTCAGCACAACAACGATAAACAACGCGTATCAGGCGCTTGTTGACGACGGCTATGCGGTCACGGTCGACCGAAGCGGCTTTTACGTCAAGGCCCCTGACATTTCCGCCGAGATCTACGACGACGTCAAATGGGAAGCCAGCGCGGATTATAAATATAATTTCAGCTACAACAACTGCGAAAGCGCCGCGTTCAAGGAATACTGCGCGAGGCCCGCGGAAAAATTCATCCGTGACTCGGGTGGGATCGCGTCCTCTTTTTTCGGCCACGGGAACAAGCGCGGCGAAAGCGCTTTCAGAATATCCCTCTCGAAGTATCTGAGCGAAACGCGCGGAATAGACTGCACGATCGGCGACATTATCGTGGGCGCGGGAATTCAGTATCTTCTGACGGTTATCGTTATGATACTGGGCCGCGACAGAGTGTACGGCTTTGAAAACCCCACCGATTATAAAATGTATGTATGGCTCAAAAACCTGGGCGCGAACATTAAGCTTTTGAACATTTCAGCCGAAAAGCCCGTGACCCCCACAGCCCTTGACGAGGCCGGAATCGACGTCATGTTTCTCATGCCCGAGAACCAGCTCCCCACCGGCCGCAGAATGGAGCTTAAGGAGCGCCGCGCGCTCGCGGAATGGTGCGCCTCGGGCAAGGGAAAATATGTGATCGAGGTCGCCTCCGACGGCAATCTCAACTACGCGGGCAAGAAGATAAGCACGATCTACACTCTGTCGGGCGGCGCGAATGTCATATACGTCGAAAGCCTCGAGCACACCATAGCGTCCAACGTGAAAACGTCGTTTATGGTGATGCCGCCCGAGAGCATGGACTCGGTCATAAAGAGGCTTGAGATGTACTCGCCATCCGTCACGATATACGAGCAGCTTCTTTACTCGAACCTGATAAACGACGGACACCTTAGGCGGCTCATATCAAAAAACAACAAGCTTATGAAAGAAAAGCGGGATTTTCTTATATCCGGCCTTAAAAGCTCCAAGCTCGGCGAAAGGTTCACCGCTCTTAACGCCGACGCAGGCATGAACTTTTTGGGGATGATAAAGAGCGAAAAGAGCGGGCCGGAGCTGACCCGCGCCGCCTACGACGAGGGTGTGAAAATTTTTGAGATGAGCAAATTTTTGCTCGCTCCAAACCCGGGCATTGAGCGCGGAGCCTTTGTTTTCGGCTACGCCGGCCTGAACCTCGCCGAAATCGAAGACGCGATAAAAAAACTCGAAAAAGCCTGGTGACCAACTCCCTCCACCGCTTCCGCGGTCCCCCTCCCTCAAAGAGGGAGGCGTTTGTGAAAGCTGTCGAAACGGCATAACTCAGCGAATAGCCTTCCAAACACAAAGTGCCTCAATTTACAGCTCCCTCCGGGAGGGGGCTGGCTGCGGCTTGTCCGCAGACTGAGGGAGAACGCGCGCTTACTCCCTCCACCGCTATCAACGTAGTGATTAGCAATTAGTAAATAGTGATTAGACAATAAAACACCACAAACAACGGCTCCATCCGGGAGGGAGCTGTCGCCGAAGGCGACTGAGGGAGATCGGCGCGCTTACTCCTTCCACCGCTATCAACGTAGTGATTAGCGATTAGTAAATAGTGATTAGACAATAAAACACCACAAACAACGGCTCCATCCGGGAGGGAGCTGTCGCCGAAGGCGAC
>CANRGH010000012.1 GCA_947630135.1 uncultured Monoglobus sp.
TTTCTTATGTATTTTGTAAGCATAATTTTCAACTCCTATATATTTAAAAAATTTTTTAACATTGTTTTTCCGTCGGGTGTCAGCACCGACTCGGGGTGGAACTGCAGCCCGAACAGCGGATACTCCTTGTGCTCCATAGCCATGACCGAGCCGTCGTCGGTTTTGGCCGTGACCTTCATGCAGTCGGGCAGGGCGCTCTCGTCGGTCACCAGCGAATGGTACCTGCCTACCCGTATCTCGTCTCCGACTATACCGCCGAATATCACCGAGGTCTTGTCGAGCAGCTTGGCGGTGTCGGCCTTGCCGTGCATCAGCTTGGGCGCGTGGACCGTTCTGCCGCCCATGGCCTCGCCTATCGACTGGTGGCCGAGGCACACGCCCATGATCGGGAATTTTGTGTAAAGCCGTTTTATAAGCTCAACGCATATACCCGCGTCTTTCGGGTACTTGGGGCCGGGCGAAAGTATTATGTGCTCCGGTTCCATGGCCTTGATCTCATCGACCGTGATCTCGTCGTTTCGGTAAACCTTGACATTCGGGTCGATCTCGCCGATATACTGGTACAGATTATAGGTGAACGAGTCATAGTTATCAATAATTATATTCATTAAAGATCACCCGCCCTTTCTATCGCCTGGATCATCGCCATGGCCTTGTTGACCGTCTCGGTGTACTCGGTCTCGGGAACCGAGTCGTAGACGATACCCGCTCCGGCCTGAACATAGGCTTTGTTATCCTTAAACAGCGCTGTCCTTATCGTTATGCAGGAGTCAAGGCTGCCGCCGAAGCCGATATAGCCGATCGCTCCGCCGTAGAAGCCGCGCTTTCGGGTCTCAAGCTCGTCAATGATCTCCATGGCGCGTATCTTGGGCGCGCCCGACAGCGTTCCGGCGGGGAGCACCGCCCGCAGCGCGTCAAACGCCGTCTTGTCGGGTCTCAGCTTTCCCTGCACGTCGGACGTCATGTGCATTATGTGCGAAAATCTTTGGATATACTTGAGCCGCGTGACCTCGACGCTGCCGAACTCGCAGACCTTGCCGACGTCATTCCTTCCCAGATCGACAAGCATGATATGCTCGGCATTCTCCTTGGGGTCGGCGATCAGATCGAACTCGTTCTGCCGATCCTCCTCGGCCGTCTTTCCTCTCGGGCGGCTGCCCGCTATCGGGCTGTTAGACACGATCCCGTCCTCGACGCGCACCAGCATCTCGGGTGACGCACCCGCGATCTGGCAGCTGTCGAACTTTAAGTAATACATATACGGCGACGGATTTATGACGCGTATCGCGCGGTAGGCGTTGAACGGGTCGCTGTAATTCTCGATCTCGAACCTCTGCGACAGCACCACCTGAAATATATCGCCGTTTTTGATATATTCCTTCGCCTTCTCAACGTTCTTACAGAACCGCTCCTTGGTTATGTTGCTCTTGGGCTCGCCCGCGCCGCGGAAGCCGCTGCCGGGCTTTGATTTGAGCTCAAGCGGCGCGGCCAGCTCGTTCTTGATCTCGATCAGCCGCTCGACCGCGCGGTCGTATCTGAAGCGCAGGTTCTCGCCGGGGTGGATATTCACCATGATTATGATCTTTTTCGCCTTGTTGTCAAAGGCCACGATCTCGTCGGTGAACATAAAGTGCATGTCGGGCTGGTCAAGGTCGTCCTCGGGCGGTTCGGGCAGCTTTTCGGTCAGGCGCACCAGATCGTAAGCAAAGCAGCCCACCGCACCGCCGCTGAACGACGGCAGCCCCTCGATTACCGGGGATTTGAATTTGTCGGCGTACTCGTTTAAGATGTCGATCGGGTTCCCCTCGCGCTCGGTCACAACGCCGTTATAATCGGTGATGACCGCCCTGCCGCCGTAGCTCTTGAACGTGAGGAACGGGTTTCGGCCGATAAACGAGTATCGGTTGGTGAGCTCGCTGCCCTCGACCGACTCAAGCAGAAAACAGTATTTGTCGGTCTCGAGTTTGCGAAAAGCCGAGATCGGCGTGTCCATATCCGCGAAAACCGACAGCGTGACAGGTATCAGGTTGTACCCTTCGCGGGCATAGTCTTCCACCTGCTCAAAAGTTGGATAAAACATTAAAAAAGCCTCCTCATAATTTATTAGAGTAGACCAACTAAGTATTCAGTATCAGTAAAGCCCGGCGGTTCCGTTTAAAGCCTAAGCACCGCAAACACGGCGCGGCCCGACCGCCCACCAAAAATAATTCAGGCACTATTTCAGCCCACTCGTCTCGTCTAATCTCAAATACCTAATCTCGTCTAATCTGAAACTGTTTTTCTATTATATACTATATGACCGCTTTTGTCAATAAAAATTTTTCAAAAAAGCGGCGCAGCCGCGTAAATTGCGGCGCGCCGTCGATCTCAATCAATCGGGGTTATTCTTCCCTGAACTACATATCTGTCGCTGTTGTATCCGGTGCATGTCACCAGAGTTATCATATTATCGTCTACCGTCATCGGAACGTTGACGCTCGCCTCTGATCTGCTCCACGACCTTCTGAGGCAGGACGCGTATGTCTCGGCGGAATCGAAGTTTATCGTATACGCTTCGGACACCGCGCCGTCAGGATAGCAGGCGAATATGTCGATCCGGTAATCCCTGTCCGCCGTCAGATAATACATAACCGGATGCTCGCGCATGTAAGCCGGATCGGAATAATTCTGAAGGCAGGCGAACATCGCGCCGTTTTTCATGTTGTGGCCGTAGATAACGGTGTTGACGTCGCCCATATCCGGATCGTTGAGCGCGTCCATAAATATCGCGCCCGATGAATTGGACTGATTGTTGTACAAATGCTTCAGGTAATATGAATTGTCAGTGCTTTGGACCACCGGATAGTTTATCGGTGTGCCCTCGCAATATAGCCATCCGACAGCCTCAGCGTTCATTTGAGAAAGCAGCTCGAAATTCACGTCCAAGGGCGCGGCTCCCGTGCCCGCCGACGTGTAAATATCGTCGGCGGACAAAGTTACCAGATCAAGCGCCAGATCGTCATAGGCGTTTTCGGCCTGTTTGTACCCGACCTGTATTCTGACCGCCTGACCTATCGAGATCACGCAGACAAGAACGCATATAACCGCCGTTATTTTTAGAATTTTATTCCTCATCTCACTTACCTCCTGTGGGCGCCGGCGCCGTTTCCGGTATTATTGTCCGACAGCTTTTTAAGCAGCAGCACAGCCGCCGCGAAAGCCGCTGCCGCGATCACGATCCACAGCGCGGTGTTTGAACTGTCTCCGGTCTTCGGAGTCTGATCCTGTTCGGGGCCCGGAACAAATCGGTTCGGAGTCGCCGTCGGCGTGATGATCTCAAATTCCGAATTATCGGGCGTGGCTGTCGGCTCGTTTGGCTTGTTGTCGTAAATATCCGGCGTGGGAACGGGCTGATCGTCCGGCGGCGCCGTCGGCAGTGGCGTTGCGGGCGCGGATGTGATCACGGGCGTCGGTGCCGGCGTGGGAACGGTGCTGAAAGGCGTTCCGGGTATAAACGGCAAAGACGGACGCGGAGTTACCGCGGGCACCGGCGTGTTTGTCGGCTTTGGAGCGGGCGACGGAACCAGCGTCGGGAACGGCTCGACAGTCGGCATCGGTGTTGCCGTCGGCGTCGGCTCCGGCGTAATACTCGGGGTCGGCTCCGGCGTTATCGTCGGCGTCGGCTCGGGCGTTGCGCTCGGCGTCGGCTCCGGAGTAGCACTCGGCGTCGGTTCCGGCGTTATCGTCGGGGTCGGCTCCGGCGTTATCGTCGGCGTCGGCTCCGGTGTTGCACTCGGTGTCGGCTCAGGCGTTATCGTCGGTGTAGGTTCAGGCTGAATATACGGTGTCGGCTCGGGTGTTATCGTCGGCGTCGGCTCGGGAGTAGCACTCGGCGTAGGCTCCGGCGTTACCGTCGGTGTCGGTTCCGGTGTTATCGTCGGTGTCGGTTCCGGCGTTACCGTCGGCGTCGGTTCCGGAGTTATCGTCGGTGTAGGTTCAGGCTGAATATACGGTGTCGGCTCCGGTGTTATCGTCGGTGTCGGCTCCGGCGTTATCGTCGGCTCCGGTGTTACCGTCGGCGTCGGCTCCGGCGTTACCGTCGGTGTCGGCTCCGGTGTTACCGTCGGCGTCGGCTCCGGTGTTATCGTCGGTGTCGGCTCCGGCGTTATCGTCGGCGTCGGCTCCGGCGTTACCGTCGGTGTCGGCTCCGGTGTTATCGTCGGCGTCGGCTCCGGCGTTACCGTCGGTGTCGGTTCCGGTGTTGCACTCGGCGTCGGCTCCGGTGTTATCGTCGGTGTCGGCTCCGGCGTTATCGTCGGCGTCGGCTCCGGCGTTACACTCGGCGTCGGTTCGGGTGTTGCGCTCGGCGTCGGCTCCGGCGTTGCGCTCGGACTCGGCTGAGGCCGGATATACGGAGTCGGTTCCGGTGTTGCGCTCGGAGTCGGCTCCGGTGTTATCGTCGGCGTCGGCTCGGGTGTTGCGCTCGGTGTAGGCTCCGGTGTTACCGTCGGCGTCGGCTCCGGCGTTACCGTCGGTGTAGGTTCAGGCTGAATATACGGTGTCGGCTCGGGCGTTGCGCTCGGCGTCGGCTCCGGTGTTATCGTCGGCGTCGGCTCGGGAGTAGCACTCGGCGTCGGCTCCGGCGTTGCGCTCGGCGTCGGCTCCGGCGTTACCGTCGGTGTCGGCTCAGGTGTTGCGCTCGGCGTCGGCTCGGGTGTTGCGCTCGGTGTTGGCTCCGGGGTTATCGTCGGTGTCGGCTCGGGCGTTACACTTGGCGTAGGCTCCGGCGTTGCGCTCGGACTCGGCTGAGGCCGGATATACGGAGTCGGTTCCGGTGTTGCGCTCGGGGTCGGCTCGGGTGTTATCGTCGGTGTCGGCTCCGGAGTAGCACTCGGCGTCGGCTCCGGCGTTATCGTCGGCGTCGGCTCGGGCGTTGCACTCGGTGTCGGTTCCGGTGTAGCACTCGGAATCGGTTCGGGTGTTGCGCTCGGCGTCGGCTCCGGTGTTGCGTTCGGCGTCGGCTCGGGCGTTTCAATAGGATTATCGATCATCTCGGTGAGCACCTCGGGCTCATCATCCACCTTAACGCCGCCCCGGTTGTGGATCAAGTTATCGGGATCGGCTTCCGGCGCGGGAGTGCCGAATAAAGCGTCGTCGCCGTAATCATATTTGTCAAACGCGCTCTCGTTTACCTTGACGGAAAAATCGACCTTTCCCTGATAACCGGCCGGAACTCCTTTAGTCAAGGCTCCTTCCTCGTTCAATGTGCCGAAGGTCCATGTGATCTTGTGAATGGCGGGTAAGTACTCAATGCCAACGTCTATCGACTGTCCGTCAATGATGATAGTTTTAGCGTTGCTGATCGTATCCATCGGTTTTCCCGTTTCATTGTTTTCTATTGTTACAGTGTTGTCAGCAACGTCCTCGTCTCCGGTGAAGGCCGCTCTCATAAAGTCGACGCCGGGATCGAGCGCGTCGCGAACCACAACCTTTGCGGGCTCGCTCTTATAATTGTTCCACTCGATCGCGTAGCTCACCTCACTGCCGACCTTGATAGGCTCGTCGGCGCCCGGATCTGTCTCGGTCTTTTCTGATTTCGGAACGGGATTTTCAACGATCTTGGTCTGCTGAACGTTGTTTCCGACCTTCACGGACGCGGTGTTGTCCACCTTGCCCGCCGACACGGCGCTCGGCAAAACCTCGACAACAAGCGTGACCTTTCCTTTGGATTTGGCGGGCTGCGTTCCGAGGTTCCACACAACCTGATCGGGCGCTCCGTCCGCGCTCTTTGTGTAGCTGATCACCGGAACGGGAGTTGTTGAGCCTTCACCGTCGGTTACTTCCGTTTTCTCGGAAGTAACCGCGCTGTCGGGCTTTTCGTCGCCGATCGTTTCCGCCGCATTCAGCACCGCGCTTTCCGCTCCGCTCGACTCAGCGCCCTCCGGCAACGTTGTGTCGCTTGAATTGAAGCTCGCGCTTACAAACTTCACGTTCGCGTCCAACGGGTCGGTAATCGTCACCGCGGCCGGAGCCGCGTTATAGTTATCCCATGTTATCTCATAGGTGATCTTGTCGCCCGCCGTAACGGACGGGCCCGTCTCGCTGCCCGTATTATCGGTTTTCGGATCGGTGATGTTTCCGTCTCCTTCGGCTTGCGGCTCAACCGTTTCGCCGTTTTCGCGCTCTATCTTCACCTCGTTTTTGTCGGGCTCTTCAACTTTGATCGTGTTGACATAATGCGCGGACTCCTCATATGTTCCGGTGTTGCCGTATACCGAGTATACACCCGTGTAATTCGTGTTTGATTTTGCGGGCAGATCTGATTCCGCGTCAGCCTGAGTTTCACCATCGACACCGAAATGGGCGGTCGGGCTCACAATATATCGGTTCGCGTTGCGCAGGAACAGCGACTGCTCTCCCTCATAGTGCGGGTCTACGAGCTCGCCGTTTTTGTACATATAGTGGCGGACTGTTTTATCCGGCTGCACCTCGTCAACAGTCTTACAGTTCGGGTTAACGTCGACGATTTCTTTGGAATCAAGGATCGTGTCGTCTTTGTACGCCGGAGTTTCATAAGTATCTCCGCCCACCGGGTGATGGTGGTTTCCGACTTTGCTAAGAGTCTCGTCCCCGCTTTCGCCTTGCATCGTGGCGTAACATTCCCATATAGTCGCGTTGGTATGGTTGAACGGCTCGTATGAAACAGTCGTTCCGTCAGTGTTCGGCGTGCCGTCCTTGTTCACGGCCCAGGTCAGGTTGCCCTGCGTAAAATCATTCGGGCGATCCGGATATGTCGCGCCGGGCTTTGTGTAAACGGGTATATTCTGAGTGCCGAGGCGATATACGATCTCGCTGCCGTACTGCTGGAAATGCCTCAGCTCCTGAAGCTGATAAGTGTCTTTCTGCGGCTTCGTCAGCTTCTCGGTGAAGCGGTAGTTCTTGTTGCTGTCAAGGCCCGTGATAAGCAGACCCTCGTCGTGCCTGAGTGTAAACTCCGCGGTGTTCGCGGCTATTTCGTCAAGACTTGTTCCTTTAAACGCGGGTCTGTCCGCCTCCGGAACGATCCCGTCATATAGATCGCCTGCCGTGAGCAGCGTTCCGTCGGCCTTTGACCCGAATTTCAGAGTCGTTGTGAGATACTCGGTTCTGGTCTTAAAGGGCGACATTATATCGTCCTTCGTCGTCGCTTCCTGCGGACGGCGGACAATTACCGTAAAATAGTTGATGTGCGCGTGCTTATCATCGGTTCCCGGCCCATGGTGCCACGCGTCGGAAGAACCGTCCTCGCCGCCCGCGGTCTGCTCCGCTTCCAGAACCTGCGAAACGGGTATCATTTCCGCGTCGAGCAGCCAATAGGTCTGCGTGCCCGCGGGACGGTCACCGTCGGGATCGGCTTCGCGGAATGTGTCGCGGTTGCCCGCCTCGGGTTCCGTGCTCGGAGGATTTTCCATATCGCGCGGGAAGAATGTCGTTGTTCCGCAGTTATCCGGAAGGTTTACTCCGCCGTCTGTGGTGTATTCATAGATCCTGCGGGCATATCCGTTTTGCTGATCGCTGCTCACGTCGCCGCTTGAGTCCTCTCTCGGGATATAGAGGTAATACAGCTCGTCAAGCTGTTGAATCGTGCTCTTGGTCTCGCTCGGCGTTCCGTCCTCATTGGCATAGAAATACTCGGTCTCGCCGCTGACCTGATCGATCACCGGGATGACCTGCCTGGCGAGAGTCTGCCCGTCTTGGCTCTCGGGATCAAACTCGAACAGCGCCCGGCTGCTGTTTTTGTCCTGAATAAGGTCGCTGTTGTCGGTGATCAGGTCAATGGATGAAATTCGGCGCTGCCAGCTTTGGCCGTATTCGTTGTACCAGACGTTTGCCGCCTCGGTCTCGCCGGTTTCTCCGTCGATATATACCTGATAGTTAAATTCCTCATTTTTCTGCTCATCTGTCGGCTCGCTGCCGTCGGGATTTTCTATCCGCTTTGTGGCAAGCAGCGTCTGGTTTGCTATCGCGAGCCTGCCGTTGTTGCCCAGAAAGTTATTGATAACAATGCCGTCTCCCGCGCTTGCCGTGGTAGAGATGGTTGGCAGATAGTAGCTGTATGACGTGTCGGTTTTGTTGTCTATATTGCCCTCGGCGTTTGTTTTAAGCCTGCGGTTCTGAAACAGATTTCCCACTCGCAGTCCGCCCGGTTTGGCGGCTGCCGCCCAATGGAAATAATTATTGAAGTCGGTTTCTTCCATAACGCCGTCAGAGCCCGCGGCATTTTCGATCTCGGGAGCGAGCAAGGTTTGCATCTGCGTCCAGTAATCATAAGCCGTTTCAAGACTGCTCTTTCCGCCCTCGGGCGCGTTGTCGCTCCTGAGGCCGATACCCGACAGATAACTTCTCAGGTTGTCATCGGTATATGTAAGCTTCTGCCATGTCGGCTCGCCGCGGGTATTGTCGCCCGTGTCGGAGCGGGAATAATAGTCGGCGTTGATATTTGAATGTCCGTTCATATCTGTCCAGCAGAGCATATCGCCGTTGTCTATATTCTCGGAATGCAGTCCCGAGCCGAACAGGCTGCCCTTTCTGGAAACAACATACTGTATCGCGTCGCCGCCGGTCGTACCCGGTACAACAACACCGTTAATATCTTTACCTTCCGTGCCGGGTTTGGGCAGATAGTATTCAATAATTATAAAGAAATAATCATCCGACGAGAATGATATTGAATCGTCGGTATAGCCTTCCGCATTTGACTCGACCTTGTCCATAAGATCGTCTGTCATGAATATTATGCCGCCGTCAACATAGCGGTATTTCACTCCGCTCAAGTCGGTGATCATGCCGTCGTCGGTCCTGGCGGCCTTCGCCTCATTAAAAGCGGCCTCGCTGTCATACACGCCCATGTATTCGCCGCCGACCCATGATGAGCCCTGCTGTTCCGCTCCGCCGTATGTCTCCCAGGTTGTTGCTCCGTTGCCGCCCTTGTGAACATTTTCCGTCGACCAGCCGCTCACGTTGTCCACCGCTTTCAGCTCGCCATCAATTTCCCTGTAAGCGTGTGCATACAGCGGCAGCGGCTTTTGGAAAGAGTAATACCTGTTGTCGGACGCCGCCGAAAATGACACGGCGGGATCGCCGCGCGTGACCGTGGCGGTTTGCGCGTCCTCGTAGCCCTCGTAGGGGGTATTGCTGTAATAGTTTGAAAGGAACCAGATGTTGTTGTCCTTGTCCTGATGCGACGCTATGTATTCCTCGGACAATTTCGCGATGTCAACACCGGTCTGATTTCCTTCCGGGTCGCGCTCGATCAGACTGTCCTGAAGGCCGACCGCGTAGAAAAGGCGGACGGGAGTGGATTGTTTTTTGTTATTCTTATACGTTGTGTCGTCCTGCTTGCTCTTGTCGCCGAGATTTGTCTTATACGACAGCACTCCGTCCCTTCCCAGCGTGATCTCGGCGAGCTGGGTGGGAACCGCCGCGGCGGGTATATCTATGTATACCGAGCTGTCATAAGCGGACGAGTTAGGTGTTATGGCGCCGGCCGTGTCAACGTAATCGCCGTAATCCTCTGTCCATACGCGAATGTCGGACAGGCGGAACACGCCGTCGTAATCCTTATAGAGCTGATTGTCGCGCTTTTGCTCTTCGGTCGCGCTGTTCCACAACTCTTTGAGAGCTTCGGGGATCTTGTCGCCATAGATCGGGTTTATGCGAAGCCGATTGCTTTCGTCCTGCGCCTCCAAGGAAGTCTTTCCGGGAAAATCAAATCTGTAAGCCGTATACACCGTGTTTTTTACCTGCTCGGTAAGGGTGCTCGGGTCAACATTGTCCGGGTCGGTTATGCCCGTCATCGCCGAGGGTATATAATCGACCAGATCCTTAAAGCCGAGGCGGTATGTCCATCCCGCGTCCCACGCGGCGTCAGCCGACCCAAATCCCACGGGCAAGCCGTCGGGATTGTTCGCCCGCTCGGCGCTCGCCGGGTCGTCGCCCTTATACCAGTCACGCGGGAACTCGCTTACGCCCTGACCGAGCCCATTGGCCGCCATGTATTTATCATTAAACTGATAATCATAAACCGCCGTGCGAACCAGACCGTACATTTCGCCGAACAGCAGAAGCGACATATCTTCGGTCTGTTTTCCTTGAGAACCCTCAAACTCAACCGATCGGTCCTTGATCTCCATATAGTCGCCGATCGGGTCCTGATATGTGATCGAATCACTCATGCCCGCGTCGTTGTCTCCCGACATCGGCACGAATACCTTACCCACGATCAAGGCCAATATCTGATCAAAAATATCGCCCAACTGCTCAGAAGTTACATCGTAGAATTCATCGTTGTAAGCGATGTTTTGGATAACCTCGTCATTGGTAACCGAAACAATATCGCCGCCGCCGGCATTATAAATTATATCGCCATCACTTTTGTCAATTTTAATACTCGGTGTTACTCCGATCCTAGCCTTGGTAGTACCGGTATTCTTCCACTCCGTCCATGAGTTAAAGAGTCCGGCAAATATTACCGCTTTACCCGCCAGATCCTCAGGATAATCTCCAATTTTGTTAGGGCCGAAAGTATTTACATCTTCATACCATTTGTCTGACATAATTGTATCAAGCGGATATCTTTTAGGATTTAAAGTCGGATAAAGACGCAGTTTACCCCACTGCGGCAAATGCTGAGAGTCCACATTCATGGTATAAGTTGAAAGCCGAACACGGCTTTTCTCGGTGGCATTATCCTTGTTCCAACCGTTCTCATAGTGTTCCTTTACCACCTCGTTCATATATGAAGCGGTAAGCAGCACTTCTAATGTTGTGCCGGATGTGCCAATAGCATCGTTGTCGCTGTTATACAGCACGCCCGCATGATTCCAAGCCGGCTGACTTGACAGAGTACCGTCCTGGTAATAGTCCGCGCCTTCGTTGTATATTCCGTGAAGTCCATCCCAACCCTGATCTTTGAAGGCCTCTCCGGGCAGGTAAACATTGTACCAACTGTCGCCTACTTGTGTGCTCTCATTCAAACGATATTTCATGTCATTCGGCTGCTGAAATTCACCCGATACCTCTTCTTCATCCCAGCTGTTATCATTCATATACCAATCTTGTCTATTTCCATCTGCATCTTTCAAAGTAGCAGGATCGGTATTGTCATTACTGCCGTTCTGATATGAGCGTCCGTAACGGTAATTCCATCCTTCCAATGTCTCGCCAAACTTGTTAAAGGCGAAGTTGGCGCCGCCGTCGGACATGATAATAGCCGCCGGAATACGCGCCACGGTTGAGATCTGACCGTTTGTCAGCTTCTCACTATACGTTGTTGCCGCTGAATCGGCCAGCTGTTTATACGCCAGATAAATGCCACCCTGCGTATTGGTAAAATATCCCACATAGTCGTCGGCTTTCAATTGTTTGGTATTTGCTACGGCACTTATAAGATCTTGACTTTTCGGGCCATAGCCGCCGTTTTTGGCTCCGTTATACACTGTCTTACTTGCGGCTTGGTTTTCAGCGTTGTTGACATCTTCTTCCGGCTTTGCGACACCGGGGAACGCCTTGACGGATTTGTTCGGATTACTGCTCATTACATTGTTGCTGACAATTTTATTAAGTTGATCCCATTTGTTTCCTTCTTCCTCTTTGCCGTCTTTAAGCACGCCGGTGTAGGTATTATACTGAGCGTTTACCTTCACGGTATAGCAGGTGTCGCGGTTGTTCATCCAGTACCAGCCGTCTTCCGTAACCTCGGGGAGACCTTCAAAGTTATCGCCAACCGTTCTGTACACCAGATCGCTCGGGTGGTACAGAGTCTCCATGCCGCCGACCGAGAGGTAAGGCTGATCGTCCACTTTTCTGTAATGCGCAAGAGGCATTATCACCGCGGCATCCGCACCGTAGCCGCAAACCGCCACACGGTTCTGCGGGTTCTGAGCCATCAGCTTGTCGATGGTATTATTTATGGCGTTCAGCGTGGTGTTTATACGGGAATGTTCAATACGGTCGGACATAAGTACGCCGGTTGCAGGATAATCATCACCGCCGGAAACGTATTGATTAATGCCGTTGTCAATGCCGTACCGCGTATCCTGACCCATGGAGCCGGACATGTCAAAAACAATTACGAGATCGACCGGACTTGGCGGGTACTCGTTCACCACCTGCGAGCTTGCCAGCGCGGAGAACACATGACCGAAGTCGGCGTTGTAGTCAACACTGCCTTCGTAGCCGTCGGTGTCCATGTCAAGATTTATCGAATGGTCGTCCGCGCCGTTTTCGTTATACGCGAAAACACTCTTATCCGTCCATATGCGTCCCGCGTAGCGCGAGCCGTTTTCATCGCTGAGCAGATTGTCTTTGTAGCTGTCCGTCGTATCATAATCGGCAATGCGGCTGTTTTCGATTATATGCTCGGTATGTCCGACTTTATTGCCGTTTTCCCGGGCATCATCGGGCGCCGCGAACGCCGAAAAAGTCAGGCCCGGAAGCGCTCCGACGATCATTACCAACGATAACAGCAGGGCCGACAGCCTGACCGCGTTCCTTTTCATATTTCTTAACTTTCTCATTTAATATCCACCTCTTAACTCATCTGTTCTGTCTAAGCTGATCGCGCCGCAAAAGACGCACAAAAAACACAACCGTTCACGCGGCCGAAAGCCGCCGCGAATATCGGCAATTCTCTATTATATTCGTGATCATGTCCGGAAATGAATTATCCCGCCGTGCATCTGTGAATACCGCATGCGGTGTCCGAAAATTCTTGGAAACAAAAAGGCGCACTCAAAAAGAGTACGCGCGCGCATCGAAATATTTTTATTAAATTTTGAGTAATTAGTACCCCCCCCGATTAAATTTTACTGTCGGGAGTTTATTTATCAACTTTTTCTCAAATATAGTTCGCAAAACATATGAAGCGTCCATTACGCAAAGACCTCCTTATAATCGTAACTCGCATATAAATCTTATTTTCATATATTTGAACCGTTTAATTATACCGCCTAATTCAAATTGAGTCAAGAAAATATGCAAAATTAAGGAAAATATCATACACTTTTATTTAACACGCCGAATATCATCTTAATTGTAAAATAAATTTTTATTAATTTTGACAAACACATTTTTTCATGAAAATCACCCCGTCGGCAAAAGCGGTTACGACGACGGCTATGACGACGTTTACAGCGACGGCGAGCCCGATTGGAACAGATACGACTCCGACGATGATTACGCGAGAGGCGCCGACGACGCCCTCGATGAGTATGAGGAATACGGCGAGGATTGGTAAACTCCGAAATAAAACCTCCGTTTTTTAAGCCGATAAAGTCACGCGGCGGCACTTGATTTGAGCGATAATAAGATAAACCGACACTTTGCAAAATATATAAAACCGCAATTAAAATTTTGTGAAATATTGATATAGAATTATGTGTTGGTTTTGTATATAATATATGTACAAGGTAGATGGGCGTCATCCCATCGGTGTAACTGACACCTAAAATCCGAAATGTGTACCGAACTTTGGGTCGGGGAGTCGGCGGACGACAGAAAATTCCGAAATGTGTGCGGCAGAACGATTTAATCGGACGGAGCCGAGTGTCGGCGGACGACAGAAAAATCAGTTATCAAAGAGGAAAGCGCGAGGTGTTACGACATTTCAGTTTTCCTCTTTACTATTTTAGAAGGTTAAAGAACAATGGTAAAATATACTAAAAATCAAGCAATTAAAATTATAACAAGTTGTGCCGAAAAGTACAAAAACGAACTCGAAAATAAAACATTACTTTTTATCTGCGCTAATAAGCACAAACGTATAATATGTTATGAGTTTTCTTTTTATAACTGGAATTTTATGCATCTCACGGGAGTTAAAACAAACTTTCAAAATTCCGATTCTGCGCCTGAAAAACAAATCGGTTATTTACACGCGGTTGATTTTTATAAAAGATGTTTATCACATAAATTAAGTCCAAAAGATTTTGAATTTTCAGATGATGAGACAACACATATGAAACTAAGCGTTTTGCCATATGTGATTAACAAAAATCTAAATGCTAACATGATTGGTACATATAATTTAAATAAGCCGAACTTGTATACCGATAAGATAGCGGGAGGTATTAAAGTTTGTATGGGTTTTGTTATTGACGAAAATCATAACTCCTATGTTCCGAACACGCTGTTAAAAGAGGATATACGGCATATTGTAAATAACTATGCCAGAGTAATTTTAGTGTTTCGGAAAGATATTCATGAAGATAATTATAAAGAACTTACTTATCGCGTAAAAAATGTGACATGGGATAAAGTTAAAATTCCTGAAGAATACAATTATTTATTCGAGTTAATATATAAATAAATTATCAGCGGTTCACAAAAAAAGCGGCGCAGCTGAAGCTGCGCCGCAGTAATTTAAATTTTATCTCTGATAGACCCTGTCGGCTATCGCCGCCGCCTCCGCGCGGGTCGCGAATTCCTTCGGCATGAACATTCCGTTCGAGCCGGTCAGGACGCCCTTCTCGGAGAGGGCCGCCACATAAGGCAGCGCATAGGCCTCGATATCCGCCGCGTCGGTGTAGCTTACTGCCGCGCTTGATGTCAGATTTAAGTATCTTCCGACGATCGCCGCGATCTGCTCGCGCGTAATGTTCTCGTCGGGACTGAACTCGGTGTCACTTGTTCCGGTAACTATTCCGGCATCAAGAGCCGTTGATACGTACGAAGCGTACCAGTCATCCGCGCTCACGTCGGTGAACTTGGATGTTGTTTCCGCGATAGGAAGCTCGAATATCAGCGTCGCGATCTTGGTGAACTCGGCTCTGGTGATGTTGCCGTCGGGAACAAACATCGTCGGCGTCTCGCCGTTTATGATGCCCGCATTGTACAGATCCATAATGTAGCTGTATGCCCAGTGGTTGGCGGGAACATCGGTGAATACCTGTGCGGTTGTCGGATTGCTCGTCACCGTTGTTGCGGGCGCGGCCGTCGCGTTCGGGTCAGCCGTCGCGTTGGGATCAGCAGTCGCATTCGGCGCAGCCGTCGCCGCGGGCGCGGGTGAAGAGTTGCCCGTCGAGAACGTTGAGCCGCTGTTTATTGTCGCGCCTCCGCCGCTGCTCGGTCTCATTGTGGGAACGGGCGTGGCCGTGGGCTCTTCGGCGCCCGGCGTGGATGTGGGCTCGAGCTCGGACGCGTTGCTTACCGAAATATTTACCGAGTATACATTTCCGTCCGCCGCCTCGATCACTATCTCATTGTCGCCGTTTGGCAGAGAGTTCAGGAACTCCTGCGTGAATGTAAGCTTGCCGTTTATAAATGTGTAGCTTTCAGCGGGAACCGTGTTGCCGTTTACCGTTATCTCCGATACGCTCGTCACGGTCTCGGGAAGCGTTACAACAACTTCCGCGGGTGCGCTGCCGTCATACTTCTGATCTTCGAGCGGCTGCGGCGTGGCCGTGGGCTGCTCGGGCTCGGGTGTGGCCGTGGGCTGCTCGGGCTCGGGTGTGGCTGTGGGCTCCTCAACGCCCGGCGTGGGCGTGGGCTCCTCAACATCCGGCGTGGGCGTGGGCTCCTCAACGTCCGGCGTGGGCGTGGGTTCCTCAACGTCCGGTGTGGGCGTGGGCTCCTCGGGCTCGGGTGTTGCCGTGGGCTCCTCAATTCCCGGCGTGGCCGTGGGCTCTTCCGTGCCCGGTGTTGCAGTGGGTTCCTCGGTGGGTACAGCGGTGGGAAGAACTACCTCGCCCTCATAGGGAACGGAGGGAGCGTCCGGATTGGGAAGCGCTATATCCGCCACGGTCTCGGCCGCATAGTTGTGGTTATCGGGAACTATCTGGCTTTCCTCGTTGGGATCCTGCGTGAGAATGAAGCAGAATACCAGCGCCTTCGCCGCCTTTGCTCTCGTTACTTCAGCCTTGGGCTCAAGCTCGTCGCCGTTCGCTATTACGCCTCTCGCTATGCCCTTCTCTGTTCTCATAAGTCCTAAATTGTAGGCTTCTTTAACCTTTCCGTAAAGCGAGGACTCAATATCAGAAATATCCTTAAGAGCCGCCCAGCCTGTAAGCGGGTTGTATGTCGCGCCCTCATATTTGATATTCGGGTCGTAGTTCGGATCATCGGGTGAGGGAATGCTGCCGGTCTGGTTCATGTAAGGAACCTTGTTCCAGGAGCCGTCCTCTTTTTTGCCGTAAGCCGCGAGATACGCGTCATACAGAATTGCACCCATAGCCTCGCGGGTCAGCGCGGCATCGCTCGCGATGATCGTGTCATCCTCAAACGCGGGCTCGTTTCTGTAGGTCGCCGACACAGTCGTATCAGCCTCGAGCTTGAAGGTGTACTCTCTGCCCGAGGATTCAACCGGCTGGCCGTTGATCAATATCTGATTATTCAGATAGCCGTCGCCCGCGATCGCGGAAACTCTTATCTCATCGCCCACGGACGCCGCGAGCGTCGTTGTGCTCTGCGGATAGTTGTCGCCTTCGAACTTAATTCCAAACAGATAACCCGTTCCGCCGCGTGTATACAGTTTGTATTTCTTTCCCGCCTCAACGGTAAAGTGTACGGTTCCGGCCTCGCTGTTGCTGTCGCCTTGCTCTAAAACATCATTGATGAATATTTCACGCTTGTCTTTGCTGTCATCAACATTTTCAATGCCGATCTGTTTGTTATGAGCCGCGAAGCAATAGATGGTTATGGTTCCGTTTGCTTTTGCTTCATAGTATGAATACAAATCATCATTGTTTCTGAATACATAGCTGCCGTTGGTAATTGCGGGGTTATCGGCGTATGAGCCGTCTCTGTTGCCTTTTGTAACAGTGGCCGGGGCCGTTAACGTGTAGTATTCATTGTCGTCGACCACGGAATTTGCTGCTTCAGTACCCTTTATATCGGTTGTGTGAACATCAAACGCGCTGTTGTTGTAAACGGTGACAGTGCCGCCCTCGGCCTGTTGAACCGTTACGGTCAGCTCGCCGTCAGCCGCCTGAACCTCGCCGGGAACATACTCCTCGGGGCCGGTTATGATCTCTTCGTAACGCGAGATCTGTGCCGGCGCGGTCTGGTTCTTGAGCTCGTCATAGGTGAGGACATATCTGTTGAGAGTGTCCAGCGGCAGATTAAATACCTTTTCCATTCCTCTCGCGAACTCGCCTACCGTGATCGTCTCGGTGGGCATGAAATTGTTCATGCTGTCCTTATGGAGAGCGCCGAGCTGCAGAGCCTTCTCGATAGAGGTTCTGTAGTAGTAATTGTCGCTCGCCTGCTTTGTCGCGCCGGGAACAACGTCAACCGCGTCAACGTCGCTCGCCTGCTCGGGCAGCACCGCGGACCAGTCGTGGTTCTCGGAGGCGGCCGCCGTCTTGACCGTCTCGGGCATGTAGGAAACAAGCTTCTCCATGATAGTCTTATCGGCGTATGTGTCCTCGGCGGCAACGCTCTGATCGTAAATGCTCTGGAGCATTATGCGGCAGAACTGCTTCGCGGCCGCCTCTCTGTAGTGAGTGCCGTCGCCGCTCGCGCCGTTGGCCGAGTTGTTCGCGGGCGTCTCGCCCGACTCAACGCTGTTGTATGTCCATGTGCCCTCGTTCTTGTCAAGCTTGCTGTAGTAATCAACCGCTCCCTGGTACAGTTCAACATAAGCGACCTCGGGATCGGATGTCGCCTTTGCCTTCATGTTGGCCGGCGAATCGGGGTTGAACGTCGTGGCTCCGCCCGCGTTTCTCGGCATTGCCGATACCAGAACCGGAGTCATGCCGCGCGCTTTGATCGCGCTTACATACATGTCGAGCCATCTGTTATAGAGCGCATTGTTCTTAGCTTTATCGCCGTCCTTATACTGGCAGCCTCTGTCAAAGCGCGTCTCGGCGGGAGACTCGTCGTTATGCGCGGAATGCAGGAACACATAGTCGCCGGGCTTGCCGTTTAAAAGAACATCGTCAAATCTGCCTTCAGTGTAGTTGTTTCTCATGCAGCGTCCGCCCATTGAGTAGTTGATAACATTGACCTTGCTCAAATCAAAGTATTTGTAGAGCGTCTGGCCCCATGAGCTTATCGTCTCGTTAAATGTGTAGGTCTTCTGCGTCGAGTCGCCCAGGATATGGATCGTGGGGATCTCTCCGGCCGCGTGATTTGAGATCGGCGTGATCTTGATCGACTTGACCGTCACGGTCTGAGGCTTCTCGGCCGTGGGCATCGAGCTCGGCTCAATGTCGAGCTCAACAAAGCTGTCGCCCGTCGCGAAGTCATAAGACCAGGTGTTCTCGTTCCACTCGGCTACCGCGTTTCTCTTAACATGGCCCGCGGTGTCCCAGGCGTTTGTGCTCGTCAGCCTTGAAGCGTCCATGCCGGTGGGAGCGATCTTGGTGTTCGCCGATGTTGAGCTTCCGCCGAGCGTTACCTCAACATGATAAGCGCCGGGCTCAACATCAGCTCTGTAAATAAGACCGCCGTAGTTTGAATAGTTTGTGCTGTCCTTGTATTTCTTGTCCGCAAGATAGGCTCCGCTGCTCTCGGTCACGCTCGCGCCGTTTTCGTCGATCGTGATCGTGCTCGGATCAGCTACCTGTCTGTCATAACCCTCGGGCATGATCGCGCCGGAGGTTCCGACAAAGCCCTGCTTGCTCTCGCCGCCGTATACCGGAACTTCCTTAAGACTTGCGAAGTTCACGTTCACGAGGTCCGAAAGCGCAGGCTCGGGAGGAACCGTGGGCATGTTGGGAGGCAGTGTGGGCGCGGCATCGGGCTCGGTGTTGGGAACCACCTGAACGACCGGCTTGTCGCCCGTCGCCTCGTTTTCCTTCGCCTCTTTTTCAAGAACGGTTTGCGGAGCGAACTTAACGCTTACCATAGCCGCCGCGGTCAAATCCTTGTAATCATCAAATTTTACGTTTACAGTCGCGGCGCCGCTCTTGGTTCCGTCGGGATTTGAGTACTCAACTTTGCTGCCTATGCTTATCTGCTCGATAACGTAGCCCTGTTCGGGTGTTACGGTGAATGTCTGATCGGGCTTTTCCTCCGTGATCTTCATAACGCCGTCCTTATCGGTGTTGCTGTATTCAACCTTTCCGCCGTTGTTGTTCGTAACAACGAAGGTCTTTTCTTTCTTATCCGCTTCCAGCTCCTCGGGGGTCTTGTCGGTAACGACAACCGCGAAGGGGCTGAAGCTGCTGCACAGGATAACCAGACCGTAGGGAGTAACCTCGCAGGGAATCTCCTCAACGCCGATGGTGTTTCCGCGCTCATCCTGCTTATAATGATAGGCTGTGAACTTAACGCCCGCGTCGTTCGGGCCGTAGGGCGCGGGGAAGCCCATCATAACTCTCACGCCCTGACCCGGCTGGGGAACCATGGCCTTGCAGACTGTGAGGTTAATATTGTACATGCTGCTCGCCTTGGGAGTAACTCCCTGTTCTTCGAGCAGCTCGTTCATGGTGTTCTGCTCGCCCTTTGTCGTGTCGGTCACAACCAGAGACAGTCTGTGCGACAGGCCGGGATCAACGGGTTCGCCCTTAGAGTCCGTCCAGCCGTCAATGTCAATGTCGGAATCGCTGATAAGCTGCGGCTTCGCGTGAACGTTCCAGAAATATCCTCTTGATCTGTAAGCGCATACCGCGCAGGGGAACGATGTTACCATACTTATCTCGTTAGGTATCTTTTTGCTGACAACGCCGCGCATTGTCTTGAACACGATCAGGTACTGAACGCAGTCGCTGGCCCATGTCGGATCGGGCTTAAACTTAAACGTCACCGTTCTGTCGCCGTCAAAGTGGATCGAGGGAACCGCCTCATCAACCTTGATATTGTCAAGCGAAGCGTTGTTCTCGGTCTTATCAAAAACGTAAACTCCGTAGTCCTTGCCGTATTCAAGCTCGATCGGTGTGCCATTTTCGGTCACAACGTCGCCCTCGGCCTCGCCGTCGGCAGCGGCCGCTATGGGAGCAAACTGCTCAAGAGGCTGATCGAACGAATACTCGCAGTCGATCTCCATATTGCCCTGAATTAAAACTCTGCCCGACTGCGATGGAGTGCCTCTCTGGATATACGGAGGCGCAACATATTTCTCGGCCGGATTGTAGAGCAGGCCCGTCTCAGCCTCAAAGCCCGAAGGATCGCCCTTATAATATTGATACTCAAGCCGGTTAAGATCACTGTAACCTTCCGGCGTATCCGGGACAGGATTCGGAACTTCGGGGTTTTCCGGTATTTTCTGGCCGTAATACCAATGTCCCTTGGGCGGAACCTTGGTGATAGCGAACTCCGCATAATAGATCTGCCAAGCCGGGAACAGCGTATATTCTTCCGTTTCAAATCCGTCCGAGCCGGAGAAATATAATCCGGTGTCGGCATAAACCCAATCGGTATTTCCGACAAGTCCGCCCTCGACGGTGCTTGTATTTTTTGCGTATTGCTTCACGAGGATATATATTCCGTCCTCGCGCGCGGCCTTCTCATAGCCTTTGCCGTTGTAGCTTACCTTGTAAACCGGGGCCGGAATGTCTGTGCCGAAATACATATTGCTGTTTTCGGCGTACTGGACTTCAAGACCGTTCAGCGAGAACACCGTGTCATAGCTCACGCCGCTCATCTCAAGTCCGGGATATTTGAACACAAACTGACACTCTGACATCTCGCCGCTCGCAACGTGCTGCTTATCCATGATGTCGGCGCCGACCAGCAGGTACTCGGTCGACTCGTGGCCGCTATCGGGCTCGTTTATCGGCTCTCCGTTCCATGCGGACGGATCGTCAAAGGTCGAGTCAACGGCGTACCATACGTCGTTTTCAAGCTGATGGACTCTGACCATGTTCCACATATGGAGCTCCTCGTCTCCGTCGCCGTGTCTGTAAACGCCCTGAACCAGAACGCAGGGAATGCCGAGCTTATCCATGATGCACTTAAAGCCTCTTGAATAGCCCTCGCAGAGAGACTCGCCCGCGACCAGAGGGCCGTAAGCGGTTCTCACGTTCTCGATATTCTGGGGCTTGCAGGCCTTGGGACCGCCGCTGGTAGAGTCAAGCTTATACATTGTGTTTCTGATCATCGCGTCGTGAACAGCGGTGATCTTTTTCTCTTCCGGCGTCTTTTCCCTGTACTTTTCCTCATCCGAGGTGCCGGGTCTTAAATCTTCAAGATCGTAAACCTGCGCGGAGGGAGCCGGGGTTTCCGTCGCCTCGGCTGCGGGCGGAGCCGTGGGGTCCGCGACCTTTGCCGCTTCTTCGGCGATCTTAACGTAATTCTCTATCGACTCGTTAAGCTCGGCCTCGGCCTTGTTGATCAAATCAACGCTTTCAAAGCCTTTTCTGTAATAATTGTCGGTTCTGCCCGCGCCGAGCGAGGCCTTGTAACCGGTCTGCGCGTTATGCTTCACGGTTATCGTGAGGTTGTCGGTGTTGACATAGAAAACCTCGGGATAATCCGCGAAGAACGCGTCGCGCGCCGCTCCGTATGTATTGAGCAGAGCGTTGTTGCCGCTTGCGTATGACTCAAGCTGGGCCTGCGTCACAACGTTGTTCGCGACAAGGTCGTATGAGCCGGTTCCCGTCTTAAACAGGCCGGTTTCATACATGGACCTGAGCGCTTCATAAAAACGCTTTGCCTCGGGCGTGAGCTGGTCATAAAAATACTCATAATGGCTTCCGCTCCAGAAATTTTCCAAATCCTCCGAAGCCGCCGTGCCGCCGTCATAAGATGCCGCCGACACTATCGGGGCAGTCATGACCATTGTGACCGTCATCACAACCGCGATCAAAAGCGCGATCGGCTTTCTGAATTTTTTAGTCATAAAAACTCCTCCTTTTGTTGTTTTTGTTTATTGTGCCTTTTATTATTTTTCGGTTATGAGAAATGCCGCAGAGCACATTATATTCTCCCGCATATTCTTGTATGCATATTTTAACCTAAAACGGCCCAAATTGCAATTACGATTTTTTTACAAATGTTATTATTTTTCAGTTTCGGCATATTGCCCTGTTTCGGCGCTTTTTCGGCGAATAATTTATGAATTTATCACAAAGACGGGAGTTGCTAAAGCTCAAGGGTTGTGGTATAATAATCAAAAAACGGGAGGTGCTTGTATGAAACGCGTAATCGAAGCTTTAAACAACAAAGCCGAAAACTATATTCTGCCCCTTTTCTGGCAGCACGGAGAGCCGCCGGAGGTAATCCGCGACGAGATACAAAAAATCCGCGGGGCGGGGATCACGGAGTTCTGCGTGGAGTCGCGCCCGTTTGAGGATTTTTGCGGCCCGAAATGGTGGGAAGACCTTGACAACATAATCGCCGAGGCGAAGCGGCTTAACATGCGCGTCTGGATATTTGACGACAAGCATTTCCCCAGCGGCTATGCGAACGGCGTGTTTGAGACGCGCCGCCCCGATCTGCGCAAGCGCCACCTGATCGAGAAAAACGCGGACGTGTACGGCCCGAGGAAGGATATGGCACTGATCCTGCCCGAGCTTCGGCCCGAATTTGACGAGAGGCTTGTCGGGGCGGCAATGATCCGCAGGAGCGGCGAGGGCGAAGATCTGACAGGCGAGGCGGTTGACCTCACCGACCGTATCAGCGACGGAATGCTGTACTTCGACGTGCCCAAGGGCGTGTGGCGCGTGTTCTTTTATATCGACACCCGGGACGGCGTAAGCGGCCGCTCCGCGTATATGCTTGACCCGCTTGAGCCCGAGTCGTGCGAGATGATGATCAGCGAAGTTTACGAGCCCCATTATAATAGATATAAAGACGAGTTCGGAAGGACGGTCGCAGGATTTTTCAGCGACGAGCCCGGCTTCCGCAATCTGCCGAAGGGTTATGACACCTCGGTCGGCACCGTGACGGCCGCTCTCCCGTGGAACGACAGGCTTATCGAAATTATCTCGGCGGCAGCGGGCCGCCCCGCGGCGGCTGTCCTCGCCGCTCTCTGGTATGACTGCGGAGAGATCACGGCGAAGATCCGCGCGGCTTATATGGACGCGGTCTCGAAAATGTATTCAGAAAATTTCTGCAAAATGCTTGGAAATTGGTGCCGCGAGCGCGGAGTTATGTATATCGGCCATGTGCTTGAGGACATGAACGTGAGCTCTCGCCTCGGCCCCGGCGCGGGACATTATTTCCGCGCGCTTGCCGGTCAGGACATGTCGGGGATCGACGCGGTGTATCATCAGCTTATGCCCGGCTTCGGGGATATGTGTCACTCGGTTTTCGCCTCGACACGGATAAACGACCCCGAGTTTTATGACTTCGCCTTAGGCAAGCTTGGCACGTCCATGGCGCATATCCAGCCGAACAAACAGGGCCGCGCGCTGTGCGAATGCTTCGGCGGCTACGGCTGGGCCGAGGGACTGCCGCTGATGAAGTGGCAGATCGACCATTTTCTGGCGGCCGGCATCAACTATTTTGTGCCCCACGCGTTCTCGCCCAAGGAAAACGACCCTGACTGCCCGCCGCACCTTTACGGGCGCGGCATGAACCCGCAGTATGAATACCTTAAAATCCTCAGCGGATATATGAACCGCATGTGCCATATATTAGGCGGTGGCAAGGCCGTGCCGTCCGCCGCGGTGCTGTATCACGCCGAGGCCGAGTGGTGCGGCGGAGAATATATGCTTGAGCAGAAGCCCCTCAAGGCTCTGCTTGAGAACCGGATCGACTGCGATATAATCCCGTTTGACGCGATAGACAACGGAGAGATCAAAGACGGCCTTCTCACGATAAACGGCACGGAATATCCGCTGGTCATAGCTCCTTACGCCGAAATCCTGCCGCCCGACTGCCTCGGTCGTCTCGAGCGGCTGAAGAGCGGCGGAGCCGACACGGTTTTCGTCGGCGCGCCGCCGAAGGGATATGAAAACCCGCTCGGGATCGGATCGGTGCCGCTTGACAAAATTGCCGAATACGCGGAAAAATACGCGCACATCTCGCTTGACAGGCCCTTTAAGCCGCTGCGCGTTCTGCGCTGCCGCCGCGAGGGCGCGGACATATATATGCTGAACAACGAGAGCGTGACCGAAACCTTTGACGGGACCGTGAAATTCCCAAGCGGCGGCCCCTGCGGAGTTTATGACGCGGCGCACAACGTTTTGAGCCGCGCAGGCGCAGACGGCGGCCTTCGGCTTGTGATTGAGCCGTACCGCCCGGCCGTGGTTGTTTTCGGCGATCTGCCGGGCGGCCTGCCCGAATATGACCCGGAACCGCCCGCCATGACCGAGATCGATCCGCGCTTTGACATTGACGTTTGGGAACGCGGCGGCTTTGTTCCATATAAAAAATCAAGCAGCCTTATAAACATAACCGCCCCGGACGAGCTGCCGAGGTTCTGCGGAAAGATACGCTATCGCGCGCAAATCAATTCCCAGGGCGGCCGCGCGGTGATCGATCTCGGCGCCGTCGGCGAGACCGCCGAGCTTTTCGTGAACGGCGAGCGCGCCGGCTGCGAGATCTGCCCGCCCTATCGGTTCGACGCGGAACTGAAAAAAGGCGCGAACCGCCTTGAGATAATCGCGGCCAACAACCCCGCGTATAAATTCCGCGACAAATATTCGCGCTTTATAGCCCTGCCGCCCTCCGGTGTTTTGGGCCCGATAAAAATCGGCTATTTAAAATAGGGTAAACCACTCAAAAGGGGCTGCGCCGTTTGGCGCAGCCCCGTAATTTAATTCCTATAATTCCTCGTCCTGCGGTGTCTCTTCATCCAATACTTCCTGATACTTTTCAAGTATCCGCTCGTTAAGCATTGTTCTGGTAGTAGAATTAATCGGATGTGCTATGTCCTTGTATTCTCCGTCCGGTGTCTTTCTGCTGGGCATAGCCGTAAACAGTTTGCCTTCCTGGCCTTCGATGATTTTTATGTCATGAACCACGAATGCGTCATCAAAAGTTACTGAAACAACTGCCTTCATTCTTCCGTCAGCGTTAATCCTTCTGACTCTGATATCTGTAATCAGCATACTACTCCATCCTTTCCCGGATTTCTCCGCATATTTTTGACCATTACCTTATTCTAACCACAATCCTTTCTGCCTCTTCCGAAAAATTTGAACTTTATGCGTATATATTCTTGAAATTTTTTCAAGTATATAGTATACTACAACATAAGAACAATTATCGAAAGAGGGTAATCATTACTATGAGTAACTTTGCAATTGCCGATCTCCAAAAAGGCGCACATATACACATGATCGGAATCGGCGGAATAAGCATGAGCGGCATTGCGGAAATGCTTCTCAGCTTCGGTTACAAGGTGTCCGGCAGTGATACAAAATCCTCCGGCCTTACCGACAGGTTAAAACAAAATGGTGCGGAAATATTTATCGGTCAAAAGGCCGAGAATGTTAAGAGTCCCGATGTTGTTTGCTATACCGCCGCGATAAGCAGCGATAATCCCGAGCTCACAGCCGCCCGCAAACTCGGCGTTCCGGTAATCGAGCGCGCGGAAATGCTCGGCGAGCTGCTCAAGCTTTACAAGTATCCCGTGGCGGTCGCGGGAACCCACGGAAAGACAACAACATCTTCAATGCTGTCGTTGGTGCTCCTTCACGCGAAGAAAGACCCCACCGTCCTCATCGGAGGCGAACTCAGGCAGATCGGCGGGAACTACCGCATAGGCGGCTCCGAATACCTGCCCTTTGAGGCCTGTGAATACGTTGAAAGCTTCCTTCACTTCAAACCGTTTGTATCGATAGTCACGAACATAGAAGAGGACCACCTTGATTATTTTAAAGACCTTAATCACATTATATCATCTTTTGTAAAATTTACAAGCCTAACTGATAGTAATGGCTGCAATATTGTATGTATTGACGAAAAAAGCACCCAAAATATTGTGCAAAATGTCGAAAAAAACTTATTGACCTATGGACTTAAAAACAAAGACGCGGATTACACCGCCCGGAATATAACACTGCGCGATAACGGGTATCCGAGTTTTGATATATATAACAAAGAACGCATGTTATGTCACATAGACTTGAATGTTGTGGGCGATCACAACATTTGCAACGCCGTGGGAGTCGCGGCGGCCTGCGATTTTCTCGAAATTGACCCGAAATATATCAAAGAGGGTCTTGAGGCCTTCACCGGCACAAGGCGCAGGTTTGAAAGGCTCGGCAAGGCGGCCTGCGGCGCGGACGTTATTGACGACTATGCCCACCACCCGACCGAGATCCGCGCGACGCTGACCGCCGCCAAAAAGATGGGCTATGAAAACGTGTGGGTAGTGTTCCAGCCCCACACCTATTCAAGGACCGCGGCCTTCCTCGACGAGTTCGCCGAGGCCCTCAGCGAGGCGGACAGAGTCATGATCGCGGACATTTATCCGGCGAGAGAAAAATATGACGGAACGATCCACTCGTGCGACCTCGCGATAAAGATAAAGGGCGCCGTCTATATGAACGACATGCGCGCGATAGAGCGCTATCTGGTTGAAAACGCGGGCGTCCGCGACCTTATCATCACAATGGGCGCGGGAAACATCTGCAACCTCGGCTACGCCCTGACCGACAGCGACAAGGAATATCTGATATGAACAAAGAGCTTTTCTTAAGCGGTCTCAGGGCCTTGGGGCTTGAGGGGGCCGAGAGCGCCGCGAACAAATTCGGGCGGTATTCCGAGCTGCTCCGCGAGTGGAACAAAAAAATCAACCTGACCGCAATCACCGACGACGACGGGATAACGGTAAAACATTTTCTTGACTCGCTGCTGCCGCTTAAATATGTTGACATAAGCGGCGGGAGCCTCGCCGACATAGGCACCGGCGCGGGATTTCCGGGTCTGCCGATCAAGCTCGCGCGCCCCGGCGTCCGCCTGACGCTGATCGACTCGCTCAAAAAGCGGATCAACTTTTTGAGCGCGGTGTGCGGCGAGCTCGGAGTCGAGGCCGACTGCGTCCACGGCAGGGCGGAGGAGCTCGGCCGAAAGGAGCTGCGCGACAGCTTTGACACCGTGGTTTCGCGGGCGGTGGCCAACATGACCGCTCTTTCGGAATACTGCATGCCGTTTGTGAGGGTCGGCGGAAGGTTCGTCGCGCTCAAGTCCGAGGGCGCGGACGCGGAGATCGACGCGGCAAGGCCGATCATCGGCACCCTGGGCGGCAGGATCGCCGAAATCGTCAAGGCTCCGCTGCCCGAAAGCGGTATAACCCGAACGATCGTTATAATCGAAAAGACAAAGCCCACACCCGACGCGTTCCCGCGCGGCGCGAAAAAGATAAAGCAGGCCGGAAAAACCGCCGCCGCGCCAAAACCCGGGACGGCCGCGGAGTAAAAATTTTTCAAAAAACTATTGACAATACGGGCCCTGATGTGCTATTATATTAAAGCTGTTTACGGTCCGGTAGTTCAGTTGGTTAGAATGCCAGCCTGTCACGCTGGAGGTCGTGGGTTCGAACCCCATCCGGATCGCCAACGCTGCCTTAGCTCAGCAGGCAGAGCACTTCCTTGGTAAGGAAGAGGTCGGCAGTTCGAATCTGCTAGGCAGCTCCAAAAAGCGCCGCGCGACAGCGCGGCGCTTTTTAAAACCAAGTTAATGTTATGGAGGAAACAGTATGCAGATTTTTCATAACTCACACGACACGGCTTACCGCATGCCGTTCGGCGCGGCGCCCACCGACAGCTTTGTGCACCTTGGGATCAGAATAAGCTCGAACGTCAGACCCGACCGCGTCCGCGCCCGTTTCTGGGTGGACGACAACGAGGTCTTTTTTGAGATGACACCCGACAAAAAGCGCGCCAGGATCTCGCCCCACTACCCGGACATCAAGCAGGACCCGGGCGGCGACGAGAGCGTTATGTACACCGCGAAAATCCCGACCCCGGAAACCGGACAGCTTATCTGGTACTATTTTGTGATAGATTGCGGGGACGAGACGATATACTACACCAACAACAGCGAAAAGCTCGGCGGCGTAGGCAGGACCGACACTCAGCCGCGCGACAACAGCTATCAGATAACGATATATGACAAGAATTACAAGACACCCGACTGGTTCAAGGGGCGGATCATGTATCAGATATTCACCGACCGCTTTTTCGGCGACCACAGCGACACCGACGGCGCTATCCCCAAAAAGCGCAACGAGTATGTGATACACAACGACTGGTACGAGCAGATCTCGTTCAACTCGCACCCCTTTGAGATGGGCCCCGCCTGCAACGATTTTTACGGCGGCAACCTCCGCGGTATCATACAAAAGCTCGACTACTTAAAAAGCCTCGGCGTGGGCGTCATTTACCTCAACCCCATATTCGACGCGTACTCCAATCACAAATACGACACCGCGGACTATATGAACGTTGACCCGATGTTCGGCACCAACGAGGTCTTCACCCGCCTCTGCGAGGAGGCCGAGGCCCGTGACATACGCGTGATCCTTGACGGCGTGTTCAGCCACACCGGCTCGGACAGCATTTATTTCAACAAATACGGCAGCTACGGCGCGAATGTCGGCGCGTTCCAAAACCCCGACAGCCCGTACCGCGAATGGTATCAGTTCACCGAATACCCGAACTACGAGAGCTGGTGGGGCTGCAGCAACCTGCCCAACGTCAAGGAGATGACGCCGTCGTACCTCGACTACATTCTGCGCGGCGACGACGCGGTCGTGAAAACATGGCTCCGCCGCGGCGCTTCGGGCTGGAGGCTCGACGTGGCCGACGAACTGCCCGACGAGTTTATAAAGATACTGCGCCGCGAGGTCAAGAAGCAGGACAGGGACGCGGTCATCATCGGCGAGGTCTGGGAGGACGCGTCAAACAAGGTCTCATATGACATTCCGAGGGAGTACCTGTTCGGAGATGAGCTCGACTCGGTGATGAACTATCCGTTTAAGGACAACATGCTGGCGTTTTTGCTCGGCGGGATCGACGCCGGAACGCTGAACGCGCGGATGATGTCGATTTTTGAGAACTATCCGAAGGAGACTGTCCACGCGCTGATGAACATTGTCGGCACCCACGACACCATGCGGATAAAAACGCTGCTGGGCGGCCTGTCGCACGACTGCGGAACGCGCAAGCTCAGCTCGGGCGACGAGGAGCTCGCGACCTTCCGCTTAAAGCTTCTGTCGTTCGTGCAGATGACCTATGTGGGCGTTCCGTGCATATACTACGGCGACGAGGTCGGAATGCAGGGCGGAGGCGATCCGTTTAACCGCGGCACCTACCCGTGGCGCGCGGTCGACCCCGATCTCCGCGAGTGGTACGCCGATCTGGGCGCGCTCCGCAACAAGCTCGACTGCCTCAAAACCGGAAGATACAAGACGCTCTACGCTTCGGGCGATATATATGTCTATGCCCGCTACACCTCGGACGGCAAGGACTCGTTCGGCAAAAAGGCGCGGAACTCGATCGCAGTCTGCGCGATAAACCGCAGCTTTGAGCGCAAGCGCGTCGATCTTGACGTGTCGGTGCTGGGCGACTTCACATATTTTTCAAGAGGGATCAAAAACCCCGACATTATCCCCTGCCGCGGAAACACGCTTGAGATAACCCTTGAGCCCTTAGGCTGCGAGTTCTTCCTGAACTCCGATGAGATATAAGTCAAAACCACCGCCAACGGCGGTGGTTTCTGCATGTAGAAAAACTTCGTTTTTAAAAAATTATTCGCCCGCCTCGCGCTTTTCGGAACCCTTGAAAATATGAATTTTGTGCGAGCTGAAAACAGTTTCTTTGCCGTTCGGGAGCAGCATTACGGTTCCGAGTTCGGATCATTTGAATATCCCGCGATATAAAGCATTGATGTTCCAAAAAACCGCGAAAGCTCGAGCACATCATAAGAATCCAGTTCCTTCGGGTGCCGCTCGTATTTCAAATATTCCTTCTCCGACATGCCGATCACTTTGGCCGCCTCGCTCGGCGAAATATTTTTGCGTTCGCGAATGGTGCGAAGATTTGATTTAAAAAACATGATATATCACCTCTTTCCGCAATAATATGAGCCGCGGCTACTTATTCAACTTATATTTGAATAATTTTTTGCAGCCCTCGCACAGACATATGTTTTCGATCACTGTAAGCTCTCGCTCGCTGCCGCAGTTGGCGCACTTCGGCGTCAGCCTGAACAGGACCAGGCCCATGCCGTCCGGCGAGGGCAGAAGATTTGCTGTGCTGTCAGGCTTTAGATTAAATTCCTCGCGATATTTCTTCGGTATAACCACTCTTCCCGAGCCGTCAATGTTAACCGTCATATCAGTTCCTCCTTGTAAAAATAAAAAGTGTGCGGCCCAATCGGAACCGCACACGAAAAATGCTTAGCTCCGATTGCTGCGACACAAATATTTCACCACTGCTAAAGTATGCGAATATAGAGCGTACATTTTTGCCTAAGGCATAAAAATGCATACTTTAGTAGCGTGCTTTAGTAGCATGGTTAAAATATTTATTTATGTCGCAGGTATATTCTATCACACTCTCCCAACAAGGTCAATGAAAAATAATAAAAATTAATAAACTTTGTGGATCAAAAATCCCCTCTCAGTCCCCTTCGGTGACAGTTCCCCCCCCCCCCAAGGGGAGCCTTTATATTTGCTTCTCCTTGGGGAGAGGCGGGACGTCGAGGCTCTGTTTCCGCAGAAGAAACAGATGATTCAAGCAAAAAACAGTTGTTTGATACTCCAAAAACAGTTGTTTCGGAAGAAAATCAGTTGTTTGATACCATAATTTCTTGCCTAAAAATCAGTAAACCCACAAGGGAAAATATAGAAAAACTATATAGGACATTTGGAACAGATACCGCTTTCGGACGCACAGAAATCAGGAAAATTACACGCATTTCCTCCCCTACCGCTGCCGGAGAATTGATTAGAAAGCTCAAGATATTTCGGATGGTTATTCCCGTTAAAGGACAAGGCAAAGGAAAATACAGATTTCATTTCGACAAAAAATAGCATACAGGCTCCCATCAAATCAATGGGAGCCTGTCTTTTTCATGTTTTTATAATTTCCGGTGACAACCACTGTCAGGTTGTATTTCTCATTCCAGACTACCGTGTCCATGTGCCACAGACTTATTGATATCATACTATGTTTTCACAAAGATGTAATATTGCCGTTCGATTTTATACTTGAAGTTTCTGTAGTTTTTTTGTATTATTTCACATTAATATTGACCAAAGCAGAAAATATTGATAAAATAATAAAAGATGAACCGGCAGAACATATAAAAATACGGGTATCAGAGAAGGAGACAAAAAATGAAAACAAAGAACAATAACAGGATTGTTTTTATATTGCTCGGCGCTGCGGCAGGCGCAGTTATCGGCGGAATAATCTGGGCGTTCATGCGCGTTATGCACCTGCTCATTGAATTGCTTTGGGACTATATTCCGGGTGTTGTGCATATTCCGGGCTACACGCTGTTGATGTGCTTGCTGGGCGGCATTGTAATCGGAATTATACAAAAGAAGCACGGCCCGTGTCCCGACGACCTTCATCAGGTCATGGCAAAGTACAAGCGAGACGGCAGGTATCCGTATCATAACGTTTTGTTTATGCTGATCGCCGCACTGATGCCGCTGATATTCGGCGGAGCGATAGGCCCCGAGGCAGGCCTCACGGGAGTTATTGTGGGACTGTGCTGCTGGGCAGGAGATAATTTTAAATACGCGGGCAAGTATATGTCCGAGCTGCCGGAAATAGGAATTTCAACAACTCTTGGTATTGTGTTCCGTTCCCCGCTTTTTGGTTTTATAGAACCGATCGAGAATGACGATGATGAATTCGTCCTCCCAAAAGCATCAAAGACAACTGCGATATTCTGCGCCGTATTGGCGGGTTTCGGTATATTCATGCTGCTGGGCAAATTTTTAGGTTCAGGAGCCGGAATGCCGCATTTTGAAAAAGTGTCGATAGATAGAGGCGAGCTGTTGTTTGCAGTGCCTGTGCTGGCAATCAGCGTTGTCCTTGGCTATGTGTACATGATTTTTGACAAATTGACACAAGCGGCTGCGGAAAAACTCGGAAAAAGATATTTTATAATGGCGGTTATTGCGGCGCTTGTTCTGGGAATAATCGGCACTGTGTTCCCGATCGCAATGTTCTCCGGCGAGGAGGAAATTCAAAAGCTCACCGAGACATACACTCAATATCCGTTGTATCTGCTGTTTATAATACCTGTTATAAAGATCTTTTTAATAAATATGTGTATTCGTTTCGGTTGGCGCGGCGGAAGCTTTTTTCCGTCAATATTTGCCGGAGTCTGCTTAGGCTACGCCTGCTCGGCGGCCTTCGGTATAGACCCTGTTTTCGCGGTCTCAATATCGGCCGCGGCGGTTATGACCACCATTATGCGAAAACCGCTGGCGGTTGCGCTGCTGCTGCTTTTGTGTTTCCCGGTGAGCAATCTTATTTATATACTCGCCGCCGCATTCCTGGCGTCAATAATGCCTGTTCCGAAAAACCTTAAATAGTATACAGTTTGCAGCTGAACCCGAACAAAAATTTAAAGCCGCGGCGTTTGCCGCGGCTTCTTAAATTTTAATTTCTGGTTACAACCACTGTCAGGTTGTATTTCTCGTTCCAGACAACCGTGCCCATGTGCCACAGCTCGTCGATCGAGATCGCGCCGCGGCCGTTGATGTCAAACGTGCTCTTGGCGTAAACTCCCGGATCGTCTGGGCCGTTCTTGAGCAATACCTTTGCGGCCTCCCAGTCGCTGAGCTCAAGCTTCTCGTTTTCGCCGTAGGTGTACTGCTCGCCGTAATTGGGGCCGGCGGTCAGGTCTTTGTCGGTGTTGTTTATAACCGTGGCCGTGTCGGTGGCGAGGTCATATGAAACGTCAAAGCCGTAGTCCTTAAGGTCGTCAAGCATTACGACCGCGCAGTCCTGATAACCGTTCTGTTCGTTGCCGTAGTGAATAAACGTCGGTATCTCCCAATCGTTGATAAAGCAGCGAAGGTCGGTTGCGACTATATAATCCTTGGGCTTGCTGTCCGCTGCCGGCTCCTTGTAGCCCGCGTTTCCGCGCTGAGCCAGAACATCCCATGAATAGTCCATCATCTTTATCGTGTCGACATATCTCATGTTGGTCGAGCTTGAGCCCATAACGACCGAGATAAGGCGCTTGCCGTCTCTCATTGCCGTTCCCGTGAAGCAGCAGCCCGCCGCCGAGGTGGTTCCGGTCTTGAGTCCGTCGGCGCCGTAATACTCATAGGCTCCGCCGGGCAGCATCTTGTTTGTCGGGTAATATCTCGTGCCTCTGAAATTGATCGAGGTCAGCGAGGTGTAGTTAAGTATGTCGGGATAGTCGGTTATAAGTCTGTTCGCGACCGTGGCCATGCCTCGGGGCGAGATCCTGTTTTTGCTCGAAACTCCCGTGCAGTCAACAAAATAGCCGTTGACGCCCCAGTTCGCGATCAGCGTGTTCATCTCGTTCACAAGGCCCGCCTCGCTGCCGCATATGTAGTCGCCGACCGCCATGACCGCCGCGTTTGCCGAAACCACGCATATGGCACCCAAAAGCTCGTCAAGGCTGTAGCTCTCGCCCGCCGTCAGATAAACGTTTGAATAGCCCGGGTCCCTCGAATACGCCGCGAGCGCGCTGCCCACGGGGATCTGCGTCTCTTTGGTAACGCTGCCGTTTGCTATGTGGTTGTAGATAACATAGAGCGCCACGATTTTGGTCATGCTGGCGGGAACGACCGCCGTGTCGGCGTTGTATTCATAAAGCGCCTCACCGGTCGACTGGTCAAGCACTATTCCGCCCTTGGCCGAGATGCTTACCGCGTAAGCCGAAAGCGAGCCGCAAAGCATCGACGCCGACACCGCGAAAACCGTTATTATCTTCAGCAGGCGCGCGAGTCCGCGCCTATTGGTTCTATAACTCAATGTTACAAACACTCCTTAATTTGTAATGATTATGTAACACAATTGTAACATAACTAAATTTTAGTATACTCTCTTTTTGCGTTTTTGTCAAGCAATTCGCGTAAAAATCAAGATTTTCGCGCCGCCACGCTGCGGCCGCTCCGCTTTAAAACGCCCGAATTTCGGGCGTTCACGGCGTTTATGAACAATTTGTTAACATTTACCGATTTTTGTTTTTCCTAAGGCTCCTTATTTTTTCGGTGAAATATCTTTCGGTATAGCTCCTTGTGTTTTTGAGCCGCCCGTGGCGAGCCGAGATTACGAACCTCCGCTTATACTTCAAAAATTCCTCAAGGTCCATAAGTATATGGTAAAGCAGCGCGCGGTTCTCAAATTCCTCGCGCGTTTCGGGGAGCTCCTCCTCGCGCATGTCCTCAAAAATCACGTTGAGCCGCTCGATCTGCGGCGCGGGATCGTTCATCTCGGTGACGAAATTTTTAAGATACATTATATAATCCGCCACGATCTCCGCCTGTCTGGGCAGGCCGCGCATGCGGTCGATCTCGTTGTGGAGGTTGTGCAGCACGCCGATCTGCCGCGCGCGCATCTCGAAATAATCTATGTAATAGCCCGGCTGCGCGCTGAAGGTGTTGTCCTGATACTCATGGGCCATGTCGATATACTCGTCTATATCATTTTCAAGCCTTTTTATGTCGCCCCACACGTCGGCCTCGTCCGTGTCGCTGCGCAGATAAAGCGCAAGCTCGCCGAGAATTCCGGTAAGCCCCGCTTCAACGGTCGTGACACGCGCCTCGATCAGACGCTTCTGGGCGGCGTTGTTGTTGAACAAATTCAGCAGCACCGCGATCGAAATTCCCAGCAGGACCAGCAGAAACTCGTTTAAAATAAACGCGGCGCTGAAATCGTCGGTCGTCAAAAAATGGGTGCAGATAACCGCGTTGACCGACAGAGCCGCCCGCCAGCCGAACCCCTCAAGCGCGGCGGTCATGACAAAAAGGAACACGCCGTAGGCGATCCAGTCGCCCGGGATGTGCTCGAAAAACAGGTAAGACAGCAGCACGGTCGCGGCGAAGCTGAGCAGCCGCACAAGCGACAGCCGCAGCGTCTCCCATTTGGTGGTAAGCAGCGTCAGCAGGGTGATCGAGCCCGCGGACACGGCGAACTGAAGATTAAGCAGCTCGGCGATATACATTGCCGCGCAGCTCCCGACCGAAATTTTCAGGGCGGTCATAAGAATTTTTCGGATCCTCGTCTCTCTGTCCATAATTTTCTCCGTATAAATAATATGAAAACATTTTATCACAAATCCGCTTTTAAGTCAATCGCTTCATTCAAAACTCAATCTGCACCCATAAAAATTTTAACAATCTGCTACTTTACCCCAAAGCGCGCGGGGCTGTATAATATAATCAATGAATATAATATCGGGGGAATAAATATGAAGAAAAAAATGTGTTTGATTTTGCTCCCATTTCTGCTGCTGACGCTGCTTCCGTCGAAAATAAGCTCGGCGGCGGACACGGTCTCGATCACCGAGGCGGCGGGCAGCTTTGAGGCCGCGTACGCCGAATGGGTCGGCGCGGGCATTGACGGCGTGAATGCGTATATAAAGCCCGAGGGCGGCGAATACGCCCCGATAGACCGCGAGCTTCTGCGGGAATACAAAAGCGGCCTCTGCCGAGTTGACGCGCCCGGCCTCGCACCGGGGAGCTATCGGATAAAAATAGAGTATGACAGCGGCGAAAACGGAACCGCGGCGGCCGAGACCGGGCCGCTTACCGTCAGCGCGTATCCCCGCGAGGGTTTCGCTTTCAGCGCCGCCTCGCCCCGAGGCGACGCGAGCGGCGGCTATAAGCCCGACGGCACGCCCAAAGACGGCGCGGACATAATCTACGTCTCAAACGGAAACAAAGACCGCGTTATGATAGACGGGATACCCAAAGACGGCGTGGGCCTTGTGAGCATATTCGACTTCCGCGAGCGGAACAATATCACGACTCCGCTGATCGTGCGTCTGATCGGCAGGATCGACATGCCCGAGGGCATGGAGAAATATCTGCTCGGGATAAGAAAGACCCAAAACGTCACGATCGAGGGCATAGGCGAGGACGCGGCGATCCACGGCTGGGGAATAACGTTCAAGGAATCATCCGACATTGAGCTGCGCAATTTCGCGATAATGTGGTACGGCGGCGGCACCGACAGCGACGCGACGGCGCTTGACGGAAACAATGACAACATCTGGATCCACAACCTTGAGTATTTCTACGGCGCTCACGGCCCCGACGAGGATCAGAGCAAAGGCGACGGCAGCATTGACATGAAAAATCAGTCGGACTATGTGACTATCTCATACAATCATTTCTGGGACTCCGGAAAGACCACGTTCACCGACAGCCCCGACGGCGCCTCGACAAAAACCCATGTCACCTATCACCACAACCACTTTGACCACTCCGACTCGCGCCACCCGAGATGCGTCGGAAGCGACGTGCATATGTACAACAACTATTACGACGGCGTTTCCAAATACGGCATAGGCGCGGCCGAGGGCTCGTGCGTATTCGCCGAGAACAATTATTTCAGATACTGCGAAAGACCCATGATAATCTCAAGCCAGGGCAGCGACGTTTATAACTCGGACAAAAAGAATTACAGCGGCAAGGGAACGCTGTCGGGTCAGTCGGGTGGAATGATAAAAGCCTTCGGCAATTTTATCGGCGAACACAAGCGTTTTTACACGCAGCTCGACACCCCAAGCGACTTGGCGGCGGGAGTTAGCAACGCCGGCCATTTTGATTGTTATCTTGTCTCAAGCCGGGACGAGAAGGTTCCAGATACTGTCACGGCGCTCAAGGGCGGCGCGGCGTATGACAATTTTGACACCGCGGCAGATATGTATGATTATAACGCCGAGTCGGCCGAAAGCGCAGTTGAGACCGTTAAAAAATACGCGGGCCGCATGAACGGCGGAGACTTTGAATACACCTTCGACAATTCGGTTCAGGACAGCAATTATGATATGATACCCGAGCTTCAGGCTTTGGTCGAAAACTATGACCCTCCGATCGCCAAAGTCGGCGGCGACGCGACGCTCGTTGTTGAGCAGCCGCCCGAGCCGTCGAGCAGCAGGATCACGCATAATTTTACGACCCAAGACACCGCGAGCGGCGTGTTTGAGATCAAGGGCTCGATAACCGACCTGTTCGGCATAATGCGGTATGACGCAGTCAATCTGACAAAATCCCTCAAATTCGAGGGCAGCTCTTACATAAAATTCACGGCGGTACAGCGCGGCATTATGACGCTGCTCGCCAATCCGTACCGCGGCTCGGTCAACGTTAAGGTAAACAACGAGGTTGTCCGCGGCGACCCGCAAACCGGACTCATACGCTTTAACGTCGAGCCGGGCGAGACATACAACATCACCCGCGACAGCGTCTCGTATCTGTTCTATCTGGTTCTGGAATACGACCCGGACAGCCCGACGATAACACCGCTCCCCACGCAGGCGCCCACAGCCGCGCCCACCGCGAGACCGGGAGAACCGACACCCAAGCCGGGCGGCGGTTCCGACGTTCCGCCAAGCGGCGGATATATCCACAACTTCACCGAAAGCGACATGCGGAGCGATTTTTACGCCATAAGCGGCGCCACGTCAAAGGACAGGGGCTCGATCGAATACGGCGGCATGACGCTGACTAACGCGTTCAAGCTCGGCAGCAGCTCGCGCATAAGCTTCACCGCCCCGGGTGACGGCGAAATGCTGCTGGTTTTCGGCGCATCAAGCACGCCGACGGCGAAGATCAACGGCGAGGCTTTGACGGGCAGCGGAAACATGCTGACGTTTCCCGTAAACGGCGGCGAGAGCTACGAGATCACCAAAAACAGCGGCGAGCAGCTTATCTACTACATGGCGCTGACTCTTGACGCGACGCCCACCGACGCTCCGCCGACTACGGCACCGACGCCGACCACGGAACCGGCGCCGACTATGGAGCCGACGCCGACCGCGGAGCCCGAAAGCGGCGGATATTCGATCAAATCCGCGGAGGATACGGAAAACGGGCTTAAAGTGACCGTCGGATACAGCAGCGCGGACGCTCCCGCGGCAAGGCTGCTCGCGGCAAGATATTTAGACGGCGTTCTGACCGATTTTGGCGGCGCTGTCGAAATAAAAGGCGCGGGGGAGTATCTTATCGAAAATTTCCGCGCGGAGGAAGGCGAAAGCGTTTCGCTTTACATATGGAGCGAAACGGACACGATCGCGCCGCTCTGTGATAAATTTGAAAAATAATAATTCTTTTTGAGGAGGTACAAATGCATGAAGAAAAAGATATGTCTGATTTTGGCCGCGGTTATGATGCTGACGCTGATCCCGGCGGGAATAAGCTCGGCGGCGGACACGGTCTCGATCACAAACTCAAACGGCTGGCTCGAGTCGGCCTATGCCGAATGGGCGCCGTTTGACGGGGCCGACAGCTACAACGTTTACGCCACAGCGAAGGGCGGCGGTTCAGTTAAGCTGGACGATCCTCTGGTTCGGGAATATCCCGATTATTACCGCGCCGACGCGCTCGGACTTAAGGCCGGCGAGTACACGCTGCGCGTTGTTCCCGTGAAGAGCGGCGCGGAGATCGCGGACGCGGCGGCGGAGACAGAGGCTCTCACGGTCATGGCTCATGACAGAAGCGGCTTCGCGTTTTCAAAGAACTCACCGGTCGGCACCGCGAGCGGAGCCTATAACGACGACGGAACGTTAAAAGAAAACGCCGACGTGATCTATGTCACAAACGGCAACAAGGACACTGTAACGGTGAACAACGACCCCTCGCAGGGCGTCGGCCTGCCCGAGATCCTGCACTACCGCCAGCAGAAAAAGATCACCAAGCCTCTGGCGGTGCGGCTTATCGGCAGGGTCGAAGACCCCGCGGGACTTACGCGGCACACGGTTCAGATACAGGGCTGGGAGCAGAAAACCACGCCCATGGTCGGCCAGAGCCTGACGATCGAGGGCGTGGGAGACGACGCCGCGGTATACGGCTGGCTGATGTGCCTTAAGCGCATGGTCAACGTTGAAATACGGAATTTAGCCGTTATGTACGCCGGAGAAGGCGCGGAGGCCTCCTCGATAGAAATGGACACCGACAACTTTAATATCTGGGTGCACAACTGTGACTTTTTATACAACGCGCCCGGAAAGGACGCCGATCAGGCCAAGGGTGACGGCGCGGTCGCGTTCAAGTCGGGTTCGAGCTATGTGACAGTCTCATACAACCACATGTGGGATCTGGGCAAAAACTTTGTCTCGGGCGGCCCGTGGGAAAACAGCAATATGTACAGTCCCGAGGCTCATTACTACGCCACATATCACCACAACTGGTTCGATCACGGCGATTCGCGCATGCCGCGCTGCGTGGTCGGCGACAACCACGTTTACAACAACTATTATGACGGAGTTGCCATGTACGGCATAGGCGCGGCGATGAAAACCTCGGTGTTCTCCGAGCGCAACTATTTCCGCCACACAAACCGTCCGATGCTTATCGCCTCTCAGGGAAGCGATGTGTATAACAGCAGTAGAAATGATTATCTGGGCAGCAACGGTGACGGAAAGGGCACCCTTTCGGGTCAGATGGGCGGCATGATAAAATCATTCGGCGATGTGCCCATAGATCAGGAAACCTTATGGTTCTACGGCAGCGAAAAAGATACCGGCCAGTTTGACGCCTACGAAGCGAAATCCCGCGATGAGCGCGTGCCGGACAGCGTCAAAGCGCTGAAGGGCGACCCTCAAGGCTTTGGAACATATGACAACTTTGACACCGATCCCGACATTATGTATGAATATACGTCGCAATCCGCGGAACAGGCGGTCGAGACCGTTAAAAAATACGCGGGCCGCGTCGAGGGCGGAGATTTTGAGTGGACGTTTGACAACGCGGTCGACGACTCTCACCACGGCATAAACCAAAAGCTGCTTGACAAGATAACGAACTACAAATCGAGCGTGGTCTCGGTGGGCGGCGGACTTCCGCTGATCCCGCCCGAACCCGCGCCGACCGCGACGCCCGACCCGAACGCCACGCCAAAGCCCACAAGCGCGCCCGCCACGCCTCCCGAGGGAGAGGTTAAGCCGATACCCGTCGGCGCGGACAGCTTTGCCAAGGACTGGAACGGCGGACAGAGCATGTCGGCGGGCGACATATCCGCAGACGGATATGTGGGTTGCTACAAAGGCGGCGGCAACGGCTACAAGAGCAACAAATTCAGCGTGAACGGAGTCTCGATAACAAGGGGCTATCAGGCAAAGAAAGTTGACAGCCGCTCGTTCTATATCATTCCCGAAAGCGAGTGTATGATCACCGTTTATTTTTACACGGGAGGCGAAAACACGCTGGGTCTGTACCTCAGCCCCTCGGCCGAGCCTGCGGCGGTCTGCGCTCCCGACCACGGCGGCGGAGATTACGCCTTTACCTATCATTTTAAAGACGTGGGCTCCGCGCTCTATATCGCGAGCACAATGGGCGACATAAACATTGCCGGAGTTTCGGTCCGCGCGGTTCCCGGCGGTGAAACGACGGCGCCCGAGCCCACGGCGACAGCCGAACCCGAGCCCACGGCCACGCCCGATATTTCAGCGCCCACAACGGCGCCCAAACCGACCGCGGAGCCCGAAAGCGGCGGATATTCGATCAAAAGCGCCGAGGCCAAGGACGGCGGACTCGCGGTCACAGTAGCCTACGACGGCGCGGAGCCCGCTCCCGCGGCAAAGCTTATCGCTGCGAAATACTCGGGCGGCGTTCTGACCGGCTTTAACGCGGGAATCGAGATAAACGGCGCCGGCGAGTACGCGGTAAGCAGCTTTGAAATCGGCGAGGGCGAGACCTTCGCGCTGTTTATCTGGAGCGGCCTTGAAAACATAACACCTTTAAGCGAAAAATATAAAAATAAATAAATTTCTTCCCAATTAATCCGGCTCCCCCTTAAAATAAGGGGGAGCCGAAACATAGTGATTAGTGATTAGTGAATAGCGAATAGGGGCCGCCTGTGCTATTTGCTAATCACTATGTTCGTAGGGCCGGATGCCCACATCCGGCCGTGGCGGCATGTGGGCATGCCGCCCTACAGGACGTCGAGGGCGCACATTTCCGCTCACGCTAATGATTTGTGGCCCCATTTATTTGTGCAATCGGAATACGATTGTGCCTCGAACCCGCTTCGCGGCTCCGGCCGCAGTCCTCTGCGGAAAATTTGACAAATCCCGTGAAAGCGGTATAATAAAGAAAAGTGTAACCGGGACATCAAATAGATGTATTAAAAAACAAGCCGTTTTATTTTAAATCAAAATGAGACAATGACCCCAACAAAAGGCTTTTGGGCTACGCCGGATGAGAATATGTCTGTTGGTGATAAATATCACTCACTCAATGGCGGGCAGAAAGGATTTAAACCTAAACAGAGGTGGTATAGATGAAAGATGTATGCGATATTATAAAACTGTCCGGTGACAATGGAAAACAATATTTAAAAAGCATTATTTCAGAAAAACCGCGTTTCAACAAAGATAAGATACTGCGGCACTTGAAAAAAGGAAAAGTAGTCGCAGTTGCCGCCGGCTATGCAAAGGATATTCTTACCGAGCAAAAAATTAACGGCGAATATACATGTATGTCTGATGGTGTGTATGTTTGGCGTTCTGATATAATTTATTATGTTGAACGTTATAATATGAAACTATACGATGATTTTGAGGAATATGTGACAACTCACAATAAAACACATTGATTAAACGTAAGCTTTCCTTTGAAGGGAAGTTGTCCAGTGCCGGAACCGCCTGTGCTATTTGCTAATCACTATGTTCGTAGGGCCGGATGCCCACATCCGGCCGTGGCGGCATGTGGGCATGTCGCCCTACGGGACGTCGAGGGCGCCGTCCCCTACGAAAAGTGTGCAAAACGCCATAGGGGCGGATATTATCCGCCCGAATGGCTCCCCTTGGGGGAGCTGGCAGCGAAGCTGACTGAGAGGGGAACTTCGCAGCAATAACCCCTCTCCCCAAAGGGAGAGGCAGAACGGGCGGCCACACTTCCTTGGGGAGTGATTTTAAAAAGCCGCGGCAAGCCCATTGGACTTGCCGCGGCGTGGTGGAGATGAGGGGAATTGAACCCCTGTCCGAAACTGCGTCCTCAAGAGGCGCTACGAGCGTAGTCAATGATTAAAATTCCCTCGCGCGCAGGCTCATTGACAGGCCGGGCGCGCTCGGTAGCTTCATGATTGCATGGGCGCGTCAAAGCTTTCGCGCCTCACGTTCACCGCGTCGTTAATGCCCGGAACCGGATCCGCGGTAAACCCGGGCGGACAAGCCGCGGTTAGGCGGCCAGTGCTACTCTGTTATTGTTAGCGTTTAATTTTAAGTCGGGCTTTTAACGTGGTTCCCGCCACGGCTCGCTCCTCAGGCCTCCGCGGCCCCGTCGAAACCATTACATCCCCGGATTTATTTTTCGGGATATATTTTTCAAATATATCCCGGAAAAGTCGAAACCATTATATCCCGGATTTTAATTTATAATATATTTTGTCAATATATTCCCGGAAAAGTCGAAACCATTATATCCCGGATTTTAATTTATAATATATTTTGTTAATATATTCCCGGAAAAGTTGAAACCATTACATCCCGGATTTTGATTTATGATGTTTTTTGTCAGTATATCTTCGGAATGTCGAAACCGTTACATTCCGGCTTTGATTTATGATGTTTTCGTCAATATATTCCCGGAAAATTCAAAAGCGTTACATCCCGAAGTTTGTTTTATCATACAGCCACTTTATAGACAGGTCGATCCAAGCCGCGGCTGATGGCTCTATATGCCTATCCTCATTGGCGGTCAGTATGTTAGCCAGCGACAGCCCATGGCTGCCCTTCGGGAAAATATGCAGCTCGTACTCCACACCGTGATCAAGCAGCGCCTGCGCGAAGCGCATAGAGCTGTACACGGGTACTGATTTGTCATCAAAAGTATGCCAGATAAAGCAGGGAGGCGTGTCTTTTGTGACAAATTTATCGAGGCCGAAATATTTTTCGTTCTCCGGATTTTTGCCGACAAACCGCTCTTTGGTGCCGGCGTGAGTCTTGCCTTCCTCGTCTATTATTACCGGATAGCAGAGAATCAAACCGTCGGGGCGGTTTTTTCCGCCCGAGGCCGCCGCGATACAGCGCTTGTCGTAGTGTACGCCCAGCGACGCCGCCAGATGTCCTCCCGCCGAAAATCCGCAAACATATATGTTTTGTTTGTCGATCCCGTGTTTTTCTGCCATTTCACGCACAAGCGCCACGGCCGTCGCCAACTGGCACTGAGGAATAGGCCACTCCGCGGGCTCCACCGAGTAATTCAGCACAAAGGCGTGGAACCCGGCCGCGCAGTATTTGAGCGCCACAGCCTCGGCCTCTCTTGCCGAGCGGAACCCGTAGCCACCGCCCGGGCACACGATCACCGCAGATCAGGTTTTTATACGCGTTTTTTGGAGCAGATCGGGCGATAAGATATAGGACGAAAGTGTGGCCTTATCCCTCGGCGGCGCGGCTCCGGCCGCCGTATAGTCCGGAACTATGTCAAATGTCTTTGTCAGCATATTATTTTATCATGCTTGCCACTACTTGATTTATCAGCTTGCCGTCGGCTTTGCCTTTGAGCTCGCCCATAACGGCCTTCATGATCATGCCGCGGTTGCCGCTTGCAATGACGTCGGCGAATTTTTCTTCGATCACCTTGCGGATCTCGTCCTCGGAGAGCTGCTTGGGGGCAAACTCTGTGATGACCTCGACCCTTGCTTTATATTCGTCGATGAGCTCGGTCCTGTCCGCGGGGCAGGTATCAAGCTGCTCCTTCGCGGTCTTAAGCTCCTTGAGCACGGCAGCGTCAACCATATCCTCCGGAATATCGTCGCGGCAGCCCGCGTCAATAGCGGCCTTCTTGACCGCGGCGATAAGGCTTGAGATCGTGTCCTTCCGCGCCTTGTCGCGCGCCTTCATAGCGGCGATCATGGCGGTTTGCAGTTCTTTTATTGTCATAATATCAACTCCTCGTATAATTTTTAAGCGCGCGGTCCATGCGGCGCTGCGCGTCGCGCTTTGCCATAGCGTCGCGCTTGTCATAGTTCTTTTTGCCCCGGCAAAGACCCACCGAGACTTTTATATACTGATTCTTAAAATAGACCTTAAGCGGGATCAGCGTATAGCCCTGCTGCTGTGTCAGCCCTATCAGGCGGTTGATCTCGCGCTTGTGGAGCAGCAGCCTCCGCGGCCGCTCCGGGTCGGCGTTCCACATGCTTCCCTGCTCATAGGGGCTGATGTGGACCCCGAGCAGGACCGCCTCGCCGCCCTTTAATGAAACATAGCTGTCTTTAAGATTGATGCGGCCGGCGCGGATCGACTTGACCTCGGTGCCCCAAAGCTCGATTCCGGCCTCGTATTCCTCATCAACAAAATAGTCGTGATACGCCTTTTTGTTGCGCGCCATGATTTTTTCGTTTGCGATATTGTCGGCCAAAATCCCACCTCTTTTGCTCTTTGGTTATACTATTATAATCATTTTCGCTCAAAAAGTCAAGAGCAATAAAATGTCGGATATCGCGGCGCGTTTTTTGCTTTACATTTTGATAAAAATAAACTATAATAAAAGCGGTGATATTATGAGTAAAATTAATTATGTTATATTCGATATGGACGGAGTCATAGTAGACTCCGAGCCGGTGATCATGAAAGCTGCTCTTGACGCGCTCAAAAGCGGCGGTGTTCCCGCGACGCTCGACGATTTCACGGAGTTTATCGGCGCGGGCGAGGAGCATTTCATAATCGACCCGTGCCGACGCGCGGGGCGCGGGGAGCTGATCGACGGGATAACCGAAAAAATGTTTGAGAATTTTGAAAGCAATATCGCGGATATGCGGGTTTTTCCGTCGGCAAAGCCGCTTATAAAGGAGCTTAAAAAGCGCGGCCTGACTCTGGCGCTTGTCAGCAGCGCCTCGGAGCGGAAGCTTATGGCGTCGCTCAGGGCCGCCGAAATCGATCCGAAAGATTTTGAGGTCATCCTATCCGGCTCTGACGTGACCGAAAAGAAGCCCTCGCCGCTGCCGTATTTGCTGGCGGCGGAGCGGCTTTCGGCCGAACCCGGATGCTGCCTCGTGATCGAGGACGCGCTGAGCGGTGTTAAGTCCGCGAAAAGCGCGGGCATGAGCTGCGCCGCGGTGTCAACATCATTCGGCGCCGACGAGCTTAAGGCGGCAGGGGCGGATCATGTTATGGATGATATTATAAATGTGCTTGACGTGATAAAGTAGGTGATATTATGTTTAAGGCCGTGTACGGTACCGCGGAATATGACAGCGGCGCGTATCTTTTTGAAAAAATCAAAGAAAATTTAATCAAAAACATCAAGACATATATATTGGTGCCCGAGCAGTTTTCGGTGTTCACCGAGCGGCGCATAATCGCGGCGCTGGGCGTGAGCGCGCAAAAAAAGACCGAGGTGCTGACGTTTTCGCGGCTGTCAAACCTGGTTTTGTCGGAGCTCGGCCCGCTCAGACTCGGTTACGTTGACGGCGCGGGCAAGGAAATTTTGGCCGCGCGAACCATGCAGCTGATCGAGAAAAAGCTTGACTATTTTTTGCCCAACGCGCATCAGAAGGGCTTTTCAAAGCTCATGGCGGAGCTGGTGTCGGAGTTTAAACGCTACGGGCACGATCCGGAGTCGCTGCGCTCCGCCGCGGAAAAAACGGGCGGCGGAAAGAGCGAGCTTTCGCGCAAGCTTACGGATATGGCGCTGTTTTACGAGACGTATGACGGGCTTATCAACAAAAGCGGCGCGGACGCGGAGGATAATTTGGCGCTCGCCGTTCCGAAGATCAAGGATTTCGGCATGCCCGAAAACTCTTTTGTGATCGTCAGCGAGTTCCGCAGCTTCACGCCGCTTGAGCAGCGGGCGCTGATCGAGCTTGTCAAAAAATCGGCGGAGTTCCGTTTGATCCTGTGCTGCGACGATCCCGAACGGCCCGACGATCTGTTCGCGATCCCCGTGGTGACTTACCGCGCCCTGCGAGACGCGGCCGCCGCGGCGGGCGCGGAGATCGGACGGCCCGAAAAACTGAAATACCAAAAACCTATGGCGCCCGACATTCGTCATATGGTCCGCAACTATTTCAGGACACGACCCGAAAAATACAAAAAGCCCGACGAGCATGTTCATTTTATGCGCCCCGAAAGCTATATGGACGAGGTCGAGACGGCCGCGGCGATTATTCACAGGCTGTGCCGCGAGCGGGGCCTGAGACAGAGCGATTTTTTAATCCTCGCGCGGGACAGCGAGGAATACAGCGGGATAATGCCGCTCGTGTTTGAGGATCACGGAATAAACGTGTTCCTCGACAAGCGCAGGTCGCTGACCGAAAATCCGTATCTGCTCTATCTTTCGGCCGTGCTTGACGTGCTCGCGCGGGGCTTTTCGTATGAGCGGGTGATGACGTTGGCGAAAAGCGGCTTTTGCGAGGGTCTCAGCGTCCGCGAAAGGGATATATTCGAGAACTACCTTTTGGCGGTCAACCCGAGCCGCGCCATGTGGAACAGCGCGGACGAGTGGAGCTTTAACCCTGATAAATCGACGTTTGATATTGAAATGATAAACTCGGTCAAGGCCAAGGTTTTGGACCCTGTGACAAAGCTCAAAAAATCAATAAGAGGCAGAAAGACGGCGGGCGATATTGTCGGCGCGCTGCTCGGGTTTATCGAGCGCGGCGGCCACCGCGAGACTATGCGCGGCGTCTGCGAGAGCCTTACATCAAGAGGGCTTGTGTACCTTGCAGAAGAGTATCGTATGGCATGGAACAGCGTTATTTCGGTGCTCGGCGAGATCGGCGCGATAATGGGCGAAATCCCAATGACATATGAAAAATTTTACGAGTTGTTCACCTCGGCCTGCGCGGGAATAAAGGTGGGCGTGTCGCCGCAGACGATCGACGGCGCGTCGTTTAGCAGAATTGACATGTTCCGCAGCGCAGGGGTTAAGGTCGTTATCGTCCTCGGCGCCACCGAGGGCGTGTTCCCGGGAATTCACAGCGGCGAAGGCCTGATCTCCGACGCGGAGCGGCGCGCGCTCCGCGACGAGGGCTTTGAGCTCGCAATGACTGCGGAGGAAAAAACCGTGGATGAAAACATGCTGATCTACAACGTGCTTTCCGCCGCCTCGGACGAGATATATTTCATGTCGCCGCGCTCTTCGGGCAGCGACACGCTGAACCCCTCGAGAATTGTGACAAAGCTTAAGGAAGTAATATTTGACGCGGAATATGAGGAAGCGGAAGATACCCCCGAGACGCGGAACGCGGCGCTGAGAGAGCTGAAGCGGCGCAGGGCCGCGGGCCTCGGCGGAGACGGAACCGAGACTCTTGCCGCCTCATTAAAGGATGATGAGGGCTATAAGCACTTTTTGAGTCGCCTTGAAAACGCGGAAAGAGGTTATGAGACCTTGTCAAAGGACGCGGTCACGAGGCTCTACGGCAGAGACATAATGCTCAGCGCCTCAAAGCTTGAGCGGTTCAACGGCTGCGCGTTTTCATATTTCATGCGCTACGGCCTCGCGGCCGCTCCCAGAGAGCCCGCGAGCTTCGATCCGCTCAGCATGGGCAGCGTGCTCCACGGCGCGCTGGAACGGTATTTTGACGGCAAAACCGATTTTGACTCCGTCACCCGCGAGCAGTGCCGAAAGGATATCAACGCCATAATCGAGGATATCGCAGGCAGCGCCGACGAGATCATGTACCGCAGCTCGGCTTATTACAAATATCTGATAATGAGGATGAGCGGCATTGCCTCGACCACCGCCTGGGAGACGATAAAATTTTTCCGCGTCTCAAAATTCAGGCCGATAGGGTTTGAGGTAAGGATAGGAGACGACGGGAAAATACCGCCGATCAGAATTCACACCGAAAGCGGCGACGCGTCGGTCGAGGGATTTGTTGACCGCGTTGACGGCGCAGAGATCGACGGGAAAAAATATATCAGCGTTGTGGATTACAAATCCTCGAAAAAGACGCTGGATCAGCCTTTGGCCGAGGCAGGAGTGAAGTTCCAGCCGCTTGTTTACACGAACGCCCTGTGCAGGGCCGACGGAAGCGTGCCCGCCGCGATGCTCTATCAGCAGATGAACGATCCGATCATAGACAGCGCCAAGGCCGCCACCGAAGAGAGATATGAAAAAGCGGTCAGAAGTGAAGTCGCGGCCTCGGGCTGGGTTATAGAAGAGGCTTTGGGCGACTTCGCGGGCGGCGATTACGCCAAGGCGACAAATTTTAAGACCTTTCCGCTTGAAGAAATGGAAAAGCGGCTCGAAAACGCCGAGAAAAAGATCGCCGAGTCCGCCGAAGGAATATTGAGCGGCGAAATCTCGGTCAATCCGTACACCGAACACGGCCACGACCCCTGCCTGTTTTGCGACTATGCGAAAATTTGCGGCCAGGATAAGAAGTTCACGGGATAACCAAAGGAGGCAAAACATGAAAATTTTATTGGTCATAGACATGCAGAACGATTTTATAGACGGAGCGCTCGGCACCAAGGAGGCCGAGGCGATAGTACCGAAGGTCCGCGAAAGGATCAAAAGCTTTGACGGCGCGGTTCTCGCCACCCGCGACACCCATGGCGCGGATTATCTTAAAACTCAAGAGGGAAAAAACCTTCCGGTCAAGCATTGCTTAAAGGGCAGCCCGGGCTGGGAGATACGCCGCGAGATCGCGGAGCTTATTAAAACCGAGCCGATCGACAAACCGTCGTTCGGCAGCGCGGAGCTTGGTGATGTTCTTAAAGCACTTGACAAAACCGAAAAAATAGAGAGCGTGACGCTTGTCGGCCTTTGCACCGACATCTGCGTCATCTCAAACGCGATGATAGTCAAGGCCGCCCTGCCCGAGGTCCCGGTGATCGTAGACGCCGCCTGCTGCGCGGGCGTGACGCCCGAGAGCCACAGAATCGCGCTTGAGGCCATGAAGCCCTGCCAGATAACGATAGAAAACGAGTAAATTTAAAACCGCCCGTCGGGCGGTTTTTCTATATCTCGGGCGGACCGAAGTCGTAGACTTCTTTCAGGTTTTCCTGCTCGTCGTGGGTCATTATCGCCTGCTGCTGCACCCCTGTGCAGTCCGTCGCCGAAGAAGCGCTGCCCATCTCGAACTTGCCTTCTATATCCTCTATTTTTCCGCTTTTCGGATCTTTATTTTTGTTTTTGATGTTCGACTTTGTGTTGTCGATCCATGTGTTGTCATTTTTGCCCGATTTCATTTTTATCTCTCCTTCAAAATAATATTATATTTTCAACATTTATTTTTCTCTGTATCAATAAAATTAAACGCGGAAATTTTTTATTGTGTTTTTTACCAATTTTTAGCGTGAAAATTTTATAAAAAAAGCATTGAATTATTATCGGGGATTTGATATAATAATTTGTGGAAATCATATATTTATTTAATGTGTAAATTAAAAATTTTATTAAAAAAGCCTAATTTTACGGAAATCAAGGCTTATTCCCGCTTTACGCGCGGAATATAATTTGAAAGGAGCGATTATTTTGGTAAAAGGAAATGTAGTTGTCGGTCAGTCCGGAGGCCCCACATCGGTTATAAACTCCAGCCTTGTCGGCGTTTTCAAGGCCGCAAAGGACGCGGGTGTTGAGAAGATATACGGCATGCGCAACGGTATTGAGGGCTTTCTCAACAAAAAGGTGATAGACATGTCCGACTATGTTAAGAACGAGCTGGACATTGAGCTTTTAAAGAGAACTCCCTCGTCATTTCTGGGCACCTGCCGTTTCAAGCTGCCCACTGTTGAGGAGAGCGAGTCCACTTACAGCCTGCTGTTTAACAACATGAACGAGCTTGGAATTAAGTATTTCTTCTATATCGGCGGCAACGACTCGATGGACACGATAAAGAAGCTCTCAAACTACGCCGAGACGATCGGCAGCGACATCAAGTTCATGGGCGTTCCCAAGACGATCGACAACGACCTTGCGGTAACCGACCACACGCCGGGCTACGGCAGCGCGGCGAAATACATAGCCTCGGCTATGAAGGAGATCATTCGCGACGTCAACACATACCCGACCGAGTCCGTGACGATCGTTGAGATCATGGGCAGAAACGCGGGCTGGCTCACGGCGGCCGCCGCGCTTTCGAGAGCCGAGGACTGCTGCGGCCCCGATCTTATCTATCTGCCCGAGGTTGAGTTTGACTATGACAAGTTTATCGAGAAGGTAAAAGAGATAAAGGCCAAAAAGACCGCCGTTATTATCGCGGTTTCCGAAGGCATCAAGCTGGCAAACGGCAAGTATGTCTGCGAGGACAATAAGCAGGCGACGTTTGAGGACTCCTTCGGTCACAAGTCGCTGGGCGGCACCGCGCTTTACCTTGCAGACCTTGTCGGCGCAAAGCTCGGCATCAAGTCAAGAGGAATTGTGTTCAGCACCCTTCAACGCTGCGCTTCGCATATTGTTTCAAGACGCGACATAACCGAGGCGTTCATGGCGGGCAGCGAGGCGGCTCAGGCGGCCTTTAACGGCGAGACCGGCAAGATGATAATCTTCACAAGGACCTCGAACGAGCCCTACAATATCACGACCTCGACATACGACGTTAACAAGATCGCCAATATCGAGAAGGTTGTTCCCGACGAGTGGATAATCAACGACGGCACATATGTTTCCGATGAGTTCATCACATACTGCCGCCCGCTGATAATCGGCGAGCTTATCCCGTTCATGGTTGACGGCCTGCCCAGACACCTGTATCTTGATTAATTCAGCAGACAAAAGCCCGGGGGAGTTTCCTCCGGGCTTTTTGTTGTTTTGGGAAAAGTTGATTATGATTTTTTGGCGGTTTTTAAAGTTGATATAAGAATTTTTTTAATTTCAAGACAATCATCCAGAAGAGATTTCCCCTCGCTTTCACTGATATAATCCGAGAGAATAAGCAGTCTGATCCAGTATTCTGTTTCAGCGGTTTCTTTTAGCGAAATATGCATTTTTGATATAAAATCAGCCTTACTTATTCCGTAAACGGCCTCATGGGCGTTTGCCCCTATTGAAGTTCCGCTGCGAAATATTTGTTTTGATATAATTGTCTCATGTTTTTCTTTTGTCAAAAATTTTTGAAGTTTTATAATTCTTGTGGCAAGATTGATTGATTTTTCAAGTAATATGTTGTTTTTATACATAACACAACCTCCGTAAAATAAATAAAAAAGAATAGTGAATAAAGAATAATACAAAAAGCGCTGTTAAAAATCCACGTTTTTATTAATTATAATTTATTCACTGTTCTTTATTCTTTTAGCTGTCGAAGACAGCGCTTTTTGGTCGGGGTTACAGGATTTGAACCTGCGGCCCCTTGGTCCCAAACCAAGTGCGCTACCAAACTGCGCCAAACCCCGATACAACTTATTCATTATACAGTCTTTTTCCGCGTTTGTCAAGAAATAGATTTGCTCTTGTTCAAAATCCCCAATTTAGCGGGGTAAAATTCTACTTGTTAATTGATTGACAACTGGGAGTCTATCCTATATAATTGAAATGTATAAAAGGCGCTGAATTGCCACGCGCCGAATTAATTGATACGCGGAGGAGAATATTATGGATAACAAAGCGGCTCAGAGAAAGTTCGACACTAAGGTCCAGTATTTAAAATATAAAGTTCTGCGCGAGGTCGCGCGCCACGCCTATGACGACACGCTGACCGGCAGCTTCAACGAGATCGCCAAACAGATCGTCAAGAACAAGGCCACGATGCGCTGCTGCATCTACAAGGAGAGAGCGATCGTCAACGAGCGTATCGGCCTCGCGGGCGGCGGCCACAAGGAGATCGACAACATAATCGAGGTCCTTGACATTGCCTGCGACGAGTGCCCGATGGACGGATACGAGGTAACGCATATGTGCCGCGGCTGTCTCGCCCACCGCTGCGAGGACGTGTGCAAGCGCGGCGCGATCACCTTTGACGAGAACCAGAAGGCTCATATCGACAAGGAAAAATGCGTCAACTGCGGCATGTGCGCCAAGGTCTGCCCGTATAGCGCGATCATGAATGTTGAGCGCCCGTGCGTCAAGGCCTGCAAGGTCAAGGCGATAAGCATGAACGCCGAGCACGCGGCGCAGATCGACATAAGCAAATGCATCAACTGCGGCGCCTGCGTTTATCAGTGCCCGTGGGGAGCGATCACCGACAAGTCGTACATAATCGAGGTTGTGAACATGCTCAAAGAACGCGGGACCGAAAAGCGGGACAAAGGACGGCTCTACGCGGTTATCGCGCCGTCGATCTCGGGCCAGTTCTCATATAACAACGTAAAGCTTGGCCAGGTCGTTACCGGAATTAAAAAGCTCGGCTTTGACGATGTTGTGGAGGCCGCTCTGGGCGCCGACATTGTCGCGTATTACGAGGCAAAGGAGCTCGCCGAGACGGGTTTTCTGACCAGCTCGTGCTGCCCTGCGTTTGTGGACTTTGTGAAGAAAAATTTCCCGCAGCTTAAAAACAACATTTCGCACAACCCGTCGCCAATGGTCGCGATCTCAATGCTGATAAAGGAGCGGGATCCTGAAGCGAAGGTCGTGTTTATCGGCCCCTGCACCGCGAAGAAGGCCGAGATACGCCTTGACGAGAACAAGGATTATGTTGACAGCGCGCTCACGTTTGAGGAGCTTCAGGCGCTGTTTGACGCGAGGGATATTGACATTTCGGAGCTTGAGGAGACCGACGTCGATTCCGACATGTTCGGCGGCGCGTCGCCGTTCGGCAGGATATTCGCCCGCTGCGGCGGTCTGGCCGAGGCGGTCAGTGAGGCGCTCAAGGAGCAGGGCGAGGGCGATTTTGTGCTCAACGCGGTCTCGTGCGACGGGATCGAGGAGTGCCGTACCGCGCTGCTTAAGGCGTCAAAGGGTATCGGCGGGGTCAACTTTATCGAGGGAATGGCCTGCGTGGGCGGCTGCGTCGGCGGCGCGGGATGCCTTACTCACGGCCCGAAAAACAAGATCGAGGTTGACAAATTCAGCCGCCAGTCGGATATTTCGATCGAGGACGCGATAAATAATTTGTAAAAATAAGTTAAATTCGCGAAAACGGTGAATTTGAACTTGACAAAACCGCTTATATGCTATATAATGCAAGAGTAGTTTTGAATGAAATTTTAAATAGCGAGGTGAATATAATGGCTTATCAAATCAGTGATGACTGCATCAAGTGCGGTGTTTGCGCGAGCGAGTGCCCCGTTTCCTGCATAGCGGAGGGTGATGCGAAGTATGAGATAAACGCTGACGAGTGCATCGAGTGCGGTAACTGCGCAAACGTATGTCCCGTTGACGCTCCGTCTGCATAGTTTAATTTGTACTTAAAAAGAAAGACCGCGGCTGTGCCGCGGTTTTTTTACGCCGAAAAAATCGCGGCGGCGCAAATCCCTACGCTTATATTATATTAAAAAAAGCACAGTCCCGCGTTTTTATTAAACGCGGGGCTGATGAATTATTAATATTTTAAGGCATTGATAACTTGATTAAGCGTTCAAATTGCCGTCGAGCACCTCAAGCTGGTGCTTGATCTCGGCGGGCAGTCTGTCGCCGAACTGAGCGAAGTACTCCTTGATGTTTTCAACGTCCTCTTTCCACGCTTCCTTGTCAACGCTGAGCAGCGCGTCAAGATCCTCGGCCGACATGTCAAGACCTGTGGTGTCAATGTCCGACGCGGTGGGCAGCAGGCCTATCTCGCTGTCGTGCGCGTCGGCTTTGCCGGAAACTCTGTCGAGGATCCAAAGCAGGACTCTCATGTTGTCGCCAAAGCCGGGCCACATGAAGTTGCCCTCGTCGTCCTTTTTGAACCAGTTGACATGGAAGATCTCGGGAGCCTTGTCGCCGAGCTTCTCGCCCATCTCAAGCCAGTGCGCGAAGTAATCCGCCATGTTGTAGCCAACGAACGGCTTCATGGCCATGGGGTCGCGTCTTACAACGCCGACCGCGCCGGCCGCGGCCGCCGTCGTCTCGGAGGCCATTGTCGCGCCGACAAAAACGCCGTGCTTCCAGTCGCGGGCCTGATATACCAGCGGAGCCGTCTTTGCGCGGCGGCCGCCGAAGATAATGGCCGAGATCGGAACGCCCTGCGGGTTTTCAAACTCGGGCGAAATACAGGGGCAGTTCTTTGCCGGAGCGGTAAATCTCGAGTTGGGGTGGGCCAGGTTGCCCTCATAGGTCGTGCCGTCAACCTTCTCGCCGAGCCAGTTGGTGCAGTTCTTGGGCGGGTTCTTGTCAAGACCCTCCCACCATACGGTCATGTCGTCGTTGTTTATCGCGACATTTGTGAATATTGTGTTTTTCTTGGTCGACTCAAGCGCGTTGAAGTTGGTCTTCTCGCTTGTTCCGGGAGCCACACCGAAAAATCCCGACTCGGGGTTGATCGCGTAGAGTCTGCCGTCCTCGGGGTTGATCCTCAGCCACGCAATGTCGTCGCCGACTGTCCAGACCTTATAGCCCTTTTTCTTAAGATACTCGGGCGGGATCAGCATCGCGAGGTTTGTCTTTCCGCAGGCGCTGGGGAACGCGGCCGCGACATACTTTACCTCGCCCTCGGGGTTTTCAAGGCCGAGTATAAGCATATGCTCCGCCATCCAGCCCTCTTTTTTGCCTAAATACGAGGCAATTCTCAGCGCGAAGCACTTTTTGCCGAGCAGAACGTTGCCGCCGTATGCCGAGTTGACCGACATGATCGTGTCATCCTGCGGGAAGTGCACGATATATCTCTCGTCGGGATTAACATCTCTCTTTGCGTGCAGGCACTTTACAAAATCGCCGTCCTCGCCGAGAGCCTCCATAACCTTGTTTCCGACTCTTGTCATGATGTCCATGTTTAAAACAACATAAATACTGTCCGTAAGCTCAATTCCTATCTTCGAGAAAGGCGAGCCGACCGGGCCCATGGAATAGGGAATGATGTACATTGTTCTGCCTTCCATTGATCCGTCATAGAGCTTGTTGAGCTTCGCGTACATCTGATCGGGAGCCATCCAGTTGTTGATAGGGCCCGCTTCCTCCTCTGTGGGTGTGCAGATATAGGTCCTGTCCTCAACGCGGGCGACGTCGTTCTCGGCCGTTCTGTGGTAGTAGCAGCCGGGAAGCTTTTCCTGGTTGAGCTTTATCATCTCGCCGGTGGCGACAGCCTCGGCGCGGAGAGCCTCAAGCTGATCCTCGCTGCCGTCGATCCAGACAACTTTGTCGGGACGGCAGAGGTCGATTTGAGCCTGAAGCCATGTATTTACTTTTTCGTTGTTGCATTTCGTGAATTCCGCCATGCTATAACCTCCTTGTTTGATTGCATACATTTACTCTAGGTTATTTTACCGCAAATAAAAGGCAGTGTCAAACAAATCATGGAAACTTTGTTTTGATTTTCACAATATCTACACACGGGATAAAAATGCACAAAAATCAAAAAAGATTTTTGTGCATTTTTACAAGCGCAAAAAATGTAAACAAAATGCAGGCACACGCCGCTTTGTAAAAATTTTTGAAATTTTTACAAATAACGGTTGCTTTTGCGCGCTGTTTATTTTATAATTAACAGTAACGAGTAAAAATGAGTGTTCAGGCGCCGCTAAGGCGTTTGGGAAAGGAGAAAAAGATTATGTATTTAAACAGATTAACCGATGATCAGCGGCAGCCGTTTCTTGATCTGTGCATACACGCGGCGATGACGAACGAGGATTTTGACCGCACGGAAAAGGAGCTTATCAAGCAGTACTGCGGCGAAATGGGCATAGCCGAGGTGAGGTACACGCCCGAAAAGCCTTTTGACGAGGTGTGCGTAAAGCTCGCGGAAATATGCTCGGCGGCGGATACTAAGATCATTATGCTGAACATTGCCGGTCTTATGCTGTCGGACAACATTTATGACGAGAGCGAGAGGCTTTTTATGCGCACGCTTGCCAAAAAGCTTAAACTGAGCCGCGACGACTATGAAGAGACCATAGACTTCGTTAAGCAGCTTACGGCAATCCACGCGAATATCGAGCGTTTTTTGAAAAGATAAAAGCAAATCCCCTCTTGTGCGGAGGGGATTTTTGTGCTATAATATTTTTTAAGAAAAATATATCATATATCGGGAGGTTTTTATTATGATCGCGATAGGCAGCGACCACGGCGGCGTTGTCCTCAAAGAGGCAATAAAAGAGTTTCTGAAGCAGAACGGCTATGAATTCAAGGATTTCGGGACCCAGCCCGGCGTGCCCATGGATTATCCCGACATTGCCGAGACGGTTGCAAACAGCGTTGTCTCGGGCGAGTGCGACAAGGGAATTCTGGTTTGCGGCACAGGCATAGGCGTATCGATTGCGGCGAACAAGGTGAAGGGCATCCGCGCCGCGCATGTCACCGACGTGTTCTCGGCCAAAATGGCGAAGGAACACAACGACGCGCACATAATCTGTCTGGGCGAGAGGATCACCGGCCCGGGCCTCGCTCTTGAGATCGTCCGCGCCTACCTTGAGGCGGAGCACCTCGGCGGCCGCCACGGCAGACGGGTCGACAAAATTATGGCCATTGAGGACAGACAGAATTAAATAATACGCACGCATCCTCCCGACGGTGAATATATCACTATCGGGAGTGATTTTTTTGAAACAAAAAAATTTGACGGATTTTCTGAGGACCGCGCTTATTCCCGCCCACAGGACCATGTATGTTTGGGGCGGCGGTTGGGAGGAAAGCGGCGATCTGGGCCGCCTCGGCCTTAATCCGAAATGGTACGGGTTTTACAAAAACAGCGAGGCGGATTATGATTTCAAACAGCACAAATTCAAAAAAGAGAGCGGTCTTGACTGCAGCGGCTACGTCGGCTGGGTAATGACCAATTATTTCGGCGGCGGAAATTATGTCACGTTTGCCGACAAACAAGCCGAGCTGTTCGCCGAGATCGGACTCGGCACGGTTATAAAAAATCCCCGCTGCTTTATGCCGGGGGATATTGTGTCGGGAAACGGCCATGTTTATATCGCGGCCGGGCAGTGCGCCGACCGCAGTCTGATCCTGCTGCACTCGAGCCCACCCGGAGTGCAGCTCTGTGCAGCTTCCGCCCGGGGCACGGACAGTATGGCCGCGCGATTGGTAAAATGCTATACAGAAAAATATTGGCCGGAATGGATCGAAAAATTCGGCTTCTGCGTTCGCGGCGCCGAGTACACGCAAGGTGTCAAAGCGTTCCGCCGGAGCAAGGCAGTCATGTCCGACCCGGACTGCCTGTGCGGACGCTCCGCGGAAAAAGTTTTGGAAATTTTACTTAAAGAAACATAACGAAGGACATATGCGAAAGCATATATCCTTCGTTTATATTAATCTTTTTTAACCGATTTTACCAAATGGCGACTCTGTCCTCGGGAGCAACCCACATTCCGTCTTTTTCGGTGATGCCGTAGATCTCGAAGAATTTGTCGCAGGTCTCAAACAGTCTGTTTACGCGGACGCTCGGCAGGCTGTGGACGTCGCTAGTCGCACACATTTGCAAATAACCGCGATACGCCGCTGAAAGCTGAAGGTGGGCATAGCTTTCAAACATTTGCTTATAGTCAAAATTTTCGGTCCTTGACGCAAGCTCGGCCACAACCGACAGTCCGCCCATGTCGGCGGTGTTTTCGGTAAGAGTCAGCTCTCCATTCATGGCAATTCCGGGCGCCGCCTCATATCCGTCATAAAAATCTATAACGTTTTGGCACAGCTTATCAAAGGCTGCCGCGTCCTCATCCGTCCACCAATTCACCGCGTTTCCGTTCTCGTCATACTGCGAGCCGTTTTTGTCAAACGCGTGGCTGATCTCGTGGCCGACGACCATGCCTATGGCGCCCAGGTTACTCTCATAAGGGGCGTCGGTGCTGTATACTCCGGGCACCTGCAAAAATCCCGCGCAAATGGTCACATCATTAAATGAAGGATCATAGAAAGCGTTTATCGTCTGCGGAGTCGCTACCCACTGACTGTGGTCTACCACGGTGCCCTCTCTGGCTATCATGTCTTCTTCATTCGCCTCGCTTATTGTTATCATATTTTCAACGAGGCTTCCGCCCTCGGCGTAGGTCTTAAGCTCCTTGGAGTCAAGGGCGACCTCGGGGTACTCGTCGGGGCAGCCGACCTTTATGCCCATGGTGTCAAGCTTTTTTATCGCCTTCTGCCTTGTGGCTTCACTCATCCAGTCGTTGTTTTCGAGTCTTTCGCGATAGATCCCGATCATGCCCTTTATCATTTCGGTCAGGTCGGTCTTGGTTTTCTCGTCAACGTATTTGTCGCTGTACAGCTCGCCGAGATAGTCCGGAACAAGACTGTCTATGCAGTTCACGGCCTTCGTCTCTTCATCAAGGGTTCCTTGAATGCCCATGACCGCGGAATTGAGTTCGGTTTCCGCGTTTTCAAAATCCTCGCTCAGATATTGAACGTTATTGACGAGCAGAGCGAATTTGGCGTAAGTCTTTAAGGCGTCGATGTTTTTGTCGTCAAGCAGCTCGGCTGTCTTTTTCATCGCGCCTACATCATAAACCATAAATCTGTCTTTGAGCTTAAAGCCGCTGTCTTCAAACACTTTTTCAATGTCAATGTTTTTAAACTCCGCGGATATTTCATCAAGCGAGTATATGTTATATGTTTTGTTTATATCATAGGTATCGATAAGCGAAAGGCTTGCCTCGGCTATTTGAGTCTCAAAATCAAATACCGTGTCGGCCGCGGCTTTGGCGTCTGCCTCGCTGTAGCCTATAAGGGTGAACAGCTTCGCGGCAAAATTGAGATATGCCTGCTTTTGGTTGTCGTCCTTTCCCTCATACATATCCTTTGTGTTTACCGACGGAGTGATGAAAGTATTAATATATTGGCTCGAGTCCTTTTGATCGATCTCATTCCGAAAACGGATGAAAGTATCGATCGCTTCGGTGCCGATAAAGTCAGAGACGGTCTTTACCGCATCTATCTCGTCGAGGTACGGCTTTACAGGCTCATAGCCCTGCGCGTTTCTGGCCTCTTTGTTCATGTAGTTGTCGTAAATCGTCTTGATCTTGCCCGCCTTTGAGTTTTTGTCGGGGTTTGAGGAGTCCGCTTCCTTTACAACGGCTTTAAGCTGGTCGCTGACCTGATCGCCGTGTGTGGTGCCCGTGACACTTTGTCCATCCGGGATCACGGCGCTGTCGAGCGCGTCGTGATTAATTGTCTGATAATAGTCGTCCTTGAGATTTGTGCCGAACACGCGGTACATGCGCTGAATAAACAGCTGCATCTCGTCTTTGGTCACGTTGTCGTCGGGCGCGAATACGCCCTCTGATTTTCCCGCAACTATGCCCGCGGCGAACACGTCCGAAAGCTCGGTCTGAGCCCAGTCGGGAATGTCGGTGAACGTCTCGGCGGGGAAAGCCATGTACTTGTTTGCGCCTTTGATCTCGGGGATCTCGCCGAAGGCCCTTTTAAGCATAACAAGCGCCTCGGCTCTTGTTACGCTCCAGTCCTCGTGGAGCAGGCCGTCCTCGTAGCCCTTTAAAATGTCGGTCTTTTGAACGCCCGGGTTGTAGTCGTCGGCGGCGGTGAGCAGCATATCGCAAACCTCGCCGCGGGTGGCGTAGTCGTCCGCCGCGAATACCGGCGCCACAATGGGCATCGCGCCGATAATCATTGCCGCGCTTAAAATAAGCGCAATTAGTTTTTTCTTCATAGATAAGTTCCTCCTGAAATAAGTTTTTTACAGCAGAGTGGTTCTGCTTATCATTGTCACAAATTCAGCTCTTGTTATCGAGGCGGCGGGAGCCAGTGTGCCGTCGGGATAACCGTTTATAATTCCCGCTCCGCACACCCACTGTACAGCGGGCACCGCGTATTCGCTGATCTGCGCCTCGTCGGTGAAGCTCATGTTCGCGCTCTCTCCGACCGACACGTCTTCGCCCTTATACTGCGCGTATCTGTAAAGTATCGCCGCGGTCTGCTCTCTTGTCACATTTTCGTCGGGTCTGAAGGTGCCGTCCTCAAAGCCCGTCACTATGCCGTTTGCGGCGGCCCATGCCACATACGGGGCATAATATTCGTTCATGTCAACGTCGCTCATCAAAGCTCCGTTCGACTCCGTGAATCCGTCCGCGCGTCCGATTATCGTCACAAGCATTCCGCGCGTCATGGTCATATCGGGGCCGAACTCGGTGTCGCTCACGCCGTTTACAAGGCCTTTGCCGTACGCCGAATTCACCGCGTCATAGAACCAGTCGGAAGGCTTTACGTCGGTAAACGGCAGTCCGTCGGATACAGGAGCTTCCGTAACCTCAGGCTGCGGCGCGGCTGTTTCCGTCGGCGTTTGTGAAGGAGGGGGAGACGGGGTCGCTCCGCCCGTGCTGAATGAGCTGCCGCCAAAGCCTACCGAGCCGCTGCCGCCGGAATGTGACGTTGTCTCGGGTAAAAACGTAATTTTCTCCGCGACATTTCCGTCCGAATCAACGTAACATCCCCACTTGTCGCTGTCAAATGTCAAAACCTCGCCTTCGGACGTTGCCCTTACTCCTTCAAGATAAACGAATCCCGCCACATCTCCCTCTGAGGTAAAGGTGCAGGTGTCGTCCATTTCTGTTTTTATTGCGCCTTCAAACGGCCCGTCAAACAGATAAATAGCGTAATCATTTGTCGCGTTTGCTGTCCTTACCGTGAGAGAGCTGTTGTTTTCGAGCTTAATTCTGCTCTTGTAAATTGTGCCGTCAGCATCGGTAAATTCGCCGTTAAGACGAAGTCCTACGTGAACCACTCCATTATCTCTGACTGACGAGGCGATCAGGCTTGAATTGTCCTTTATGACGAGCTGGCCTACATCACAGCCGATACCCGCATAGGTATATTCTGTATCGGCGCATGAGCCGCCTTCCGCCTTAACGCTTGAGCCGCCGCTTATTGTCAGGCAACCGTTCTCCCATGTCTCTATTCCATCGCTGTCGTCATGCGAGTCTCCGCCGTAGGCGTTGACCTCCGCGTTTGATATATCGATATTTTCATAGGCGAGTATTCCGGCTGAGCTTGTTTGACCGTCCTGTACCGATTCGTCATACGAGGTATTTCCTCCGAAAGCGTTGAGAGTGCCTTTTCCTGTTATTTTCAGATTGCCTTCGCAGGCAACGCCAAAACTGTCAATGTTTACTCCGCCGCCCGCGATCGCTGTAAGAGTGCCGTATATGTCAAGCGTCAAGTCGCCGCGCACGTTTATTCCCGACGCGCAAATGCTGGTATCGGTTCGGGTAAATCCGTCGGCGGCGCTATGGATATACGGCGTTTCGCCCTCGGGAACGTAAAGCGTTGCGCCCGAGCTCAAATACAATCCGTCCTCGTGCGCTGTGACAAAACGGAAATCCGAAGTGAGCGTCAGCTTATTCTTCTCGCATATCGCGCCGGGCACTTCAATGGGATCGGACATTTCGCCGGTGTGAAAGTCGTATTTTGAATACAGTTTGCCCGTTTCGCCGTCGAAGTAGAGTATCTTGTCACCCTCGGAGACGTCCTCCGCGTTTTTAAATTCGATGTACTTCGCTATATTTCCCTGCTTGTCAACATAGCTGTTTGTCAGTTTGTCCATTCCCTTTGTATACGCCAGCACCCCGCCGTCTGATGACACAGCCACAACTCCCGAAAGCTCGGCGTAATGCGCCGCTTTCATCGTTCCCTCGACGGTAAACACGCAGGTGTTGTCCATTTTCACGGGGAACGTCACACCCGCTGAACCCCATATGCCGAAGCTGCGGTCGGAACCTGAGGCGCTTGATTTGAGCGTGCTGTTGTTTTCAAGCGTAATGCTGCCGTTATAGATCACGCCGTCTCCGCGCATATCGCCGCACAGTATGCAGAGTCCGTAGGAGTCGCTTTGCTTGCTGCCTGCCGCCGAGGCGGTAAGGCTCGAATTGTCCTTAACCGTAAGATTGCCCGTCGTTAACGCGGTGCTGTAACAATCATCGTAAGGTCCACCTTCTCCGCAGGTCTCGCCGCTTTCCGCCGTGACGGAAGCTCCGCCGCTTACGGTCAGATCGTGGCCTTCATCGGTCACTATGCCAAAGCTTACTCCATACGCGCTGCCGCCGCTGAAACGGGCTTTGGCAATTGATATATCCAGATCTCCGTACACATATATTCCGAGAGAGTCCCATCTAGTGGGCTCTTTGGCCTCATTGCGTTCCGTGTCTCCGCTCACCGCGGTGAGTTCTCCCTTTCCGGTTATTTTAAGGTCGCCGTCCGAGAGAATTGCGCGGCTCGACGCGTTCGTACCCGTACCCGATTGCACGGTCAGAGTTCCGTCAATGTCGATCGTGCTGCCGTCGGCGGCGAATATTCCGGTGTACTCAAACAGTTTATCGTCGCCCGTAAATCCGTCGGCGGCGCTCACTATCGACGGGCTTTCGCCCTCGGGAACGTAGAGCGTTGTGCCGCCGTCTATGAACAGTCCGTCCTTGGCCGTCGTCACAAACCGGAAATCCGAGGTGAGCGTCAGCTTGTTTCCCTCGCAAATCGCGCCGGGGAAGCTTTCTATCGGCTCGGAAAACTCCTTTGTGTCATAGTCCATTTTCGTGTAAAGTTGACTTGTCGCGCTGTCGTAGTAGAGGATATGATCGCTTTTTGCAACGTCCTCCGCCGCGCCGTCGGCGGCGAATATTATCGACACAGGCATTGTGGCGATAATCATCGCAACGATCGATATAAGCGCGATTATTTTTTTCTTCATGTGGTTATTTTCCTCCTTTTTGAGCGGGCGGATAATATCCGCCCCTACAAACGTAGTGATTAGCGATTAGCGAATAGTGACTACGCGGAGATAACTTGGCAAAAATCATTCTAATATTCCCGCGATTTATGTCAGGCTCGCCCCCTTGGGGCGAGACGGGCGGCCGGGGTCGTCCGCCCCTACGGCGTTTACGCACTATGGTCGTAGGGGACAACGACTCGGCGTCCCGCGGGCGGATAATATCCGCCCCTACGGTGTTTTGCGCGTTATGTTGTAGGGCCGGATGCCCACATCCGGCCGTGGCGGCATGTGGGCATGCCGCCCTACACCGAATGGTCCACCATTGCAAACAAATCCGTTAATCTTACCAGATCGAAACTCTGTCCTCGGGGGCAACCCACATTCCGTCGTTTTCGGTTATGCCGTAGACTTCCATGAACTTGTCGCTGGACTGGAACAGTCTGTTCACGCGCACGTTGTCGGGGCTGTGAACGTCGGAATTCATGTGATTTTGGAGCGCCGAGCGGTAGTACGTGCTCATCCATACGTTGGCCCAACTCTCGTAGAATTTCTCGTAATCAAAATTCTCGGTCTTTGAGGCAAGCTCGGTCGCAACTGAAAGTCCGCCCAGATCGGCGGT
>CANRGH010000013.1 GCA_947630135.1 uncultured Monoglobus sp.
GTATTGCCAATATAATCGGTTACTGACACAGCCTGACCCTGTTTATTATATTTCGTTGTCGTATATGCTCCGTCCGCATAAAAAGCCCGGGCGGAAAACCGCCCGGGCATAAATTCACTTTATTTCGCGATAAGGTCGATAAGATTGAACTTAACGATAAGACCCGCGAACACGATCGAAACCATCGACAGCAGCTTGATAAGGATGTTGACCGAGGGACCCGATGTGTCCTTGAAGGGATCGCCGACCGTGTCGCCGACAACGGCCGCCTTGTGGTTTTCGCTGCCCTTGCCGCCGAAGTTTCCGGCCTCAATATACTTCTTGGCGTTATCCCAGGCGCCGCCCGAGTTGGCCATCATGATAGCAATCGCGAAGCCCGATACCAGAGCGCCCGCAAGCATGCCTACCACACCGTTCACGCCGAGAACCAGACCGACGATAATGGGAGCCAGGATACCCAGAGCCGCGGGAACGATCATCTCTTTCAGAGACGAGCGCGTGCAGATGTCAACGCATGTTTCGTAGTCCGCGTCAGCCTTGCCTTCCATAAGACCCTTGATCTGCTTGAACTGGCGTCTTACCTCAACAACTATCTTCTGCGCCGCGCGGCCTACCGCCTGCATGGTGAACGCGCTGAACAGGAACGGCAGCATTGCGCCCACGAACAGACCGATCAGAACCGGCGGATTTGTCAGCGAAAGCTGAAGGTCGCCGCCGAGCGACTCGATCTTGTCGGTGTATGAAACGATAAGCGCGAGAGCCGTCAGAGCTGCGCTGCCTATCGCGAAGCCCTTGCCGGTCGCCGCGGTGGTGTTGCCCAGCGAGTCGAGAGCGTCGGTGCGGTTTCTTACCTCTTCGCCGAGGCCCGCCATTTCGGCGATGCCGCCCGCGTTATCCGCAACGGGGCCGTAAGCGTCGGTTGCGAGAGTGATACCCAGCGTCGCCAGCATGCCGACAGCCGAGATACCCACGCCGTAGAGGCCCATGGCAAAGCTGCCGGAGCCGCCCGCCGCGAAAAAGCTTACCAAAATCGAGATGCCCACGATTATAACCGGAATAGCCGTTGAGTTCATACCCAGAGCGATACCGTCGATGATTATCGTGGCGCTTCCGGTCTCGGATGAGCCGGAAAGCTTCTGAGTCGGCTTATACGAATCCGAGGTGTAATACTCGGTGAAAAATCCGATAAGAACGCCGGCGATCAGGCCCGAAATAACGGCCCAGAAAACGCCCGTGTTGTCGGGAAGCTGCGTGAAGATCAGAACAGCCGCCGCGATAGCCGAGATGATCGCCGCGATATATGTTCCGCGTCTTAATGAGCCGAGCAGGTTCTTCTGCGTCGCGCCCTCTTTGGTCGATACGAAGAATGTGCCAACGATCGAGGCGATAATGCCGATAGCCGCGATGAGCATGGGAACTATAATTCCCGCGTAGCCCAGACCCGCGGCGGTAGCCAGCGCGCCGGTCGAGATGATCGAGCCGACATATGACTCATAGAGGTCGGCGCCCATTCCGGCAACGTCTCCAACGTTGTCGCCAACGTTATCGGCGATAACGGCGGGGTTGCGAGGGTCGTCCTCGGGAATGCCCGCCTCGACCTTACCAACCAGATCGGCTCCGACGTCCGCGGCCTTGGTGAAGATACCGCCGCCCACACGCGCGAACAGCGCCATCGAGCTTGCGCCCATGCCGAACGTGAGCATCGCCGCCATGATCTCGTCGGGATTGCCGAGCATGGCTCTTAAGATCAGGAACCAGACGCTGATGTCAAGAAGGCCGAGGCCGACAACCGTCAGGCCCATAACCGTTCCGCTCGAAAACGCGATCTTAAGACCCTTATTGAGGCCCTGCTGCGCGCCGTTGGCGGTTCTTGAGTTGGCGTATGTAGCGATCTTCATGCCGATAAATCCCGAAAGGCCAGAGAAAAATCCGCCGGACAGGAACGCGAACGGCACGAACCATGTGAGCATATCGCACGCCGCCATAATGCAGATTATGATCAGCATTACGATAAAGAAAATTCCGACAGTTTTATACTGCCTTTTAAGGTACGCCATGGCGCCCTTTCTTACTTTGGAGGCGATATTCGCCATCTCTTTCGTTCCCTCGGGCTGCTTTTTAACCCAGAAGAACTTATACATCGCGAATGCGAGGCCGCAGATAGCCGCGATCAGCGCAATCACGGGTGCAATGCTTACAAATGTATTCATTGTAAGACCTCCCCTTGTTTGAAATATATATTATGGTTTTATTTTTTACAAGACCGTCGCGGGAATTTCACCCAAAGGCGCAAAATCCTCCCTTTTTCCTCAATATATATTATACATAACAACGCCGCGATTAGTCAAGCATTTTTTCGCTTGTAACATAATTGTAAACCCCGCGGGGAGCCGCGGGGCTGTTTAAACTCATAGATCAAAATAATTTCTGCACGCCTCGGCGATCTTGGCCTGCGTATCGGCATCGGTTATTCTTCCGGCCAAATTCAAAAGCCTGCCATGTGACACGGTTCGTATCTGCTGCAGCATAACAACGGAGTCTTTCGGGAGCCCTCTGATATTTGCCGGAATTTTGATTTCGGTCGGATAAATTTTTGAGCCCGGTTTAATACTTGAAAACGGCAAGACCGTTGATACCGGAAGATTGTGGTTTACCGCGTCCGTTGAAATAATCAGCACCGGCCTTGTTCCTTTCTGCTCGCTTCCGCGCGTTGGGTCAAGCACACAGAAATATATTTCCCATTTATTTACCATTCTCCCGCTACCTCGCTGTCAACATAAGCAAAATCCTCCGCGCATGACATCGACCTTTGAATAAAATCATCGTCATTTGCGGCCTCTGCCATCAATGTCTCGTACTGTGATTTTTTAAGCTGTTTTAAATACTCATCAACCGCCTGTCTTATGGCAAAATTGACAGACGGTATGCGATGCTCAAGAGACAATTGCTTGAGCATTTTAACCTGCTCTGTCGGCAGCGTCGCCGTCACTCTCGATGTTGAAGAATTAACATTCATTTTTATCACCGCCTTATATTTATTTTATCACACTGCATCCTATTTGTCAACAAAATATGATGAATATTATTATGCATATTTTTTCATCAAAACTTGCATAATTAATCTCTTATTTCCTAAATAATATATTAACGAATAGCAAAATCAAACCCCGCGGCAAGCCGCGGGGTTTGATTTTGGTTTTAATTATTCGCCTGCGGGGGCTGATGTCGCCGAAGTGTCGGACGCTGACTCGTCGGATGACGAAGAGCCGGAAGACGATGACGATGATGAAGATGCGGCGGCCTGCTGCTCTTCCTGGAGCTGCTTGCCGGACTGATATACGCCGTCCATGATGCCTTTAACCGAGATCTTGTCAAGATTGCTCTTGTTCTCGCTTATCTTGGCCTGTGACTTCCAGTAGCCCTGGAGCTCATACATGCCGGCGATTCTCTTGATCACATGATAGCCGTAGTCGCTCTTTACGGGGTCCGATACCTCGTCGAGGCCGAGCGCGAACGCGGCTTCCTCAAATTCGGGAACCATCTCACCCGTGCCGAAGGTATATCCCGCGGTGGTCTCGCCGGTATCCTGGTTGTACTGCTCCATCAGCGAGTCAAAGTCCTCGCCGTTCTTTGCCTGCTCGGAGATAGTCTGAGCGAGCGCGGCGGCCGTGGCGTCGTCATAAGCCTCGGGGTCGGGGGTCGCGGAAGGATCGCTTGTGTCGGCGACCATAAGCAGGATATGCTTGGCCGAACCCTTGTCGCTCTGTACATACTGCGAAAGATCAACGCCCTCGGGTATATAATCGCTTAAATTCTCCTCAAGCTCAGCCTGAACGTTCTGGGCCTTCATGACACGGGTGTACATTCTGGCGTACTCGTTCGCGGAGCTTATGCCCATGCTCTTTGCTCTTAAATTAAATCCGTCCTCGCCGAACTGCTGAACATAGCTGTCGACCGTCATCTGGATCTGCTGATCGTCCTGCTCGTCCCACACATACTCGCCCGTGAGGACCTCGTCGGCCTTTTGAGCCGTTATGATTTCGGCTATCGCGTTATCATAAGCTTTTTCCTTGATTATATCGGAAAGCTTTCTGCCGTCAACTTCCTTGTCCCAATCATAGCCTTCAAGCTCGCCCGTGGCGTTGTCGCCCTCAACGTTATAATACTCGTCGGTGGCGGCGGTGTAGATATAGTAGCCCATATCCTCGTCGGTGATCTTCTCACCGTTAACGGTGGCGACCGTCTTGCCCTCGGCCTTGCCGTACTTGGGCTGGCCGTTCACATAGTTCATGATCAGGAACACAACCAAAGCGGCGACCGCGAGGCAGCCCACAATTATGCCGATAAGCGCGCCCATCGAAAGATTAACGCTTTTGGGCTCCTTCTTGACGGCCTGAACAATATCGTCCTTGACCTCTGAAACCGCGTCCGCGATCTCCTCTGCCTTGTCCTCCGCAGCGTCGGCGATCTCCTCCGCCTTATCCTCGACCGCGTCTTTTATCTCCTCGATCTTGTCGGCGGCCTCTTCCTTGACGTTCTGCGCCGCCTCGTCAGCCGCGGCGATCTCCTCTTTGATCTCGGAGGCCGCGTCGGCGATCTTCGCACTTACGTCGTCCTTTACCTGCTGAACCTTGTCGTCGTTCAGCGCTTCGTTCTTCTCGTTGTCCATGTTCTTCTCTCCTTATATTAAACTTTAATTATTTTACAAAATCATCAATAATTTCCATCAGTTTTATATTATACTATACGGCAATACATTTTTCCATACATGTTGTAAAAACTTATTGGAATGTTAACAAAAATTTAAAATTTGTTTACAATTCCCGGGCCGACGAAATCAGTGATTTCAAAATATCTTCAAGCTCGGTCAGGTAGCCGCCGGCGTAAATATCGGTTTTTTCGGGCGCCGCTTTGATGATAAGCCTCGGATTTGAGGGGCTGATAAGCGAGATTTTGCCCGGCATATCGTCGATCAGTTTTATGACCGGCCTCATGTCGGGAGGATTTTCGGGGTCGAACTTTATTGTCACCTTCTCGCCGGTTCCTATCATCTCGGCGATACCGAACTCCTCGGCCATCGACTTGATAAGCGAGATCCGCATCAGGTTGTTTGTCTCGGGCGGGACCGTGCCGTATCTGTCCTCGATCTCGTCATAGGCGTCAAGCATTTCAGCCTCGGTGCGTATTGCCGCTATGCGCTTGTAAGCCGCCAGCCTCTGACCGTGGCTGCTTATATAATCCTCGGAGATATACGCCGTGACCGGCAGGTCGATCTGGGTCTCGGTCTTGTGCGCGGTCTCGCCGCCGGTCAGCTCGACCTTGGCCTCCTCAAGCAGGCGGCAGTACATCTCATAGCCCACGGCCTCCATATGGCCGTGCTGACTGGCGCCGATCAGATTTCCCGCGCCTCTTATCTCAAGATCGCGCATCGCTATCTTAAAGCCGCTTCCGAACTCGGTGAACTCTTTGATCGCCAGCAGCCGCTTTTCCGCCTCGGGGGTCAGCGTCTTATTCTTTCTGTAGGTCAGATAGGCGTAGGCCGCGCGGTTCGATCGGCCGACCCTGCCGCGGAGCTGATAGAGCTGGGCGAGGCCCAGACGGTCGGCGTTTTCCACGATCAGCGTGTTCACATTGGGTATGTCAAGCCCCGTCTCGATTATGGTGGTGCAGACCAGCACATCGACCTCCCCGCCGAGCACCTCGGACATGATCCGCTCAAGCTCGGTCTCGGGCATTCTGCCGTGGGCGGCGGCTATTCTCGCTCCGGGGAGCCGCTCCGCGAGGCGGTTGGCCGTCTTGAATATCCCGTCGACCTTGTTGAACAGATAATAGACCTGTCCGCCGCGGCCGAGCTCCTTGTTTATCGCCTCGACTACCACGTCCTCGTCATACTCCATGACATAGGTCGAAACCGGAAAACGCTCGGCCGGAGGCTCGTTTATCACGCTCATGTCGCGGATCCCGGTCAGCGACATATGGAGCGTGCGCGGGATCGGCGTCGCCGAAAGCGTCAGCACGTCGACCTCCTTGCGCATCTCTTTTATCTTTTCCTTATGCGCGACGCCGAAGCGCTGCTCCTCGTCGATTATCAGCATGCCCAGCTTGTTGAACCGCACCTGCTTGCCGAGCAGCTTGTGGGTGCCGATAACCACGTCGATCTCGCCGGTGGAAAGGCCGCGGATCACGCGTTTTTCCTCGGCAGCCGTGCAGAACCGCGACAGCATGGCGACGTTGATCGGGTAATCCTTCATTCTCTGTCTAAAGGTGTTGTAATGCTGGTTTGCCAGAATGGTGGTCGGCACCAGATACGCCACCTGATAACCGCCGTTTACCGCCTTAAAGGCGCCGCGCAGAGCGACCTCCGTCTTGCCGTAGCCCACGTCGCCGCACAGCAGTCTGTCCATTGGGTGCGGGCGCTGCATGTCGCGCTTCATTTCCTCGATACTGCGGAGCTGGTCGTCGGTTTCCTCGTAAGGGAAGCGCGCCTCAAAATCCGACTGCCACTCGTCGTCGGGCGGGAAGGCTATGCCGGGGATCTTTTCCCTCTGCGCGTACAGCTCGATAAGCTCCTTCGCCATGTCCGCCGCGGCCGCTTTCACCTTCTGCTTGGTCCGGTTCCAGTCGGCGCCGCCCAGCTTGTTCATCTTTACGCGGGCGCCGTCCCGCGCGATATGCTTATACACCATGTCGGTCTGATCTGTCGGGACATACAGACAGTCGCCGCCCTTATATATTATCTTGAGGTAATCCTTGCGGACGCCCTCGACCGCGAGCTGCTCTATCCCGGCGTATCTGCCTATTCCGTAGCTCCTGTGGACAACATAGTCGCCCTCGTTCAGATCGGTGAAGTTGTCGATTTTTTCTCCCTTGATCCTGCCGTAACGCTTTTTCCGTTTGCGCTCGCTGCCGAATATCTCCTTATCCGAGATCACGACCGCGCGGATAAGCGGCAGTTCAAAGCCTCGGCTTATGCTGCCCGGGCAGACCGTCACCGCGCCGCCCGGCGGGAGCTCCGAAAGCTCCGCGCTGAAGCCGCAGGATACGCCCTCGTTTTCAAGCTGCCTCACAAGGTTTCTCGCCCGCGCTTCCGAGCCTCCGAGCAGCACCGCACGATAAGCCGCGGACTTGTAATATTTAATATTTTCGATCAGAAGCTCTATTTTGCCGCGGAACCCCGCCAGCGATTTTGAGGTTATCGAAAAGCTGCGCTTGGGGCGGTACTCCGCGGCGTTGCCCGAGATCGCCGAGATGCCCGCGAACCTCTGCCGGGTCAGGCGGCGCACGGCCTTTTTAAGCGGCACGATATACGCGGCGTCGGCCCTCGGTATCAATCCGCGCTCCGCGAGGTCGGTGAGGTCCTGGGCAAAGCGCAGTTCCTCTTTTTCGTTCGAGTCGCTTATTCTCACCGGGTCGCACCAGAAGATCACCGCGTCTTCGGAAATGTAGTCCATCAGCGTGGGAATCTCCTTATATATAAAAGGAATGTATTTTTCAACGGATGGAAAGGATATTCCCTGCTTGAGCCGCTCCGCGTCGCGGCTCAGAACGGCCGCCGCGTTTTCGGGCGCGTCCTTTTTGAGCCTTGTAAGCCTTTTGACCAACGCCTCCCTCTCGCTTTTGTCAAGCACGAACTCGGCGGCGGGAGTTACGCGCGTGAATTCCGCCATTTCAACCGTGCGCTGGGTGTTTTTGTCAAACGTTCTTATCGAGTCGATCTCGGTGTCGAAAAACTCGATCCTCACCGGGTGTTCGCTTCGAGGCGGGAAAAAGTCCAGAATTCCGCCGCGGAGGCTGAACTGGCCCGCGCCCTCGACCATATCCTCGCGCTTATAGCCGAGAGCGGCAAGCCTTTCGCAAAGCTCCTCCGGTTCCGCCTCGTCTCCGGGTCTGAGCTCGATGACGTTGTTTTTATATTTTTCATATGGCAAAGTCGGAGAAATCAGCGCCGAATAGCTTGTCACAAGATATGTTATCTTGTCGCGGCCCGCGCAGAGCGCGTCAAGCACCTCGAGCCGTTTTTTCTGAACCTCTCGGCTGCGGACGTCCACATCATAAAACAGCAGGTCGGAGGAAGTGAACACAAGAACATCTCCGCCCGTGAAGAATTTCAGGTCGGACGCGATCTCCGCGGCCGCCGCGTCGCTCTCTGCAACCATAACGACCGGAGCCGAAAGCTTTTCGGACACGCAAAAAGCGAGGTGTGCCCTGAGTGACTCCGACACACCGCTTATATTGATTGGGGTATTCTGTTTTGATTTGAGCGCGGCGGTGATCTCATCAAAATCCGCCAGCTCGTCCATCATCCGATAAAATCCGTTTTTCAACAGCCTCACCCGTTATATTTCTGTATGGCGTCCCTGACGCCCGACTTTATAATTTCCTCGACCGCCAGAACCGCTCTCACAGCGGTCTTGGTCAGGACCTCGGTCTCCTCTTTTGAGAAGCGGCCCAGCACAAAGTTCACGACCTCGTCATGCGTCTCGCCCCTCGGCTCGCCTATTCCTATCTTCACCCGCGGGAACTCGTCGGAGCCGAGGCAGAGTATTATGCTTTTCAGCCCGTTGTGGCCCCCGGCGCTGCCCGAGGCGCGCGTGCGGAGCTTGCCGAGCTCCATTGACTTGTCGTCCGATATTACTATTATATTCTCGGTCGGTATATCATAGTAGTCGGCAATGGGCGCGACGGCCTCGCCGCTTGAGTTCATGTAAGTCGTGGGCTTCACCGCAACGATCTTCTCGCCGCCTACAAAGCCGGTCCCCACGTTGGCGTTAAAGCGGCTTGACTTGAATTTTATATCGTTTTTGGCGCAGAACGCGTCAACAACGTCATAGCCGATATTGTGCCTCGTGTTCACATATTTCCTGCCGGGGTTCCCCAAGCCGACCACCATATACATATTGCGCTTACCTCTTTAATATTTTATTTGTCCTGCTTTTTGCTCTTTTTGGCTTTTTTCGACTTTTTCCTGTTGACCGTCCACTGCTCCTTGACAACCTGCTTTGAGCGGGCTATGGCCAGCGACTCGGGCGGGACCTCGTCAGTTATGGTCGAGCCTGCGGCGGTGTACGCTCCGTGGCGCACGGTCACGGGAGACACCAGATTGGTGTTGCAGCCGATAAAGCAGTCGTCCTCAATGATAGTGCGGTGCTTGTTCTCGCCGTCATAGTTAACGACTACAGTGCCGCAGCCGAAGTTTACGCGCTTGCCCACGTCGGCGTCGCCGATATACGTCAGGTGCGCGACCTTTGTTCCGTCGTCGATTGTGGAGTTCTTGACCTCGACAAAATCGCCGATCTTCACGTCGGAGCCGATTTTTGTGCCGGGTCTTAAGTAGGCGAACGGGCCCACGTTGGTCTCGGAGCCTATCTCGCTGTCAATTCCGACGCTTTTGAGAACCGTCGTGTTGTCGCCCACAACGCAGTTTTTAAGCGAGGTGTCCGAGCCGATAACACAGTTCTCGCCGATCACGGTATTGCCCTCAAGCACGGTGCCGGGGTACAGGACCGTGTCTCTGCCCACCTTGACGTTGGCGGTGATCTGAACCTTGTCTGGGTCGATTATCGTAACTCCGCCGAGCATCAGCTCAACGGCCTTGCGGCGGTTCAGTATCTTGCCCACCTGCGCGAGCTGCAGCTTGTCGTTAACGCCCAAGATCTGCTCAAGCTCGGTCACATACGCGCCTACCTTGTCGCCGTCGCCGAGCATGATCTCAATAACGTCGGTTATATAATACTCGCCCTGAGCGTTTTTGTTTGTGATGCGCTTTAAGGCCGCGCGGAGCTTTTGAATGTCAAAAAAGTACATTCCGGAATTTATCTCCTTTATCTCCTGTTCGTCCTCGTCGGCGTCTTTCTGCTCGACGATCTTCACTATCTCGCCCTGCTCGCGGACGATCCTGCCGTAGCCGTAGGGGTCGTCGATATACGCGGTGATAACCGTGGCGGCGCGCTTTTTCTTTATGTGGTCCTCGCGGACGCGCTTTAAGGTGTCGGCCTGAATCAGCGGCGCGTCTCCGTAGAGCACCATGACCGTACCCTCGATATTTTTAAGAAGCTCTATTCCCTGCATCACGGCGTGGCCGGTGCCGAGCTGCTCGCGCTGGAGCGCGTATTTTACTCTGTCTCCCAGATACGCCTTCATGTCCTCGGCCTTGTGGCCTATGACAACAATATTCTCGTCGCTGCCCGCCTCCTCGGCGGTATCAACGACCCATTCGACCAAAGCCTTGCCCGCCGCCTGCTGAAGCGGCTTCGCGATGTTCGACTTCATTCTCTTGCCCTCGCCCGCGGCAAGGATAATACTGTATAAGCTCATTATTGAACCTCCCGAATATAATATTTCGTAATTAATTTATGTATTATAACACAAGTATTTGATTTTTACAATACCGATTTTAACCAAATAAAATATTTTTAATTATTTTGGAATTTATGTATTATTTGGGACGGCTTGGGCAAAACTTTAACCGAGGTGATAAAATGAACAACAAAAACAACGACGACAAAAGCAAACGCGGCGACAATTACGACCGCAGACCCATCACGGAGCCTCCGAAGGCCGACGAGCAAAACGCCGCGGTTTCCGCCAAGAGAAAAGGATTTTACATAATCCTTTTGCTTGCGGTCACCGCCATTGGGATTTATGCGATCTTAAGCTCGATCATGCCCGACCCGGACAAAAACAAACGTATCGAGACCGGTTCGGTCTACTCAACTCCCGCGCCCTACGCCGCGGCCGTTCCCGCCAATGCGGACGCCCTTCCGCAAAGCGGCGAGGACGACGCGCTGATGCCCACGGCGAGGCCGACCTCCGCGCCCGCGGCCGCTTCTCCGGGCAGCGCCGAGACCGCGTCGGACACGCAGCCCGCGGTCAAACTATGCCAGCCCCCGGTCTCGGGCAGAATAATCAAGGATTATTCCGCGGATGATCTGGTCTATTCCGAAACGATGAAGGACTGGCGCGCCCACTGCGGAGTCGATATAGGCGCCAATCCCGACACGATCGTCACCGCCATAAAGGACGGAACGCTTAAAAAGGTTTACGAAGACAGTCTGCTCGGAACCACGGTGACCGTCCACCACAGCGACGACGGCACCGACAGCGTTTATTCAAATCTTAAGGACGTGCCCGACCTGCCGATCGGCTCGGAAATAAAAATGGGTGACACCCTGGGCAAGGTTGGCTCAAGCGCCGTTTCCGAGCAGAGCGATGAGCCCCACCTGCATTTTGAGATAAGAAAAGACGACAAAACTCTTGACCCGAAGGAATTCGTAGCCTTTGAGGAAGTGGATTATGTGACCCCCGAGGAAAGCGATGAACCCGCCGCGGCAAATTCGCAGCCGGCAGGAACGGAAATACCCGGCGGCGCATCCGCTGCGGATGAAACCGCCGCCTCATCCACGGCATATACTCCCGATCCCTACACCGACGGCGAGGATATTGAGACAATGATCATAGATTAGAATTTTTCATTTTTCACAAAACGAAAAAATTGAAGCAATGATCATAGATCAAAACCCGTTAATATTAAGCGTTCGTTTATTGATTTTTAAACGAGCGCTTTAATTTTTGTTGACATTTATTGAAACAAGATATAGAATATTAATATATTATATATCAAAAAGGGGTGCTTTAAAATGAAAACAAAGGATTTCATGTATGACGGCGAAAAAAAGCTTGATCTTAAAAAGGTATCGACCAACGGCAAGGAATACAAGCTTGACAAGCAAAAAACCATCCAAAAGACCCGTGAAATGCTGCCAAAGCTGGAAGAGCTCCAGAGCAGGCTGTACGCCGAGGGCAAGGAAGGGCTGCTCATAATCCTTCAGGCGATCGACGCCGCAGGCAAGGACAGCACGATAAAGCATGTTATGAGCGGAATAAATCCCCAGGGCGTCATCGTTCACTCGTTCAAGCAGCCGACGTCGGCGGAGCTCGCGCACGGATTTTTGTGGAGGATCGAGAAAGCGATCCCCGAGCGCGGCTATATCGGGATCATGAACCGCTCGCACTACGAGGACGTGCTGACCGTTAAGGTCAACAAGTATTATAAGGGCTACAACATGCCGAAGCGCTGCATAGATATGGACGAGAAGGAATTTTTCAAAAAGCGTTACCGCCAGATCAACAATTATGAGGAGTATCTAAGCGACAACGGCTACCGGATCGTGAAAATATTCCTCAACGTCTCGGCCGACAAACAAAAGGAGCGCTTTTTGGAGCGCATAGAGAACCCCGCCAAAAACTGGAAGTTTTCAAGCAGCGATCTTAAGGAGCGCGCCAAATGGGACGAGTACCGCGAGGCGTTCGAGGACGCGATAAACGCCACCGCGACAAAAACCGCGCCGTGGTACGTTCTGCCCGCCGACAGAAAATGGCTGACGCGCTGCATAGTGACAAAAATCCTGCTTGAGACCCTCGAGGACATCGACCCCAAATATCCGGAGCTCTCCAAAGAGGAAAAGGCAAAATTAGGCGACTATAAAACCACCCTTTTAAACGAGAAAACCGAATAACCGCGACACCGTCCGAACTGTCTGCTTAAAGGACAGATATATATACATTCATGAACGAAAATTAAATTCTGCTTGACAAAATTAAAATAATAAGATATAATAAAAAAGTAAAAGGGAATCACCAAAAGGCAATTCCCAATCGCACAAAAGGGAACCGTTAAACGGTTAGCCAAAGTATAAGTTAATTTGATATGACCGCTACTTTAGCTGAGGGCGGTCATATTGCTTTTGTGCTCACTATTATAAAAAATATTACAACAGCAACGATTATTTTTAAAATCGAATTAAGCACGTCACAATGCGCGCCGCTTATCAAAAAAATCGCAAGCGATTTTTTCTCATCGCTTTGCGATTGTTCCTTTTCCCACAAAGTGCACTTCGTTGGCGCTTTGTGGGAGCCCTATTCTCTATTTGCCAATCACTATTCTCTATGTTGGCTAACCGCTCAAAATACCCTTTTGTGTAAGCGCAAAGCGCTTAAACTTATGTTATCATAATCCGATATTTTTTCAAGTTAAGAATATATTACAGATAAATATAAGCTTTGAATCAGATTATGGGAATTTTTCGTGCGGATATTATCCGCCCGTTTGCCTCGCACATGTTGTAGGGCCGGATGCCCACATCCGGCCGGCGGAATTTGCCGCCAATTCAGGCTCGCCTCCTTTTAAGGGGGAGAGCTGTCTGCGGAGCAGACTGAGAGGGAGTAATTTCCCTAGGTTGTTTCGCCTCCCTCTCAGTCGCCTTCGGCGCCAGCTCCCCCTCCTAAAGGAAGGGGAGCCTTATTCTGCCTCCCCCTCGGGAGAGGTGAATTTTCGCCGAAGGCGAAAAGACGGAGAGGGGTGCTTGTGTGTATTTCCCCTCTCAGTCAGCTTCGCTGACAGCTCCCCCCAAGGGGAGCCTTTAGGGACGGCGCCCTCGACGTTCCGCTCTTCGGATTTAATTGGGAAGAATTAATTTTTTCACAAATTCATTTCGGTGGTTTCGGCCAGCGGTTTCATGCTGTCCGTGTCGCTCCAAAGCATTACTTTTATGTCCGCATTTTGCAAGTTTTCACTTAAAAATATTACCTCGCCAAAATTATAACTTTCCTGCATTTCGATCAATGCGCCGTTTTTGTTATACACCGCCAAAATCACTTGAGCGAATAAATCATCGCAATTGTTTACTTTAGCCGTAACAAAATAATCCGATACCTCGGTTATCTCAACCGAAGGCGCGCTCGGATCGGCGGTCGGCTTTACCGTCGGTACAGGCGTCGGCGTTGCCGTCGGCTTTGGCGTCGGCGTTGCCTCGCTCGGCATGGGCGAGTTATAATGGATATTGGCGTTCAGCAAGGAGGAACTGTCTCCGTAATATCCTTCGTTATACACAATGCTTATTAGATCCCATTCGTTTTTACTCCCCTCATAATAAACATCGGTAAGATTGTCACAACCCTCAAAATATCCGATCTTTTCAACACTTTTTGGAACATATACGCTTTTTAAATTACCGCAATAATTAAAAGTTCCCCATTTTATCTCGGTTACACTGTTTGGGATCGTTATGCTTGTTAAGGCGCACCGATAAAAAGCCTCTTCACCAATATCTGTAATGCTGTTTGGCAAACTTATACTTGCTAAACTTTCACAATAAACAAACGCTCCTTCTCCGATGGCTTTCACGCTATTTGGAATATTTATATTTGTTAATTTATAGCAATATTCAAATGCATCACTCCCGATTATCACCATACTGTCGGGAATAGTTATATTTTCAAGATTTTTGCAAGAAAGGAATGCTTGGCTTGCTATTGTTTTTGTTCCTTGTCTGATTTGATAACTGCTTGCCAATTCGTCAGAATTTGCTTTTATGAGATGATTGTCTATATATAAAACGCCGTCTTTCCAATTTTGCTCATTTTTATAATAAGCAGTATCGTAAAACACGGAACCATAAGCTGATTCACCGATACTTATTACACTGTCGGGTAATTTTATTTTCAAAAGACCCGTGCAGCCATCGAAAGCATTGTCATTGATATATTTTAAACTGTTCGGCAATACTAAATTTGTTAAATTAACGCAATCGTAAAATCCCCAAACTGCAATACCAAGAGTTCCGGGCTTGACTTCATATTTGCCTTTTACTAAGTCGGGGTTTGCTTCTATAAGATATTTTCCGACATATAAAACGCCGTTTGTCCAGTTTGACTGATCGTTGTACAATGCGGTATTATAAAATACTTCATTCTTAATTTCTGTCAATGTATCTGGAAAATCAATATGTGCAAGTTTTGTACAGCCTCTAAATGCGCGGTATCCGATACTTCTAACACTATTTGGTATTATGATTTCGGTTAAATTAGGATAATCATAATCCGGGGAACCAGGAGACATTTTGTTATAAAAAATATCAAACATTTCATCGGCTATACTGGTAACACCCTCTTGAATTATTACTTTTTTTACTTTTTCGGCGCTCCAAAGAGGAAACCCCTGACCATCACGAATATCTATTGTATCTCCCGTGCCGCTGATCGTCAATGTGCCGTCTGAATCGAGCGTCCATTTCACGTTGTCGCCCTGCGCGCCGCACTCGCCGCTCTCTACTATTGTCGCGGCGGTTGCGGGCATGAATGTCAGCAATGCGCACACCATTGTCAATACCAATGCTAAACATAAAACTTTTTTCATAAAAATATACCTCCTAAAATAAAAAGTGTATGGCATCAATCGAAACCATACACGAAAAATGTTAGCCCCGATTGTTGTCACACAAGTTATTTGCACTCTTTATTTAAGGATGCCAAAACAGAGCATGCATTTTTACCAACGAAAAATGCACCCTTTAAACAAAGAGTTAAATATTAACTTATGTGACACATTCAGTATATCACATTCTTCCAAAAAGGTCAATGAAAATTTAAAAAGACAACAAATTCAAGCCGACTTATTCGCGGCGAATAAATAAAAAAACAGCGGAGGCATAACCCACACGCTATGCCACCGCCAAAAACTTAAACATCAAATTTTTATTAAATGCTGCCAAGCTATGGCAATATTATAGTTTATGCAAAAACGCGTCTATCGAAAAAATCATGGAAATTTGGAATTTGCAAGTTCCAAATTATTCAAAATACAAATCGCTTAACGCATTTTTAAGCTCGGGAAGATCATTTTTTATTATATCCCAAATCAGAACCAAATTCACGCCCTCGTAATCATGCACAATTTTATTTCTCAAACCGTACATTGTTCGCCACGGGATGCTGCTGTTTTCCGCCTCAAAATCCTTGTCCGTTTTGTTTGACAGTTCGCCCAACTGTCCGAGATTAAACACGCAAGCCTCAACAAGGATCGAATTTTTTGAAAAATCATCGTAGGAAACACCATCGGTGTATGCGAGAATTTTTTCTATATACTTGATCATTTTTCCGACAATTATTTTATTCTTCATATATTTTGACCCCTTTTGCGCTGATTTCTGATGATATTCTTGAATCGGGTATAATATGCGTCACGTCAAAAACGTCTACCTCTTTATCGAGCGCGGTTCGGATCGCCTCGATAAGGTCAACAAATTTAAGCCCTCTGAGCCCGCTGTCGAGCAGCAGATCCACGTCGCTGTTTTCGTTCGCGGCTCCGCTGACATAAGAGCCGAAAAGCACAGCGCTTTTAACGCCGTAATCTTTGAGAACGGGATTGAGCGCCGTTTTTATATCGCCGACCGAATAAACTTTTGACATATTATCACCTCGGGTATATTGTATCAGATTTTTTATAAAATATCAACCGCCTGTTTCACCAACAAACGATACAAGGTCGGGTTGAAATTAAATTCCTTTATCAGCGCTTCGGCGCGTTTGAGCGACTCTTCGCGTTTCTGCTTCGGGGTGTTCCGCTTCACCGCGCGGATCAGCAGATTTTTAGGCGAGTGGGAAAAATCCACAAACTCCAGCATCTGCACCTTATAGCCCATATACTCAAGCAGCTTGCCGCGGATCGCGTCGGTGGCGAGAGCCGAGAACCGCTCCTTGATCAGGCCGTAGTCGGTAAGCGCCAACAGCTCGTCGGTTTTTATCTGGCCGTTCAGCTCGTGCTGGCAGCAGGGCACCGAGATTATGCGCTCCGCGCCCCACGAGACCGCGTTATACAGCGCGTAGTCCGTCGCCGTGTCGCAGGCATGGAGAGCGATCACCATGTCGGGCTTTGCCTTAGGCTTATATCCGTTTATGTCGCCGACCTCGAACGAAAGATTTTCATAACCGTATTTTTCGGCGAGCGCGCCGCATTTTTTGATCACGTCAGCTTTGAGATCAAGCCACGTGATATTCGCCTTGATCCCCTTGACCTCGGTCAGGTAATAATACACCACAAACGTCAGATACGACTTGCCGCAGCCGAAGTCGATCACGTTAAGCTCCTTTGGCGGATCGCCGCCCAGAGCGTCGTCTATTATCTCGACAAAGCGGTTGATCTGGCGGTACTTGTCATACATCGCGCTGACGACGTGGCCGTCCTTTGTCATAACTCCCAGATCGACCAGCGGCGGGATCTCCCCGCCGCCGCCCAATATATATTTCTTTTGGCGGTTATTGCCCTTGGCGCCGACAGGCTTCTTTTTATCGGCGAGCCGTTTTTTGGTGAGCGACGTTTTGCCCTTTTTTGAGACCTTCAGCAGGTAATACGCGCTTTCGTTCCACGCGTCAAGCTGGCGGAAGCCGCCCTCGGCCATTATCCGCTCCGCCTCGGCCGCTATATCCGCCTTTTCAACGTTTTTGTGGAAAGCCTGCTTTTCGGTGAACGTCTCGATCTGGTATTTTTCGGCCCCGCCAATGCTTTTGAGCGTTATCACAGCCTTTTTTATTTCCGCCGATTTTTTCGCGGGATTGCTTATCACGGCCCGCGTTATGCCGCCGCCGAAAACCGCTCCTATATATTCCATAGCTCCTCCTAAATCACAAATCCGCCGTTCACGCCTATCACCTGACCGGTGACAAACCCGTTCTCATAAAGAAAATATGCCGCGTCCGCCACGTCTTCGGGGCTGCCGATCACGCCGAGCGGAGTTTCTTCTTTAAGCTCCTCCAAAGTCTCACCGTCGAGGCGGGCGTTCATGTCGGTGTCGATCACGCCGGGCGCTATGCAGTTGACGCGTATGCCCGACGGCCCAAGCTCCTTGGCGAGCGCCTTGGTGAGGCCGATAAGCCCCGCCTTTGACGCGGAATACGCCGCCTCGCAGGACGCGCCGACCTGCCCCCACATTGAGGAAATGTTTATCACGCAGCCGCGGCCCGCCGCGATCATCGGCCTGATCAGGCTTTTGGTAACGCGGAACGCGCCGCCTAAGTTTATGTTCATGAGGCTTTGCCATTCGGCCTCGCTCATATCGGTGAGCAGGCCGAAATAAGCTATCCCCGCGTTGTTTACGATAACGTCAAGCGCGCCATGCTCCGCGGTTATCTTCTCCGCCATGGCGGCGACCTGCTCAGGGCTCCCCACGTCGGCGCGGACCGCGATCCCGCCCGTCTCGGCGGCGAGAGCCTTTGCCCGCGCTTCCGAATTGTTATAGTTAATTATCACCCGAAAGCCTTCCTTCGCGAAGCGGCGCGCTGTCGCCGCGCCAATCCCGCGCGAGCCTCCGGTTATCAATGCGGTTTTCATGCTTTTTCCTCTTTTAAACAGCCGCGGCGTTTCACAGGAAACGCCGCGGCAAATTATCTCAGCCTATAAATCTGTCGTGTATTACTCTCACCGCTTTTTCGGCGTTTTCAAGCTTGATCAGAACCGACACCTTGATCTCGGATGTGGCGATCATATGGATGTTAATGTTGTTGTCATAGAGCGCCTCGAACATTTTCGCCGCCACGCCCGGGTTGTTTACCATGCCCGCGCCCACGATCGAAACCTTTGAAAGATCGTCTCTGTGGTCAAGCTTCTCATATTTCAAAACGTCCTTAAGGCCCTCGAGGACCTCAAGGGTTTTCGGCTCATTCTCGCGAGTGACGGTGAAGGCTATGTCCTTCGTGCCGCCGCGTCCGACCGACTGGAGTATCATATCAACGTTTATATGCTCCTTGGCGAGCTCGGAGAATATTCTGAACGCCACACCGGGGGTGTGCTGAAGTCCTATCACGCCTATTCTCGCCACGTCGTTGTCGCGCGTCACGCCTCTTATCAACATTTTTTCCATATTAACTACCTCCTTAACAATAGTGCCCGGAACTTTCTCAAAGCTTGATCTTACCTCAAGCTTCACGTTATACTTTTTCGCCATCTCGACGCTTCGGTTGTGAAGCACGTTGGCGCCGAGGCTGGCAAGCTCCAGCATCTCGTCGTAGGTTATCTCGTCAAGCTTTTTCGCGTTTTCGCATATCCGCGGATCGGCGGTGTAAACGCCGTCAACATCGGTGTATATCTCGCACTTGTCGGCATGCAGCGCCGCCGCTATCGCGACCGCCGAGGTGTCGCTGCCGCCCCGGCCCAGAGTGGTTATGTCGTCATATTTGTTAAGGCCCTGAAAGCCCGCCACGACCACTATGCGCTTTTTGTCGATCGCCCTGCGCATGCGCTCGGTGTCAATGTTCTTTATTCGGGCGCCGCCCGACACGCTGTTGGTGTTAAAACCCGCCTGCCAGCCGGTGAGCGAGATAACCGGACAGCCTATCCTCTCGATCGCCATCGCGAGGAGCGCTATCGAAATCTGCTCTCCGCTTGAGAGCAGCATATCGAGCTCGCGCTTTGAGGCGTTCGGATTGATCTCGTTCGCTTTCTCGATAAGATCGTCGGTTGTGTCTCCCTGCGCGGACACGACCACGACCACCTGATTTCCCGCCTTATATGTTTCGGTTACGCGCTCCGCAACGTTCATGACTTTGGCCGCGTCGGCCACGGAGCTGCCTCCGAATTTCTGTACTATAAGTGCCAAAAATATCCCTCCCGGTTTGTACTTAGCTTTTTAATTATTCTCAAGTATGCACGCGCCCACATTGTCGGGCTCAAGCATATAGAGCTTCCATTCCTTCATTTTGCTCAAAAGTATGCCGCTTATCTCGCAGGCGAACCTTTTGTTTGACTTGTCAACGATCGCAATGATCGTCGGGCCCGCGCCGCTTAGATAAACTCCGAGCGCGCCCTTTAAATAGCACAGCCGAAACAGGCTGTCCATGTTCGGGATAAGCCGCTTTCTGTAGTTCTGGTGGAGCTTGTCTCCCACCGCGGTGCGTATGTTCTCATACTTGCCCGTGATCAGGCTCGCCGCCAGCAAAGCGCTGTGGCCCACGTTGTATGCCGCGTCGTTATGCGGGACCGACTTTGGAAGCACCTCGCGCGATTTTTTTGTCTGGAGATAAAAATCCGGGACAAGCGCTGCGAAAGCGAGCTTGTCGGCGTCGAGCTCGGTCTTGACATATCTGACCGAGTGCTTCGTCATAACGTTGACCGTGAACCCGCCCACCATGGCGGGCGTCACGTTGTCGGGGTGCCCCTCGATCTCCGCCGCGAGGCGCAGCATTTCCTCGAGGCTGAGCTTGTCGCCGCACAGCTTGTTCGCCGCGACGACCCCGCCCACAATTCCAGCGCTGCTGCTGCCGAGACCGCGGGTTATCATTATGTTGTTCTCAAGCGTGAGTTTGAGGCCGGGATATTTGTGTCCGGTCAGGTCAAACACCCGCTTCATTGATCTGTAAATCAGGTTTTCCTCGTCCTTGGGCAGGAAATCGGCGGACTCGTCAAGAATATCTATCTCAAGCCGCCCGCTGTCGTTTTCCTCGGCGGTCACATAGTTATAAAGGCCGAGGGCAATGCCCATGCTGTCAAAGCCCGCGCCCATGTTCGCCGAAGTGGCGGGAATTCTGACCTTAACCATTTTATTCAGCCACCAATCTTATCTTGCTCAATACATTATACGCGCCGAGGCCGTTTTCGTCCTCAAGCATCTTTTCAAGACCGTTTTCCGAAACCTCGGGCGTGACGACCGCAAACTCGTCCTCATAGCCCTCGCCCAGGGTATAGACCTCGTAGCCCTTGCCCGAGAAATCCTCCGCATTGCCGCCGGTCAGTCTTAAATAGAAGCGGGCGGTCAGGTTCTTCGCGTCAAGCAGATATCCGTCGCGGCCCTGCTCCCAGCCGAGGTTTACTCTGCTGTTTTTGTGCTTCACCGCGTCAACGATATCCGAAAGCACCGCGCTCGCCGTGGGCAGCGCGCCCGCGCCGCGGCCATAGAACATAACGTCGCCCAGGCCGTCGCCGCGCACCATAATTCCGTTAAACACATCGTCAATGCCCGCGAGCGGATGTCCCAGGGGCAGGATCGCGGGGCAGACCATAGCGTAAACGCCGCCCTCCGCTCTTGACGTTATGCCAAGAAGCTTCACGACCGAGCCGAACTTTGCCGCGTATTTCACGTCCTCAAGAGTTATCTTTGTTATTCCCTCGCAGGGGATCTCCTCGCTGTCAACGTAGGTTCCGAACGCGAGAGACGCCAGTATCGCGATCTTGCGGCAGGTGTCATGGCCCTCAACGTCGGCCGTCGGATCCTTCTCGGCGTAGCCCTTTTCCTGCGCGCCCTTCAGCGCGTCCTCAAACGTGGCTCCCTCTTTTATCATCTGCGTTAAGATATAGTTTGTCGTTCCGTTTAAAATTCCGTAAATGTCCGTGAGCTCATTGGCCGAAAGGCTGGTGTAGAGCGGGCGGATTATCGGGATGCCGCCGCCCACGCTGGCCTCGAACAGATAGCTCACGCCGTTTTCCTTGGCGACCTTTAAAAGCTCGGTTCCGTGCTTTGCCACAAGCTCTTTGTTGGAGGTGACAACGCTCTTTCCCGCGAGCAGCAGCTTTTTGGTATACTCATACGCGGGCTTGGTTCCGCCCATGACCTCGGCCACAACGCCGATCTCGGGGTCGTTTAATATATCGTTAAAGTCCTTGGTAAAGCATTTGTAGGGACTGTCGGGGAAATCTCTGAGGTCGAGTATTCTCGCGATCTCGATCTCCTCGCCGCATCTGCGCTTTATCGACTCCGCGTTGGTCGCGACAAGCTCACCCACGCCGCCTCCGACAACGCCAAATCCCATAATTCCTATTTTCATTTGGTCTACCTCCGATTCATAATAGCTTTAGTCAAATTTGTATATCACTATGCCGGTGACGAGCTTGGGCCAGAAATAGGTCGATTTCTGCGGCATTTTCTCGTTTGCCAGCGATATGTCCTTTATCTCCGAGATCTTCGTGGCGTTCATCAAAAACGAGCACTGGAACTCACCGTCCCTGACGCCGTTTACCGCCTCGTCCGCGTCCTTGGTGAACACCAGGCGGTCGCGGTCGGACTCGCGGTTCTCGTCAATATCGAAATACTTTTCAAGTATCAGCTTGTGGAGTATCGTCACGTCGAGATGCTTGTAGGCGTCGCTCTTGCCCTCGATCAGATCGTCCATAACGTGAACGTCCTTTATGTCAAGCGTGTAATAATAATCCTCGCCCGTGTAGAACGCCAGACGCTTCTCGTCGATTGTGTTCTCAAGCTTGGTCATGATTATATCCGCGTATTCGCCCTCGGTGATATAAATTTTCGAGGCGTTGAAATGGTCGGTCAGCATGCTGATTATCATCTGCTCCGAAAAATTCTTGACGCCCCTTATAAGGCGGTGGGTCGGGAAAAGGAAGAGTCCGCTGTCGTCCATTGACGCAAGCATCATCATCGTGTAGTCATACGGCTGCGTTCCCGTCTCGGTGCCGTCGGCAAGGTGCCTCTCGCGTCTGTAATTCAGCGCCGTCTCGTACCTGTGGTGGCCGTCGGCAATGAAAAGCTGCTTGTTCTCAAACTTTTTGGATATGACGTTCAGCGTCGCGGGGTCCTTTATCACCCATATGTTCTGGATGACCTTATCCTGCGTGGTAAAGCTGAAATCGGGATCGCTGTCGGAGCACTCCGAAATTATGTCCGCTATCGCCTGATCGGGGTCCATGTACAACGAGTAAATCGGGCTCATGTTCGAGGCCGTGGCCTTCATCAGGCCCATTCTGTCGCGCTTCGGCTGATTGAGCGTCTCGGAATGGGGCATGATTATCTTTTTTGAAAACTCCTCAAGCTGCACAAGGGAAATTATGCCCTTCAAAGAGTGCGACGGGGTCTCCTCGTCGACAAGGCTGAACATCTGCTCGTAAATATAAAACGCGGGCGCGTCCTCATAAACCAAAATCTGCTCCTCGATCCAATTTTTGAGGAAAGCCGCGCTGCGGGTATATTTGTTGTTCGTCTCGTCGTCGCTTTCAAAATCCATGCCGTAGTCGAGACGGATAATATTGTGCTCATCCTTGTTGTAAAGCTCCTGCTGCTGCTCGGGAGTTATAATATCATAAGGCGGAGCCGTGACCGCGTCAAGGTCACGGAATTTCTCCGGATTATATCTGAGCCCTTTAAAAGGGATTACTTTTGCCATGTCTATCATCCTTTCGGAATTATAAATACGCCACGGGCGTCATAATAATTCATTCTTTGCCTAATTTTATCAGATAAAATATCACTTTACATGATACAATATATTGTCGGGCGCGTCAAGCCGATTTTGCGTAAAATCATGTAAATATTTTCCCCGATTTTTTTGGATTTTTTATGTTTAATCTACAAATAATAATAGAGAAAAACAAAGAAATTAATAAAACTCAACGCCTGTTTGATAAACAAACAAAGTTTGAGCGAAACGAAAGGAGAAACAAAATGGGAAATTTCAGCACAGGCCTCATTCTCGGCGCGCTGCTGGGCGTCGGCCTCGCAATGATGGATAAGAAGGACGTTAAAAAAGCGAAAAAAATGATGCGCGGCATGCACATGTAAGAACTAATCACGCGCGCGGCAGTGCCGCGCGCGTGATTTTTATTTATGATATGTAATGCCTTTTGAAATCGTGAAGGCGCGGTAGATCTGCTCGAGCAGGATCACCCTCATCAATTGGTGGGGGAACGTCATTTTTGAAAAGCCGAGACGCATGTCCGAGCGCCGCTTTATCTCATCCGAAAGCCCCAGCGAGCCGCCGATTATAAACGCTATGCTTCCCGCGCCGCTCACCGCGAGGCGGTCCAGCTTTTCGGCCAGCTCCTCAGAGCTCATCTGAGCGCCCTCGACGCACAGCGAGATCACATACGCGCCCTTCGGTATCTTGCTTAATATCCGCACGCCCTCTTTTTGAAGAACCGCGCTTTTTTCTTTTTCGGAGGGCAAATCGGGCGTAGGCTCGTCTTTCACCTCGATTATTTTCAAAGAGCAGAAGCGGCTCAGGCGCTTCTCATACTCCCCTGCCGCTTCTCTTAAAAATTTTTCCTTTATTTTGCCCGCGCATATCAGCGTCACGTTAAGCATTTCCGCCGCTCTCCTTTTCGGACTTTTCCTCCGCCGCGGCAGTGTCCGCCATGACCTCCATAGCGGCGTCCACAGCCTCGCTGTCGCCGCTCATAAAGATCGCGTCAAACTCGTCGCCCTCGATCTTCTCTTTTTCAAGCAGCAGCTCCGCGACCTTGGTGAGGCTGTCCATATGCTCGGTAAGGATCTCCTTGCAGCGCTGATAGCACTCGTCGATTATGCGGTGGATCTCTCTGTCGATAAGCGCCGCGGTCTCCTGGCTGTAATCGGCGGAATGTCCCGCCTCAAGGCCGAGGAACACCTCTCCGCTCTGCTCGCCGAAGGTGCGCGCGCCGAGCTTTTCGCTCATGCCGTATTTTGTGACCATAGACTTGGCAATCTTGGTGGCCCGCTCCAGATCGTTGGACGCGCCCGTGCTTATGTCGTCAAGCGCAAGACTCTCCGCGACGCGGCCGCCCAGCAGCACAACGATCTCCTCGACCATTTCGGTGCGGCTGTTGTAGCTCGTGTCCTCCTTGGGCAGCGAAAGCGTGTATCCGCCCGCTCTGCCGCGCGGAATGATCGAAACCTGGTGCACTCTGTCCTGTGTCGGCAGCATTTTTGACACCACCGCGTGGCCCGCCTCGTGGAAGGCCGTAAGCTTTTTCTCTTTTTCCGTGACCTTTTTGGACTTCTTTTCGGGTCCTGCCACGACCTTCATGATAGACTCCTCAAGATCGATCATGTTGATAACCTTTTTGTTGGCCCGCGCCGCCGAAAGCGCCGCCTCGTTGACCAAATTCTCAAGATCGGCTCCCGTGAAGCCTATCGTGGTCTTTGCCAGAACGTCAAGCTTAACGTCGGGCGCGAGCGGCTTGTTGCGGGTATGGACTTTCAGAATGGCCTCGCGGCCGATAACGTCGGGCACATCAACAAGCACCTGACGGTCAAATCTGCCCGGGCGCAGCAGCGCCGGGTCGAGAATATCGGGACGGTTGGTGGCGGCGATGATTATAACGCCCGCGTTTTCGCCGAAGCCGTCCATCTCAACCAGGAGCTGATTGAGGGTCTGCTCTCTTTCGTCGTGTCCACCGCCGAGGCCCGCGCCTCTGTGACGACCGACCGCGTCGATCTCGTCTATGAAAATAATGCAGGGGGAGTTCTTTTTGGCGTTGTCGAACAGGTCGCGCACGCGGGAAGCGCCCACGCCGACGAACATCTCAACAAAATCGGAGCCCGAGATCGAGAAAAACGGAACTCCCGCCTCGCCCGCGACCGCCTTCGCAAGCAGCGTCTTACCTGTTCCCGGAGGGCCCACGAGCAGCACGCCCTTGGGAATTCTGGCACCCAGACGGCGGAACCTGTCGGGGGTTTTGAGGAACTGAACGATCTCCTCGAGCTCGGCCTTTTCTTCCTCCTCGCCCGCGACGTCCTCAAACGTCTTTTTGGACTGGCTGTCGTTTGACACCCTCGCCCTGCTCTTGCCGAAGTTCATCATTCCGCGGCCGCCGCCTCCCGACTGCTGCATGAACATGAACCAGAACACGCCGAACAGCACAAGAATGCCCAGCGTGGGCAGCAGCGTCAGCCACCACGGCGGCTCCGACGGGATCGGAGTCTCCACCTTCAGCGAGCCGTCGCGTATCTGCTCGTCAAGCTCGTCGCCCACATCCGAGCGGAGGACCGAGTAGCCGGGGATCTCGACCTGCTGCTCGGAATCGCTGTTTTTATATTTCACGGTCGCTATATCGCTGACTATGCTGATCTCGCTTACCTCATGGTTCTGGATGCTTCTGACAAGGTCGGAATATATCCCGTTCTCCCTCTCGGGCGAAACCCTCGTCATGGTGAACACCAGAATGATAACTATAAACAAAATCAGATAAAATCCGATATTTTTTAAATATTTCTTCACTCTGTTTCCTCCTGAAAATTACACTGCGCTTAGTATACAATGATAGATTATACCACACCTCCGCGAAAAATACAACAGTTATATGAAGATTTTAACAAAAAATTTAAACTTTTTAAGCGCGGAGCGCCAGAACCATATCGGCGCAGTCCTCTGCGTTTACGGGCGGAACTACCTCGCCGCCAAGGTCAATGTCCGCCGCGCTCCGTTTCCCGTTTGTCGGATCGAACCACTCGCTCCTCCGCGGCTTAAAGCCAAGCGCATCGGCGCAAATCTTAAACGGTCCGCCGCTGAAATCATATATGAACGCGAAGTCGCGGCCCGAAAAAGCCGTTATCCTGTCATATCCGCAAGAGCCCTCGTTGGAAACAAGGCCGTCGTTATGCTTCCCGGAGGCAAAATCCACCGATGTCATAAGCTCATACAGATATTTCATCTGCCCGCTGCCGGGCAGATTTATCCCGTCGGTCCAGTATTCGCGCGCGTCATAAGACGGCTTTTCGTCCGACGGCTTATAAAACTGCATTACCGAGTTCGCGCCGTAGGTATGTCCGCACGCGCCCTCAAACACCGACCAGTACGCGTATCGGCGCGCATCGCCCGCCCGCCAGAACGGCTGCGAAAAGTCGTGAAGACCCTGATGTATCCCCTCGTATGACGGCTCGCCGTCAAGCACAGGCTTCGGGTCAGCGGACGAGAGGCATTTTCGCACATATTTCCAGTTGTCCTCGCCGAAAAAATCCTCTTTTTCGGCGTTGTCGTCCCACGCGCCGAGGCTTGACTGATCGTAGCGGCGGTGCCCTGACTGGAACATGTCAAAGTCGAGCAGGCCCGTTCCGCCGAACCGATCCGCCGAGCATGTTCTGCCGAACGGATGAAAGGTTATCAGCCTTTCGGGATTTTTCGTCCTCAATGTCGCGGCCATGATCTTCCAGACCTCAAGGCCGTTTTCGCCGCGTATGTCGCCGCCGAGGACCCAGATCACGTTTTCGCGCCCGCCGAGCCGCTCCGCGAGAAATTCCGCGTAAGCGGCGGCGTTGCCTTGGTTAAGCAGCCCCTTTTTCACCATAGAGCCCCAGACCGGGAGCCACGCCGTGTATATTCCGCGCTTTTCCGCAAGCTCAGTAATCGCCTCGGCTTTTTTCCAATATTCCTCCGCCGCGGCAGGATCGTTAAAGTCGATCTCCGCGCCCGCTCTTCCGAAATTCTCATCGTGGGCAAGCACCGCCTGAACAACATTGAACCGCCGCGCCGCGCGGTTGTCAAGATACGCTTCCGCCTCATTAAGATCAAGCTTCTGAAGCAGCAGCCACGCCGTGTCACCGAGCCAGAAAAACGGCCTCGCCGAGCCTCCGCGCTCCTCGTAAAGATAAACCGAATTTTTCACTGTTTTTAACATTAAATCACCGCGGGTATTATAGCACATTCCTGTCGCTGTGTCCATATCTCCGCGGTGAAATTTTAAATATCGGCTTCTTTTATCGCCGATTTTATCGCGTCCGCCGACTTGAGCAGCATTGAGCACTCGTTCTCGCTGACGTTTATCGTTATTTTCGCCTCAATTCCGTCCTTGCCGACGATCGCGGGTATGCTCAGCGCGGCGCCCTCAATTCCGTACTCGCCGTGCATTACCGACGACACGGGCAGTATCGACTTTTCGTCGCGCTGGATCGCCTCGCATATCCGCTTGACCGCCATCGCTATTCCGTAGTAAGTCGCCTTCTTTTTCGAGATGATCTCATATGCCATGTTTTTAACGTCCTCGGCGATTTTGATCATGTCCTCCTCGTGCTCGAAATTGCCGCGCATCTCGCAGAACGAGTTCAGCGGTATTCCAGCGACATTGGCGCTGTGCCACGCGGCGATCTCGCTGTCACCGTGCTCGCCTATTATAAATGCGTGCACGCCGCGGCTGTCGACACCCAAATGCTCGCCGAGCCGATAGCGAAGGCGGGCGGTGTCAAGCACTGTCCCGGAACCTATCACACGACTCTCGGGCAGGCTGCTTAGCTTTGTCGCGGCGTAGGTAAGCACGTCGACGGGGTTCGCGACCACCAGCAATATGCCGCCGAAGCCGCAGTCGTTTATTTTGGGAATAATTGACTTAAAAATTTTAACGTTTTTGTGCACCAGATCAAGACGGGTCTCGCCCGGCTTCTGGTTCGCGCCCGCGGCAATGATTATCACCGACGCGTCGCCAATGTCGGAATAGTCTCCGGCGTAGATCTTTACCGGGCGGCTGAGGGGGACTCCGTGGCTGATGTCAAGAGCCTCGCCCTCGGCGCGGTCCCTGTCGGAGTCGATAAGCACCAGCTCGGAAAACAGGCCGCTCTGCATCAGCGCGAACGCCGACGCCGAGCCCACAAATCCGCACCCTATCACCGCCGCCTTGCGGAGATCGACCGCGGGGCCGCCTTCGGGCTCGAAAATATCAAGCTCCGTTCCGGCGCCGTCGATTTTATAGGATTTAGCGGAAATCATATCCAAAACACTCATAGTCTTATACCACCTTAAATCAGTTTTGAATTAGTTTCCGCAAATATAAATTTTTAATTCACAGTTTTTTATAAACCGTCAGATACATGGTTATGAACGCGGCGGCGCCTCCGACAAGATTTGATATGGGCTCCGCCCAGAACACGCCGTTAACGGGCGGCTGCCAGACGAGCGGCAGCAGCACGGTCAGCGGGACCACGATTATTATCTTGCGGAAAAGTGAAAAGAACACCGCGCGGCCCGCCTTGTCAAGAGCGGTGAACACCGACTGGCCGCAGAACTGCAGCGCCATAAAGCAGAAGCCGAAGAAATAAATATGCATCGCGTCCGCGCCCAGCTCAAGAAGCTCGGGACTGTTGGTGAAGATCCCCACAAAGAACCGCGGGAACAGCGCGGCGGCAAGCCACGCCAGAAGAGTGTATACTATCGTTATTGCCGACATATATTTTATGCCCTTTTTGACACGCCCGCCGAGCTTAGCGCCGTAGTTGTAGCCCAGGACGGGCTGCGAGCCGTGCGTGAAGCCCTGCACGGGCAGCGTCAGTATCTCGCGCACCGAGATTATTATGGTCATAATTCCTATGTAGGTGTCGCCGCCGTATTTGCCGAGAGTCATGTTGCAGGCCGACTGCACCGCGGCGTTGGTGGCCGACATCGTGAACGTCGCCATGCCGAGCGACAGTATCTTCCCGACTCTTTTGCCGGTAACATGCCTCATGCGGCTAAGCTTCAAACGGTACACCGCGCGGCGGCTGAACAGAAAGCTCAGCGTCCACACAGCCGAAACCGCCTGTGATATGACCGTCGCGATCGCCGCGCCGCTCACGCCCAGATCAAGCGCGAAAATAAAGATAGGGTCGAGGATAATATTCACGCCCGCTCCGAGAGCGATAGTCATCATTCCGGTTTTGCCGAAGCCTTGAGCGTTTATTATGCTGTTGAGGCCGAGCGCGATTATCGGAAACACTGCGCCCGAAATATATATTCCCGTGTAAGCTGACGCGTAAGGCATGGTCGCGTCGCCCGCGCCGAGAAAGCGCAAAATCGGGACCTTAAAGATAAGGCCGAGCGCGGTTATGAGCGCCGCGGCGGTCAGCAGCAGGACCATTGCGGTACCAAGCAGCTTTTCGGCCTCCTCGTCGTTGTGCCTGCCGCGCTGGATCGAAATAAGCGGCGCGGTTCCGCCGCCTATCAGGTTGGCAAAGGCCATGACCAATGTGACCACGGGCAGGCATATGCCGACTCCGGTCAGCGCGCCCGCCGCGTCGGGACCGCTTATCCTGCCGATAAAAACGCGGTCGACCACGTTATAGAGCATGGTTATGAGCTGCGCCACAGTCATCGGCACAGCCAGCTTCAAAATATGCTTCAGTATGCTTCCCTGCGAAAAGTCGTTAACGCGCTGTTTTACCGCTTCCATATAAACTGCCTCCCCTTACGCAAACGGGGCGCCGAAAGCGCCCCGTTCATTCAATTACGAATTACGCATTTTAAATATCGTTGAACCGCTGCTCCAGCTTGGGATATACCTTTTCCTCGACATAGATGTACCGTTCGAGCAGCTTTTTGGTCTCGTTGTAATACTTCTCAACGTCCTCGTCGATATAATAATCGCTGTTCTGCGACTTGTGGTTGCGGATGTCCGCGATTTCCTGATTTATCTTGATGAGCTGCAGGCGGACCTCGTTATACTCGTCCCACACCGACGCTATCTGCGGATAAGTAAAGCCGTTCAGGCACTCGGATATTTTCTTTCTGAGCAGGATCGACAGAAAGTCCGCGGTGTCAAAAAACGCCTTGACCTCGTTCCCGAGAGCCGATCTGAGATTGTCCAGCATATATTTCTCGTTAAACGCGCCGCTGCCGCTTCTTGCCATATAGTCGTTGGCGCAGACATGGATAATGTTCTCATAGGCGTTTTTCAGGCTGTTTATCGGCAGGAAAAATGTCTTGAGCTCGGAGCCGTATTCCTCGGCGAGGATATAAAGCTCCTTGGTCTTGAGATGAACATAAAATATGCGCTCCCAGTACTCGTCGGCGCTCATTTCGCTTTTGCGGTACGCGTTTATGCTGTCGAACATCGCACGGTTTGATGTGTCGGTCCCGGCGGCGCTAACGCTGTCCGGCGACTGCCTTCTTTTTGCGGCCTGCTGCTTGACATCGTCAGACGGAATAACCTTTGTCTGACCGTTTTCGGTATTGTTGCTCATAATATCAGCTCCTGCCCTTCAATAATTTTTGCGGCGAGTTCTTTCTTCTCAATGACTCAATATTGGCGTCACTGTAAAACGCGCCTGTCGCCATCCGCGCGTCTGACGCGGGCCATGAGTAAAAGTCCTCGTATTCATACACATTCTTTTTGGTTATCCTTTCGGTTGAGATCGGGAACTCCGCCTCCATAAGAGTCGAGCCGCCCCTGCCTTCGGTGATCTTATAGGCCGAGTAAAGAACGCAGAGCAGTATGCAAATCCCGATAATTATTCCCGAAATCCATATTATCATAAAAGCGCCGTTCACTGTCTTCCAGCTCCTTCTCCGTTTTTAAAGTTTACCGTTATGAACATGACCAGAGCCAGAACGACCGAAACTATTAAAAACCCGGTGTTTATCTTATAGACCGTCGTGCCGAACAGCATCGGGTCTCCCTCGAGCATCAGATAGCCCATTATCGCCAGAAAGATCGCGATAACCTCGAAAAACGCGAGCAGGTACACAAACATGGTGCTGCGCCTTCCCATGAGCACCGACATGCCCACCGCGATGATCGACGCGGCGGCGGTTATATACAAAACGTCATTGTCGCTGAAAACCATTTTCCAGTAGCCCGTGTCCATAGTCGTCGCGACCTTGGTGAACATGGGCCGCAGCGCCAGCGGGAAAAACGAGAAAACAAGGCATAAAAGCCATACCGTGAACATACTGAAAAACCTGCGGAAATCAAAATACGACCCGCTCCTCATTTTTCTGTTCGCCAACTCTTTGTAATCCGGCAATGAAATCCCTCCCGCGGCGCGATTTTTAAGTCGCCCGAAATCTTCTATACCTCTATATATTAAAGTAACACAAACCTGTACCAAAGTCAAGGTTTAATTGTCGCGCAGAAAAAGAGCCGGAATATGATCCGGCCCGGTTCTATATCGCAAAATAATATCCCACGCCTCGTTTTGTCATGATATGCTTGGGCTGTGACGGATCATCCTCGATCTTCTCTCTCACGCGGCGGACGGTCACGTCGACCGTTCTCACGTCGCCGTAATACTCATAGTCCCACACATACTCAAGCAGACTCTTTCTCGAGTATATCTTGTTGGGCTGGGCGGACAGGAACTTGATCAGCTCGAACTCGCGCACGGTCAGATCAATAAGCTTACCGTCCTTATAAAGCTCATAGCGGTTGCAGTCAAGAGTGAAGTTGCCTATCTCAACAATGTCGTTCTGAGACTCGTTCTGCTGGGGAACAATGTCGCTCCGCCTCATGTTGGCCTTTACCCTCGCCAAAAGCTCGCGAACGCTGAAAGGCTTTGTGATATAATCGTCGGCGCCCAGCTCAAGGCCGAGGACCTTGTCGACCTCCTCCTCGCGGGCGGTGATCATAAGTATCGGAACGTCGGAACGCTCGCGTATCTTGCGGCAAACCGAAAATCCGTCCATGTTCGGAAGCATAACGTCAAGCAGGATAAGGTCGGGCTTTTCAAGCTCCGCCTTTTTCACGGCCTCCTCGCCGTCATACGCCTCGCAGACCGTGTAGCCCTCGTTCCTCAAATTCAGCGTCAGTATCTCAACGATGCTTTTTTCATCGTCAACAATCATAACCTTTTTTCCCATATCGGTGTAGCACCCCCAAAAAATTTGTATTCAATAAATCCGCCGAGCGGCTGTGTCAGTCAAAACTCGTTATAACACTTAAATAAAACCTTTTACCGCTAAAGCAGCCGCCGATCAAAGAAATCCGCGCAGCACGGCGCGCCATGCCCGATCAACGCCCGCCAAAAGGCTCATTACTATCACATATAACATAATTTTATACTACTTCTTTTAAAAAATCAAGGTTTTTATTAAAATAATTTTAAATATTTTGTAAAACAACCGAAACGCTTCCGTAAAATGCTTTAGCTCGTCAAAAATTTTATCTTTTTTATTGCAATTATTTTAAATATGATATATAATAAGAGCGTATTAATTTTTTTGGAGGTATGATTATGAAAAAGATAATTTCCGCATTGATATGCTGCTTTATGCTGTTATCGTGCGTCGGCGTTTTCGCTGACGAGAGCGACGCGGCGGCCCTGACTGCGCGGGCGCAGGAAGCCATTGCGTCAGGCACAGCCGAGACTGCGACCGTCATTGTCAACGGCAAAACGATGGATTTTGACATGACTCCCATAATTTTAGACGGACGCACGGTCGTTCCCATGCGCGCCATTTTTGAGGAGCTTGGCGCTCAGGTCGAGTGGATCGACGAGAACCAGATCATCCTCGCCACCAAGAGCTATAAACTGGTTTCGATGAAGGTCGGCAAACCGAGCATGTCGATCGCGGACGTTTCCGCCGATCTCAACACCCAGATCGAGCTTGAGGTTCCGCCCTTCCTTCTGCCTCTTCCCGACGGCAGCGGCGACAGAACTCTTGTTCCGCTGCGGGCGGTCTCCGAGGCGTTTGACGCGGTTGTAGACTGGGACGAGGCGACCTCGACGGTTACTATCACTCTTTAAAACTGCGGAAAATGTTCAAAATTAAAATCGCCGGCCTGACCGTCGGCATTGACAACAAATACCAATACGCCGAAACGCTCTGCGAGGATTATTTCGCGGATGGAAACACGGATTTTGACATATGCGTGACCGAGGCCGAGATCGCGGCCGAAAAAACCGAGGATATTTCGGATCCCGGCTATCTCGAAAGCCTCGCAGTCTACCGGAAGATCGCGGAAAAGCTTCCGGATTACGACGGCTTTTTGATGCACGGAGTGGTGCTTAAGGTCGACGGCGAGGGCTACGCATTCACGGCGCCGAGCGGCACCGGCAAAACCACCCACGCCATGTATTGGAAAAAACTCTTCGGTGACAGGTGCGTTATCGTCAACGGAGACAAGCCCCTTATCAGGTTCATAGACGGCGAGTTCCGCGCCTACGGCACACCGTGGTGCGGCAAGGAAAACCTCCACACCAACACGAGCGCGCCGCTCCGCCGCCTGTTCTGCGTGAACCGCTCGGCCGAGAACCGCGTTGTTCCGCTTGACCCGAAAACGTCGCTGACGCGGCTGCTGGCGGCGGTGTACCGCCCGAAGGATCCGACGCTTTTTGAAAAAACGGCAGAGTATATTATGCTTTTTTTGAAAAAAGTCGCCGTCTGCGACCTTTTCTGCAATATGAGCGTTGACGCGGCAAAATGCGCCTATAACGCGGCAAAAGAAAAATAAAAGGCGGCTATCTGCCGCCTATGCTTTTGACATTTACGTTTCCGCCGCTTAAGGTTATGACCGTGTCGCATACCTTAAACGCCGACGGCTTGTGTGACACTATTATGCACGTCTTGTCCTCGAGCGACTTGAGATTTGACAGCAGCTCGACCTCAGTTTTCTCATCAAGAGCCGACGTCGCCTCGTCAAGCAGCAGCACTCCCGCCCCCGAAAGCACGGCGCGGGTTATGGCGAGGCGCTGTACCTGACCCTCGGAAAGGCCAAGGCCGTTCTCGCCTATCTCGGTGTCGAACCCGTCGGGGAGCTGCTCCAGAAATTCTTTCGCGCAGCTTATCTCGGCGGCCCGCCAAAGCTCTTCGTCAGACGCGTCGGGCTTGACCATGGTCAGTGTGCCGCGTATGGTTCCCGACAATATCATATTGCCCTGAGGAACATACGCGAAAAGCGCGCGCGTGCCGGGGCCCGCCTCAAGGCGCTCGCCCCCGACAGTGACCGAGACGCTTCCGCCGTCGGGCTTATACACGCCGAGAAGCAGCTTGAGCAGCGTGCTCTTGCCTATTCCGGAATGGCCGCCGATAACGGCGAAGCTGCCGCGCTTTACGGCAAAATCGGCGTTCTTTATTACCGGAAGCTTATCATACGAAAAACTGACATCCGAAAAGCGCAGCTCGGAAAAGCCGCGGTAGTATTCCGCCCGGTCCCTCGGAGCGCAGGTCTCCTCGTCGGGCAGGTTCTCGATCTCCATAATGCGCTCGGCGGAAGCCAGAATTGAAAACACGCGGGGTATGACCCCGGTCATGGCGGCCACCGGCGACTGAACGCGGTTCACAAGCTGCAAAATGGCGGTCAGTGTGCCGAAGGTTATCAGCCCCAGCGACAGCTTATAGGCGCTCCAGATCAGAGCGTAGAGGCTGCCTATGCTGAACAGCAGGCTCGCGCCCATATATGACACGATATGAACGTTGCTGCGGCGGATCCTCGCGCGGCGAACATTGTTTTGCCGCTCGCCTCCGATATCGCCGACGCGGTCCTCGATTCCGAAAACCTTTATCATAAGCAGGTTCGCGATCGTTTCCTGAAAGAACGAGTTTCCTTTCGAGACCGCGCTCTGCACCCGCTTATGCAGGCCCTTGAGATAACGGCCAAAAACTCTGACCGCGATAAGGAACAGGGCGCCGCCGATCAGAAAGATCAAACCGAATTTGAGATCGAGCTTAAGCAGGCCGATCAGAGCCAGCACCAAAGTCACGGCGAACCCGAAAACCGCGGGCACAAGGGTCAGAACATTGGCCGAGATCACCGACACGTCGTCGGTCAGCCTGGTCATAAGGTCGCCGCTGTGATAGGCCGTGACCGAAGCGTAATCCTTCCTGATTATCATTGAAAACACGCGCTGCTTAAGGTCCCTGTCAAGCGACGCGGTGGAACGCTCCTCGATATAAGCGGAGAGATACGAAAGCATGATCTCGGCGAGAATGACCGAAACGGCGATAACCGACTGCGCGAGCAGCCGCTTCATGTCCCGTGAAGTCGCGGCGTCGATAACGCTTTTTGACAGGAACGCGAAATAAACGCCCAGCGCGGAAGAAACGCCGTTGAGCGCAATCAACAAAAACATTATATACCGACGGCCGCGGATACGGCCGCATATCCATCCGAGAGTTCCGCTTCTGCGCATCCTGCGCACCTCCTTATCGGAATTCTGCTTAATCATTATAACACAGCAAACAATATTTTTCAACATATATTTAAGCAAGCAAGGAGAAAGACTATGAAAATAAAAGACGGATACATTTTAAAGGAATTCGGCGGCGAGGCGGTCGTTATTGAAAGCGGGACCGCGAACGGACGCAGCTCCGTGATCGAGCTCAATGAGAGCGGCATCATACTCTGGAAAGCGCTCGAAAAGGGCGCAAATATCGACGCCCTGGCAGCGGCGCTCACCGCGGAGTATGACATTGACGCGGCAACCGCGAAGCAGGACGCCGAAAAATTTGCCGAGACCCTGCAAAACGCGGGCGTCCTCACCGACTAAAGGATCCGGCCCATGGAAAGCAAACAGACAAAAAAACTGCCCATGGAAAAACTGCTGCCGATAATGCTCGGCGAGTTTGAACAGGGAAAAACATTCAGAATGATCACCAACGGGACAAGCATGATGCCGCTTATCGGAAACGGCTGCGACACCGTTGTATTAAAAAAGCCCGCCGAGGGCGGGCTTAAAAAATATGACATACCGCTCTACCGCCGCGCCGACGGCAGCTTTGTTCTGCATCGGATCATCCGCGTCACAAAGAACGGCTATGTGATGTGCGGCGACAACCAAACCGCACCCGAGCCCGGCATCACCGACGAGAACGTTCTGGCGGTCGCCTGCGGCGTTATCAAAAAAGACGGCAGGATATATCATCTTCGCGGAGCGCGCTACCGCGTTTATTGCGCCGCGCTGTCCATGTTCCGCCCCGCAAGGCGGCTCCTTTCAAAAGTCAAACGCTTTATCCTGCGCTGACGCGCTTTGTTCCGCGGCTCATACGCCGCGGCATTTTAATTCTCTCTTAACCCAGCCGTCCGACTATCGCTTTGTACTGTTCCTCGGTTAATCTGCCGAGAGTGTACATAACGTCCGCCTTTTCCGCGAGACCTAATGTCTTTCCCGCCTCTATCAGCTTAAGAAACAGAATATAGCTCATCTATCTTCACCCCGCTTTCAAGCAGCGCCAGCCTCATGTCGAGCTCAAGCATCTGATAGTTCGCGTCGGACTCCATAAGGTATTTTTTATACGCTTCCTCGCCCAGCTCGACCGCCCGTTCCAATTCGCCCGCACGGAGCTGTTCCTGCGTGAACTTCATGCCGTCCAGCCACTCATAGCCGCTGTTGTCGATCTCGCTGACTTCCGCCTCGGGGTAACACTCAAGCAGCTCGTCACGCTCGCTCTCCGAAGCGGCGCCAATGATCTCATCATGCTCCTCATCACCGAAGTCCCTCTTTATAGCCAGTTCATACCGCACAAGCTGCAATTGGTCTCCGTAAAATCTGTACTTCAATATCGTCACCCCCTACTGGTACCGGTTGTTGTCAAATGTATTGGTTGACCCACCGCTGTTGGTGTAATTTTTGCCGGGGATATAGTTGTCCGAAATATCATTGTAAGTTCCTTGGCACCAGATAGTATACTGCGACGCAGTATAATCCGAGCTCTGACCGCTCCCTCTCATTACATAGTTGCCTACGATTTTATTATAATTTCCGGCTATATCTATTCCGAAGTTGTAATTAAACACCGAATTGTTTGCAGCTATATTGTATTTTGCTTTTTCACCGCTGGCGGTCAGATATATTCCCCTGTCGCCGCTCGCGCCGTCGGATATTTGCAATACGTTTCCTTTAACTATATTTTTTGAACTTCCCCAGTCTATATAAATACCCTGATCACAGTTTTCAACAAAATTATCAACGACAGCGGACGTGAATACATAATCAAAATATATAGCTCTTGTGCATTTTACAAAACGACAGCTGTTGATGATTATATTGTTGTTCTGTGTTATTCTAAGTCCCTCCGCACACGCGTCAAACGTAACGTTTTGGATGAGAGCGTTATTATGGTTTCGCGTTCCGGATATTCCGTAATTATTTCCGCTTGTATATACGGTTCGTTTTCCCGAGATGTTTAGATCTCTGACAGTCACATTATCCGAATTTATGCTTAACAATGTAAAGTTGTCAGCCGCGCGCGTGAGCACGGTTCCTTTTCCCATACCCTCGATCGTAACGTTTGGTTTGTTAATGTTGATCGAGCCGGATATGCTATACGTTCCCTCAAGCAGCACTGCCTTACCGCCGCTCGCGGGCAGGGCGTTTATCGCGGCCTGTATCTCGGCTTGATCGGCTGTGCCGTCACAGAGAAAGTCGCACATACCCGCGGTGTGGCCCGACGCAGCCGCGCCCACAACCTTGGTCGCCGCCGCCGAAACACCCGCGACCTTTCCGTAAACAGTTGTTATATACGCCTCTTTGTAGCGATGATCGGCCTTGCCTATCTTATCGCTGTTGTCAAGCTCCGGATATAATCCTTTATATGTTTTAAGGTCTCCTTTGGCCCGCATGGTCCCGCCGGCCTCGATCGATCCGCTCGCTTTTATGTCTTTTGCGGATACGCTCCCATCCGCTACTATGCTGCCGCCGGCACCGCCGCTGACTTTAAGCTGCTCAACCTCTACGCTGCCGTGATGCTTGACTTCGCCCCAGTTTTCAATGGTCCCGTTGATACGCAAACTGCTGCGCGTTTCGGATGATGGATGTTCATATTCGTCAAATCCGCCTACTTTAACATCGCTACCGGCATGCACGGTTCCCACAAGATTAACCTCTCCCGGTATTGTAACATTACCGTTTTTGGTATCCAGTTTGTTTTTCAACAAATAATTTAAACATTCCGCAACATTACGAAATATGGTCGTCGGGAATTCGGGGTCCAATTCATCGTTAAGATTGCCGACATCTTTTAAAAACCTGTGTCCCTCTTCGGACAGCGTTATCGAGTCCAAGCCTTCCTCCAATTTTTTAACCTTATCAAACTGTGGCTTGATCTCTCCCAAAAACGTCTTCAGTTCACTCAAGCTTATGGGTTTTTCCGCCATAGTTTCACCTCCTTATGCCGCGAGAACCTCTGTGACCATTGCCGTCACTTCCGCGGACGTGGCAAAGTCGTAATTCTCTGACAGCAGCTTCTTATTAGAATTAAGCCTGGCAACCCCGTTTGCCGCTCCTTTCTCGGATGTCGGTATCGCTCCGACCTCGCTTGCGGTATACGTCGGCTTGGCCGCTGCCTTTGCCCACGCCTGAACGTCCGTCGTGTTAAGTTTTCCCGCCAAAGCCGAGTAGACAGCCTTATTCTGCACCGGATTTGTTGAGTTTGCGTTAAGCTTATCATCAACGGTCACGGCCGCCGGGATGCTCGGCTTGTCCGTAAGGTCGTTGTAGCTGTGCTTGTGACTTGCGGGCGCTTTTCCCGCCACGTCCGTCTGGAGCTTGGTGATCGCGCTCATCATCTCTGTCGCCTCGCCCTCATGCTCGGCTATGTAGTCGATCACCTCTTTGATCGTGTCGATTGTGCCGTTGTCCGTGACCTTTTTGGCAAACGCGTCGATCTGCGCGTTTATCGCGGACAGGACCTGCGCCGAGGTCTGAAATCCGCTGTCGTTCGCTATCTGCGACACTTTGGTCGGGACCGTGACGTCAACCGCCTTAGACGCGGGAACCAACGCAGTACCATTTACCTTAACGCTCTCGATCACATTCGCCTGCGCGCCGCTCGGCGCGTGGGCCGAAGTGCTGTGCGCGTAAGCCGCGTCATAATTTGTCTTGAGCGCAGTCGTGAACGCTATGTCCGTAGCATCAAGCACCGTCTTGTTGCTGTGCGTGTGCGATGAGTCGGTGAGCGAGTTTACCGACTCAAGAGTCGCGAACGCATCCGAAAGCAGCTCTACCAGTGTTTTCAGATCTTCCAGATTGATCGGCTTGTCATCCGGCGCCGTTGATACCAATCTCATATCAGCCATAATTCATTCCTCCTTCTAAGTTTTATTAATTATTAATAATGCCGTTCACCGCGCCGCTTGTCTCGTTGATCGTCGCGCAGTCAACCGAAAGCGTGCCGCCGTCAAGCTTAAGTCCCGTGCCGATTGCGTTGATTTTTAAAGCCTCGGTCTTTTCGATCAATTCAACCGCGGCTTTTAACTCGTCGATCTGACTTTGCAGCTTATCATCCTCGCCCGCGCGCTTTATTATCTCGGCCTGAAACGCGGAGCTTAAAGAACTTTCCACGCCTTTACTCCGCTCGATCTCCGCATTGATCTTGTTCTCAAGCGCTGTATCGGCATCTCTTCTGTTGCTTTCTTCTTCATCAATCCGATTATTCAGATCTTCCGATTCGGCAACAATATTATCCTGCAAAGTCTGGTCCGCGCTCTTGCGCTCCGAGGCCTCATCATCAATTCTCTTTTCCAAAGCGGCGAGGTCTTCCAATGTGCCTTGCGCTATAATGCTGTCGATCTGTTTTTGCAGCTTATCATCCTCACCCGCGCGCTTTATTATCTCGGCCTGAAACGCGGAGCTTAAAGAACTTTCCACGCCTTTACTCCGCTCGATCTCCGCATTGATCTTGTTCTCAAGCGCCGTATCGGCTTCTCTTCTGTTGCTTTCTTCCTCATCAATCCGATTATTCAGATCTTCCGACTCGGCATCAATATTATCCCGCAAAGCTTCATCCGCGGCCTGTCGAGCCGCCGCCTCACTGTCAATTCTGCCTCCGAGCGCGCTGTCGGCGGCTTCTCGTGCCGAAATTTCGTCGCTTATGCTTTTTCTGATTTTATCGTCCTCGCCGCTGCGTTTAATTATCTCTGCCTGAATGACGGAGTTCAACGAGCTGTCAACGCCCTTACGCTGTTCAACCTCATAATCGATCTTCTCTTTTACGGTCATTTCCTCGTCATAATCCACATCATCGGCGGTGTGACGGTTCGCGAGCCCCTTAAAATGCTCTTCGCAAATCCTGCTCAAATCGGCCGCCAGCTTGTCGCAGTATTTTATGAACCAGCCGTTTTTGCCGTCCATAGCATATTCATGCCGCCTCGAATCATACCATAATGACATCTTATTTTCCTCCAAATAATTTATTTGTGGTATCCAATTATAATTATACAATATAATTCGTGCAGAACGTCACCAACATAGTGATTAGCGATTAGTAAATAGCGAATAGGCACGCCCGCGCAAACAAAAAAAGCCTTAACTTGGTCGCTAACTTGGTCGCCAACTTGGTCGGCGTCGTCAAATATTCGCCTCTTTATGCACATAAAAACGAAGACCCTGCGCTGCAGGGTCTTCGTAAAACGCCGCGTTCGGCGGCTGTGGTGATCCGTAGGGGAATTGAACCCCTGTTACCGCCGTGAAAGGGCGGTGTCTTAACCTCTTGACCAACGGACCGCGTCTTTTTGTTTGAGACGGGTTGTATTATAACATAATCCGCGGCCCGTGTCAAGGTTTTTATTAAAATTTTGCCCGCGATCCGCGCCGGCACTTGTAAAATTCCGCAAAATGGTTTATAATTACATCATAATTATAAAAGGAGCGTGCTCAAATGGACAAGGTATCGGTTGTAAAATGCACGGACTACTCCGGCGCTTATGAGGCGGTCAAAAGATCACTCGACCTGATCGGCGGGATAGAAAAATTCGTGAAGCCGGGCGACAAGGTGGTTCTGAAGCCGAACTACGTCTCGCGGCGCAGGCCCGAGGCGGCCGTCACCACCCACCCGGCGATCCTTCGGGCGGTGATCAAGCTCTGCGAGGCGGCCGGCGGAAAGGTCGTTGTGGCCGAGAGCCCCGGCGGGCCGTATAACGCCTCGCTGCTGAAATCGGTCTATACCGCCTGCGGAGCTATTGAGGCCGCAGAAGGCACAAACGCCGTGATAAACTATGACACCGCATTTGAGGAGGTTCCCTATCCCGAGGGCGCGGTGCTGAAAAAATTCCCGATCATAAAGCCCGTTCTCGACGCGGACGTGATAATCTCGCTGCCAAAGCTCAAAACGCACTCCATGACAAGTTACAGCGGCGCGGTCAAAAACCTGTTCGGCACAGTCCCCGGTACCTACAAAGCGGAGCTCCACTTCCGCCTGGACGAGCGCAAGGCCTTCTGCTCCATGCTGGTTGACCTGTGCGAGTGCGTAAAGCCGACGCTCGCGGTAATGGACGGCGTTTGGGGCATGGAGGGTGACGGCCCGACCAACGGCGACAGGCGCGACGCGGGCGTTATTATGGCGGCCGCCAACCTTCACGCCCTCGACTATGCGGCCTGCAAAATGATCGGCTATGAGCCGCGGGACGTTGACACGGTTTTAGAGGCAAAAAACCGCGGTCTGTTCGACCCGGACGAGATCGACGTCGCGGGCGACGACCCGGACTCTTTCGGCCTCGGCGACTTTGTGAAGCCCGAGAGCGATTTCAATCTGCTCAAGGTCGTGTCGCTGCCGCCTAAGCTCAACGCTTTTGTGGTTAAGGTCCTGGCCTCGCGGCCGAAAATAAATCTTTCCGAGTGCGTCGGCTGCGGCGAATGTTTTCGCTGCTGCCCGCCCAAGGCGATCAAAATGGAAAACGGCAGGCCCGTGATCGACAGAAAGGTCTGCATAAAATGCTTCTGCTGTCAGGAGCTCTGCCCCAAGGGCGCGGTCAAGATAAAACGCCCGCCCCTTAATCGGTTCATGCTTAAATTTCTGAAATAAGAAATTTATTTATTGACGAAACATCATATTTAATATATAATAAAATCACCTTATTATAATACGTTTAGGAGGAAAAGTTATGGCAATGTTTCAACCCGAAATCGAAACCATGGATCGCGAACAAATTCGCGAGATCCAGCTTGAAAAGCTCAAATGGCAGGTCAAGCGCATGTACGCGAATGTCAAAATGTACCGCGAGCGCATGGACGACGCGGGCGTAAAGCCGGAGGACATACAGACGCTCGACGACCTCTCAAAGCTGCCGTTCACAACCAAACAGGATCTGCGCGACTATTATCCGTTTGATCTGCTTGCGGTGCCAAAGCGCGACATCGTGCGTATTCAGGCCTCGTCGGGCACCACGGGACGGCAGATCGTCTCGGGCTATACCCGCGCCGATCTTGACCAGTGGGCAAACGGCTTCGCGCGCCAGCTGGTAGCGGCGGGCGGCGACAACAGATCGATCGTTCAGGTGTCCTACGGCTATGGACTGTTCACAGGCGGCCTCGGCGCGCATCAGGGAGCCGAAAAGGTCGGCGCGATGGTTATCCCCACCTCGTCGGGCAACACCGAGCGCCAGATACGCTTTATGTGCGATCTTGGCACGACGCACCTGTGCTGCACGCCGTCCTACGCGATGTACATAGGCGAGACCGTGCGCGAGATGGGTGTTAAGAACCAGCTCAAGCTCAAGGCCGGAATTTTCGGCGCGGAGCCGTGGACCGAGGAAATGCGGCACGAGATCGAGGAGTCGCTCGGCATCAAGGCCCACGACGTTTACGGCCTGACCGAGATCATGGGCCCCGGCGTGTCCTACGAGTGCGAAGTGCAGCAGGGCATGCATATCTGCGAGGATATGATAATCCCCGAGATCATCGACCCCGACACCGGCGAGGTCCTTCCCGAGGGCTCGTTCGGCGAGCTGGTACTGTCGACCGTCACCAAGGAGGGCCAGCCGCTGATGCGCTACCGCACAAGGGATCTGTGCGTGCTCGACTACTCGCCCTGCCCCTGCGGCAGAACGCACGTCAGAATGAAAAAGCCCGCGGGCCGCACCGACGACATGCTGATCATCCGCGGCGTGAACGTGTTCCCGTCGCAGATCGAGGAAGTGCTGCTCAAGAACAGCATCGAGGTTTCGCCCAACTATCAGATTTTGGTTGACCGCGTGAACAACACCGACACGTTCGACATCAATGTTGAGCTGAGCCCCAAATTCAGGGGCGATGTGGACGCCGAGAAGCGCAAACTGGAGACCCAGCTCCACTCGTCGCTTGGCATAAAGGCGAAGGTCCACCTGCTCAGACCCAAGTCGATAGTCCGCAGCGAAGGCAAAGCCGTCCGCGTTATCGACAACAGAAAACTGCATTAAACCAAACCGCCGAGGGGTTTTTGATCCCCTCGGCAATTTTATGCGTTATATTGCGCGTCATGGCCGTAGGTGACGCCCCCCGACGTCCCGTAGGGCGGATATTATCCGCCCGCCTTGGCTCCCCTTCCGATAGGAGGGGGAGCTGGCGCCGAAGGCGACTGAGAGGGAGGCCCTATTCCCTAGTTTCTACGTTTATATATTTATCTCTTTCGCCTGCGTCAGGGGCTCCAAAGTTTTCGGATCCCAGATAAACGCTTTCAATTTCCTCGCGCCGTTTATCGGGAACGTCGCGTCGGCCGTGTAATCGGCAAGATCGGCGGCGGTAAAGGCTGTCAGCACTCCGTCTCTGTCGTAGGCGGCGATGTAGACCGCAGCGCCCGCCGGAACTATTCCTGTCTCTATATGCACATTTGCGGTGTCTCCGTTTTTCTCCGCCTCAAATTTTATTATCATGCCGTCCGACAATACGCGCAGCACGCACGTCGCCGTCCTGCCGCCCGATGTGCTCGCTGTTATCGTTGCTGTGCCGTAGTTTTTGGTGTTGATAACTCCGTTTTCCTTGACCGTAGCTACTTTTTCGTCCGACGACGAGAAAGTAATTGTGTCGGTGTCAAACTCGGGCGTTATGTTCATCGGCAGCACAATATTTTTGCTCCTGTCCGCAAATACCTCACTTTCGGCAAAGCTTATACTTGTTATAGGCGCATCTACCGCGCTGAATTTCATGTTCCTCGACTTCGCGTATTCCTCGGCATATGAGCCCGATTTTCCGTAAACCGTCATCTTCGCCGGATAAGAGAACGAGTTATTCTCGATCTTAGTCACATAAGGCGGAATATAAGCCAAGCTCAGCTTGGTATCCTCCGCAAAAGCATTGGCGGCAATAGTCGTGCAGAACCTCGGAATATTTACCGTCTCCAAACTCTGACAAAGCCTGAACGCCGAATCGGGAATCTTTTCTATATATTTGCCGAGCTTAACATCGGTTAATTTATCACAGCCGTAACACATTTCGCGTCCTATCTCCGTAACACCGTCGGCAATACTGATCGACGTCAAAGCATCGCAGTCATAGAATGCGCTGTTTCCGATACTTCCCAAGCCATTTATAACCGCACTCGTCATAGCATCACAGTTTTCAAAAGCCGATGAACCAATAAATGACACATTTTTTGAAAGTGTAAGTCTTGTCAATCCACTTGCATAAAATGCCTTGTCCTCAATATTAGTTATCTGATCTGGTATATCAATATTTTTTAATTCTGAACATCCATAGAATGTCTCGGTTCCTATTTGTGTAAAAGAAGTTGGCAACTCAATATTAGTTAAAGAAATACAATTTTTAAAAGTGTAATTGGGCAATTTTGATATTTTAGTCGGCAAGACTATTTTTTGAATATTTATACAGTCACTAAAAACACCGGTCCCCATGCTTGTTACCGAATCGGGTATAATAACAGACGTTAACGAATTGCATCTTAAAAAAGAATTTGTTCCAATCTCGGTAATGCTATTTGGTATGCTGATAGCTTTTATTGCTCCGCATTCTCTGAAAGCCTCGTCCCCTATTTTTGTCATGGTATCTAACAATGTAACATTTTCAAGTTTATTTGCTCCCGAAAATAAATGTGCTACCACTTGTGTTGTCCCACTTTCAAAAGTAGCTGTCTTTATTCCGCTGTTATTAAATGGACCCCACTCATTAAAATTATGAGCGGTTGTTAATGATTTGGGAATTTCAATCTCGGTCAACATGTTACATCCATCAAAAGCCCGATAACCTATGCTATCAAGATACTTAGGTAACTTTACACTGTTTAAATTTGTGCAATTTCTAAATGCATCAATTCCGATATTTATTACTGAGTCAGGTAATGTGATTTCATCTAAAGACGAACATCCTTGAAATGCAGAATTATCTATCCTTGTTACCGCATTTGGTATTGTAATTTGACTTAGTGATTCACAAGATGAAAAAGCTCCATCCCCTATATATGTCATGGTATCTAACAATGTAACATTTTCAAGATTATTTGCTCCTGAAAACAAACGCGCTACCACTTGTGTTGTCCCACTTTCAAAAGTAGCTGTCTTTATTCCGCTGTTGTTAAATGGACCCCACTCATTAAAATTATAAGCGGTTGTTAATGATTTGGGAATTTCAATCTCAGTCAACATGTTACACCCATCAAAAGCCCGATAACCTATGCTGTCAAGATACTTAGGCAACTTTACACTGTTTAAATTTATGCAATTTCTAAATGCATCAGTTCCTATTTTTATTACCGAGTCAGGCAACGTGATTTCATCTAAAGACGAACATCCTTGAAATGCAGAATCATCTATCCTTGTTACCGCATTTGGTATTGTAATTTGACTTAGTGATTCACAAGATGAAAAAGCTCCATCCCCTATATATGTCATGGTATCTAACAATGTAACATTTTCAAGATTATTTGCTCCTGAAAATAAACGCGCTACCACTTGTGTTGTCCCACTTTCAAAAGTAGCTATCTTTATACCGCTGTTGTTAAATGGACCCCACTCATTAAAATTATAAGCGGTTGTTAATGATTTGGGAATTTCAATCTCGGTTAACATGTCGCATCCATCAAAAGTCCGATATCCTATGCTGTCAAGATACTTAGGCAATTTTACATTGTTTAAGTTTGCGCAATTTCTAAATGCATCAGTTCCTATTTCAATTATAGTATTTGGCATAGCTATACTAACTATAGATGTGCAATTCTCAAACGCACTACTACCTATCTTAGTCACGGTATACCCATCAATGGTTTCGGGTATCGAAACAGCGGAGGCGTTGCCTCTGAATTTGGTTATTGTGGCGTTGCCGTCGTCTTCTACTTTGTATTCCCATATAATGATAGGCTCGGCTGTGCCTCCGTCTCCGTAAGAGCCTTGACCGTAGTAGGGATTAAAATATCTTGACCACGGCGAGGTCGTGTACTTAAGGTCCAAGCCCCGCGCGCAGCTTGTTACAAGTTTGCCGTCCTCATAGTGGTACACAACTCTTATCGGGCTGTTGTATTCGTTGTATATCTCTTTTGTTTTCGGCCCGCACTTCTGTCCGAAAAGTGTCGCCGACGCGCCTACCTCCGCGTACATATATCCTTTGGTCGTGACGCATAGCTGCGGACTGCCGCTGTCGTATGAATGGAACTCCGCTCTCATTTTCACGCCTATCGACGCATATATTCCGCCGCTTCCGAACCATGATTTGACGCTTGCCGAAAGCCTGAGTCCCGCTTTAAGCTCCGCGCTGCCGTTTAAGTCTGCGTTCTTCTTATAAAAATCGGCTATAACGCGGAAATAGCCGTCCTCAAACGAAAAGCCCGTTCTCGTTGAGCCGTTCCAGTTGTATGTAAGCTCACCTTCTATGTTATACTCCATCGAAAGCGAGATATTTCCAACGCCTCCGATGTTTATATTTCCCAAAACAAGACTTTTGGGTATGCCCGCATAATCGCCGAGATCAACTTTGATATTTGTTGTGATCTTTGTGTCGTCCGAAACTATAACGATCTCGCCAATGCTTGCCTTGAATTCAAGACGCATACCCTTCATGACAAAGGTAATGCTGCCGACTGTGGAACCGCCAAGCTTTATCTTTTTTGAGCCTGTTAATGTCTCGGTCTTTTTGTCCCAGCTTATGCCCGCGGCCTCAACGGTAAATTCTTCTGCCGCGGCGTTTGCCCGCGAGGTATCAACTACCGAATACGTCTCTGTTTCGTCAAACTCAAAATTTTCAAGATCGAGATCTATAACTCCCTCGGCGTCGCCTGAAACTATGGCGCCTTCGGCGCCTTCACTTGCGGCGGATATGATTGTCGTATTGCCGTCGGTGGTGACATTTGTCGCTTTCAGCGCAACGGGCAGGTCGCCAGTGTATACCACAAAAATATCTCCGATTTTAATTTTGGGATCATAGTCGGTTATTGTCACCGTGTTGTCGGCGGCGATCGAAGTATTCGCGGTCGCGGGTATCTCGATAACACCGGGCGCAAACTCAAATGTGTTTTGGTGGTTCTCGTCTATTACCTCGCTTGCGAGGACGGCTTTGGCGTCGTCAAGCATAGCGGTCATTTCGGCGGTCGTTACAGCCTGTTCGGGCATAAAGTTATTGCCCGACAGCTTGAACCAGCCGCGGTTTATCGCAACCTGTATATCGTCGGGGTATGTCACGCTGCCCGATTCGGAAAATGTGTATCCCTCACCCTCGCCAAGCTGAAACAGCAGGCAGGAGTTAAGCGTCTGGGCGGTGAACTCACGCGTCGCGGGCTCGTCGGGATAGAACGGGTCTCCCGCTTCAATGTTTATCACGCCAAATTCAACCGCAAGCAGTATGTCGCGGTAATACGGCATGTCCTCGGATATGTCGCTGAAATAGTTGTCGGGCATATTCTCGTCGTTTTCAACCGTCATGTCAAACGTGGCGACAAGCTGAGACACCCACTCAGCGCGCGTCACATCGCCCGCCGCGAACGCGTTTATCCCCGCGGGCACTGCCGCGCACAGCATAGTTAATGCCAACGCAATGATGATAAGTCTTTTTTTCATTTTGATTTACCTCCAGTTTTTTATATATTTTTTTATTTTTTGCAAATTTATGGATTGCAGCAAGTGTGAAAATGCTGTAGGGGCGGATATCATCCGCCCGTTTGGCTCGCCTCCTTTTAAGGGGGAGAGCTGTCTGCGAAGCAGACTGAGAGGGAGTTATATACCTATATTGGTCCGCCTCCCTCTCCGTCTTTTCGCCTTCGGCGAAAATCCACCTCTCCCTCCTAAAGGCGGGCGAGGCTAACGAGCGGACGACCTCGGCCGCCCGTGCCCCCAAAAAGAAATGCTTTTCACAACAAAAAATGCGCAGCCGTTAAATCACAGCCGCGCATAAAAACGCCGCTTTGATTTAATGCTGCGACACACTCCAATTGCGCAATATTAATCTAATTCACGACAATGACAATCAAAGCATACACGTTTTTACAAACATATAATGCCGTGAAATAGACAAAATATTAACTTGGAGTTGTCGCACCGATATTATATCATACCCAAAATCGACTGTCAAATCATTTAAATTTAAGTAAATAAAAATGCGCAGCCCCTTGGAGCCGCGCACGAAAAATGCACAACTCCGATTGCTGCGACACAATTTCATACATACCGATATATACACCACAAGTATGTGAAAAGAGAGTATGCATTTTTGCCTAAAGCAAAAAACTACATACTTATGATGTGTAAATAATATGAAATTATGTCGCACCGATATTATATCATACCGAGAATTTGCTGTCAAATTATTATTGACAATCTATAAATTTGCTGATATAATATTATTGTAACTAACAATAGTTGCAACATGGAGGAGAATATGAGCAAAAAAGAGAAATTGATCGCAAGGCTAAAGCTGAAACCGAAAGATTTCACATTTGACGAAGCGGCTCAACTGCTAAAATATTTCGGATACGATATTCTTCCCGGCGGAAAAACCGGCGGATCAAGGATAGCTTTTTCAAACGCAAGCAAAGACTATATTCGTATGCACAAACCCCACCCGAGAAATATATTAAAGGCATATCAGGTGCAGAATTTGATTAATGATTTAAAGGAGCGTGATCTCATATGAGCAACAACACATTAAGATACAAAAACTATATAGGAACGGTAAATTTCTCCGAGGAGGACGAGGTGTTCTTCGGAAAAGTCGCAGGGATCACCGACTCGATCTCATTCGAGGGAGACACGGTGGAAAGTCTGATCCGAGATTTTCATGACGCTGTTGACGAATACTTGGAGTTTTGCGCCGAAAACGGGAAAGATCCGCAACAGCAATACAAAGGCAGCTTTAATGTGCGGATAAGCCCGGAACTTCACAGGCAGGCAAGCCTTATGGCGCAGTCTCGACACATATCACTAAACAGTTTTATCGAGCAGTCGGTAAAAAGCTATGTCGCGCATAGCGCAAAATAATATTTAATAACCAAAAACGGCCGTTTTATCTGCAAAACCGCCGTTTTTCTGTTTAAAATTTTTTGTCTTTAAAAATATTCACGCCTTTTCTCATATGATTCCGGATTTTTGGATAATTCTTTGATTTTTCAAATACATATTATACGAAGATTAATCACTCACACGAATTCTGTTAATAATTCTTTTACGCTATCCAAAAGTTCTATTGCAATATCTGTGTTTTTAAGTCTCATCACGGTTTCTTCAGATGTACTGAGACCCAGAAAATTTATGCTTCCGTACCAAATCAGCTGTCTGTCGATAACCGAAAATTTTTGATACATTTTAGAAATGAATTTTACCTTTATTTCTCGGGCTTTAAGCATATTTATGCATTCACGGACTTTGCGCTTCGTGTTTTCATTTTTATAATCGGTTTCCGGTCTGGTTATGATCTTTAATTTAGCCGTCATGGATTCAAATCTGTCTATCAATTTGCCGATTGTGCGTTTGGATAAAAACGGACTTGCTATTATTACTTCATTATTTGCCTCTGTTATATCGACTGCAAATGTTTCCATAAAATTATCGGTATTATATATGCTGCTGATATCATATTTTTCATTATCTGAACATTTTATTTTATAGCCAATACTATTATATCCTTTAAGCCTTTTTTGATACATTTTTTCAATTATAGGCACATGAATATCTATATAATCATAAATTCTGACTTCTGTTTTTCCCGCGTATTCTCTGTGAAGCCTACCCGAATACTGACTAAGTGTCCCTTTCCACGAAATAGGCATAGCCAACAGTAGTGTATCAAGACGCGGAAAATCAAAACCTTCTCCAACATATTTCCCTGTAGCGATCAGTATTAAACTATTATCATCGGAAATCTTGTTCAGTCTTGTTAATAATTCTGAATTATACCTGTTCCCCATACCTCCGATCAACTTAATGACATTGTAGCCTTTTAATTTTTCAGACAAAATATCCACATGATTTGTACGTTCAGTTAGAATAATCGGCGTTCTGCCTTCTTGAACATTTTTAATACAGTCACTGATTATCATGGCATTCCTTATTTCATTTTCTGCCATATCGGCGTATAAACTTTGAACGCTTTCGTTACTACTATAAAACCGAGTAAACCTCGGTATCATATAATGTTCAAATGAATGTTTTTCTAAAGCGATTTTACAATTTTCTTTATAAGCAATGTTCCCGCACTGCATATAAATAATAGGGTGGTGTCCGTCCTGCCGTACAGGGGTTGCGGTCAAGCCGTAAACATACTTTGCGCTTACGTTTTTCAATATCTGTTCAAAACTGAATGCTGAAACGTGATGACATTCATCAACAATAACCATACCATAATTCTTTACAATACTTTTTACTTCTCCTTCCGAGACAAGCGACTGCATAACCGCAACATCTATAATTCCGCTCGGACTGTTTTTTGCTCCGCTGATTTGTCCGATTATGTCTTTTTTGCGTATTCTGCCCTTAGGTGTATACTCAATAGGTAACTCTTCATCTATTATTAAAAATTCTTTCAGCCTTTCAATCCATTGTTTCAAGAGGCTTGTTCGGTGCACAAGAATAAGTGTATTAACCTTACGTTCTGCAATAATACTTGCGCCAACCACGGTTTTTCCAAAAGCGGTTGTCGCATATAATGTGCCTGTATTTACGCTAAGCATTTTAGCTTTTGCTTCTTCCTGTTCCGGACGCAAAATACCGTTAAATGCAACATTAATATGACGACCCTTATTTGTTTTATCCTTCAAATTCATATTGATGCCGTTAGCGGCGAATATCCGCATTACCTCGTCATACAACCCGCGCGGCAAACCAATATATTCGCCGGTATCTTCGGCGCATGAAATGATTCTCGGCTTATTATATGTTGACAGTCTCATTGCCTGAGCTTTATAAAAATCCGGATTTTTAAATGCAGCGAGGCGCTTGATATGTGACAGTCCTTTAGATGATATTCCGAGCTTTTCTATATAAAGCATATTTGCCGCAATTATATTGACTTCTTTGGGAAAATCGTTTTCGGAAAGAATAATGGGCCGTTTTGTTTCCCACGGCTTTTCCGAACTATCTTCATATAAATCACCTGTGTCAGAGCCGCCTAAAGCTTTAATAAAATTATTAACTTCAGAATTTGATATTTTTTTAATTTCTGACATAATAGCCCATTGGTCAGGATATATTTGAAAATTTTCGTCAACAAATTTTGAATTGCCTTGCTTTCCGGGTTCTTTCTGGAGAGGCAGAGCAATCAAATTTCCAAATCCTCCTCTTGGCATTGTATCCTGATTTGGAAATAATCTGTCATATGATGAGAATTTTATCTCATGACGCTCATTCATAGCCGCTGTTAATATGCAGCCGCCCAGTTTACGCGCCAGCGAAGCCGAAATGTTCTCAGAGAAAAACATCCATAAGTGACCGCCGGCACCGGAGCGTGAGCGCTCAATATATGTCGGTATTTTCTTGCTTTTACACAATTCATACACAACTTGAATATCATGTTTCCAATTTCCGTCATCAAAGTCTATAGCAAGAAATCTACACGTTTCATCGAATAACATCGGATAAATACCGACGGTAATTTTGCCGCTTAAATGGTCATATACTGCCTTACGATCAAATTTTGCATAATTCTTATATTGACAATCGGAGCATTTCCCCAACGGCTTAAGACATACGGACGGATTCCATTCATTCAAACACACGGGCGAATAACCGCACTTTCCGGCTTTGTTTTCCCAACGCTTTGCGTATACATCGGGACGCCCTATAAACAGCGACATGAATAACTTTATCTTATCTTCCGGAGAACTATAACGTGTAATTTTGCCATTCGAATAATCATTCGGCAAAAGAAAGCCCCGTTTATCCCACCAAGATTTTGAACACACAAGGATTCGTCCTTTCTCGGACAATGAACGGTATATTACTACCGTCTCTCCATTCTCGCTGTTTGTTCCACAAGTGATGACTTCATACGCTTCGCCAATTTTTGAAATATATTTTTGAGGTTTCATATTATTAATTACCTTTCATAATATACGCGATCGCACAATGATTTTGCTTTCTCAAAATCTTAGAGGTTTTAATTATGATTTACATATATCATCTGTTCCATAATGTCCAATCCCTTGTGGCGGTTGTATATGCAAAACCGCCATTTTTTGTCTGTTTTGCCCATCGGCAATTTTTTGTTTTAAAATATTCACGCCTGTTCGCAATTGCCACAGTCGCTGCAGCCGTTGCAGCTGATCTTCATACCGCAGGTTTGGCAGCGCTCGCGAAAGCGCGGAACATACAGCCTATCCTCGGGTATCGGCATTCCCCAATCGTCGTACAGCTTGAACTCAATCGGCCTGCCGCGATAGCTGAGGCCCGATTTATAGGCCTGCGTGCTCTGCAGCGTGTTTCCCTCGATTTTATAAAGCCTGCCGTCCTTTATAAATCTCCGCCCCGTGCCGCAGAAAACAAACGTCACATCATATTCAATGCACTCCTCGCGCAGCGCTCTCACCCAGTCATAATTGCACGGACGCGCGCCGTCGTAATTTTCGCCATCGCACAGCACCTGCTCTATCTGTCCGCTCCCGAGATATTTTCTGATGCTGACCGGCCCGATAAACGGCGCGCACATTATGCCCTTGTGCTTAAAGGGCAGCTCAAGCATTATCGGTATCCGCTCGTCGGCGCGCCTTTGGTTCTCGCAGGTGACGTTGAAAAACACATTTTCCCAGCCGTCACCCCAGCCGCGCGGAAGATGCGCGGCTACGCGCTCCGGCCGCTTGGTCAGCAAAAAGAATTTAACGTCGGGCCTGCGCGCTATTATATCCCACGCCTCATCGCGCCACGCGTCCGCTTCCTCAAGAAAAAAGTCCGAGGTCATGCACACACGCAGCATTTCGCCGCTTTTCACCTTGTAATTTCCCCGCCTGTCCTTCTGCAGCGGGTATTTAAAGCCGGTCTTTGTTCTAAAAATATCCGAGCCGTCCCTATCGCGCATCCGGTCGAGGAAAAACATATAGCAATTGTCGCAGCCCTCGCTCTTTTTGCGGCACCCGTGCCACGGATTCCAAATATCATGCATAATATACCCTCTTAATTGCGACTGCGTTTTCCGCTTTAAGCTAAATTTCTATTACCTCTCCCGCCTCGACAATCATAGCGGACGGCGTTTTGAACCACTCGGCTTTTTCGCGGTCAAAAAGCTTACCCGGCGACATGTGTATCGGAACGGTATGCTTTGCCCCGATAAGCTTGGCGCACTCGATCGCCTCGGGTATGCCCATGTTGAAATACCCGTCGATCGGCAAAAACGCGTAGTCGATATTTCTGTTTTTAAGCTCCGCCATTTGCTCGGTTTTTGATGTGTCGCCCGCGAAATACAGCGTTTTTCCGCCGAGCGTGACAAGATAGCCTACGCACTCCCCCGCGTCGTGATTTTTGTTATACGCCTGCGTCGGCTCAATGCGGACCCCCGCAAAATCGAGCGTCTTATAGCCGTCCTTTGTTATCGCGTCGCTGTTTTGGAATATCACGCAGCCTTCGGAGCGCGGCACCATGTCTATCCTGTTGTGGTCGGGATGCTGATGCGTCACGATTATCAGATCCGCCTTTTTGTCATATCCCTCGCCCGCGAACGGATCAATATAGATAACCTCGCCCGTTCCGAGAGTCAGCCGAAAACTTGCGTGTCCCTGATATAAAAGCTCTGCCATACGCTTTACCTCCTTATTGTTATAAATTCCTTTCTTAACCTATCTAAAGCTAATTCTGTTGACATATATTTGACATCACTTAATTTAACAATTTTTTAAGTTCCGAGTCTAAAATCTGAATATCGGCTTTATCCACCAAATGCTTGGAATAATCATCATAACTTCCATATTTCCCTTCCGGGCCAACCTGATTCCACAACGCTTCTCTTTGAAATATCTTGTATGTAACATCTTCAATATTTTTAAAATATTCGTCTTGTGTTATTCCCATTCCCTCTATATAACCAACAAAAAAATCATTTTTGCCTTCCTCCAATCCTGTTTTGACTTGTGCCAAATAATTGTCAATTCTATCCTGCGAAGGCAATATTCCCAACCGTTCAGCCTCAGCATTAAGCACCGTGACGCGTATTAATTCTTCAACTCTTTCCTCAAATGTTCCGGAATTTGTCATAGTACTATTAATTCTTTCGGCTTCAATATCTTTTTTTGTAATTTCATAGCCGTCAACAATAATAACCACCTTGCTCATTTCGGGATTATCCGATAATGCCTTAATTTTTTGCCCAAGCAAAATCCCTGATTCTTTATCATTGATTGCTATATTATCAAGACTACTGTTTGAGGCATTCATTTGGGCTCCGGCATATTGTACACTTAGCGCTGTCAAGTTTAACGGCATCGTGATACTATACCGAAATCCGTTAGCGTGATATTTTATTTTAATAGACATCTCCGTTATCATATTTTCAATATTACTTGATAGTACATCTTTCTTCAAAATAATGTGCTGTTTAAGCCCGCTCTTTTGGTTTGCTTCCAAATTAATATGATATGTGCCGTTTCCGGTATTATAAAACAATATATATCCTTTTAATTCATCAGGCAAAATCGGCTCTATACGAACATCTGTCATAGTTATTTTGTCGTTTCTGTTTCCAAATACATAATCAATACATATGTCATTATAATTCAAATAATTATTAATTAATTCATCACTCTGCCGCTCTGACCACTTAGGATTAAAAAGCCCAACTAATTTTTCATAGCTTTCCGAATTACAATTCTCAACTGATACATTGGTGGCCATAACATCTATTTCATCGGATAATTCCCCATTAATAAACATTTTCACCACATAAACCGCGCCAATAGCAAAAATTATACATATTAAGCAAACAGATAATAAAATTACATTATGTTTTTTCATTTAGTCCACCAGCCCTATATCTGTTTTTTCCACGCTTTGAGGAAATATCAATATACCATGATAACCTAAGGCAGGTAACAAATATTTCCCAACTTATTTTTACTATACCATATGCATATTGATTTTGTCAATCGGCTAACGTAGTGATTAGTGAATAGAGCGGGCGGATATTATCCGCCCCTACGGCGCCGGAGATATATCGGATCGCCACAAACCGTGCGAATTGTATCAAACCCGTAGGGGCGGACGACCCCGGCCGCCCGTAAAATTATATTTTCGTCGATTTTATACAAAACTAAAAAGCCCCGGAAATCCGAGGCTTTTTTTGGCTCCTCCAGTTGGACTCGAACCAACGACCCTGCGGTTAACAGCCGCATGCTCTGCCATACGTCAACAAAACAACCCATAAATTCGCGCATGAATTTTCGCACTTTTCCATGGATTGTTCTATATTGCTGTTGTTTCCTCCGTTACGTTTGCCGCTAAATTATTACATTTCGGAATATAGCGGCAGTTTTCGCTGAAGAATTGTCTGTAGCTTATATTAAACTTAATTTCTATCTTGTACCCTCTGCCCACCTTTACATAGTCTATCAACCCGCAAATTATCATCTTCTTCCGCTCGTTTGAAGCGTTTTTAAATTCGTCCGCCCATGTCACAAACTGCTGATAGTAATAGTCGAGTTTATTGAAAATTTTTGTCTTTTCCGAGAGCACTGTATCACATTCCGTTAATTTATCCGCTGTTGATTTAAGCTCTTTCTTTGTTGAGTCAATAGACAGCGACAGCACATCTATTGTAAACACGCTTTCGCCGCTCAAACATTTACCGATCTCTGCGGCAAGTTCGTTCAGGCGATTTTCAAGTTTAAACTTCTGCCTTGCAAGCTCGGCTTTAAGTTTTTTCTTTTCGTCTATTTCTCGGCTGTAGCGCAGCTCAAGAGCTTTATCTCTCGGCGTTTGCTTGATCGCGGATAAATAATGCTCTACGATTTCAAGAATAACATTGTCGATTTTATTTGCCATATATACGGATTGTCCATCGCACTCATTTAATTTTCGGGCTTTATGATAGCAAATATATCTTATAGTCTGATGTGAACATACCGTTCCGTCTTTTCTCTTATGGCTTTCGATTTTATTTGAAGCGTTAAGCGCTCCGCCGCAATGCGCACAATAAATATTTCCAGAAAGCAGCGTTTTGCCCTTTGTTGTTCTGGCTATATGCTGTTTTTCATCATTTATGCCCGAACGCTGTTTTAAGATATGCTGAACGCTGTCAAATACATTGTCGTCTATAACCGCAAGGTGTTCAAGCTTTGGAGAGATCGTATCACCCGCGGCATAGTAGCCGCAGTACAGCCTATTCTTTAATATTCTGTTGATCGTATTGCATTGAAAGCAGCTGCCGTTATGAGTTTTTATGCCGAGGCTGTTTATATATTCCGCTAATCTGTATGAGCCGTAGCCTTCGTTCAGAGTCTTATTAAATATGGTCTTTACAATTTCGGCTTCGCCCGGATCAAGTTCAAGGTCTTTTACCGGCTGACCCTTCTTATTCTTCCTTCCTTTGTTTACGGCTCTGTAGCCAAACGGAACCACTCCTCCATGATATGTTCCCTCGGCTGTAAGTTGTGCCATCCTTGTTTTTAGACGCATTGATGTTTTAACACTTTCTCCGTTTGCCTGCCAATATCTGATATAGTTCATAAGTTTATCGCCCTGAGTTTCAAGCTTTTGCTGCCCCTCCTGTGTGCTCCATACTTCTATGCCCTGAGATATAAACCACTCAACGACAAACGGCGTTTCGCTGTCGATTCGTCCGAGCCTGTCAAACATATATACAAGCAGTACCTCAAACTCATGTTTTTGAGCCGCCGTTTTTAAATCCTGTATGGCATCTCTGTCATTTGCAGATACTTTAAAGCCCGATACGCCTTTCTCATAAAACTCTTTTGTAATTATCCAGCCGTTTTGCTCGGCAAACTCATGACAGGCTAATTTTTGCATAGGTATATCGTCTTTTTGGACATCAACCTGCTTTTTGGTTGACACTCTGTATAAGCAATATGCTTTTTTCATGGTTTTGTCACCCCACATAATTTAATTATGCAAAGTCATTATTCATATTAACTTTTCAAACATCTTATATTAAAATACTACTATACCAAATATATTTATGTCAATTTTGCCTCTGCATAAAAAAACAGCGCCTGTTATCAGACGCTGCTCGCTACTTCTTTACCTAAACGGTTTTCATAAGAAATCAATAAATTTTCCAGTATCGAGTTTTCAACTTCTTTGTTATCGGCTTCGTTAAAGATCAATATGATCGGCTCATATTTTTCTTTTTCTATAACAAACTCGGTTTCGGAAATTCTTTGGACTTTTTCGTTCAATAACACATCCCTGCCTATCCTATGAATTTTCAATATCAACAACAAAATCAGCATAGGATCAATGCTATTTTTGTTGTTGATATTTATTTAAGCCCGACAAACAGCGGTTTGCAAGACCGCTCATTGGAGTTTCACCTTCCCGGCATCCGCCCGGACTATCCTCATTGCGTGCGACGGCGTCGCAATTCGCTTTACGGGCTCGCATTTGCTTTAAAAGCAAACACTTCGCTTTAAAAGCGATTGCTCCTTTTCCCACAAAGCACATGGCTTTGCGGGAGCCCTGAATTGCTATCCGCTCATGCTGTGACTGAATAGAAGTATCCCCCGATACAGAGTCATCGCCGTTTAAGCTGCGGCTTAATTCGGGATAATATGTTTCTCGCTCACCGAAACCGGGTCATGGCGCATTTATCCGCAGGCTCGTCCGTACCGGAACGTATTTGTCAGCTCTTTATTATGCAGCGGCATTATCCTCCGCGCTTTCTTTGTATCGGTTTTATCAACCGAAAATCATTATATATCCTATACTCCGCAGTTTTTTCGGAGTATTTAAAAATTTTTTAAAAAATTTTTTGACGGTCAAATTTGTCTTTAATTTGAGCACATGTTATAATATTAATATCAAAATTTAAGGAGGTTTCATTATGAAAAAATTATTTACACTGAGTTTAACGGTCATTTTATCGGTTATGCTTTCAACAACATCGATCGCTGCGGATATTCCGAGGGAAGCCGCACCTCTTGACGCATCCGAGCAGGCAATTCAAACCACAGAAAAAATTATTGGCGGCATATTGGACGAAGTATTTAACGGCTTGGGCTACGGCCCCGCAAGCGGACGAGCTAATACTCTCATACGTCATGCGGTGGCAAAAGGCGAAACAAACGGCTGCGGCTACGCCGAGCTTTCGGCAATATCTCAAAACTCTATACGGACAATAATTGACATTATGCAGCGTCCCAATGTGTATCAGACGGCAGAAACTATGTTGAGACCTCTGCTCTCCGAGCAGATTGCAGCAATTAAAAATGGTAAAGATTATTCCGAAGCGGTCCTTGAGGCCTATATCGTTATATATCCCGAATATTTTTCAACTTTACAAATGTTCGTTGATCAATGTTATTGGGAAAACACACCGATTGATCCGGCAATCCTAGCCACGGCAAGAAAAATATTGCATGACGCAAAATAATCATACTATCATAAAAGACGCAGTCCTATTTCAATCGACTGCGTCTTTATTTATTTAAACACATAATGCTGTATATAAACTCGCACTCGTGTTTTTTTAGTACTGTTTTGCTACAATGACTTGTAAAATTTCAGCAAATAATTATTGAGAGTCATAAACAGGATATACTTTAGCTTATATTAACTTACCAGCAAAATGTCCTCACGTTTTGCGGCCAGTTCTTCCAATTCAGGTGTAAATCCGCTTACACTGAATAAAACATACCAAACTTTCCTCGTATTTCTGTGCCAATCAACATCTTTTGTTTTCTCTTCCAAATCGCGCAGAACATTTAACCCTACAGGTTCGTTCCAATATTTACATTCTCCAAGTATAATATTCGCGTCATCCGGATCTATTGCGGCTATGTCAATTTCAGTGTTTCCCGACCAATATCGTCCGACTCTCGAGAACAGGAACGGCCAAGCGCCGGAGGTATTTAGCTCCCACATCCTCTCGCGACATATATCCTCATACACGAACGCGGTTTGACGACTGACGAGCCCATCGCGTATTTTCCCCGCTGCAATTTCTGCATGACCGCTTTCTATGAAACTCATATTTGGATAGACAAACGCAAACCAAAATCTGATATAGTTATCCTTTATTTTATACAAGCCCTTCTTACTTTTTTGGGGATTATCTTCCGTCACCGGGACTTCCCGCTCAAGAATATCCAAGTCAATAAGAGTTTTCAGATATTTCGTAAGGCTCGTGGATTTAACCTCGAGCAGCGACGCTATGGCTGACAACTTACTGTTTCCGGCGGCTATGGCTCGTATCACGGAAAAATAGCTGCCTATTTCCGATACCTCCTGCTGTAAGAGGAAATGCGGCTCATCATACAGATAGCTCATAGGATTCAGCACGCTTTTTTCTATTGCTGTGTAAATATCATCACATTCCGCAAAAGCCTCAATATATTTCGGAACTCCGCCGGTTACGGAATACATCTCAATAAGCTGCCTTTCGCTTTTTTGAGGAAAGAATTGCTTGTAATACCGAAACGGAATTTGTTTAAGCCTAATCTGAGCGGTACGCCGACCATATAAAGGGCTGTTATAGGCAAGCGTCTGTGACTCCATCATAGAAATCAGTGAGCCGCATAAAATCACCATAACGGAGCGATCCTTGAGTGTTTCTTCCCATATACGCTGAAAAACGGACGGGAATGCCGGATTTGACTTTCCGAGATATTGGAACTCATCTATAACTATAATAGGTTTTTTTGCAAACGGCGTGTTCATAATCGCCTTAAATATAATATTCCAGTCCTGCACCGAAGCTCCGCGCAGCAAATCATTGTCAATAAATTCAGCGGCTTTGTTCTTGAAATCCGCTCTGTTTTGCACCTCGCTTTCCTCGCTTACAAGGAAAAACAGCGCCGATTTATCTTTTATAAATTCCGAAATCAATGTAGTTTTTCCCACGCGCCTACGACCGTAAAGTATAACAAGGGAAGAACCGTTCCTGTCATATTCATTTTGCAGGATTTCCATTTCGCTGTCTCTGTCTATAAATTTATTCATGTTTGTCACCTCTTTATATTTTATTGAGTCATTATAATTATTATACCACAAATTATTATAATTGCAAGTATATTTTGACGATTACACTTAAGAAATAAAGGATAACTTAGAATTATGTATATAAAAT
>CANRGH010000014.1 GCA_947630135.1 uncultured Monoglobus sp.
TGGAAGCAGCTCTACGGCGAGAGCGAGGGCAAGGACAAGAAGGGCATATTCCCCGCGGGCGCGTCGTTCTCGACCGATCTGCACTCAATGGGCCAGTACATCCAGGACGGCAGACGCCAGCTCTTTGAGACCGTTCTTTATGTCAAGAACTCAAAGTCCGACATTGAGATGACGACCGACAAGGACAATGTTGACGGCCTGAACTTCTTGGCCGGCAAGACTATGGACTTCGTTAACAAAAAGGCGTTTGAGGGCACACTGCTCGCGCACACTGACGGCGGAGTTCCCAATCTCATTGTTGAGCTTGAGAAGCTTGACGAGTACACCTTCGGCCAGCTCGTTTACTTCTTCGAGAAGGCCTGCGGCATCAGCGGCTACCTGCTGGGCGTTAACCCGTTCAACCAGCCGGGCGTTGAGAGCTACAAGAAGAACATGTTCGCGCTTCTCGGCAAGCCCGGTTATGAGGCCGACAAGGAGGCTCTTGAGGCGAGACTCAAGTAGTTTCCGGTATTTTAAAAATTATTCTTGATTATGCGGAATAACTGTGTTATCATATGACTATAATAAAAAAAGACTGACAAAAATATCAATAACCGGAAAGGGGTAATCAACATGATAAAAATACATATCGGTCTTAAAGGAAGCGGCAAGACCAAGAAAATCATTGAGGACGTTAACGAGGCTGTCAACACCGAGCACGGCAACGTTGTGTGCATCACCGACGGCAACCGCCTCATGCACGACATCTCGAGAAAGGCCCGCATGGTCGATACCGAGGATTTCTCGATACGCAACTTTGACATGTTCGAGGGTCTCATCTGCGGAATTCTGGCGCAGGATTACGACGTTACCCATATCTTCATCGACAGCGTTTTCAAGAGCGTCAAGAGCGGAACCATGGAGACGCTTGACAAGTTCGTGAGCGACCTTGAGAAGTTTGAGAAGAAGTTCAACGTTTCGTTCACCATGATGGTCAGCGCCAAGGCTGCCGATGCAGGCGAGAACGTTAAGAAATATATCGTTGATTGATTTTAAGCAATATATTTAGGAAATATAATTGTTGACTTAATTTGTTTTTTGTGGTATTGTAAAGGGGCCGTGATCTTCACGGCCTCTGTTACTGTGTGTAATAACGCTATATTATATTGAAAGGTTTGATTGAGAATGAACTATATCAGCACAAGGAACAAGGAGCTTAAGCTGACAGCCGCCGAGGCGATCAAAAAGGGACTTTCTGACGACGGCGGCCTGTTCGTCCCCGAAGCGTTCCCCCGCCTTAAAAAGGCGGACATACAAAAGCTCGCGGGAATGTCGTATATCGAGAGGGCGAATTTTATATTGAAGCTGTTCCTCACCGACTTTACCGACGCCGAGATCGCGAAATGCACCGAGGGCGCATACGGCGACGGAAGCTTCAGCAGCGAGAAGGTCGCGCCGCTCGTCAAGATCGGCGAGAGCGAGTATATTCTTGAGCTGTGGCACGGCCCCACCTGCGCGTTCAAGGACATGGCGCTGCAGATCCTGCCGCACTTTATGACGACCGCGATGAAAAAGACGGGCGAAGACAAGACCGTCGTTATTCTCGTCGCCACGTCGGGCGACACAGGAAAGGCTGCGCTCGAGGGCTTCCGCGACGTTGACGGAACACGGATAATCGTTTTCTATCCGAGCGACGGCGTGAGCGACATGCAGAAGCGCCAGATGATAACACAGGACGGCGCGAACGTCGGCGTTTTCGGCATCCGCGGCAATTTTGACGACGCGCAAAACGGCGTTAAGAAAATATTCACCGACAAAAAGATAATAAAAGAGCTTGACAAAAACGGATTTGTGCTTTCGTCGGCCAATTCGATCAACTGGGGCAGACTGCTCCCGCAGATCGTTTATTATGTCTCGGCCTACTGCGACATGGTCGAGGGCGGCGAGATCGAAAACGGCGACAAGATCAACATCTGCGTTCCCACGGGCAACTTCGGCAATATCCTCGCCGCGTATTACGCGAGAAAAATGGGCCTGCCCGTCAACAGATTTATCTGCGCCTCGAACCGGAACAACGTGCTGACCGACTTTTTGCGCTCGGGCACATACGACAGGAACCGCGACTTCTATCAGAGCATTTCGCCCTCAATGGACATTCTCATCTCGAGCAACCTCGAGCGGCTGCTGTTTGACGCCTCGGGCTGCGACGACAAAAAAATAAGAGAGCTTATGGATAAGCTCGCGAAGGACGGCAAATACACCGTCACAAAGACAATGCACAACAGGATCGGCAAGCTGTTCTGGGCGGGCTGCTGCGACGACTATTTCACAAAGGTGCGCATATTCAACACCTTCGCCGACAGCGGATACACGCCCGACACGCACACCGCGGTCGCGATCGACGTTTACAGGCAGTACGTCGAGCAGACCGGCGACATGACAAAAACGGTCATCGCGTCAACTGCGAGCCCGTTCAAGTTCGCGGGCTCGGTGCTCTCCGCGCTCGGCGTTGAGCCATACGGCAGCGACGATTTTGAGCAGCTTGACCTGCTCGGCGAGAAAACCGATATGGATATTCCCGGTTCGCTTGAGGCGCTCCGCCAAAAGCCCGCGCGCTTCACCGAAATAATTGACGCCAAAGATATGTACCCCGCCATAAAATCGGCATTGGGTAAGTAGGATTGCATGAGTGAAAACGGGCGGATAATATCCGCCCCTACAATATTGGTGGCAATGCGACGCGAAATGGAAAACACCTCCCTCTTTGAGGGAGGGGGACCGCGATAGCGGTGGAAGGAGTAAGCGCGCCAATCTCCCTCAGTCAGCGGACGAGCCGCTGCCAGCTCCCTCCCGGAGGGAGCCGTAAAAGATTTGGTGATTTACGATTTATTCACTATCCAACCGCAGCCGTCCTACACCAAAAGTTAGGCCCGCCAACCCGTAGGGCGGATATTATCCGCCCGCGGGTCGCCGTGCCCACATGCGCCGCTTTACTCGCCGCTTTGCGGTTTGAATGTCACGCACTCGGTGTCGCAGGAGCTGCAGCAGTTCTGCGTGCAGCCGACCTCGATGCAGTTTGCGGTGCAGACGTCGTCCGTCGCGTGGTACTCGCAGTCGTTTACTCTGCAAACGATTTTGTTGTTGTGTCCGTCCATGGTATGAACCTCCTTTCGGGTATCTCGAATTTATATTTCGGAACAGGTTTATTGTTCCCTCCGCGCGACGTTTGTATGCGGTAAAGTGAGCGCAAATTTTAACACGGAAAACAGAATTTATGAAACTGAGGTAATATTATGTCGATATTCGCGATTTCGGATCTTCATCTGCCGCTTGGCATTGACAAGCCGATGAACGTTTTCGGCCCGAAGTGGGACAACTATGTTGACCGCCTGGCCGAGAACTGGCAGAGCATTGTCAGTGAAAATGATATAGTTATCATGCCCGGCGATATTTCGTGGGCGACTTATCTTGATGACGCCTATCGCGACTTTGACTATATCAACAGCCTCCACGGCACAAAGATAATAATGAAGGGCAACCACGACTACTGGTGGACGACCATGAACAAGCTGAGCGGCTTCACCGAGCGGAACGGCTTTGACACGATAAAATTTGTCCACAACAACTGCTTTTACTGTGAGGAAAGCGGCGTCGCGGTGTGCGGCACCCGCGGCTGGAACATCGCCAAGGAAAACTCGAGCGACGAGGACAAGCGTCTGTTCCTGCGCGAGAAGGAGAGGATGATCCTGTCGCTTGAGAGCGCGAGAGCGCACAGGCCCAAGGAGATAATCGCGGCAATGCACTATCCGCCGGTCGAGAAAAACGGCCTCAATCACGACTTTATCGACATATTTAACGAATACAGCGTAAAGACCTGCGTCTACGGCCACCTTCACGCGGCGGCGCAGGATTTCGCGGTCCAAGGCGACGTTATGGGCGTGAAGCTCATCCTGGTCGCGAGCGACTATCTTAAATTCGTCCCGAAGCTTATACGAGCCTGAAACGCTGAAAAGAGTATAAATTTATAAGAAAACGGCGCGGGCACAAGGGAATTTTTGTTAATTTTTTTCGCAAAAACTCTTGTTATATCGGCATAGGTATGTTATAATTTAAAAACATGTAAATAATACATATTGAGCATAGAGAGGTAATTTTAATGGCTAAATCAAATGTTGAGAGAGAAAACAACACTGTAACCTTTGAGTTCTCGGTAACGCCCGAGGAGTTTGAAAAGGCGCTTGAGCGGTCTTACAAAAAGAATGTCAAAAAGATAAACCTGCCCGGCTTCAGAAGGGGCAAGGCTCCGCGCTTCCTTATCGAAAAGACCTACGGCAAGGAAATTTTTTATGAAGACGCCGTGAACTTTGTGCTTCCCGACGCGTATGATAAAGCGGTGGAGGAAAACGGAATTTATCCCGTTGCCCAGCCCGAGATCGACATCAAGGATGACAGCATTGACCCGACGAAGGATATTGTTTTCACCGCCAAAGTCGTTGTCAAGCCCGAGTTCGAACTTGACGGCTACAAGGGCGTGAAGGCCGAAAAGGCCGAATATCCCGTGACCGATCAGGACGTTGACGACGAGATCGAAAAGATCAGAGAGCGCAACTCGCGCCTTGTTCCCGCCGATGACAGACCGATACAGGCTGACGATATCGCCAATATCGACTTTGACGGCTCGGTTGACGGCGTTCCGTTCGAGGGCGGCAAGGGTGAGAACTTTGATCTGACGATCGGCTCTGGCCAGTTCATTCCGGGCTTTGAGGACCAGCTTCTCGGCAAGAGCACGGGCGACGAGGTTGACGTTAACGTGACGTTCCCCGAGGAATACCACGCCGAGGACCTCGCCGGCAAGGACGCGCTCTTTAAGGTGAAGATCAATTCCGTCAAGTTCAAGGAGCTCCCCGAGGCTGACGACGACTTCGCTATGGACGTCAGCGAGTTTGACACGCTCGACGAGTACAAGGCTGACATCCGCGAGAAGCTGACAAAGCAGAACGAGGACAGGGCGAAGAACGAGACCGAGCAGAACGTGGTTGACGCGGTTTGCGAGAAGGCCGAGATCGACATTCCCGAGGAAATGATCAACAGCCAGATCGACAATATGGTTCGGGATATGGATATGCAGATGCGTTATCAGGGCCTTGATCTTCAATCATACATGAAATACACCGGCCAGACCATGGACATGATCCGCGCCCAGTACAAGCCCGAGGCCGAAAAGCGCGTCAAGAGAACTCTGGTGCTTGAGAAGGTTGCCGAGCTCGAGAAGGTCGAAGCGACCGAGGACGATATAAACGGTGAGTATGAGAACATCAGCAAGGAAAACGGCATGAAGGTCGAGGACATCAAGAAATACATCCCCGAGTCCGACATCACCGAGCGCATCAAGGCCCGGAAGGCGATCGCGCTTTTGGTGGAAAACGCCGATTTTGAATAAACCGCGATAATTTTGGCAATTTTATTAAGGTTGATTTGAAGCGTCAAATCAACCTTAAGCTTTAATTACGAATTATATTATCAGGAGGTCATATTTATGGATAACAAAATCATAACAAACAGTCTTGTGCCTTATGTTATCGAGCAGACGGGCAGAGGCGAGCGGTCATACGACATATTCTCAAGACTGCTCAAGGACAGAATAATCTTCCTGTCGGACGAGGTCAACGACGCTACCGCCAGCCTTGTTGTGGCGCAGCTTCTGTTCCTCGACAGCGAGGACCCCGACAAGGACATCAATCTTTACATCAACAGCCCCGGCGGCTCGGTTACGGCGGGCATGGCGATCTATGACACCATGCAGTACACCAAGGCCGACGTTTCCACGATCTGCGTGGGCATGGCCGCGTCGATGGGCGCGTTCCTGCTCTCGTCGGGCGCGAAGGGCAAGCGCTTCGCTCTGCCCAACAGCGAGATCATGATCCACCAGCCCCTGGGCGGCGTTCAGGGCCAGGCGACCGACATGAAGATACATGTTGACAGAATGATCAAGATCAAGGAAAACCTGAACAAAATTCTGAGCGAGAACACCGGCCAGCCTCTTGACGTTGTTAAGAGAGACACCGAGAGAGACAACTTCATGGACGCCGAGGAGGCGCTCAAATACGGCCTTATCGACAGTATCGTTACAAAACGTTAATTTTGCCGGAGGTAATTAAATGGCAGGAAGAAAATCAGAAAATGAGGAAAGATGCGCGTTCTGCGGCAAGGCCGAATCCCAGGTGCATAAAATGGTCCACGGCCCCGTGGCGAACATCTGCGACGCCTGCGTTGAGCTGTGCATTGACATTCTGAACATCGAATTTGACGACGAGGATAACAATTCGGGCGAACAGATAAAGCTCGAGAAGCTCAGCGAGCTTCCAAAGCCGAAGGAGCTGCACAAATTCCTTGACGAGTATGTGATAGGCCAGGACGAGGCAAAAAAGGCGCTGTCCGTGGCTATTTACAACCACTATAAGCGGATAGGCCGCGAGAGTGCGGCAAACGAGGTCGAGCTCCAGAAGAGCAATATATTAATGATCGGGCCTACCGGCTCGGGCAAGACGTTTCTTGCCCAGACCATGGCCAAACGGCTCAACGCGCCGTTTGTGATCGCGGACGCGACCTCGCTGACCGAGGCGGGCTATGTGGGCGAGGATGTCGAGAACATCCTGCTTAAGCTCATTCAGGCCGCCAACTATGACATTGAGCTTGCTCAAAAGGGCATAATCTATATCGACGAGGTCGATAAAATATCGCGCCGTTCCGAGAACCCCTCGATAACCCGCGACGTCAGCGGCGAGGGAGTGCAGCAGACGCTGCTCAAGATACTCGAGGGCACGGTCGCGAACGTGCCGCCCAACGGCGGCAGGAAGCACCCGCAGCAGGATTTTATACAGATCGACACGACTAATATTCTGTTCATATGCGGCGGCGCTTTTGACGGCCTTGACAAGATAATCGAGTCCCGCGTGGCCTCAAAAACGCTCGGCTTCGGCGCGAAGGTCGAGAGCAAGAGCGAGCGCGACACGGGAGAGGTGCTCAAACAGGTCACTCCGGACGATCTGATCAAGTTCGGCTTAATTCCCGAGCTTATAGGCAGACTGCCGATCGTCACCACGCTCGACAGTTTGAATGTTGAGGCGCTGAAGCAGATATTTATTGAGCCCAAGAACGCGCTGCTCAAGCAGTATAAGGTCCTGCTTGACATGGACGGCGTGGAGCTCGAGTTCGAGGACGACGCGGTGCAGCTTATCGCCGAGAAGGCCGCCAAGCGCGAGACGGGCGCGAGAGGCCTCAGGACCGTGGTCGAGGACATAATGCTTGACATTATGTATGAGATACCCTCGGCAAAGGGCGCGGAAAAAGTGGTGATCACCCGAGATTGCGTTGACAAAAAAACCGCCCCGCTTATCGTCTATAAATCCCAAAAATCCAAATCCGCATAAACATGCGGATTTGGCGGGCGGATAATATCCGCCCCTACTGCGGCCGGAGCCGCGCAGCGGGTGCGTGGCACTATCGTATTCCGTTTCCACGGATAAACGGGGCCACAAATCATTAACGGAAATCTCGGGCGGATAATATCCGCCCCTACTGCGGCCGGAGCCGCGCAGCGGGTGCGTGGCACTACCGTATTCCGTTTCCACGGATAAACGGGGCCACAAATCATTAATGGAAGTCTCGGGCGGATAATATTCGCCCCTACTGCGGCCGGAGCCGCGCAGCGGGTGCGTGGCACTACCGTATTCCGTTTCCACGGATAAACGGGGCCACAAATCATTAACGGAAGTCTCGGGCGGATAATATCCGCCCCTACAATATTGGTGGTAAATGATGCCGTCACACCTGTAGGGGCGGCAATCTGCCGCCCGTGTCCTATTCGCTATTCACTAATCGCTAATCACTACGTTCACTAATCTCTAATCACTACGTTAGGAGTTATCATGCCGCTGATCACATGCGAAAACGTGTCTTTGGGCTACGAGGGTCTGACCGTCGCCAGGGACATCAACTTTTCGGTAAACCGCGGCGACTACCTGAGCATAATCGGCAGAAACGGCAGCGGCAAAAGCACGCTGCTCAAAGCCCTGCTCAGGCTCAAGGCGCCGGAAAAGGGAAAAATAATATACGGCGAGGGGCTGAGGCAGAGCGACATAGGTTATCTCGCCCAGCAGACCCCCGTCCAGAAGGACTTCCCCGCCTCGGTTTTCGAGGTGGTTTTGTCGGGTTGCGTCAAAAGTCGCGGCCCGTTTCCGTTTTATTCGCCCGATGACAAGAAAAAAGCCCATGACAAAATGGCGCTTCTGGGAATTGAGGGGATAAAAAACAAATGCTTCCGCGAGCTCAGCGGCGGCCAGCAGCAGCGCGCGCTCCTCGCACGGGCAATGTGCGCCGCGGATAAGATTTTGTTCCTTGACGAGCCGGTGACGGGGCTTGACCCCGTGGTCACGACCGAGCTCTTTAATATAATAAACGAGATGCACAAAAACGGCATGACGATCGTCATGGTGTCGCATGACGTGCATTGCGCCGTTAAATACTCGGGCAGAATTCTGCACATGAACGGCGGCGTTTTGTTTGACGGAACGGCCGAGGAATACAAAACCTCCGCCGCCGGCGCCGAGTTCATAGGGGGCCACAAGCATGATTGAATACATACAAACAATGTTTTCATATTCGTTCATAACCCGCGCGCTGATCGTGGGGGTGCTTGTCTCTCTGTGCGCCGCGCTGCTCGGCGTGAGCCTTGTGCTCAAGAAATACTCTATGATCGGCGACGGGCTGAGCCATGTCGCGTTTGGCGCGATAGCGATAGCGACCGCGCTCGGCTTCGCGCCCATGAAGTTCACCGTGCCTGTCGTGGCGGTCGCCGCAGTGCTGCTCCTCAGAGTGAGCGAAAGCAGCAAGATCAAGGGCGACAGCGCAATCGCCATGATCTCGACGGGCGCGCTCGCGGTCGGTATTCTCGCCGCCTCGATGACAACGGGAATGAACACCGACATAAACAGCTACCTCTTCGGCAGTATTCTCGCGATGACGGAGGAGGATGTCGCTCTCAGCGTCACCCTCTCACTTATCGTTATCGCGCTGTTTATCGTTTTTTATAACAAAATTTTCGCGGTAACGTTTGACGAAACCTTCGCGGCGGCCACGGGAACCAAGGTTCGGCTTTACAACACGCTTATCGCCGTGCTGACGTCCGTGACCGTGGTCCTCGGCATGAGAATGATGGGCGCGCTGCTTATCTCGAGCCTGATAATTTTTCCGTCGCTGTCCGCCATGCGCGTGTGCAAGCGGTTCAGGTCGGTGATAATCACGGCCGCGGCGATCTCGGTGTTCTGCTTCACGACGGGCATTATCGTCTCGTATATCGCCTCGACCCCCACGGGAGCGACCGTGGCGGTCATCAATATATGCGCGTTTCTCGCGTTCGCGCTTGTCGGAAGATTTATAAGATCGTAGGGCTTATAAAATCCCAAGCTCGGCCTTGACATGCCGCGAGTATTCCTCCGCGCTGTAAACCGTGAGCGCGCTTATGTCGCCCTCAAGAAGGCGCAGGATCTCGCGCGTCTCGCCACCGCTTTGGCAGACGACCGCGAGGCTGTCGGCGCGCAGCCCGCAGAGGCCGGAATTCAGCCGCGCGGCGTATTCGCGCACAACACCCTCGGCGGTCTCACTGTCGGTTATGAAAAGCGCGACCTCTGCGCGGGCCCCTGTTCCCCGCCTCGCGCCTATTGACTGAACGACCGCGTAAAGCGTCGTCATCAGGCCGATCACCGCGAAAACCGCCGCGAAAACAAGAAGTATCTGATTAAACATGTAACTCATCTCCTTGCTAATATAATATGACGCACGGGGAAAAAGGTTAACGTAGGGACTAGGGAATAGGGACTAGGGACGAAAATCGTTTGTGTTTTTGCAGCGAAATTTTGCCAAATTCGTAGGGGACATGCGCCCTCGACGTCCCGCGGCGGCATGTGGGCATGCCGCCCTACAACATGAAACTAAACGGGCGGATAATATCCGCCCCTACAATATTGGTGGCAAATGATGCCGTCACGCATGTAGGGGCGGCAACCTGCCGCCCGTGGCTCCCCCGAGGGGGAGAACCTAGTACCTAGTATCTATTCCCTAGTCCCTACGTTGGCGGAGAGGGAGGCCTAATCACTATTCACTAATAACTAATCACTACGTTCGCTAATCAATATGTTGGGAGTACAATATGAAAAATTATAAAGGCGCAGTATTTTTTGACTTTGACGGCACGCTCGTTGACGAGAAGGCCGATCTGTTCAAGCCGACCGAGGCGACCAAGCGCTCGATCGAGCTGCTCAAGCAAAACGGCTACATGACCTGTCTCGCGACAGGAAGGGCGCGGTGCTATGTGCCGAAGCTCGACTTTGACTTTGACTGCTATGTTACCTCGAACGGGGCCTGCGCGGTGGTCGACGGCGAGTTCGTGATCGACGACAAGATAGCGACCGCCGACCTGCTTGAGCTCAAGGACTACTTCGAGGCCAACGGTTACGGCTTCGTGACCGAGAACGACGAGAAGTGCTATTTCGGCCCGCGGCACAACGAGGGCTTTATCCGCATGATGAACAACTTTAACCTCGACATGAGCTGCTTTTTCGAGTTCCCGTCCGACCCGCGGACAGTCTCGGCCAACAAGCTTATGTTCACCTATGAGGGCGAGGAGAATTACAAAAAGCTGCTTGAGCGCTTCGGCGATAAGTACAACATAACCCGCCACCGCTCGAACCCGTCGGGCGATCTGGTGAAGAAATACATAACCAAGGCCTTCGGCATCAAGGCCGTCATTGAGGCTTACGACCTCGACCTTTGCGACACCTACGCCTTCGGCGACGGCGAGAACGATTTTGACATGCTCTCGGCCGTCGGCAATCCTGTTATCATGGAGCGCCACGCGAAGCGTCTCGAGTCGCTCGGCGCATATGTGACCGCCTCGGTAGTTAACGAGGGCGTGACGCAGGGGCTTGAGCATTTCGGGCTGATTTAGTATAAATCGCGGAATTAAACATACAATAATATTATCAAAATTTTTGAGGTGATTTGTATGTTTAAAACGTTTAACCTACGGAAGTTTCTGGTCTGCCTCGCGGTACCGTTCGGGGTCGCGTTCGTCTCATGGCTGCTGACCAAAAACCAGATGGACATCTATTCCGAGATCAACAATCCGCCGCTGTCACCGCCGTCCGTCGTGTTCCCGATCGTGTGGAGCATTCTGTATTTCCTTATGGGAGTCTCGCTCTATCTCGTTTGGGCGTCCGACGCGCCGCAGCAGATGAAGTCGCTCGGCTATCTTATTTTCGGGATACAGCTCTTTTTCAACTTCGCGTGGACGATAATATTTTTTGACTTCCGCGCCTTTACCTTTTCGGTGGTGTGGCTGATCGCGCTGATCGTGCTGATCGCGGCGAACATTCTTGTTTTTTTCAAATCATCGAAGGTCGCGGCGTATCTGCTTATCCCGTACCTCGCGTGGACGATATTCGCCCTGTACCTCACCGCGGGCGTCGCTATCTTGAATTAAATAAAATTTATATATAAACAAAGGAGAAAACTATGAACGCAGTACTTTCCGTTATGGGAATTGACAAAAAAGGAATAATCGCAAAGGTGAGCGGCTTTCTTTTCGAGCACGACATCAACATCCTCGACATCAACCAGACCATTGTAAAGAACATCTTCACAATGGTCATGATGGTTGATCTCGGCGGCTCCGACCTTGAGTTCAGCGTCCTCGCGGACAAGCTCAACAAAATGGGCGACGAGCTCGGCGTTGAGATAAGGATCCAGCACGAGGACATATTCAAGTCGATGCACAGAATATGAGCCGCGGCGATGACCGAAAGCAGAAGAAGATCGAAAGGAAATTGCTATGATCAATGTAAACACAAAAGAAATAACCGAAACGATAAAAATGATCCGCGACCAACACCTTGACATAAGGACGATAACCATGGGCATATCCCTGCTCGACTGCGCGGACGAGGACCCCGAAAGAGCATGCCAAAAGATCTATGACAAGATCACGAAAACAGCGGAGAAGCTGGTCCCCACGGGCGAGGCCATAGGCCGCAGATACGGGATCCCGATAATCAACAAGCGCGTGTCGGTGACGCCGATCTCGCTTGTGGCCGCGGCGAGCAGAACAGACGACTACATACCGTTCGCCAAGACCCTCGACAGGGCGGCAAAAACACTCGGGATCGACTTTATAGGCGGCTATTCGGCCCTTGTGTATAAGGGATATACCGAGTCGGACAGAAAGCTGATCGCCTCGATCCCCGAGGCGCTGTCGGGCACCGACTTCGTGTGCTCTTCGGTGGGCGTCGCCACGACCAAGGCGGGCATAAACATGGACGCGGTCAAGGAAATGGGCGAGATCATCAAAAAAATGTCCGAGATGTCAAAGGACAGCGACTCGCTCGGCTGCGCCAAGTTCGTCGTATTCGCCAATCCGGTCGAGGACAACCCGTTTATGGCGGGAGCGTTCCACGGAGTAGGCGAGGGAAGCTCGGTGATCAACGTGGGCGTCAGCGGCCCGGGCGTAGTCAAGCGCGCGCTTGAGAACGTGCGCGGCGAGGACTTCGGCGCTGTTGCCGAGACGATCAAAAACACCGCGTTTAAGATAACAAGAATGGGCCAGCTCGTCGCTCGCGAGGCCTCAAAAATGCTCGACGTACCCTATGGAATAGTCGATCTGTCACTCGCCCCGACCCCCGCGGTCGGCGACAGCGTGGCGCATATCCTCGAGGAAATGGGGCTTGAGCGCTGCGGCTGCCACGGCACCACGGCGGCGCTCGCGCTGCTCAACGACGCGGTCAAAAAGGGCGGCGTCATGGCGTCAAGCTACGTCGGCGGACTCAGCGGCGCGTTCATTCCGGTCAGCGAGGATGCGGGCATGATCCACGCCGCCGCGAGCGGAGCGCTGACGCTGGACAAGCTTGAGGCGATGACCTGCGTCTGCTCTGTCGGCCTCGACATGATCGCTATCCCGGGCGACACGCCCGCCTCGACGATCTCCGCGATCATAGCTGACGAGATGGCGATAGGCGTTATAAACCAGAAAACCACCGCGGTCAGGATAATCCCCGCCGCGGGCAAAAAGGTCGGCGACAAGCTCGAGTTCGGCGGCCTGCTCGGCGAGGCCCCGGTAATGCCGGTGCACCACCACAGCGCCGAGAATTTCATAAACCGCGGCGGCCGAATCCCCGCCCCCATCCACAGCCTGAGGAATTAACAACATAGGGACTAGCGAATAGGGCCTAGGTACTAGGCCCGTCCCGTACCTACGGGACGGGATAAACGGGCGGATAATATCCGCCCCTACAATATTGGTCGCATATGATGCCGTCACGCTTGTAGGGGCGGCAATCTGCCGCCCGAGGCTTCCTCTAGAGGGGATAATCAGCAAGCTTTGTTTACGGCTCCCTCTGGGAGGGAGCTGGCCGCGGCTTGTCCGCGGACTGAGGGAGATCGGCGCGCTTAACTCCTTCCACCGCTCCGCGTCATTTCCGCAAATGTTAATGATTTGCGGCCTCGTTTATCCGAGAAAACGGGATACCATGGTGCAACGAACCCGCTAACGCGGCTCCGGCCCCAATCCCCCTCCCTCAAAGAGGGAGGCGTTTATGACTTCGTCGCCGTCGTCGTTTTGATTACTTTGGACCCTCCCCTATAACAGGCGAGACAACCGACTGCTATCACGCCTATTCCCCAGTACCTACATTGTCCCTATTTGTCACTTTTTACGCGCTATAATTAACACATAAAATATAAAGGAGTGTTAATTATGGCGCGTATTTTTAAAACCGGCGCGGAATATTTCCCTCTTGACGCGCACACCGACGATCGTATAAGGCTGATTGAGGCGGAGCACGGTCTGGTCGCGTTTGCTGTCATTGTGAGGCTGTGGCAGAAGATCTACGGCGGCCGCGGGTATTACTGCGAGTTTGACAGCGACGCGAAGCTGATGTTTTCTCACGAGCAGGCGCTCGATATAGCGAAGGTCGACGAGATAGTAAGCTCCGCGGTCAGGCGCGGCGTTTTCGACGGCGGGCTTTATGATAAATTCAAGATCCTGACCTCGCCCGAAATTCAGCTTCAGTACCTTCAGATCATGAGCCGCCGCGAGCGGGTCGATCTTGACGAGCGGTTCCTGCTGATCGAGATACCCGAAAAGATCCATAATGTATACATTAACGGCTTAAATGTTAACAAAAAGCCTCAAAATGCTGACAGCGGTACACAAAGAAAAGAAAAGGAAAGCAAAGAAAATCAAAATATAATAAATAAAAGCAAATCAAACAACGCGCCTTTCGAGCGCGGTCGCGCGCAGCGCCGTAACGGTGTGAGCAATAAAAATTATTCACCGAAGGGATTTAAAAATTACACGGACACCGAAGAGGTCGATTATAACGCGCTTGAGAAGAAGATACTCAATATGATGTTTGAATGATTTTGTTATTTTTAATAAAAATTTTTTAAAAATTTCCCAAATTTTAAAGTAAAAATTTGTAGACAAATGCCGCGTGAAGTAGTATGATATATTTGGCTTGAGAAAAGCCTATATTGCTTACTAAGGGAGACTTATATATGGAATATGATTTTTTGCTTGACTTGGCTCTGATTTTGCTCAGCACCAAGCTTTTGGGTCTGCTCACGCGGAAGGTGCAGATGCCCCAGGTCGTCGGAGCGCTGCTCGCCGGCCTTATTTTGGGCCCCGCGGGCCTCGGCTGGCTGCAGGCCAATGATTTTATATCGACCGTGTCGGAGCTCGGCGTTATCGTGCTGATGTTCAGCGCGGGCCTTGAGACCGACATACAGGAGCTTAAAAAGTGCGGCGTGGCCTCGACGATCATCGCCGTCCTCGGCGTTATCGTGCCGCTTCTGGGCGGCTGGGCCGTGGCGCGGCTGTTCAACAAGGGCCCCGACGCGATGCTTCAGAACATATTCATCGGCGTTATTCTGACCGCCACGTCGGTCAGCATCACGGTCGAGACGCTCAAGGAAATGGGCAAGCTCTCGACCCACTCGGGCAACGCGATACTCGGCGCGGCGCTTATCGACGACGTGCTGGGAATTATCGCCCTGACCGTCATCACGAGCTTTGCCGACCCGTCGGTCAGCCTGCCGGTCGTTATGCTCAAGATCGTTCTGTTTTTCCTGTTCTGCGGCCTGGTGGCGTATGTGTTCCTCAAGTTCGTCCGCCCGTGGATGAACAGCTACCGCAAGGAGCTGCAGCGCTTCAGCGTACTCGCGTTCGCGTTCTGCCTGCTGATGTCGTTTATGGCCGAGCACGTTTTCGGCGTTTCCGACATAACCGGCGCGTTCGTGGCCGGCCTCATACTTTCCGGCACGCGCAGGACCCCGTTCATGATCACGCGGTTTGAGACGGTTTCGTTTATGCTGCTCTCGCCCGTGTTCTTCGCGAGCGTCGGTCTCAAGGTCACGATCGACTCAATGGGCCCGTCCGTGCTGCTGTTCACGTTGCTTCTGCTCATCGTGGCCGTCGTTTCAAAGATAATCGGCTGCGGCGCGGGCGCGAAGCTGACGGGCTACACCAACCTCCAGGCCGCGAAGATCGGTATAGGAATGGTGTCGCGCGGCGAAGTCGCGCTTATCGTTGCCAGCAAGGGCGCGGCTCTGGGGCTCATGGTTCCCGAGTTCTTCGCGCCGATAGTTATCGTCGTTGTCGTCACCACGATCATCACGCCGATAATGCTGAAGCTTATCTACAAGTATCAGGCTGTTCACGAGGAGGCGGTCCACACGTCTCTGCTCGCGAGAATGACCGAGAAGCATGCGATCGAGGACTCGGCGCTGCGCACGGCCTTCGAGCATGCCGACAGCCGTCTTGAGCGCGAAAAGCAGGAGCGCCTGAAAGAGTACAACAAAAAGTACGGACTCAATATCAGCATGGACGAGTTCTACTAACGTAGGGATTAGTAATTAGCGAATAGCGAATAGATAACGGGCGGCAATCTGCCGCCCGTTTGGCTCGCCCTTTGGGGAGAGCTGTCAGCGAAGCTGACTGAGAGGGGAACCCTAATCACTATTTACTAATCGCTAATCACTACGTTGTTAAACCGTTTCGGTGCCGCATTCGGAGCAATATTTGCCGGTCACCATTTTGCGGCATTTGGGGCAGAATCTGTCGCCCGCGGGGGCCGCCTGCTGAGCCGCCGCGTTCTGCCGGTTCATCCGGTTCATTTGCTGCGTCATCTGCTGGGCCATAGCGAGGCCCATTCCCATCTGAGCGCCCGCCGCCGCGACGTTGCCGCCCGCGTTCGGGTTGTTCATGCTGTTCGCCATCTGAACGGCCGCGTAATTTGAGATATTGTTGCCGACGAACGAGGTCGCCGCGACCTGTTCGGCCACCTTCATAACGTCCTCGGGATAGTTCACGTCGGCGATCGTGAGATCGACCGTGTCCATGCCGAACGTGCGCGTAATTCCGTTGAGCTGTGAGCAGATCTCATTTCCGATCTCAAGGCTGTTCGCCTGGATGTTGATCAGCGCGTTTGTCGTGATGTTGCTTTGGCCTTTGAGGATCGACTCCGCGATCACCGCGTTGAGCTTGCCCATGATACGCTCCGAGATGTCGTCGATCGTGAACTCGTCCTTAACGCCCGCGATCGACGCGATAAAGCCCTTGACTGCCTCGGCGTCGTCCGAGAACTTGACTACGACATTTCCGTTCATTCCGACCGGTATGCCCGAGGGAACCTCTGCCGTGGGGATCATGATCCTCTGGCGGGTGCCCCAGTTGACGAGAACCTGCTTTGTGTTGATGAAGTAAACCTCGGCCCTCATGCCGGTGTCGCCGAAAAGGTGGAGCCAGCCCTTGAGCGTGCCGAGAAACGGGATAATATCGCTCTCGATATCGAAGTTTCCCTCTTTTTCAAACACGGCGGTCTCCACGCCGTCGGCATAGAAAATTGCCTTCTGTCCGGGCCGCACGATAAGGTGCGAGCCCTTTTTGATTTCTTTAGCGGGCCACTTATAGCAAAGGACGTCGGATCGCGACTCATTCCATTCAATAGTGTCTCTGCCCTGTCCAAACCAAGCCATAATTAATTCCTCACTTTCTATGTTTATTTTAATTTGATTTCGTGTGTGGTTGATTTAGGTCTATTCGCTAATTGCTAATCACTACGTTCGTAGTGCGGCTTGCCCACAAGCCGCCGCGGCCGGATGTGGGCATCCGGCCCTACGGATATGGTGAGGCAGGCGGGCGGATAATATCCGCCCCTACAATATTGGTGTATCTAATCACTATTCGCTAATCGCTAATCACTACGTTCGTAGTGCGGCTTGCCCACAAGCCGCCGCGGCCGGATGTGGGCATCCGGCCCTACGGATATGGTGAGGCAGGCGGGCGGATAATATCCGCCCCTACAATGTGGTGTATCTAATCACTATTCGCTAATCGCTAATCACTACGTTCGTAGTGCGGCATGCGCACAAGCCGCCGCGGCCGGATGTGGTGAGGCACTGCGGGCAGATAATATCCGCCCCTACAATATTGGTGTATCTATTCGTTAATTATTAATTACTGTGCCATATCCGCCGTAATCATCATAATAATCATAGCTGTCGTAGTAACCGCCGTTGTTATAATCCGGTTGGTCGGCGCTGTCGTTTTTAAGCGTTGACATATCCCACGCGAAAAACAGGGCGACAAGCAGCGCTGCGATCAGCGCGGCTATGGCGATCTTGACCGGGCTGTACGGCCGCTCGCCGCTGACGTTTCCGGTGTCGCCGTTTATGGCGTAGGTGTAGTTCTTTTTGTTGTATGTGAAGTTTGACGTCCAGACCGGAACCAAGATCTGCTTATATCCCGGGTTCCCGTAATCGGCGCTGATCCTCGTCACGTTGGCGGTGCTGAAGCCCTGCGCGATAATCGAGTTCTGCGCCCTCGCCCTGAGCTCCGCCTCGACCGAGCTTTTGACTCTCGAAAATCCCTCGACCGCCGAGAAGGCGTAATGCTCGGAGCTGACTCCCGAAAGGAAGGCTGGGGAATATGGATAGCTCCCGCTCTGGGTGTTAAACGGCATAACGCCGCTTAATGCCTTTAAATTCGAGTCGCTGCCCGCGAACACGGGCACATCGTCGAGGCGCTCGCTGACCGTGCCGCTGACCGGGAACCACTCGGTCCTCGTGCGGACGCCGTTCTTGCCGCCGCCGACCGTCACGATCCTGCCGCCCATTCCCGAATATGTCGCGGTGACGTCAAGATCATACGTCCATATCGGAATATAGATCGGCGTCAGCTTGCCCGACTGATAGGCGAGCTTGAGCTTGTTCGGCGCGAACCAGCGGTGGCCTATCCACTGCTTAAAGCGCGCCTTCGCGTCGTCCTCGTCGATCGCGAACGGCACAACGCCGTCGGGCGGAATGCCGAAGGCCTGCCTTTTCGCGTCAACCTGTGACGAGCCGCACATCGGGCATACGGCCGCGGTCTGGTTGCTTTCAAACTCAATGACGCTGCCGCAGGTCCTGCAGTAGATGACCCGCCGCGCGTTTGTCGGCGCGTTCATGTCGTCAAGATTGTCGCTCGTGCTCGCGACCGAGGCGCCTGTCAGCTCGTCCTCGCGCTTTTGGTATTCCGAAAGCGGGTGCTCGAGCACCTTGCTGTTGTCGGTGTCAAGCTCGCCGGGCGTGCCGCATGACGAGCACATGAACTGCCTTTTTCTTATGTTCCATTTCATAATGCCGCCGCAGTTTTCGCATTTATAATTCAGAATTTCGGGCTCTCTGTCAGCCCTCTGCGCGGACATGTTTGAGGTATTGCTCATAAAATCACCCCTCATTAAATATATTCTACTATAATATTAAATTAATGTCAACAAATTTAAAAAAATGCTTGCATTATGTCGAATTTGATGATATAATATACAAAATGCCGCGTTTGCAAATCGCGCGGCGCTCCGGAGAAACCCGCACGCGGGGGCCGAAGGTGTACGGCGAAAGCCAATCTCTCAGGCAAAAGGACGGAGGTATTTCAGCCGCGGCTGTTATATTTTTCACGTTTTGTTTGAGCTAAAATCCTCGGGATTTCGGCTCTTTTTGTTATGTAAAAATAAAATTTTATCATAAAACGGGGGAAGTTAATATGGATAATTTTCTGAGCGTTGTCGAAAAGGTCAACAACGCGGTAAACGGCGTTGTGTGGGGCTGGCCCGCGCTTATCCTGCTGGCGTTTGTGGGCGTTCTTATGACGTGCATGACGAAGTTTTTCCAGCTCACCCACATCGGCCACTGGTTCAAAAACACGATCGGCGCGATCTTCGGCGACAAGCACGTCACCAAGCACACAAAAGACAAGTCGATCTCGCAGTTCCAGAGCCTCTGCACGGCTCTCGCGGCCACGGTCGGCACGGGCAACATCGCGGGCGTCGCCTCGGCGATCGTTATCGGCGGCCCCGGCGCGGTGTTCTGGATGTGGCTGATTGCGTTTTTCGGAATGATGACCAACTATTCCGAGAACGTGCTGGGCATTCTTTACAGGATAAAGAACCGCGACGGCGAGTGGAGCGGTGGTGCTATGTACTATCTGCGCGACGGACTCGGCTCAAAGCCGCACTGCAAATACATAGGCGCGGTGCTGGCGGTGCTGTTCAGCTGCTTTTGCATGCTGGCGTCGTTCGGCATCGGCAACATGACGCAGGTCAACACGATAACGACCAACATGCAGTCCGCGTTCAACATTCCGAGGATCGTCACGGGCATCGTTGTCATGGTTCTCGCGGGACTGGTTATAATCGGCGGAATTAAGAGGATCGCCGCCGTTACCGAAAAGATAGTTCCGGTCATGGTCGTGCTCTATTTCATCGGCACGATCGCGATCTGCGTGATACATATCGAAAAGTTCGGCGCTGTTTTCTCGTCGATCTTCAGATGCGCGTTCTCAATGAAGGCCGCCGCGGGCGGCGGAGTCGGCGCGGGAATTGCCATGGCGATACAAATGGGCATGAAGCGCGGCGTGTTCTCGAACGAGGCGGGCCTCGGCTCGTCGGTAATGGTTCACTCGAGCTCCAACGTCAAGGAGCCCATTCGTCAGGGAATGTGGGGAATATTCGAGGTTTTTGCCGACACGATCGTTGTCTGCACCCTCACCGCGTTTTCGATACTCTCGTCCGGCCTGTTCGATCTTGAGGCGGGCGTTCCCGTCGGCGAGATCGCCAACACCGGCGACCTTGTGGGCAACATATTCGGAAACACGTTCGGTCCCGTCGGTTCGGGATTTGTCGCGCTCGCGATGCTGCTGTTCGCGTTCTCGACCGTGCTCGGCTGGAGCCATTACGGCACCAAGGCCTGCGAGTTCCTGTTCGGCACCGGCTCGACCCTGCCCTACAGAATAATATTTGTTATCGCGATCCTCGGCGGAGCGACCATGGGCGAAAATCTGGCATGGCAGCTCTCCGACACGTTCAACGGACTGATGATGCTCCCGAACCTTATCGGTGTGCTCGTGCTGTCGCCGCTTGTCTATAAATGCACAAAGAATTACTGCGACAGGCATTTCAGGCACCTCGACGTGAAGCCGATGCTCTCGATGGACCCGAAAATACAGGCCGAAAACGAGGAAGCCGTCAGAAACGGCAGCGAATAACACCAAAAACGCGCCCCGCGGCGCGTTTTTTTGTGTTGACTAAATTTTTGAATTTGAGTATAATATATTACATACTATACTTTTGGGAGAAAACTTATGGAAGCTAAAACATTTTCTGTGCTTGAATATACCAAGATCATACAAAAGCTCGCGGGCCTTACGCGGAACGACGACGCGCGGAGGATCGCGGAGGACCTCGTTCCGACGCCGAACATAAGAGAGGCGGAGCGCATGCTTGATGAGACCGACGCGGCCGTCACTATGTCAATAAAATACGGTGCGCCCGAGATATTGTGGCTCTCGCCTGTCGACGAGTCGCTGAAGCGACTCAAGGTGCAGGGCGGTCTTGGCGCGGCCGAGCTGCTCAATATCGCTCGGGTGTTAAAGTGCGCGCGCGAGCTCGGGCGCAGGCCGAAGGAGCAGACAGGCGCGCTTTCGGAATATTTCTCGGAGCTCACAAGCTTCAAGCCGCTCGAGGACGCGATAACCACGGCGATAATCTCGGAGGACGAGATCGCCGACACTGCCAGCCCGAAGCTTTCGGACATCAGGCGCAAGATAAAAAACACAGGCGCGAAGATCAAGGACAGCCTCGACAAGATGATCCGCTCGGGCCACTATAAAAAATTTCTGATGGACAGCATAGTCACGATGCGCAACAACCGCTATGTGGTTCCTGTCAGAGCCGAGCACCGAAACGAGGTGCCCGGAATAGTGCACGATATGTCGTCCTCGGGCAGCACGGTATTTGTCGAGCCGCAGAGCGTGGTCAGCGCCAACAACGAGCTCCACGAGCTTGAGATCAAGGAAAAGGCCGAGATCGACAGAATTCTCTATGAGCTGTCGGCCGAGGTCGCCGAGATCTCGGATGAGCTCAAATATAATTACGAGACGATCATGTATCTTGACTTTGTGTTCGCAAAGGCCTCGCTCGCGATCGGCATGAAGGCGGTGCGCCCGCTGCTCAACGGCGAGGGCAGGATCGACATAAAAAAGGGCAGGCACCCGCTGATAGATGCCAGAGCCGTGGTCCCGGTCGACGTGCGCCTCGGCGGGGATTTTGACGCGCTGATCGTCACGGGCCCCAACACGGGCGGCAAGACGGTCGTGCTCAAGACAATCGGCCTATTCTGCCTCATGGCGCAGGCGGGCCTCCACATTCCGGCGGGCGACGGCACCGAGATCGCCGTGTTCGACGACATCTTCGCCGACATTGGCGACGAGCAGAGCATAGAGCAGAGCCTTTCGACGTTCTCGTCGCACATGAAGAACATAGTCCGTATCATTGGTAGGATCGGCCCCAACACCCTCGCGCTGTTTGACGAGCTGTGCGCGGGCACCGACCCGGTCGAGGGCGCGGCTCTCGCCACCGCGATAATCGAGCGCGTGCGCAAGGCGGGCGCGAAAACGGCCGTCACCACCCACTACAGCGAGCTCAAGCTCTACGCGCTTGAGACCGAGGGCGCAATGAACGCCTCGTGCGAGTTCGACGTCGAGACGCTGAGCCCGACCTACAAGCTTCTGATCGGCGTTCCGGGCAAGAGCAACGCGTTCGCGATCTCGCAGAAGCTCGGCCTGCCGCAAGAGATAATCGAGCGCTCCAAAGAGAAGCTCTCGGAGGACAGCCTCAAATTTGAGGACGTTCTCGGCAGTATCGAGCAGAGCCGCATTTCGGCCGAAAAAGCGAGAGACGAGCAGGAAAAGGCGCGTCGCGAGATCGCCGAGCTCAAGGAGGAGCTGAGGCGCGAGCGCGACAAGCTCAACCGCAGGAAGGACAAGATCTACGACTCTGCGCGCGAAAAGGCCGACAGGATCATAAAGCAGGCGCAGGAGGATACCGAGCGCATGCTCGACGAGATAAACAAGCTCCGCCGCGAGAAGCGCGACAAGGAGACGGTTCGCGCGATAGAGGAGGTGCGGAAGGAACTCAAGCTAAAGGAAAAGAAAAACGTCCCGCCCAAGAGCAGACAGACGGGCGGCAGAAAGAGCAACGTTAACCTCAACACCTTAAAGCTCGGCGCGAGCGTGCTTATTATGGACCTGAACGATAAAGGCACGGTGCTGTCGATAAACAAGGACAACAAGACCGCCGTCATCCAGGTCGGCATAATGAAGATCACGGCCAAGCTCTCGAACCTTATCGTGCTTGAGGACGAGAAGGGCGAAAAGCCCGAGAGCTTCGTGCCGCCGTCAAGGTCACGCTCTGTCACCGCGGAGCGCAGCGGAAAGAATGAGGTCGACCTACGCGGCATGACGATCGGCGAGGCCGAGATCGAGGTCGACAAGTTCCTTGATGAGGCGGTTCTGAGCGGCCTGAGCCAAGTCAGCATAATCCACGGCAAGGGCACGGGCGCGCTGCGGGCGGGCATTCACGAGTACTTAAGGCACCACCCGCACGTCCGCAAATTCCGACTCGGAAAATTCGGCGAGGGCGATATAGGCGTGACTATCGCCGAGCTTAAATAAAAAAAGTTCGTAAAATTTTAAAAAATATGTTGCAATTTTGCGGATTTGATGATAGAATATTTAATTAGTTGCTTAATATTGTTAATAATTGATTTAGGAGATATATTGGTATGCTAAAAAAGACGTGGATTTTGAAACAGTTTGACAAAAACAGAGTTGTGGAGATCTCCAAGACTTTCAAGGTCTCTCCGCTGACCGCGATCATCATGTACAACCGCGGCATTCGCGAGGATGAGGATATACGAAAGTTCCTCGCCCGCGAGTTGAGCGCGCTGCACGATCCGTTCCTGATGAAGGATATGGACAAGGCGGTCGAGAGGATCATGAAGGCCGTAAGCAGCGGCGAGAAGATCACGATCTACGGCGACTATGACGTGGACGGAATAACCTCGATCGCCATTCTCTACAAGCAGCTCACAAAAATGGGCGTTGAGGCCGGATTTTACGTTCCCGACCGCATGGTCGAGGGCTACGGCGTTAACCGCGACGCGCTTGACAAGATCAAGGCGGACGGCACAAAGCTGATAATCACGGTTGACACAGGAATAACAGCGGTCGAGGAGGCGGAATACGCCAAGTCGATCGGGCTTGACTTCATCATCACCGACCACCACGAGTGCAAGGAGAAAATTCCTGACGTTTACGCGGCGATCGACCCGAAGCGGAAGGACTGCCCCTATCCGTTCAAGAGCCTCGCGGGCGTCGGAGTCGTGTTCAAGCTCATTCAGGCGCTCGCACCGAACGAGCCGCTTGAGACGCTTATGGACGAGTACGCCGACCTTATGTGCCTCGGCACCGTGGCCGATATTTCGCCGCTTATCGACGAGAACCGCGTCATTGTGACCGAGGGCCTCAAGAAGTTCAAGACCACCAAGAACGTGGGCTTAAAGGCTCTGATAGACGTTTCGACCAACGGAAAGACGATAACCACGTCCACGATAGGCTACACCATAGCCCCGAGGATCAACGCGAGCGGCCGTCTCGGCTGCGCGTCGACCAGCGTGGAGCTGTTCCTGACCGACGACAAGGAAAAGGCGGCCGAGCTCGCCGAGTCGCTCTGCCACGAGAACACCCTGCGCCAGCAGACCGAGCAGAAAATGTTCAAGGAGGCGCTCAAGTATATTGAGGAGCACCCCGAGATCGAGAATGACGACATAATCGTTATCCCGCACGAGAACTGGCACCACGGCATTGTCGGCATAGTTTCGTCAAAGATAACCGAGAAATATTACAAGCCCTCGATCCTATTCGCCGTTGACGGCGACTCGGCAAAGGGCAGCGGAAGAAGCGTGAACGGCTTTAATCTCTTCGGCGCTCTTGAGGACTCGAGCGACCTGCTCGAAAAATTCGGCGGCCACGAGCTCGCCGCGGGACTGACCATAAAGCCCGAAAATATCGAAAAATTCAGAAAGAAGATCAACGCCTTCGCGAAGGGCGCGACCAAAAATCTGAACCGCGTGCCCGAGATCTCGCTTGACGCGCAGATCAAGGTGACATATATCACCCTCGACACCGTTCACGACATCAACCGACTCCAGCCGTTCGGCGTCAACAACCCGACCCCCGCGTTCTCGGTGCGCGATATAAAGATCCACAGGATAAGCACCATGAGCGACGGCAAGCACCTGAGAATGACGCTCTACAAGGACGGAAAGTACCTTGACGCCGTGGGCTTCGGAATGGGCGAATATTACAACATGTTCGAGGAGGGCGATTTCGTCGATGTGGCGTTCGCGCTCGACATAAACGATTACAAGGGATTTCAGAATGTTCAGCTTATCCTCAAGGATATGCGGAAAACCGAGTCAAGATAAGATTACAAAGGCGTGAGGAACCAAGCGATCCTTGCGCCTTAACATAGTGATTAGTAATTAGCGAATAGCGAATAGACGCGCGTCTGCGCGCCGCCCTACAATATTGGTTGCAAATGATGCCGTCACGTCTGTAGGGGCGGCAATCTGCCGCCCGAGGCTTCCCCTTGAGGGGAAGCTGTCTGTGGCCGGAGCCGCGCAGCGGGTGCGTGGCACTAAAGTATTCCGTTTCCACAAACAAATGGGGCCACAAATCATTAACGTTTGCGGAGATGAGACGAAGTCTGACTGATGAGGTGTAACGTCCGATTGAGCAAGCGGGCGGATAATATCCGCCCCTACAATATGAGAACTCTAATAACTATTCACTAATCGCTAATAACTACGTTGCTACGTTGAAAGGATTGACGCTAAATGAAAGGCAACGAGCTTTCTACCTTAATTGAACTTATCAGAAAATATAATAAGACCGGCGACCTTTCCCAGGTGGAAAAGGCTTATCACTATGCCGTTGAGCACCACGAGGGCCAGAAGCGCAAATCCGGCGAGCCGTTTGTCAATCATCCCATTCAGGTGGCGTCGATCATCGCCGAAATGGAGTTTGACACCGAGTCGATCTGCGCCGCGCTGCTCCACGACGTGGTCGAGGACACCGACGCCACGCGCGAGGATCTGGTGCGCGAGTTCGGCGAGACCGTCGCTCTGCTTGTTGACGGCGTTACCAAGCTCACCAAGATACCCTATTCCTCAAAGGAGGAGCAGCAGGTCGAAACTCTGCGCAAAATGTTCTTCGCAATGGCCAAGGACATCCGCGTTATCATAATAAAGCTGGCCGACAGGCTCCACAACATGCGTACGCTTCGCTATATGAAGGAGGATCGCCAGCGCGCGATCTCGCGCGAGACGCTTGAGGTCTACTCGCCTCTGGCTCACCGCCTTGGTATGGCAAAGATCAAAATGGAGCTTGAGGACCTTGCCCTGCGCTATATCGACCCGATCGGATATTACGAGATCGTCGACAACATCGCGCAAAAGCGCGAGGAGCGCGAGAAATATATCAGCGAGATCATAGACATACTCAACAAAAAGCTTGACGAGATGAAGATCGAGGCCACGGCCTACGGCAGAGCCAAGCATTTTTACAGCATTTACAGAAAAATGTTCATGCAGAACAAGACGATCGACGAGCTCTACGACCTTTTCGCGGTGCGCGTGATCGTCAACACCGTGTCCGACTGCTACGCGGTGCTCGGCATGGTGCACGAGCTTTTCACGCCGATGCCCGGCAGGTTCAAGGACTATATAGCCATGCCCAAGCCGAACATGTACCAGTCGCTGCACTCGACACTGATCGGCCCGGGCGGCACTCCGTTTGAGATACAGATACGCACCTGGGAGATGCACAGGATCGCCGAGAACGGCATCGCGGCCCACTGGAAATACAAGGAGGGCAAGAGCGGCGCCGACGATATGGACGAAAAGCTCGAGTGGATAAAGAACCTGCTCGAGATACAGAAGGAGACCACCAACCCCGACGACTTCATGGAGACGCTGAAGATCGACATGTTCAGCGACGAAGTGTTCGTGTTCACGCCCAAGGGCGACGTTAAGTCGCTGCCCGTCGGCTCGACGCCGATCGACTTCGCCTATAAGATACACAGCGAGGTCGGAAACAAGATGATAGGCGCCAAGGTCAACGGCAAGATCGTGCCGCTCTCGCACGAGCTGCAGAACGGCGACTTTGTAACGGTCATAACAAGCGCCACGCCCCACGGCCCCAACGCCGACTGGCTCAAGATTTGCAAGACCTCCGAGGCGCGGAACAAGATAAACCAGTGGTTCAAAAAGGTGAACCGAGAGGAAAATATTGAGACAGGCCGCCTGACGCTTGAGAAGGAGCTTTCAAAAAACAACATTCCGCAGAAATATATCGACGACAGCGAGTTCGTCGATCCGCTGCTCAAACGCTACGGATTTAAGGAACTCAAGGACCTGTACGCGGCCCTCGGCTTCGGCAGCGTCAACGCCACGCGGTTTTTGAACCGCTTTGTCTCGGAGGGCAAGAGCAAACAGCTCCTCGAGCACGAGGTCACGCCCGCCGAGCTCGCGGTTCCGATCAAGGTCAAGACCACTCAACGCTCGGGCACGAACGGCGTCGCGGTCGAGGGGATCGACAACTGCATGGTCAGGTTCTCGCACTGCTGCAACCCTGTTCCCGGAGATGAGATCGTGGGCTATGTCACCCGCGGCAGAGGCGTCGCGATCCACAGGGCCGACTGCCTGAACATCATCAACGCGCGCAACAGTGAGGCCGAGCGGAACCGCCTTATCTCGGTTCACTGGCTCGACAGCCCCGACACTCCGTCGGCGTATAAGTCGACGATAACCATCACAGCCTCGGACAGAGTGAACCTTCTGGTCGACATTATGAACATTATAAACGACTGCAAGGCCCCGGTCACAAACGTCAACGCCAGAACCGGCAAAAACGATCTGGCGATCGTCGAGGTGACCGCCGAGATAACCGGAACCGGACAGCTTGACAGGATAATCAACAATCTTAAGAACCTAAACGGCATTATATCGGTCAACAGACGCAGACATTAAGGAGCGGTAATATGTGTGAGATCAAACGTTTAATCCTCGGCCCGGTGGGCACAAACTGCTATATTTTCTGTGACGCGGAGCGCGGAAGGGCCGCGGTTATCGACCCCGCCGACAATCCGGAGTTGATAGCGAAAACGGTCAAAGGCAGCGGCTGCGAGGTCGAGCTTATACTGCTGACCCACGGCCATTATGACCACATAGGCGGCCTCGAGGGCCTGAGAGCCGCTTTTCCCGAAGCGGTCGTGTGGTCGCACGTTAAGGGAGTTGAGGTCCTGGGCGACCCCGACAAGAACTGCGGCGCGGACATTGCCGGAGTGCGGCGGAGCTTTAAGCCCGACGAGACGGCGGCGGAGGGGGATGTGATCCCGTTCGGCGGCGCGGGCTTTGAGGTGATCTACACCCCGGGCCACACGATCGACAGCGTGTGCTATAAGTTCGGCGATATGGTCTTTTGCGGAGACACGGTGTTCCGCGGCAGCGTGGGCAGGACCGACCTGCCGACAGGCGATATGCGGCGCGAGATCGAGTCGATCAAGACAAAGATACTGCCCCTGCCCGACGAAACGCCCCTCTACCCCGGCCACGGCGAACCAACAACGGTAAAGTATGAAAGAGAGAATAATTTTTATTTGAGATAAAATGAACAATAATCCTTGGGGAAAACTGACCGGAATACGTCCGGCGAAGATTGCCACGAAGCTTCTTGACCGCGGCATGAACGATGAACAGGTCATAGACTATTTTGTGACCGAATGCGGAACCGAACACGACAAGGCCGCCCTCGCGCTTGAGTGCGCGAAGGCGCTTATTCCCGTGCGCGAAAATATGTACGAAAACGGCGTCAGCCTCTATATCGGCATACCGTTCTGCCCCAGCCGCTGCCTTTACTGCTCGTTTGTTACCAACGGTACGAAGCATGCGGCGAAGCTCATGCCCGACTACGTCGAGGCCCTGAAAAAAGAGATCGCCTACACCGCGGACATAGTGAGGCGGAACAAAAACGTTATCGAGACCGTATATATCGGCGGCGGAACGCCCACGTCGCTGTCAAGTGAACTGCTTGACAGCATGCTTTCATGCCTCGAAAGCGAATTTGATCTGTGTAAATTTAAAGAGTTTACAGTCGAGGCGGGCCGCCCGGACACGATCGACGCGCAAAAGCTCGAGGTGCTAAAGGCGCATAATGTCGGAAGGATAAGCATAAACCCGCAGTCTATGAACGACGAGACGCTGCGAGTGATCGGCCGCGCCCACTCCGCGCAGGACATCCGCGATGCAATGACGCTCGCGCACAGTCTCGGGTTTGACAATATCAACATGGACGTTATCGCGGGCCTTCCGGGCGAGAGCCTTGAGATGTTCAAATACACGCTCGAGGAGGTCGAGAAGCTGAAGCCGACCGACACCACGGTTCACACGATGAGTGTCAAGCGCTCGTCGCGCCTCAACGAATATTTGAGTGACTACGACCTGACCGACGGCGCGACCGCGGCTAAAATGGTTGACTTCGCGCGCGAATTTCTCGCCGACCGCGGCAAGCGGCCGTATTATATGTACCGCCAGAAGAACCAGCTCGGCAACCTCGAGAACGTCGGCTATTCAAAGCCCGGATATGAGTCGCTATACAACCTCTATATCATGGAGGAGATCCAGACGATAATCTCGCTCGGCTGCGGCGGCGTGACAAAGACCGTCGACCGCGCGACCGACCGCATTGAACGTATCTTCAACGTCAAGGAGCCAAAGGATTACATACTGCGCCTTGACGAGATGCTGCACCGCAAGGATGTCCTGACGGGCGCGGAGCCCGACTTCCGCCACAGGATTTCCGAGTTCAGGCGCGAGCTTTAGTCAGAAGATGATAAGCTTTTCGGCGATCAGCGCGGGCTCGATCCCCGCAAGCAGCAGCGTCGTGACAAGCTCGAGGCACGGATATATGTTCTCGCGCTTTGCCGTCCAGCGCACCTTGAATTCCTGCGGCAGCACCGAGTCGCCGTCACAGGTAAAGAACCCGCGCTGGATGCAGTAGACAAAGCCGTCGTCGCCTATGCTCGACGCGGTGACGCTCGACTTCTGCGACAGCCCGCAGGTTATCAGCGGCAGCCCCTCGCAGCCTACGCCCGAACCGTCCTCGGCGTCGATTATAACATTGTCGAAAATTCTTATCATCCGTCTGCCCCCTCTTGATAATATTATCCCATTGATTGAAAGTAAAATACCGTAAATTTTATGTTAATTTATGCCTCCGCTTTGTGCGAATATTAAATATTGTATTTTAATTTTAACTATTTAGAATAAAATCAAAACTTTTTGTTGACAAACAATTTCCCCTGCGCTATAATCAAAAAGTCGGATTTCGGGCCGCAACGGCGCGGCGCGGTGAATTTATCCGACAAAAACAAATAATGATTGTTCAATGACGCACAATGGGGTGTGGCTTTATTAGCCTCACCCTTTTTGATTTATTTTAAAATTCCGACATTTTGATGTTGCAAACACAGGCGGCATTGTGATATAATTTAGGAGAAAGCGCGCGAAATGCGCGGGCACATAATTTTTGGAGGTGTGGTAATTGTTTAAAATTGTAAAAAAGCAAGCGCTCAATCCCACCGTTTCGCTGATCGAGGTTGAGGCCCCCTATATCGCCAGAAAGGCGGAGCCGGGCCAGTTCATCATCCTCAGGATCGACGAAAAAGGCGAGAGAATTCCCTTCACTATAGCGGATTTTGACAGGGAAAAGGGCACGGTAACGGTGATTTTCCAGATCGTCGGCCGGAGCACCCAGCGCTTAAACGAGCTGGGTGAAGGCGACTTTATTCAGGATTTCGTGGGCCCTCTGGGCGTCGCGTCCAAGTTTGACGGCGTTAAAAAGGTCGCGGTCATCGGCGGCGGCCTCGGCACCGCGATCGCGTATCCCCAAGCGAAAAAGCTCCACTCAATGGGTGTCGAGGTCGATATGATCAACGGTTTCCGCAACAAGGAGCTTATTATAATCGAGGATCTCTGCGCGGCGGCCTGCGACAATCTTTACACCATGACAGACGACGGCTCGAACGGCAACAAGGGCTTTGTCACCGCGAAGCTTGAGGAGCTTATCAAGGGCGGCAGAGGCTATGACATGGTTATCGCCATCGGCCCGCTGGTCATGATGAAGGCTGTGTGCGAGCTGACGAAAAAGTATGAGATAAAGACCATAGTGAGCATGAACCCGATAATGATCGACGGCACAGGAATGTGCGGCGGCTGCCGCGTTACCGTGGGCGGCGAGACCAAGTTCGCCTGCGTTGACGGCCCCGACTTTGACGGCCACCTTGTTGACTTTGACAGCGCGATCGCGCGCTCGAGAATGTTCAAAAAGCAGGAGGCGGAGTCAAGCGAGGCGCACAGGTGCAGATTGGAGGGAATGAAAAATGCCTAACATGTCTTTAAATAAAGTTCCCATGCCCGAGCAGGACCCGAACGTGAGGAACAAGAACTTCAAAGAGGTAACTCTGGGCTACACCGAGGAAATGGCGGTCGAGGAAGCGAAGCGCTGTCTTAGCTGCAAGCACAAGCCGTGCATGCAGGGCTGCCCGGTCATGGTAAAGATACCCGAGTTCATTGCGCTCGTCGCCGAGGGCAAGTTTGAGGAAGCGTATGAAAAAATCAGCGAGACCAGTTCGCTGCCCGCTATCTGCGGCAGAGTCTGTCCGCAGGAGACGCAGTGCGAGAAATACTGCGTCCGCGGCATAAAGGGCGAGCCCGTGGCTATCGGCCGACTCGAGCGGTTCGTGGCCGACTGGTATATGAAAAACAGAGAGGCGAAGGCCGAAAAGCCCGAAAGCAACGGCAAAAAGGTGGCCGTTGTCGGCGCGGGCCCGTCGGGTCTGACCTGCGCGGGTGACCTCGCGAAGATGGGATATAAGGTCACGATATTTGAGGCATTCCACACTCCGGGCGGAGTGCTGGTTTACGGAATTCCCGAATTCCGTCTGCCCAAGGACATCGTAGCCAAAGAGGTTGACAAGCTCCGCGATCTGGGAGTTGAGATAATGACCGACATGGTCATCGGCAAGGTGCTTTCGGTCGACGAGCTTTTAAACGACGAGGGCTTTGACGCTGTGTTCATCGGCACAGGCGCGGGCCTGCCGAGCTTTATGAGGATAGAGGGCGAGTCGCTTAACGGAGTGTATTCCGCGAACGAGTTTCTGACCCGGATAAACCTCATGAAGGCTTATAAGTTCCCGGAGTATGACACGCCGATCTATGTCGGCAAAAACGTTGTCGTGGTCGGCGGCGGAAATGTTGCCATGGACGCGGCGCGCTCGGCCAAGAGACTTGGCGCCGAGAACGTTTACATAGTTTATCGCCGCGGCGAGGAGGAAATGCCGGCGAGAGCCGAGGAGATTCACCACGCCAAGCAGGAGGATATAGAGTTTAAGCTGCTAAACAATCCCGTTAAGATCAACGGTGACGACGAGGGCTGGGTCAAGAGCGTCACCTGCGTTAAAATGGAGCTCGGCGAGTCTGACGCTTCCGGCAGACGCAGACCGGTCCCGGTCGAGGGCAGCGAGTTCGACATTGAAGCGGACGTTGTAGTCATTGCGATCGGCCAGACGCCGAACCCGCTGATCAAGAACACCACCCCGGACCTTGAGACAAATCGCTGGGGCTGCATTGTGGCGAAGGAGGAGACCGGAGCCACGAGCAAGAAGGGCGTTTACGCCGGAGGCGACGTTGTGACCGGAGCCGCGACGGTTATCCTCGCGATGGGCGCCGGCAAAACCGCCGCCGCCTCAATAGACGAGTATTTGCGCAACGCGTAATTATCGGGCGGATAATATCCGCCCCTACAAGTGTCGTTGATGCGTCGGATCGTCGCGATACATGCGAATTTCGCCAAACGCCGTAGGTGCGGCCGTAGCCGCGTAGCGGGTGCGGGGAACAACCGTATTCCGTTTCCGCGGATAAACGAGGCCACAAATCATTAACGTGAGCGGACATGGGCGGCAATCTGCCGCCCGGCGGGACGCCGAGGTCGTCGTCCCCTACGACCAAAGTAAGCAAGACTGCCGTAAGGGCGGACGACCCCGGCCGCCCGCACTATTTGCTAATCGCTACTCACCACGTAAAAAAATTAATTAAACATATAAAAAGTAAAGGAGATTTTGTACAAATGGCAATTTCAAACAGTTATTTAAAGTCGGTATTTGAGCAGGTTCAGAAGCGTAACGCTAACGAGCCCGAGTTCCTGCAGGCGGTAGAGGAAGTCCTTGAGTCCCTCGAGCCGGTTGTTGAGGCTCATCCCGAGTACGAGGAAGTCGGACTTATCGAGAGACTCGTTGAGCCCGAGAGAGTTATCTACTTCAGAGTTCCGTGGGTTGACGACAACGGCAAGACGCAGGTAAACAGAGGCTTCAGAGTTCAGTTCAACAGCGCGATCGGCCCCTACAAGGGCGGACTGAGATTTCACCCCTCGGTATATCAGGGCATAATCAAGTTCCTGGGCTTTGAACAGATATTCAAGAACTCACTGACCGGTCTGCCCATCGGCGGCGGCAAGGGCGGCAGCGACTTTGACCCCAAGGGCAAGTCTGACGCCGAGGTTATGAGATTTTGCCAGAGCTTCATGACGGAGCTTTGCAAGCATATCGGAGCCGACACGGACGTTCCCGCGGGCGACATCGGCGTTGGCGGACGCGAGATCGGCTACATGTTCGGTCAGTACAAGAGACTGAGAAATGAGTTCACGGGCGTGCTCACTGGCAAGGGCCTCACATACGGCGGCTCGCTCGCGAGAACCGAGGCCACAGGCTACGGCCTCTGCTACTACACCGACGCTATGCTCAAGGCGAACGGCAAGTCGTTCGAGGGCAAAACTGTTGTAATTTCCGGATCGGGCAACGTTGCGATCTACGCGACCGAAAAAGCCACGGCGCTCGGCGCTAAGGTTGTCGCTCTCTCCGACTCAAACGGATATATCTATGACAAGAACGGCATCGACCTTGACTGCGTAAAGCAGCTCAAAGAGGTTGAAAGAAAGAGAATTAAGGAATACGCCGCGACTCATCCCGACGCCGAGTACCACGAGGGCTGCTCGGGTATCTGGACCATCCCCTGCGACATCGCTCTCCCCTGCGCTACGCAGAACGAGATCGACGAGGAGTCGGCGAAGGCTCTGGTTAAGAACGGCTGCTTCGCGGTCGGCGAGGGCGCTAACATGCCTTCAACACCCGAGGCTGTCGCTGTGTTCCAGAGCAATGGTGTTCTGTTCGGCCCCGCGAAGGCCGCGAACGCGGGCGGCGTAGCCACATCCGCGCTTGAGATGAGCCAGAACAGCATGAGATATTCATGGACGTTTGAAGAGGTTGACGCGAAGCTCAAGGACATCATGGAGGGTATCTTCGAGAAGTGCGACACCGCTTCAAAGAAGTACGGTCACGAGGGCAACTATGTAATGGGCGCGAACATCGCGGGCTTTGAGAAGGTTGCCGACTCAATGATGGCTCACGGCATCGTTTAATTAACGCAAAATCTTACATCACGGCAAGGCGCTCCGCTCAAGGGCGCCTTGTTTTGCGTAAAATCCGTGAAATTTTACATAAACGGAATTGATTTCTTATAAAGTTTATGATAAAATTAATTTAGTATTCTAACGAAAAACGTCTGAAATTATGGTAATAAAACGCCGGAGGGTCTAGCATGAACTATGGAGAATTTACCGACGAGGAACTGGCCGCGCGCGCGAAAACAGACCGCGCGGCGGCGGATTTCCTGTTAAACAAATATAAGAATATGGTTCGCTCCCGCGCGAAGGCTTATTTCCTCGCCGGGGGCGACAATGACGATCTTGTCCAGGAGGGCATGATCGGCCTTTTTAACGCTGTCCGTGACTATAACCCCGACAAAGAGGCGTCGTTTTCGAGCTTCGCGGAACTCTGTGTGAAACGTCAGATCTTCACCGCGATCAAGACTGCGGGACGGCAGAAGCACATTCCCCTCAATACATACGTTTCGCTCAACAAGCCGATAGACGACGAACAGCCCGATATAACCCTGTCAGACACGATCGCGGCCCCGGTCCTTTCGGACCCCGAAACGTTGTATATCAGAAATGAAAACCTGCGCGCGGTCGAGGCCGAGATAGAGGAAAAGCTGACCGATCTTGAAAAGCGCGTGCTTATTCTCCATCTTCAGGGCATGTCATACAGCGAGATTTCCGAGATCATCAACAAGCCCGCAAAATCTATCGACAACGCGCTGCAGCGGATAAAGAAAAAGCTGGACGAGAGTTAGTAACCGTTCGGCTTTTTGTTTGCAAAATATCTGTAATTTTATACTTAAAATTGCTTAAAATTTGATTTTTTTCAAATCACAAAAATCCGAAATTGTCAAGTATAAATTTCAAAAATATTAAAATTCAAATACAGAAGCGTTAAACTTATATTATTTTCCACCGCTCAAAACCGCCGTGAAATAAGTTATCAACAGAGTTATCCACGTTATCCACCGATTTTAGTATGCGAAATCTGTCAAAAATCCGCTTTTTAATAAGTTATCCACAATTAACGTTTTTACGGCATTTTTACAAGTATGTTAATTGGCAGACAATCCGATACGTCAGTTCGTACATCAAAGTGACGGTTTTAAAATACCAAAAATCACTGAAATATTGCCATAGAAATATTTTTCTGAAAATTTTCAAATAATATATAAAAGTCTATTGACATATACCCCCAAGGGGTATATAATATCAGTATACCCCTTGGGGGTATAAAGGAGTGATATTATGTGTAAGTGCGAATGTTCCCATAAGACGAAAAAGCGGAGCGAGGAGGAGTACAAGAGCCTCATCAACCGCTTAAGCCGCATTGAGGGGCAGATACGCGGCTTAAAAGGCATGGTTGAGCGCGACGCGTACTGCCCGGATATTCTGGTTCAGGCCTCGGCGGTCAGCGCCGCGCTGAGCGCGTTTAACCGCGAGCTGCTTTCGAGCCATATAAAAAGCTGCGTCGTAAACGACATCAGAGAGGGCAATGACGAGACGATCGACGAGTTGCTCGCGACATTGCAGAAATTGATGAAATAGGGGTGATATAATTGCGTCAATATAATGTGACGGGAATGAGCTGCGCCGCATGCAGCGCGAGGGTCGAAAAGGCCGTCTCAAAGGTTGACGGCGTGACCTCGTGCTCGGTGAGCCTGCTGACAAACTCAATGGGCGTTGAGGGAACCGCGAGTCCCGAGTCGGTCATAGCGGCTGTCAAAGCCGCGGGCTACGGCGCGTCGCTCAAGGGCGCGGAGGCAAAAAAAGAGGCGGAGGAGGATTTAAGCGACGCGGGCTTCCGCGCGCTCAAATCTCGGCTCTTGTGGTCGCTCGGATTTCTGATCGCGCTGATGTATATTTCCATGGGCCACATGATGTGGAACTGGCCGCTGCCGTCGTTTTTGGCCGAGAACCATGTGGCTATGGGGCTTGTTCAGCTTCTTCTGACCGAGATCATCATGGTTATCAACGGAAAGTTTTTCATAAGCGGATTTAAGGGGCTTATTCACGGCGCGCCGAACATGGACACATTGGTCGCTCTGGGCGCGGGCGCCTCATTCATATACAGCACCTACGCGCTGTTCGCGATGACCGCGGCGCAGGCCGCCATGGACCACGAGGCGGTCATGGAATACATGCACGAGTTTTATTTTGAGTCCGCGGCGATGATTTTGACTCTTATAACCGTCGGAAAAATGCTTGAGGCGCGCAGCAAGGGCAAAACGACCGACGCGCTGCGCGGGCTTATGGACCTCGCGCCGAAGACCGCGGTTGTGCTTCGCGGCGGAGCCGAGACCGAGGTTCCGATCGAAGAAGTGAGCGTCGGCGACATATTTGTCATTCGTCCGGGCGGCAGCATACCGGTCGACGGAATTGTTGTCGAGGGCGAAAGCGCGGTCAACGAGTCGGCCCTGACCGGCGAGAGCATACCGGTCGACAAAAGCACGGGAAGCACGGTCAGCGCGGCCACGGTCAACACTTCGGGATTTTTGAAGTGCCGCGCCGCAAGGGTCGGCGAGGACACCACTCTCTCGCAGATAATTAAAATGGTAAGCGACGCGGCCGCAACCAAAGCTCCGATCGCGAAGGTGGCTGACAAGGTCTCGGGCGTGTTTGTGCCGACAGTGATCACAATCGCGGTCATTGTCACCGCGATATGGCTGATCGCGGGGCAAAGCGTCGGCTTCGCGCTGGCGCGCGGTATCTCGGTGCTTGTTATAAGCTGCCCGTGCGCGCTCGGCCTCGCCACTCCGGTCGCGATAATGGTCGGAAGCGGAGTGGGCGCGAGAAACGGGATATTGTTTAAGACCGCCGTTTCGCTTGAGGAAACCGGAAAATCAAAGATCGCCGTGCTTGACAAGACGGGCACGATCACCAAGGGCGAGCCGCGCGTCACAGACGTCCTCGCGGCCGGAAACGCGAGCGAAAATGAGCTTTTGAGTCTCGCCTGCGCCTTGGAGAGCGCAAGCGAGCACCCGCTTTCAAAGGCGGTCATAAGCCGCGGCGCGGAGCTTGGGATTAAGCCCAAAGCGGTCAGCGGATTTAAGGCGCTGCCGGGCAGCGGGCTTGAGGCACAGCTTGGCGGAAAAACGCTGCGCGGCGGAAACCTTAACTATATAAGCGGATTTTCCGAAATACCTTCGGATATAAGCGCCGCCGCGAAAAATTTTGCTGAACAGGGAAAAACGCCGCTGTTTTTCGCAGAGGACAACAGACTGCTGGGCGTTATCGCGGTCGCGGATGTGATAAAGGAGGACAGCCCGTCGGCGATAGCCGAGCTTCGGGATATGGGGATCGAGGTCGTTATGCTGACCGGCGACAACGAGCAAACGGCGAAAGCAATCGGCGCTCAAACCGGAGTTGACCGCGTTATAGCCGGAGTTATGCCCGACGGCAAGGAGAGCGTCGTGCGCGGTCTCCGCGAAAAAGGGAAGGTTCTCATGGCGGGCGACGGAATTAACGACGCCCCCGCGCTGACGAGAGCCGACACCGGAATGGCCGTGGGCGCGGGAACCGACATTGCGATCGACGCGGCTGACGTGGTGCTGATGAACAGCAGCCTCTCGGATGTTCCCGCGGCGATAAGATTGAGCCGCGCCACGCTGAGGAACATTCACGAAAACCTTTTCTGGGCGTTTATTTATAACATAATCGGCATACCGCTCGCTGCGGGAGTTCTGATTCCCGTGTTCGGGCTTAAGCTCAACCCAATGTTCGCGGCGGCCGCTATGAGCCTTTCGAGCTTCTGCGTCGTCACCAACGCCCTGAGGCTCAACTTTGTGAAGATAAAAAAGAAGGCTCCCGACGGAGTTTCGCGAACTTTGGAACCGAAAAATAAAATAAATATTAATAATAAAAAGGAGTTAAAAACAATGGAAAAGACGATCAAAATCGATGGCATGATGTGCCCGCACTGCGAGGCCGCCGTAAAGGGCGCGCTCGAGGAGCTGCCCGGCGTTGAGTCGGCCGTCGCGAGCCACACCGCGGGAAACGCGGTAGTGACATTGAGCGCCGACGTTTCGGACGATGTTCTGAAGCAGGCGATCGAGGCCAAAGGCTACAAGGTCGTGTAGGAGAAAACAAAAGGCCCGCCGATACACGTCGGCGGGCCTTTTGTTCTATTTTTTTGTTATTTTGAGGAAGGTTTTTTTACCCTTTTTAACAACCATTTCTCCGTCGCCGAAGTAGGAATTGTCGATCACCGTTCCTATATCCTTGACCTTTTCGCCGTTGACAGAAAGGCCGTTCTGCTGAATGAGGCGTCTGCCCTCGCCCTTTGAGGGAATGAGCTTCACCTGAAGCAGCAGGTCAAGAATGTTTACTCCCGCTTCGATCTGTGACGCGTCAACTTCGGCGGAGGGCATATTGGCTGTGTTTCCGCCGCCGCCGAATATCGCCATGGCCGCGTCGTTGGCCTTTTTGGCCTCTTCCTCGCCATGGACCATTTTTGTCACCTCGTAGGCCAGAACGCACTTTACCTTGTTAAGCTCCGCGCCCTCGCACTTCTCGTACTCGGCGATCTGCTCCATAGGCAGGAAGGTCACGAGCTTCAAAAGCCTGATAACGTCCGCGTCGTCCACGTTTCTCCAGTATTGATAGAACTCATAGGGCGAAACCTTTTCGGGGTCGAGCCAGAGCGCGCCTTTTTCGGTCTTGCCCATCTTTTTGCCCTCGCTCGTGGTCAGCAGCGTGAATGTCATGCCATAGGCCTGTTTGCCGTCCTTGCGGCGGATGAGCTCAATGCCGCCGATAATATTTGACCACTGATCGTCGCCGCCGAACTCCATGATCGCGCCGTAGTCCTTGTGCAGCTTATAGAAATCGTAGCCCTGCATCAGCATGTAGTTAAACTCAAGGAACGAGAGTCCCTTTTCAAGGCGGGTCTTGAAGCACTCCGCGGTCAGCATTCTGTTTACCGAGAAGTGGACGCCCACCTCGCGCAGGAAGTCGATATAGTTAAGATTAAGCAGCCAGTCGGCGTTGTTGACCATGATCGCCTTTTCGCCGTCAAAGTCGATAAACTTTGACATCTGCTTTTTGAAATTTTCGGCGTTGCGGCTGATCTCCTCCTGCGAGATCATCGGCCGCATGTCGGCCTTGCCCGTGGGATCGCCGACCATGGTTGTTCCGCCGCCCAGAAGCACGATCGGTCTGTGGCCCGCGTTCTGCATGTGCTTCATAACGATGAGCTGCATGAAGTGGCCGATATGCAGACTGTCGGCCGTGGGGTCAAAGCCGATATAGAACGTGATCTTTTCCTTTCCCAGCAGCTCTCTTATCTCTTCCTCGTGTGTGGTCTGCGCGATAAGGCCGCGCTCCTTCAGAATATCAAAAACGTTTCTCTCACTCATTGCTTTGCTCCTTTACTTCAATTCCTAATTCGTCAAGCTGCGCCTTGTCGACCTCGCTCGGCGACTGCATCATGATCTCCGAGGCGGTCTGTGCCTTGGGGAACGGGATAACGTCGCGGATCGAGTCGCGGCCCGCCATGATCATCACAAGACGGTCAAAGCCGTAGGCCAGTCCGCCGTGGGGCGGAATTCCGTACTTAAACGCCTCAAGCAGGTAGCCGAACCGCTCCCATGCCTCGTTGTGCGAGAAGCCCAGCGCCTTGAACATTTTTTCCTGGAGCTCCGAGTTGTATATCCTCAGGCTGCCGCCGCCGATCTCGTTTCCGTTTAAGATTATGTCATACGCCTTGGCGCGGACATTCTGCGGCTCTGTCTCGAGCTTGTCAATATCCTCGTCGACAGGATGCGTGAACGGGTGGTGCTTGGCCACATATCTGTCCTCTTCCTCGGAATATTCAAACAGCGGGAAGTCGGTCACCCACAGGAAGTTCAGCTTGCTCTTGTCTATCAAGTCAAAGCGGCGGGCGACCTCAAGGCGGAGATTGCCGAGCGCGTCGTACACGATCTCGTTTTTATCCGCTACGATCAGTATGCCGTCGCCGGGCTCCGCGCCTGCGCGGTCGATAATCGCGCTGACCTCGTCGTCCGTGAGGAACTTGGTTATCTGCGAGCGCAGATTTCCGTCCTCGACAACTATCCACGCCATGCCCTTTGCGCGGTATGTCTTGACATACTCGGTGAGGCTGTCAAGCGTCTTGCGCGTGAGCTTTGAACCCAAGCCCTTCGCGTTTATACAGCGGACGCTGCCGCCGCTTTGGACCGCGCCCGAAAATACCTTAAAGCCGCAGTCCTTCACAATGTCCGATATGTCGCAAAGCTCCATGCCGAAGCGCGTGTCGGGCTTGTCGGAGCCAAATCTGTCCATTGCCTCTTTGTAGGGCATTCTCAAAAACGGAGTCTCAACGTCAACGCCTATGCCTTCTTTGAAAGCCTTTTTCAAAAAGCCCTCGTTTACCTTGATTATATCGTCGATGTCAACGAACGAGAGCTCCATGTCAAGCTGCGTGAACTCGGGCTGTCTGTCAGCGCGCAGGTCCTCGTCGCGGAAGCAGCGCACGACCTGGAAATACCTGTCATAGCCCGCGAGCATGAGAAGCTGCTTGTACTGCTGCGGCGACTGGGGCAGAGCGTAGAATTTACCCTGCTGCACGCGGCTGGGAACAAGATAATCCCTCGCGCCCTCGGGCGTGCTCTTTGTGAGCATAGGGGTCTCGATCTCAAGAAAACCGTTGTCGTTAAAATAGTCTCTGGCGATTTTTGCCACGCGGTGGCGCAGCATGAGATTGCGCTGCATGTCGGGCCTGCGCAGATCGAGATAGCGGTACTTAAGGCGCAGCGCGTCGTTTGTGTCGATGTCCTCTTCGATATAAAACGGCGGAGTCTCCGAGGCGTTAAGCACCCGAAGCTCGGTTACGAATATCTCAATTTCGCCGGTCGCCATGTCTTTGTTGACGTTCTCGGGAGTTCTCTTTATGACTTTGCCGCGCGCGGCGATGACATACTCGCTCTTTAAATGTTCGGACTTTTCAAAAACGTCTTTCTCGCTCTCGTCGTTAAACGCGAGCTGAACTATGCCGGTTCTGTCGCGCAGCGTGACAAAGTTAACACCGCCCAGGCGGCGGTTCTTTGCCACCCAGCCCGTGAGCACGACCTCGCGGCCCTCGTCGGCGGCGGTAAGCGTTCCGCACATGTCGGTGCGCTTCATGCCTTCCAAAGTTTCAAATTCCATAATTATCCCTCGCTTTGCTTAATAATGTCAAATATTTCACCCGGCCCAAGGCTGCATTCAAGAGTCTCGCCGGTGCTCATGTTCTTAACCGCAGCTCTGCCCGAGTCGATCTCGTCGTCGCCGAGAACAATGCTGAATTTCGCGTTTAACTTATTCGCGTATTTCATCTGCGCCTTGACGCTTCGCAGGCACAGGTCCCGCTCCGCGTGAGCGCCCATAGCGCGCAGAGAGTAAACAAGCTTTTGCGTCGCCATGTCGGCCTTTTCGCCGATCGCGGCGATAAATATGTCGGGCCTCTCCGGTTCGCCGAGGCTTATGCCCTGACTTTTGAGTATCATCATGATACGCTCTATTCCGAGGGCGAAGCCTATTCCGGGCGTCGGTTTTCCGCCAAGCTCCTCGATCAGACCGTTGTAGCGGCCGCCGCCGCACACCGCCGACTGAGCGCCCAGATCATCCGAGGTGATCTCAAACACTGTCTTTGTGTAATAGTCAAGTCCGCGGACGATATCCGGGTCAACAGTGTACTCTATCCCGAGCGCGTCAAGATAGCCCTTGAGCTTTTCAAAATGCTCCTTGCAGTCATCACACAGGTGGTCAAGCATTTTGGGCGCGCCCTGCGCGATCTCTTGGCAAACCGGAGATTTGCAGTCGAGTATCCGCATAGGGTTCTTTTCGAGCCTGTCGCGGCAGGTGCCGCAAAGCTCGTCCGACCGCTCCGCAAAGTAATTCCGAAGCCTCTCGTTATACGCGGGCTTGCATTCGGGGCAGCCTATGCTGTTTATGTTAAGCGTCAGGCCCTTGACGCCGAGCGCCTTAAGAAAATCGAGCGCGAGCGTTATGACCTCGCTGTCAGCGGAGGGATCGTCCGCGCCGTAGCACTCGGTCCCGAACTGGTGAAATTCCCTCAGGCGGCCCGACTGGGGCTTTTCGTATCTGTAACACGAGATAAGGTAGTAAAGCTTCGTGGGCTGGGGATTGGCGTAGAGCGAGTTTTCGATATAGCTTCTCGCGAGTGACGCGGTTCCCTCGGGGCGAAGCGTGATGCTCCTGCCGCCCTTATCCTCGAAGGTATACATCTCCTTTTGGACGACGTCGGTCGTGTCGCCGACGCCGCGGCTGAAAAGAGCGGTGTCCTCAAATACCGGGGTGCGAATTTCTTTGTAGCCGTACCTGCGGCAGACCTCGTGAGCTGTTTGCTCGATAAGACGTCGGATCTCGGATTGTCCGGGAAGAACGTCCTCGGTGCCTCTGGGTTTTTTAATCATTGTCTTTCTCCTTTACTGTGTTTATAAGCGTTCCTATTCCCTCGATCTCAACCGCGACAGTGTCGCCGGGAGCCATGGGGCCTATGCCCGAGGGCGTTCCGGTGGTTATTATGTCGCCGGGATAAAGCGTCATTATCTGCGAGATGAGCGAAACAAGACGGTTTGTCTTAAATATGAAGTTTGACGTGTTTGAATGCTGCCTGACCTCTCCGTTGAGCAGCAGTCGTATCTCCGCGCTGTCAGGGTCAAGCTCTGTCTCGATCACCGGGCCGATCGGGGCGAAGGTGTCAAATCCTTTTGCGCGCGTCCACTGCGAGTCAGCCGCCTGCAAATCGCGGGCCGTCACGTCGTTCAAGCAGGTGTAGCCCAAGACGTGATCCGCGGCCTCGCTCTCGCTTATGTATGACGCGGTTCTGCCGATAACTATCGCGAGCTCCGCCTCATAATCGACCTGCTCTGACATCGGCGGATATATTATATTCCCCAGATGCGGAGCGGCGGAGGAGGTAGGCTTTAAAAACAGAGCCGGGAAAGCCGGGATTTCAAGGCCCATTTCGCGGGCATGGTCGCCGTAGTTAAGACCGACGGCCACGATTTTGGTCGGGTCGCACGGCGTGAGGTATTCGGCTTTTTCCATGTCGATCACGGTGCCGGTCTCGGTAAATGAGCCGAAAATATCGCCGTCGAGAACGGTTCCCTTATCGCCGCTTACTTTGACATAGACCGGACTGTTGTTAATTTTTACTCTTGCGAATTTCATATTTGTTCTCCCAAGCTTTAAATTACGCGCGGCTTATCAATTCTTCTATCAACTCCGCGACGTCCTCGCGGCCGGTGCGCTTCTCGGCCGAGAACGGAATGAGCACGCTGTCGTCGTCCATTCCGAGTTCGTCGTATATTATCTGCATGTTTTTGTCGATCTGTGATTTTTTCAGCTTGTCAAGCTTTGTGGCGACCACGATCTGCGGAAAGTTATAATGCCTTATCCAGTCGCTCATCATAACGTCATGCTTTGACGGAGCGTGACGCGCGTCAACAAGCTGTATCACCCCGACGAGGTTATACCTGTCCGAGAGATACGAGTTGATCATCTCCGCCCATTTTTCCTGCTCCGCCTTTGAAACCTTGGCGTAGCCATAGCCCGGCAGATCGACCAGACGGTAGCTGTCGCCCGCAATCGAATAGAAGTTGATCGTGGCGGTCTTTCCGGGCGTGCTGCTGGTTCTGGCGAGCTTTGAGCGGTTTGTCAGACAGTTGATGAGCGACGACTTGCCCACGTTCGAGCGTCCGACAAACGCGATCTCCGGCACGGTCGTGTCGGGGTATTGCTTAGGCTCCACCGCGGTTTTAAGCAGCGACACGTCTATAAAATCCATAAATATTCTCCTAAATTTTCGGTATTTCTCTTTGAGAACCTATGTCGGTCATATTGTCGATCGGCACCATTCCGGCGTCGAGCTTCGGCATCTGCACGATCGGCCTTAACGGGCGGCTCATGGCGTATTTGATAACATCATCCATTGTGGTTGCGAACTTAAACTCCATGTTGTCCTTAACCACGTCGGGCAGCTCCTCATAGTCGGCCGTGTTCTCTTTTGGGATTATCACCCGTTTTGAGCCAATTCTTAGGGCCGCGAGCGTCTTTTCCTTAAGTCCGCCGATCGGCAGCACGTTTCCGCGGATCGTGACCTCGCCGGTCATTGCCGCGTCGTGGCGGACGGGAGTTCCGCTCAGCGCCGAGATCATAGCGGTCGTCATGGTTATTCCCGCCGACGGGCCGTCCTTCGGGACCGCGCCCTCGGGAATGTGAATGTGAATGTCGCGGGTCTTGTAGAAGTCGGACTTGATCCCGAGCTTCGCAGCGTTGGCCCTGATGTATGAATATGCGGCCTTGGCCGACTCCTTCATAACGTCGCCCAGGTTTCCGGTGAGCTCAAGCTTTCCGCTGCCGTCCATGACGTTGACTTCGATCAGGAGCGTCTCGCCGCCGACCTCCGTCCACGCAAGTCCCATTGCCGCGCCGACGCTGTCGAGCTTCTCGCCCGAGCTCTCGGCGAATTTGCGCTTACCCAGAAATTCGGAAACGTTCTTTTTGATAATTCTCACATGGTACGACGGGTCGTCAACCACGCTGACCGCCGCCTTGCGGCATATCTTCGCGATCGCGCGCTCAAGTCCGCGCACGCCCGACTCGCGGGTGTAGCCGTCAATGATTTCCTTGAGCCCGCTCTCGGTAAAGGTTATGTTTTTCGAGGTAAGGCCGTTCTTTTTGCGCTGCTTGCCCGCAAGATATTTTTTCGCTATAAGCAGCTTTTCGTTTTCGGTATAGCCCGAAACCTCGATCACGTCCATTCTGTCAAGCAGAGGCTTCGGGACCGAGCCGAGGTTGTTGGCCGAGGCTATGAACATCACGTTCGACAGGTCAAACGGCAGCTCGATATAATTGTCCCTGAACTCCTTGTTCTGCTCGGGGTCGAGGACCTCAAGCATTGCCGACGATGGATCGCCGCTGACGTCGCAGCTCATTTTGTCGATCTCGTCAAGCAGGATGACCGGGTTGTTTACGCCCGTGCGCTTTATCGCGTCAATGATCCTGCCGGGCATGGCACCGATATATGTCTTGCGGTGGCCGCGGATCTCGGACTCGTTGTGGACCCCGCCGAGGCTGAGACGGGTGTACTTCCTGCCGATCGCCTTTGCCATTGAGCTGACGATCGAGGTCTTTCCCGTTCCGGGAGGGCCCGCCAGACAGAGAATGTTGCCCGCCGCCTTGCCGGTCAGCTTGCGCACCGCGATGTATTCGAGTATCCTGTCCTTGACTTCGTTTAATCCGTAGTGATCCTTTTCCATGCGCGCTTTCGCGGCGTTGATGTCGAGCTTTTCCTTGCCCGCCTTGTCCCAGGGAAGCGCGAGAACCGTCTCGACGTAGGTCTGAATAAGCGCGTATTCCTGGGTGTGCGAGGGGATTTTTGACATTTTGTCAAGCTCCTCGTTGAGCTTTTCTGTCACTGCCTCTGAAAGGCGGCGCTTTGATATCTCATTGCGAAACTTTTCTATGTCCGCGGACGCGTCGTCGCCCTCTCCGAGCTCGTCCTGCAAAACCTTAAGCTTTTCGCGCAGCACATAATCGCGCTGATTTTCGTCAAGATTCTGCTGGACCTGTTCCATAACGCTTTTTTCGATGTCCAGAAGGTCTATTTCCTCCGAGAGGATTATAACCAGCCGCTCCATGCGGTCATGAATATCCGTGCAGTCGAGAATTTCCTGCTTGAGCGCAGGCTTGACCGGAAGATTTGAGATTATAACGTCGGTCATCTCACCGGGGTCCTCGATAGACAGCAGGGCCGTCATGGCCTCGGGCGAGACGCGGTCGTATATGTCAAGATAATCCTCCATAAGGTGCTGGATCTTGCGCATCAGAAGCTGCGTGTAGGTGTCGTCATCGTCGATCTCGTCATAAAGACGCTCAACGTCCACCTTGAGGAACGAGCCCGAATCATAAAATCTTTCAATTCTGCCGCGGTATTTTCCCTCGACAAGAATGCGTACGGTGCCGTCGGGCATGCGCAAAATCTGGCGAACCTCGCAGATCGTGCCGACCTCGGCCAGGTCCGACATTTCGGGGGCCTCGGTCATATAGTCGTTCTGATAGCATAGGAAAACAAGCTTGTTGTGCCTCAAGGCGCTTTCGATAGCGTCGATAGATTTCGGTCTGCCCACGTCAAAGTGCAGTATCATTCCCGGAAAAACGATTATTCCGCGGAGCGGCACCAGAGGCAGCGTGTATATATTATCACTCATATTATTACCTGTCCTTACTTACAAAATTTTCACACAGAATTAATTATACTATTAAATAAGAAAAATTTCAAGTATTTATCGGCGTTTGATTGCATAAAAAAACAATATTGCCCCGCGGTTTTTTTGTGCAACGACTCTATTTGACAAATTTTGCCGCCCGTATTGAAAAGCGGCGGAATATGTGTTATAATATTTTGCGGTAAACTGATATACGAGGTGGAAATATGGACAATAATCTGATTTATAATGCGGCGTCGTTTTTCTTTATTTACGCCTTTCTGGGCTGGTGCACCGAGGTCGTTTACGCCGCTCTGGTTCACGGAAGGTTCGTCAACCGCGGCTTTCTCAACGGGCCTGTCTGCCCGATCTACGGCTTCGGCGTGGTTATTGTGCTGCTTATTCTTGAGCCTATACAGCACAACTTCGCGCTGCTTTATCTCGGCTCGGTTGCGCTGACCACCGCGCTTGAGCTTGTGACCGGCTTTGTGCTCGACAAGCTTTTCCACAAGCATTGGTGGGATTATTCAAAAGAGCGGCTCAACCTCAAAGGCTACATATGCCTCAAGTTTTCGCTTGTCTGGGGCTTCGCGTGCCTGATCGTGGTCGACATAATTCACCCGGTCATCAACGAGTTTGTTAAGCTGATGCCGGACAGGATCGGCGTTATAATTCTGATCGTTTTGTCTTTCGCCATTGTCTCCGACATGGTTATGACCGTGGTCGGAATAAGCAGGACCGGCAAACATCTGCGCCTCATGCAGGCCACCGCAAAAGAGCTGCGCGAAATTTCAGACTCGATCGGCAGCGGGCTTTCAAGCAAAACGCTGCACGCCGCCGAACGGCACGAGGAAGCCAAGGCGGAGCGCGGACAGAAACGCGAGGCGAGACGCGAGAAGCTTGCGGAGCTTCAGAAACGCTACGAAGAGCTGCGCGCAAACATGCCCATGACCGGACGCCGCATACAGGCGGCCTTCCCGGACCTTGAATTGTTTGAGCGCCGCAAGGAAAAGAAGGAGAATAAGTAATGCAAAAAAAGCTGTGCTGCGTGATACTCGCCGCGGCGCTGATCGCCACGGCCCTGTGCTCGTGCGGCGGCTCGAATGACGCGGACGTGAGTGGGAAGCCTCTGATCGTCTGCACCGTGTTCCCTGCCTATGACTTCGCGAGGCAGGTGCTCGGCGACACCGATAATTTTGAGCTTATGATGCTGCTCAAGCCGGGCTCTGAGGTCCATTCATACGAGCCGTCACCCAAGGATATTATCAATATCAAAAGGTGCGACGTTTTTGTCTATACCGGCGGTGAGTCCGACGAGTGGGTGCGGAACATTCTCGGCTCGATCGACACAAGCGGGATTGAGATTGTCTCAATGACGGACTGCGTTGACACCCTTCGGGAGGAGATCGTGGAGGGCATGGAAGAGGAGCCGGCCGAAAAAGAGGACGGACCCGCCTATGACGAGCACGTCTGGACGTCGCCGGTCAACGCGCAGAAAATCACCCGGGCAATATGCGGCGCGATCGCCCGAAAGGATGAAAGCTGCCGCGCGGTCTACGAGGAGAACGCGGAAAATTATATCGCGGCTCTCGGTGAGCTTGACGCGAAGTTCCGCGAGACCGTCAGAAACGGAAAGCGAAACACGATAGTCTTCGGCGACAGGTTCCCGATCAGGTATTTCACCGAGGAGTACGGGCTGACCTACTACGCGGCGTTTCCGGGCTGCTCGGCGGAGACCGAGGCCGACGCGGGAACCGTGGCGTTTTTGATCGACAAGGTAAGAGACGAGCAAATTTCGGTCGTGTTTTATCCGGAAATGTCAAACAAAAAGGTAGCCGTGACGATCTGCGAGTCCTCGGGTGCCGAGCCCATGCGGTTCAATTCCTGCCATAACCTGACCGCCGACGAGTTCGGGAGCGGCGCAACATATATTTCGCTTATGTCCGAAAATCTCGAAGCGCTCAAGGCGGCGCTGAATTAGGAGAAAATCATGTCAAAAAAAGTTATAGTAATAGGCGGCGGCCCTGCCGGGATGATGGCGGCAGGAACGGCCGCGGGGCGTGGATGCGCCGTGAAGCTGATCGAGCAGAACAGAATTCTCGGCAAAAAGCTGCTGATCACCGGGAAGGGACGCTGCAATGTGACCAACGCGTGTGAGGATGTTGAGGAGCTGATCGAGAACGTTCCGCGCAACCCGCGCTTTTTGTACAGCGCGTTTTATACCTTCCCCAACACGGCGGTGATCAAATTTTTTAACGATCTCGGCGTTAAAACCAAGGTCGAGCGCGGGAACCGCGTGTTCCCCGAGAGCGACAAAAGCTCCGATATCGCAAGCGCGCTGCGGCGCTTTCTGACCGAAAACAACGTTGAGATCATACATGACCGCGCGGATGAAATACTGTGTGATAATTCGGGCGAAAAACCGAAAATAACCGGTGTGAGGTGCAAAAACCGCGGCAAAATTTACGCCGACAGCGTGATAATCGCGACCGGAGGAATGTCGTACCCCGACACGGGCTCAACGGGCGACGGTTATTATTTCGCGGAGGAGCTTGGCCATACGATTACAGAGATCGCGCCGTCGCTGGTTCCGCTTGAGGTGAGCGAGGAATGGATACGGGATTTGGCGGGGCTGACGCTGAAAAATGTGAGCATAAAGGTTTATAACTCAAAGAGCAAAAAAATTTATGAGGACTTCGGCGAGATGATGTTCGCGCATTTCGGGCTCACCGGCCCGATAATACTGAGCGCCAGCGCCCATATGCGTGAGATGAAAACCGAAAAATATACCATAAGCCTTGATCTCAAGCCCGCTCTCAGCGAGAGCGAGCTTGACAGACGCATCCTGCGCGACTTCGGAGAGAGCCTCAACAAAGACTTCCGCAACAGCCTCGGAAAATTGCTTCCTAAGCGGCTTATCAGCCCGATCATTGAGCTTTCGGGCATTGACCCGCTGAAAAAAGTGAACTCTGTGAAAAAACAAGAAAGAGCCGCGCTGGCGGCCCTGCTTAAAAACATATTGTTTCACGTGACAAACTTTTGCGGGATCGACCGCGCTATAATAACCTCGGGCGGAGTATCGGTAGGTGAGATCGACCCGTCCACCATGCGCTCAAAGCTTGTTGACGGACTCAGCTTCGCGGGCGAGGTTATCGACGTTGACGCCTACACAGGCGGGTTTAACCTACAGATAGCGTTTTCGAGCGGCTTTCTTGCGGGTTCGTCTTGCTGACGATCGGGCGAGGCTCTGCTTGATGTTGTTGTGCAGGGTCGCCCACAGAACGCAGATTATTATCGACAGCGCGTAGGTCGCGATTGCGGTGATTATGAACCTTATCATCACGTCCTCTACCCCAACGTTGGTCAGGATCTCCTGTGCCGACGTGATTATCAGACAGTGGATAAGATATATGTTGTATGACGCACCCGATATGCTGATGAAGAAGCCCTTGCCGCGGCTTTCGAGCGACTCGGTGAGACCGTAGGCGTACTGGTAAAAGCCGAAGGTCGAGAACAGGCAGAAGAATATGACAAACGCGGCGGACAGCGAGTTATTGATCACGCCGCCATATTCCATGTATGACGTGACACAGTGGAGAATAGCGAACACGAGCCAGCCCGCGTAAACCATAAGTCTTGAGCGGCTGAGGAAGCGTATGAACTCGTTATAGTACATGCCGGCATACATGCCGAGCACCCAGAACACGAGGTACGACGGGAAAATTTTGTGCGTGTAATCCGCGCCCGAGAGGATCATGCGGACCGCGACCGAGCAGACGATCGAGATTATTACCACGATCAGGCTGAACGTCTTGTTTTTGTTTTTGCTGAGCAGTATCCAGACCGGCATCAGCAGATAAAACTGCATGATAAGAACGATGAAATAGAATTGTGCCGACAAATCGCCGTTTAGTATGTATTTGATAAGCGAGACGGGATTAAACTCGTAAATGTGAAACGCGTAAATATAAACGACATAATATATTATCACCATGATTATGTACGGCAGATATATCTTTCGTATGCGGTCGAGCAAAAATGGTATGTACGAGAATTTGCGCTCGCTGAATTTATAGAACAGCTTGAGAGCGCTGGTGAAAATAAAGGCGGGCACAGCAAAGGTGGTGAGCCGCGTAACCGTGTAGAACACGATCGACAGCACACTCCATTTCGGGAATACATTAACGCCCTCGGAGAGCAGATGTATTAAGATAACGAACATACAGAGGAAGAACTCAAAAACCGAGACCTCTGTTATTTTTCTCTTCATAAGCCGAACCTCAATAATAAGTTTGGCTATATTTTAAACTATTTTTTGAATTAAGTCAATACTTGTCACAAAATTTTAAGGTTAAACACTGTAAAGCAAATAACTTTCGTTTTATAAATATAATAAAGTGAATTACTTTACACATGTGTGCTCTTAATAATTCAAATAAACACGCATAAATTCAGGGAATTTTGCATATAATATCCTATAATGAAAAGTAAAATCACTTTACAAAAATACCATAAAATTTTATAAAAATTTATGCTGATTTTTCGATAATCTAAAATTTTGCCAAAAAAATCATTGACAAACGCCCGAAAAAGTAGTATAATAACCATTGTTGAGCAAAGTGGCATGACAGCATTGATTTTGCAATATTAGCAAATTTATTCTGTAAATGAAGTCATTACATTTTGCAATATATAAAAAGTCCTCTATAGCTCAGTTGATAAAGCATTTGTATATTTTTTAAAAATATACAAATAAAGATATTCCTCTATAGCTCAGTTGGTAGGGCATATGTATACAAAACAACCCTAAAATTTTGTGACATCCGAAGACTGAGTTTTTAGGAAAATTAATAATGATCCTCTATAGCTCAGTTGGTAGAGCATGCGGCTGTTAACCGCAGGGTCGTTGGTTCGAGTCCAACTGGAGGAGCCAGAAAAGCCTTGAATTTTCGTTAATTCAAGGCTTTTTTCTTTTACTGTTTTAAGTATCATGTTGGGTATACATATACATATGCCGACAAATGACTGTAAACCCTAAAAGATAAATTTCAAACATTATATTTATTAAAATATGCAAAGTCATTTTAACCATGGATCGGTTCTTTAAGACACAAAGTTTAGAAATAAATTTTGTGTCTTTTTTTATCTGTAAAATTTTGGAGGAAGTATTATGGCGATATTTAGAGTTGAAAAAACGAGGGATTTTACGGTTATGTCAAATCATCATCTTAAAAACAGCAAACTTACATTAAAATCTAAGGGTTTGCTTTCACTTATTCTTAGTTTACCGGAGGATTGGGATTATACTTTAAAAGGTTTGGCTTGTATATGCAGAGAAGGCGTTGACGCGATCCGCGCGGCAATCAAAGAGCTTGAATCCGAAGGTTACATAGAACGCCGCAGACTGAGAAACACAAAGGGACAGCTACCTGAAATTGAGTATGTTATACATGAGGTGCCTGTTAAGTCAGAGCCTACATCGGAAAAACCAACGTCGGAAAAACCAATGTTGGATAACCCAATATTGGAAAAGCCTACGTTGGAAAATCCAACACAATTAAATACTAATATATTAAATACTAAAGAATTAAAAACTAATATAATAAACAATCCATCAATCAATAGCGAAACCGAGTTTTCCGAAACGGATTGGATAGAAAGATATAACGAAAATGCAGATCTTGTTAAGACAAATATTGATTATGAGAGTCTATGCCACAGCTATGAGCGCGAAATAATTGATGATATTGTAAATATAATGGCGGAGGTTCTGACAGTTGACAAGAAAAGCTACACGATTGAGGGCTGTGTGTATCCGAGAGCAATAATTCAAAAGCGATTTAGAGAAGTTGATCACAGTATGATTGAAATTCTTTTAATACAGTTTAACAAATTTGCGGGGAGAATACATAACATCAAGTCATACTTGATAACCGCTGTTTTTAACGCTGCATCAACTGCGTCGGTTCAGCTTCAGAATAGAGTTAATCATGATTTGTACGGAGGTGAAAAATGTGAGTGACACAGAGGAGATAAAATTAATTTCACTTAGCGATCTCAGGCCTTTTGAGGAGCAGCCGTTTAAAGTGAGGCTTGACGAGAGCATGGACGAGCTTGTTAGAAGCGTCAAAGAAAGTGGCATACTTTCACCGATAATAGCGCGCACGGGGAAAGACGGCGGCTATGAAATATTATCGGGACATCGAAGAGCCAAAGCCTGTGAAATTGCCGGCATTAAAAATGTTCCCGTTATAGTGAAAAATCTTGATGACGACGCGGCGGCAATACTCCTTGTGGACAGCAATTTGCAGCGCGAAAACATATTTCCCAGCGAAAAGGCTTATGCGTACAAATTAAAGCTTGAAGCACTAAAACATCAAGGAGCCAGAACAGATTTAACTTCGTGCCAAGTTGGCACGAGGTCTGATGCAGAATTGGCAGAATCAACTGTTGATAGTGCAAGACAAATTCAGCGGTATATTCGATTAACCGAATTGATTGATCCTCTGCTTAATTTGGTTGACGAGAAACGGCTGCCGTTAAATGCGGCCGTTGAGTTATCTTATCTGGGAACAAAAGCGCAGGCCGACGTTGTGCAAATGATAGAGCGGCATGAGGCGGTGCCTTCAATCGGACAAGCTGCAACAATGCGCAAGTTTGCAGAGGAAAATCGACTCAGCTATGATGTTATGGATTCGATAATGCTGGAACAAAAACCCGAAAAAATAAAAGTTGTTCTCAAAGAGGACAGACTTCGGAAATATTTTCCGAAAAATTATACTCCGAAACAGATGCAGGACATTATAGAAAAACTGCTGTCCAAATGGGCGAGAAACAGAAAGGAGCCTGAGAGATGAATATCAAAAACAGAGAGAATATAGGTTTTAAAATTATCAGCAGCATGGAGAGATCGGGAGCGTGGAAATAGTGTTAGGAGTGCGCAAGGGTGTTCTTCCGCAGTATGTAACATGGGAGTGCAAAGGCGGTAATGACTATTATTGGGGACACTATTTTTCCGATCTGGCAGCCGCCCAAAAGGATTTTTGTAATCGTACGCTTGAGGCAATCGAAATGCGCGAAACTTTTATTGGCAAAAACAGACACAGAGAGGAACCGGAAAAATGAAGCGTTGCAGGAAACTTGATTTAATCGACGAAAAATATTTTGATTGCTTTGCCATGTCGGAACGCGGCTGCCGGATACTTAAAGAAACAGTATGCCGCAAAGAGAACTGTACTTTTTTCAAAACAAAGGAGCAGGACAGGCTTGACAGGATCAAATATCCTATGGTCGATTATGCCGAAAGAATTAAGTCAAAGGAATTTAGAAGTGCGGTCAAGGATTTTATGGAAAGTCCTGCGGATGTTCGGGGCACATCTTTAAATTCGATGAGGCAGTTAAAGAAAATAGCTGCCGGAGAACCGGACAAACAACATAAAATACAGGAAACGGAGAGATAATATATGGCGAGAAAAGCAGAGCGAATATTTGAGCTGTACCGACAAAATTTAAGCGAGCTGTCCGAATATAAAAACTGGACAGCCTTTTTGCGTTCGGCAGCTTGGCAATATAAGTATTCATTTACGGATCAAGTGAGTATTTTTGCCCAAAGACCCGACGCTACGGCTTGCGCATCTATGGATGTATGGAACAAGGATATACGCAGATGGGTTAACCGCGGGGCCAAGGGAATCGCGCTGCTGCGGGAAAACGGCGGCAGGTATTATCTGAATTATGTTTTCGACATATCCGATACAAACAGTTTTTACGGAAACGAGTTTCATATATGGCGGTATGATAATCAATACGACAGCGTCGCTGTTGAAGCGCTTGAGAGAACTTTCGGCGAGCTTGCGGGCAGGGACAATCTGGCCGATGCGGTAGTGTGGGCGGCTCATAACGCGGTACTTTCAAATCTGGAATATATTGACAGGCTGTTTGCCGAACGGTATGACAGCTTTTTTGATGAATTGGATCAGGACAGCATTGGAATAAGGTACAGATTGACGGCCGAAATGTCGGCGGCATATATTGTTTTGCAAAGGCTCGGGTATGATGCGGATGAAATTCTTGACGAAGATAATTTTCATTTTATTAGTGATTTTAATACACCGGAAACCATATCTGTCCTCGGAACCGCGGTCAGCACAATATCCGAAGATATTTTGACGGAGATCCGCGAAGCCGTGTTTTTGCAGCGTGAATTTGTCAAATCTCAAAATGCGGTATATAATGAAAATAACTTACAGGAAAGGAGCGTTGAACATGGAACTGACATACAAGCGCAGCGGAGAGTACTTGATACCGAACTTGACGGTATCGACAGAGCCCTATCGGATAGGGAAATACGGAATGATGCGGAGGACGTTTCTGCTGAACAACCGCAGGAGCAAATACAACGAAATGCTGATGAGCGGAGCCCTTCTCGGCCATCTGGAGGAAATCGACAGAACGGCGAAGGAGCAGATAGACGCGGCAGTGAAGAAAATGGCAGAGAGCGAGCAAGCGGACGAACAGATGAAAGCGAAAGACCCGCTCGGCTGGGCGGGAATGATGAACAATTTTCGCAGTTCGGCGGAGGAACAGATAATGAGGGAGCTGATTTTCAGTTAAGTCTGGACGATCTGTTTCCGTCAATACAGGAGCAACAAAATATAGTGTCGCGGGCGGAGCAAAACGGCTCCGCTTTTACTATGCCGCCGTTGCCGCAGCAGATAATAGACGAGGTTCTTGTAAGCGGGGCGAACAGTGCCGACAGTATACTCAGGATATGTATTCAGTACAGCAAAAACAAAAGTTCTGATGAAAATATTGAGTTTTTGAAGTCCGAATACGGAACCGGCGGCAAGGGCCTTATCTTCGACGGCACAAAAATATCCGTTTGGTGGAATGAAGATGGAATAAAAATAGCCCGCGGCAATAATGCAATATTAAATCCGCGTAGCGAAATAATAGGATGGGAGCAGGCTGACAGCCGTATCAGAGAATTGCTGAAGCTCGGCAGATACGCGCCGCAGGAGACGCTTGACCAAATGGAAGAATTTGAGCGCAGAGACGCGTCATACGCATTCTGGTATATGCGTCAGGATATAAACTCCGATGATTTCCCGGAACTGAAGAATTCTTTTCCCGAAGGTTTGTTTGACGGAGGCTTTCCGGCAAGTACGGCAAAAATAGCGGAAATGTTAAAAGACTCCGATGGATTAAACAGGCTCATTTCCGATACGGAGGCTTTGTATGACAGCTATAAATATGACAATAACGTAATGCGCTGGCAGCTGTACACTCCCGACAAAGTTCTTGGCAAGCTGGAAGATTTACAGCTCGAAAGACTGCACTTTGCCGCGAATGAATATCAGCATACGGAAACCGGCAGATTTATCACGGAAGATGAACTCGACGGACTGTTTCTGCGCGGCAGCGGCTACAGCGACAGTAAGATAAGAATATATTTGTATTTTACGGAGCATACCGACGGCAAGGAGCGCAGAGATTTTTTAAAAAAGGAATACGGCATAGGCGGCCACAGTTCGGGAATATTCCGCGAAGAATATGAAAACAAAGGCATTACTTTCAGCCGCGTCGATATATATTCGCCGAATTCCACAGTTAAAATTTCATGGAATGATGCAGCAAACCGAATTGACAGACTGATAAAGTCGGGCAGATATTTAACACAAAAACAAATTGCGGAAGATATACCGAAGTACAATGCGGAGCAGGAACGTCTGAGGGTGCGCGGAGAACAAATGCAATTCGTGGACAGCGCAAGTGAAATGTCACAGCAGGAACGCGCTCTCACATTGACGACCAGATTAATGTATTATATAAACACGATTGATCTGTCTGACCGCCAAATTCTTGAAAATGACGGTCATTCCGATTTAATCGGTGCAGATGAGTTTCGGATAGCCGATATGCTCAAAGACGCGGACAAACGCGGAAGGATCATAAATTCTCTCAATACAATTCAGTTTCGGACGACAGATGTATACGCTCGAAGCAATGCGTATGATATAGTGGAAGATTTGAAAAAATTACAGGTTGTTGAGCTTTACAGAGTCGGAGATTTTTATGAATTATACGGCGATGAAGCGGAAAAAGCGGCTGAAATACTAAATCTGACAACCACGTTCAAGCGAATTGACGGAGAAAAAGTTACTATGACCGGATTTCCCGCAATGAGCGTCGAGAGATATGAAGAAGAGCTTAACAAAAACGGCATAATTGTAAGTCTTGCGGAAGAAAGATTACTTAATCGGGCAAAGCTGATAATAAACGAATTTTCCCTGAATCAATATGATACCGAAGCCGATTTTTCCGATCTTGAGAATGTGCGGCTTGCATACACTGTATCCGAGAACGGTGAGAATGAAACGCAAGTTGACGCCGACCTTGTCAATTATCGTATATTGCAGTCTGTAAACAATCAAGTTGTTAACACAATACAATTCAGCGATCTTGATGACATGACGGAAAATTTTCTCTCAAGTATGCAGTTTGACGACCTTGTGTTTATGTATGCAAGCGATGTTGCTGCCGTTTTGCCGGAAACGGATGAACATATTGCGGCGGATATTTCCGAAATCGACGATACAGAGATAAGCCGTAACGATCTCATTGGCCGGGAACTTGAAATAGATGACCGCAGATTTGTTATTGAGGATATATCGGAAATCGGCGGCGATGTGACAATGAGGGATATAACCTTTGAGGACAATATCGGATTCCCGATCGACCGTGTTGAAAAAATAGGCGTGGTTCAGCGTATCCTCAACGAGCAGCGTGAGCCGTTGCAGCCCGAGGCGGACAATGGTTCCTCTGCTGTAATTACGGGGGACATGATCAATCCGGAAGTTCCCGAATCCGGACGAATTAATTTCATTATCACTGATGATAATCTCGGCGTCGGCGGCGCAAAAGAAAAGTTTAATAATAACATAAACGCCATAATGACACTCAAAAAATGCGAGAGCGAAAACCGTCTTGCAGCTTCGGATGAACAGGAAATCCTTTCAAAATATGTCGGATGGGGAGGTTTGCAGGAAGCGTTTGATGAGTCAAAGCAGAACTGGAGCAAAGAGTATTTGCAGCTTAAGGACATACTTACCGATGATGAATATAAATCAGCACGTGAAAGCACGCTGACAGCTTTCTATACGCCGCCTGTGGTAATTCGCTCGATATATTCCGCGCTTGAAAACATGGGACTCAAACAGGGCAATATCTTAGATCCGGCTATGGGTATAGGTAATTTTGAAGGTATGCTGCCCGAGAACTTAAGAAACTGCAATGTATATGGCGTGGAGATTGACAGTATTTCGGGAAGAATCGCACGTCAGTTATATCAAAAGAATAACATTGCTGTTCGGGGATACGAGGATACGGAACTTCCGGACAGCTTTTTTGATGCCGCGGTAGGCAATGTGCCGTTCGGTCAGTTTAAAGTTATGGACAGAAAATATGACAGGCACAACTTTTTGATCCACGACTATTTTTTCGCCAAAACACTTGATAAAGTTCGTCCCGGCGGTGTGATAGCCTTTGTTACTTCAAGCGGGACAATGGATAAGAAGAATTCCAATGTGCGGAAATATATTGCGCAAATGGCGGAACTTATCGGTGCTGTGCGGTTGCCTGATAATACGTTTAAGGCAAATGCCGGTACGGAAGTGACTTCGGACATAATATTCCTGCAAAAGCGAGACCGCATGGTTGATATTGAACCCGAATGGGTACATCTCGGCATAGATGAAAACGGATACGCAATTAATCAATATTTTATTGATAATCCGAACATGGTGCTCGGTGATATGGTTGAAGAAAGCGGACCGTTCGGTATGCGGCTCAGTTGCAAAGCTTATGATGGAGCGAATCTTGAGGAGCTTTTAAGCGGAGCAATACAAAATCTTAAAGGCCGTATTTTCGAGTACGAATTTGATGAAACCGAAATCGGCAATACCGAGTTTATTCCGGCGGATCCCGACGTTAAGAATTTTTCGTACGCGGTTGTGGACGGTGATATATATTACCGTGAAAACAGCGTTATGAATAAAGTAAACGTGTCAAAAACAGCGGAAAACCGTATTAAGGGAATGATTGAGATACGCGACTGTGTAAGAACGCTGATTGAATATCAGACCGAAGGTTATTCAAATGCGGAAATTAAAAATCAGCAGTTAAAACTTAATACTTTGTATGACGGGTATACCAAAAAATACGGTCTGATAAATTCGCGCGGCAACAGTATGGCGTTTTCAACGGACAGCAGCTATTTTCTGCTATGCTCGCTTGAAATTCTGGACGATAACGGCGAACTTGAGCGCAAAGCGGATATGTTTACCAAACGGACTATCGGAGCAAGACAGGAAATATCCCATGTTGATACCGCAAGCGAGGCTTTGGCTGTTTCTATAGGTGAAAAGGCCGAGGTGGACATGGAATATATGTCGGAGCTTTGCGGAAAGAGCGAAGATGAAATATTTGAAGATCTGCAGGGAGTGATTTTTTTAAATCCTCTTTACGGAACAAACGGTTCCGAGGAAAAATACTTACCCGCCGATGAGTATCTTTCCGGAAATGTTCGGGAAAAACTGAGGACGGCAAAAGCTAAAGCCGAAACCGATCCGAAATATGAAATAAACGTTAAATCACTTGAGAAAGTTCAGCCCAAAGACCTGACTGCCGCCGAAATAACCGTGCGGCTCGGAACCACATGGATTCCCGAATCGGACTATCAGGACTTCATACACGAGCTGCTTACTCCGTCGTTCTGGGCGCGCGAAAATATAAAACTCAGCTACACCCCATACACGGGAGTGTGGAACATTGCTAGAAAGAGTTATGACAGAGGCAATGTAAAAGTACATAATACTTACGGAACAAGCCGTAAAAACGCCTATGAGATCATTGAAGAAACTCTTAATCTTAAGGATGTACGGGTATTTGATTATGTGGAAGATGAAAACGGCAGCCGAAAAGCTGTTTTAAACTCCAAAGAGACTACAATAGCTCAACAGAAGCAGCAGGCTATCAAGGACGCTTTCAGTGAATGGGTATGGAAAGATCCAAAACGGCGTGAACGGCTGACAAAGCTGTATAACGAAAAGTTTAATTCTGTTCGCCCGAGAGAATATGACGGGAGCCACATTAGGCTGCCCGATATGAATCCCGAAATAAAGCTGCGCAAACATCAGAAAAATGCGGTTGCCAGAATATTGTACGGAGGCAACAGCCTTCTCGGTCATGTTGTTGGCGCAGGCAAGACGTGGACAATGACAGCTGCTGCTATGGAAAGCAAAAGGCTGGGACTTTACAATAAGTCTTTATTTGTTGTGCCGAACCATTTAACCGAACAGTGGGCAAGCGAGTTTTTGCAGCTCTATCCGGGCGCAAACATATTGGTTGCAACCAAAAAGGATTTTGAGACCAAGAACCGAAAAAAGTTTTGCGGCAAAATTGCTACCGGAGATTATGACGCAGTAATAATCGGACACAGCCAGTTTGAGAAAATCCCGATGTCAATAGAAAGGCAGCGTATGACACTGAGCAGTCAGCTTGAGGAAATAATTGCGGGAATTGCAGAGGCAAAAGAAAGCCGAGCCGAGAGATTTACAATAAAGCAGCTTGAAAAAACAAGACGCAGTATTGAAACAAAGCTCAAAAGCTTAAATGAGCAAAGCAGAAAAGACGATGTTGTAACCTTTGAAGAATTGGGGGTTGATAGGCTGTTTGTGGACGAGGTGCATTATTATAAAAATTTGTATCTTTACACAAAAATGAGAAATGTGGGCGGCATAGCCCAGACGGAAGCCAAAAAATCTTCCGATTTGTTTATGAAGTGCCGTTATCTTGACGAATTGACCGACAGCCGCGGAATATGCTTTGCAACGGGAACGCCTATATCGAATTCAATGGTAGAGCTTTATACCATGCAGCGGTATTTGCAGTATAACACCATCGCGGAAAAAGGACTTCAAAATTTTGACGCGTGGGCATCAACATTTGGTGAGACAGTGACGGCGATAGAACTTGCGCCCGAGGGCTATACTTTAATAGGACAAAAAAATTAACTGTCCTAAATTGAAAAAATACATACGGAAAGGAGGATAAG
>CANRGH010000015.1 GCA_947630135.1 uncultured Monoglobus sp.
TCGTTCAGACGGTTTCTTATCTGCCTCACTTCGTATCGGTTGCCGCTGTCTGCGGTATGCTGACACTGTTCTTATCCTCACAGCAGACTTCCGCTGACGCGTCAAGCTTTGCCAACGAGGGTATCATCAACATGATTTTGCTGAAACTCGGCCTTATCAAGCAGGGTATTCCGTTCCTCGACAGAGCCAACTGGTTCAGAACGGTTTACATCGCTTCCGATGTTTGGCAGAGCATAGGCTGGAGCGCCATTGTTTATATCGCCGCTCTGTCCGCTGTTGACCAGGAGCTGTACGAGGCCGCCACTATCGACGGCGCGAGCAGAGTTCAGAAGATGTGGCACATTTCGGTTCAGCTGATCAGACCCACGATCGTTATCCTGCTGGTTATGCAGATCGGTAAGATCATGTCCCTGGGCGCCGACAAAGCCCTGCTTCTGCAGCGTCCCGCAACATACACAAAGTCACAGATCTTGAGTACATACATTTACAATCAGGGTCTTACGCAAGGTGAGCTGTCGTTCTCGACCGCGGTTGGTTTGTTTAACTCGATAATCAACATTATCCTCGTTGTTGTAGCAAACTTCATCTCGAATAAGCTTACCGACACCGGATTATGGTAAGAGAGGGGGATAATATAAATGGTAAAAGATAATTCATTGTCATCAATCATTCTGGATATAGTAATATACGTATTCCTGATTTTACTCATGATTGTTATCCTGTATCCGATCGTATACATCTTCTCGGTTTCGCTGTCCAGTTCGGCCGCGTTTGACGCGGGTGAAGTTTGGCTCTGGCCCGTTCAGCCCAACCTTGACGCGTATAAAGAGATCGTTACAGGTAAGACGGTTCCCATGTCGTTCCTGCAGGCGGTCATCAATACAATACTCTACACTGTATTGTCGCTGGCATTCACGACAACGCTGGCTTATCCGCTTTCAAGAGCAAAAGAGAGAGTTCCGTTCCACGGCCTTATCACCAAACTGGTCGTATTCACGATGTTCTTCTCAGCAGGTATGATTCCTGTATACTTGATCGTGCAGAAGATGCATCTTCTCAACACAAGATGGGCTCTTATCCTGCCGGCGGTTATTTCGACCTATAACCTGGTTGTTATGCGTTCATTCTTTGAGGGCGTTCCGGTTGAGCTTGAGGAAGCCGCGTTTATCGACGGCGCGAACGAGTTGACTATCTTCTATAAGATAATTCTTCCGCTGTCAAAGGCCGCGCTGGCAACAGTTGGTCTGTTCTACGGCGTATACATGTGGAACCAGTGGTTCAGCGCTATGCTTTATCTGAGCGATCGTGTTAAGAACCTCTATCCTCTGCAGTACATCATCAGACAGATTGTTATGGAGAACCAGCTTGCAGCTGAGGCCGCCGCTGCCGGCGAGCTCAACACGGTTCAGGTAAGCACTGCCTCGCTGAAGTATGCGACGCTGTTCATCTCTATCGTTCCGATGCTGTGCGTATATCCGTTCATCCAGAAGTACTTCGTAAAGGGAGTTATGGTAGGTTCCGTAAAGGGTTAATATTCGTTGACCCGCTATGTAAACTATCAGTAATATAAGGAGGAATTTACATGAAATTAAAGAAGATTGTTGCTCTGGCAACATCCGCTGTTATGGCGGTATCGCTTCTCGCCTCCTGCGGCACGAGCTCTACGCAGGGCCACATTGAGCAGGACGGCAAAACGATCTACACCTACTACCTCAACATGTACACCCAGGACAGCAAGGGTTACGCTGAGGGTCAGGACGCGAACTTCGCTCAGCTCATCAGAGAGAAGTTCAACGTTCAGCTTGAGTACGACAGAATTCCCAGAGGCGACTGGGAGACCAAGACAAACCTGTCATACGCGGTTGGCAACGAGGCCGACGTTACGACGGGCGGCAAGGAGCCCCAGTATAAGAAGTGGGCCACAGAAGGTTATTTGGCGCCCATTCCGCAGGAAGCTTACGCGGGCGACGACTGTATCTTAAAGGATTGGAAGGCTCTCTGGAGCGAGGAAGACTTTAAGGACGTTCTGGCTCTGGCTAAGAGCTCCGACGGTGAGCTTTACTACCTGCCCACACTGAGACAGGAAAAGGCTCAGATGTGCTGGGACTACAGAAAAGACGTATTTGATCAGCTGGGCATCAAAGAGTTCCCCAAGACTATTGACGAGCTCTATGACGTATGCGCCAAGCTGAAGGCCGCTTATCCCGACAAGATTATCATTTCTTGTAACGGCATGGGCACAACATCTCCCGGTTCGGCTATCACGGGCTTCTTCCAGGCTTACTGGATCCCCGAGCTTATCCTGACTCAACATTCATATGTTGATCCGGTAACGGGTGAGTATGTTCCCTACGCTCTCACAACCGACGCGGCTCGTGAGATGTACAAGACTCTTAAGAGATTTAATGACGCCGGCTTCATCGACAAGGAAATCTTCTCGATCGATAAGGACACATTCTCTTCAAGACTCGCGCAGGATAACTGCTTCATCACCTATAACTATGTTTACAACATTGAGGACTTCACAAAGAAGACCAAGGGTACAAACGCCGGCAAGAACGCCGAGTGGGCTTGGACAGCCAACATGGTTACGGCGTATCCCGAGAAGGGCACGATCTTTAAGAGAGACCCCCTGTACTCTAACTGGGGCCCCGCGTTCAGCGACGGTATTCAGGAGGATCCCGACAGATTTAACGCTCTGCTCAATATGTTCAACTGGTTCGCAACCGAGGAAGGTCAGCTCTACAACACCTATGGTGTAAAAGAGGATGATCCCGACGAGATCAAGGCGGGCGTTGCTCCCGGCAACTACAGCTATTCAATGGTAAACGGCGAGCCGCAGTTCAATCCCGGCTGGTATGATGAGAGTAATCCCGAGACCGATAAGGACGAGGATAAGCTCCTGACAGTTGAGTACGGCTCAATGGGTTCGCAGTTCAAGAAAGAGCAGCACATGTTCGACAGCATCCGCGGTAAGGAAGTTGAGGCTCTGTATGACGCGTTCATGGCGCAGCCCAACTACTACTACTTCGACCAAATTCCTATGAGATATAACGAAGAGGAAGAGCAGAGATTTGCTGACCTCGAGATCGCTCTTAACGCTAAGAGAGACGAGTATATCCAGAGATTTTTCACCGGCGATGTTGATCCCAACAATGACGCTGACTGGAACATGTACATCTCCGACATGAACAAGGTTGGTCTGCAGGAGTTCATCGAGCTGCAGAAGACCGTTTATGAGAGAACCAAGGCTGAGATCGAGAAGGAAGAGGCCGAGTTGGCCGCTGCCGAGGCTGAGGCTGACGGCGAGGCTGCTCCCGCTGACGCCGCTCCCGCCGAGGAAGCTCCCGCGGCTGAGTAGTCCGGCTTAAAGGTTCATTGCCGAAAAGTCTGAGGCAGCAGAACGGTAAACAGCGAAAGCCCGAACCGGATAATTGCCGAGACTTAAGGAATTGAAAATCAGACAACTGCCAATTATTTGGCAGTTGTCTTTTTCTGTACGGAGGATAAAACATGAACATAATTGTAAGAAAAGATCACAAAACGATCATGCCGGCGCTCGAGGCGGCGCGCCCCGGTGACACGCTGATCCTGCCATCGGGAATATACCGAGAGAAGGTGTATGTCGATAAGCCGGACATTTCGTTTATAGGCGACGGCCACGTCATGATAACCTATGACGCCGCGAGCGGTGAGCTCGCGCCGGGCGGCGGGAGCTATGACACGTTCTCATCCGCGACATTGACGATTAAGGAAAGCGCGAAAAACTTTAAGGCCGACAACATAACGATCGAGAACTCATATAACCGCCTAGGCCTCGACAGAAAGGTTACGCAGGCCGTCGCGGTAAGCTGCGGCGCTGACGGCGCGGCGTTTTATGACTGCAATATCCTCGGATGGCAGGACACGCTTTATTTAAGCGGCGGCAGGCAGTTTTTCCTTGACTGCTACATAGAGGGCAGCGTAGATTTTATCTTCGGTGATGCTCAGGTTTTGTTTGAGGACTGCGATATAAACTGCGTGCGCGAGAGGTCATATATTTCGGCCGCGAACACGTCGGAGTGCGATCCCGCGGGTTTTGTGTTCTATCACTGCTATATCAGCGCCTGCGAGGGCTGCGGAGAAATATATCTCGGCCGCCCATGGCGGGCCGAGCGCGAGGGAATTAATTCCGCCACCGCTTTTATCGAGTGCACATATAACTGCGATATAGCGCCCGCCGGCTGGCTGCCTTGGCACCTTAAACCCGGTGAGGAAGCTCTGAACACGAGATATTTTGAGTACAAAAACACAAACGGCCACGGAGAGCCCGCGGACACGAGCGGCAGGGCGGAATGGAGTCGTCAGCTCACCCGCGCGGAGGCGGAGGAGCTCATGTCATACATAGGAAAATGCGCCAAATATCCCGACGAGGACGCGCATGAGCATCATGAACATAATAATGATGCCTGATTTTATTAATATTGTGACAATATTTCCTCAAAAGGGATTGACTTTATTTGCCTGAAGATATATAATATTTTTGAATAATTAATTATAATAAGTGTCAAACGGAGGTTTATTATGAGCACTTTATCATCTGTTCTTGACGTCACTCAATACGGCGTGATCGGGGACGGCAAAACCAACAATACAAAAGCGATAGCCGGGGTTATTGCGAAGCTTAAGGAACTGGGCGGCGGTACGCTGTACTTCCCTCCCGGTGAGTATGTGACAGGTTCGATCATGCTCGGCGATTTTATGACGCTCTACCTTGAGGGCGGCGCCGTAATTCTGGGCAGCGAAAATCCCGACGATTACCCCATGCTCACAAACAAGGAGATAGAGGGTTACAACAGAGGCGGACACGCGGGCTTGGTGTGCGCGGTTAAGGCGAAGCGCGTGACCGTTACAGGCCGCGGCATTATCGACGGCAGAGGCTATTACTGGTGGGACGATCCCGAGAACCAGCACAGACCCAGAGCCTTCCAGCCCATTTTGTGCAACAATGTTCGCTTAGAGGGAATAACCATCAGAAACTCGGCAATGTGGACGGTTCACCCCATCTGCTGCCTCAATGTTGTTATTGACGGCATTTCGGTCCGCAACCCCGCAGACTCGCCGAACACCGACGGCATTAACCCCGAGAGCTGCCGCAATGTACGTATTTCCAACTGCTCGATCACCGTTGGCGACGACTGCGTAACGCTCAAGTCGGGCACCGAGGACGACGATCTTCAAAAGCAGCACGCCTGCGAAAACATTACGATCACTAACTGCACAATGAACGACGGCCACGGCGGCGTTGTTATCGGCAGCGAGATGTCGGGCGGAGTCAGAAACGTTACAATATCCAACTGCGTGTTCAACGGCACCGACAGAGGCATCAGAATTAAGACGCGCCGCAAGAGAGGCGGATTTGTTAAGGACGTCAGAATTGACAACATCATCATGTATGACGTGTTCTCGCCTCTGACGATCAACGGCTATTATCAGTGCGGCGGCACCGACCCAAATGACGAGGAGCTGTTCAGCCTGAAGGCCAGACCGGTCGAGGACAACACGCCCGTGTTCAAAAACATCTACATAAGCAACGTCACGGCCCGCGAGGTAAAGTGCGCGGCGGGATATATCTACGGCCTGCCCGAGATGCCCGTTAAGGGTCTGCATATCGACAACTTTGTTTGCACAATGACAAAGGGCGAGCACAATGTCGCCAGCGAGCCTATCATGGCATGGCATGTTGACCCCGTAAGCCACTACGGCTTCTACTGCGCCAACATGAAGGACGTGTGCTTCAACAACATTCACATCACAGCCGAGCAGTCGCCCTCGATAATAATCGAGCAGTCTGACTCTGTAAAGATCAGCGGCATGACCTCTCCCGGAGACAACACCGCGGTCCGCATCAGAAAGTCGACCGACATTCTGCTCAGCAACTCGCTTATCTCGCCGACCGCCGAGACATTCCTTGAGGTTGACGAGGAGTCCAAAAAATCCCTTGCGATCAACGGCGTTGCCGTCACCGACAAGGAGAGACAGACAGTAATGACAATTATTGATTAATAAATAGGAGGGTTTAAAATGGAAAGGTTAAAAAGAAAAGAACAATGTCAGCTTAAAGAGCGGTTCCTGCAGTTCGGCGAGGGCAATTTCCTCCGCGGATTTGTGGATTGGATGATCGACCGCCTGAACAAGGAAAACGGCTATGACGGCGGAGTGGTTGTGGTTCAGCCCGTGAACGTGGGCCCTGTTGTGAAGTTCCTCAACGAGCAGGATGGACTTTACACTCTGTATCTGCGCGGCCTCTTGAACGGCGAAAAGGTAGAGGAGACAAGAGTCGTTGAGTGTATCACAAGAGGCATCAATCCCTTTGAGGATACCGACGCGTTTTACGCCTGCGCCGAAAATCCCGACCTGCGCTACATAATCTCGAACACCACCGAGGCGGGCATAGAGTACAAGCCCGATCAGGACCCGAACGATTTCGAGGCGCTCACATTCCCCGGCAAGCTCACAACGTTTATGAAAAAGAGATACGACGCGGGCCTGCCCGGATTTTTGCTGCTGCCCTGCGAGCTTATCGACAAGAACGGCGACGAGCTCAAGAAGTGCATCAAAAAGCATGCCGCGGACTTTGGCTACGGCGACGATTTCATCAAGTGGGTCGATGAGGAAAACTATTTCACCAACACGCTGGTTGACAGAATTGTTACGGGCTATCCGCGCGACACGGCGGCCGAGATGGAGAAGGAGTACGGCTATCTTGACAACGTTATCGACACGGCCGAGATATTCCACCTGTGGGTTATCCAGGGCGACAAGAAGTACGCCGAGGAGCTGCCCTTTGACAAGCTGGGCATGAACGTTCTGTGGACTGACGACGTTACTCCCTACAAGAAGAGAAAGGTAAGGATCTTAAACGGCGCTCATACTATGATGGTTCTGGCCGCGCACCTTGCGGGCATCGAGACGGTCAAAGAGGCTATGGATGACGAGCTTATTTATAACTTCATGCACAAGGGCCTGTTTGAGGAGATAATCCCCACGCTCGACCTGCCCAAGGACGAGCTGACGCAGTTCGCGAACGACGTTATCGAGCGTTTCAAGAACCCGTTCATCAAGCACTATCTGCTGAGCATCGCTCTTAATTCTGTATCAAAATATCAGGTAAGAGTTCTGCCCTCGGTTCTTGAATACATAAAGGCGAACAACAAGGAGCCTGATTGTCTGGTATTCTCGCTGGCCGCGCTTATCGCGTTCTACAGAACCGATGCCGCCAACGACAACGCCGACGTTATGGCGTTCATGAAGGACGCGTCCGTCGCCGATATTCTGGCAAAGACCGAGTATTGGGGACAGGATTTGAGCTTCCTCAAGCCCTCGATAGACAAATATCTCGCCGCGATCGACGAAAAAGGTATCAGAGGCGCGATGCAGGACGTTGTAAACGGCTGATCTGGAGGGCGAAAACATGGCAAAAATCAAGATAAGCCCCCTTGACAACGTGGAGGTAAACGTGGGCGGCGAGTACGACGGCCACAAGACAGCCATCCGCGACATCAAAAAGGGCGAGAACATTATAAAATACGGTTATCCGATAGGCCACGCCTTGGAGGACATCAAGGCGGGCGAGCATGTGCACACCCACAACATCAAGACCAACTTAAGCGGCATACTTGAGTATAAGTATGAGCCCGTTGACTGCGCGGTCAAAAAGGCGGACGATAAGCTTACGTTTAACGGCTATGTCCGCGACGACGGCAGCGTGGGCATCCGCAACGAGATCTGGATAGTCAACACCGTGGGCTGCATCAACAAGACCTCCGAGAAGCTGGCGAAGCTTGCGAACGAGAAGTATGCGGGCAGGACCGACGGAGTGTTTACCTTCGTTCACCCCTTCGGCTGCTCACAGCTCGGCGACGACCAGAAAACCACGCAGGCAATATTAAAGGGATTGGTTAACCACCCCAACGCCGCGGGCGTGCTGGTTCTGGGCCTCGGCTGCGAAAACAACAATATCCCGGTGTTCAAAGAGGTGCTCGGCGAGTATAACCCCGACAGAGTAAAGTTTATGTCAACCCAGGAGTACGACGACGAGCTTGAGCAGGGCTTAAAGCTCATTGGCGAGCTGGTTGAGTACGCGCAGAAGTTTGAGAGGACGCCCTGCGACATTTCAAAGCTGGTTGTCGGCCTCAAGTGCGGCGGCAGCGACGGATTTTCGGGCCTAACGGCAAATCCGCTGGTCGGTCAGTTCTCCGACCTGCTTATCGCTCACGGCGGCAGCACGATACTGACCGAGGTGCCCGAGATGTTCGGCGCCGAGACTCTGCTGATGAACAGGTGCCGCGACGAGGAGACATTTAACAAGGTTGTTGATCTTATCAACAACTTTAAGGAATACTTCATGCGCCACAATCAGGTCGTTTATGAAAATCCCTCGCCCGGCAACAAAAAGGGCGGAATTACCACTCTTGAGGATAAGTCGCTCGGCTGCGTTCAAAAGAGCGGCACAGGCGAGGTTGTTGACGTTATCCAGATCGGCGAGCATGTCAAGAAGCAGGGCCTTAACCTGCTGACCGGCCCCGGCAACGATATTGTGGCCGTGACCAATCTGACTGCCTCGGGCTGCCATATGGTTCTGTTCACGACGGGCCGCGGCACTCCGGTGGGCGCTCCGGTTCCCACGATAAAGATCTCGTCAAATTCGGGCCTTGCCGAGCGCAAGCCTCACTGGATCGACTTCAACGCGGGCCCCATTGTGGAGGGCGAAGTCCTCACGCAGGATCTGCTGAAATTTGTTATCGACATAGCGAACGGACAGCAGACCAACAACGAGAAGAACGGCTATCGCGAGATCTCGATCTTCAAAGACGGAGTAGTGCTTTAAAAAATAATATGTTGTTTCCCCTTCCCGATTAGTTATCGGGAAGGGGATTGCGACAATTCTAATCGCTATTCGCTAATCACTAATCACTATGTTAGGAGGACATTATGAACAGAGTTGAAGGAAAATGGATCGCTGATCTGGGCGACGGAACCTTTAAAAATCCCATTCTTTACGCCGACTATTCCGATCCGGACGTTATAAGGGTCGGCGAGGATTTCTATATGACCGCGTCCAGCTTTACATACACTCCCGGTCTGCCGGTGCTTCACTCAAAGGACCTGATCAACTGGGAGATCATCAATTACGCGGTCAAAAAACAGCCCGACCGCTATAACAAGCCGGTTCACGGCTGCGGCGTGTGGGCTCCCGCGATACGCTATCACGAGGGCAAGTTCTATATCTACTACGGCGACCCGGATCTGGGAATATTCATGACCTGCACCGACGATCCTTACGGCGAGTGGTCTGATCTGGTTCTGGTCAAGGAGGGCGTTGGACTGATCGACACATGCCCGCTGTGGGACGACGACGGCAAGGCCTACATTGTTCACGGCTACGCCAACAGCCGCTGCGGCATCAAGAGCCATCTGGCGGTCTGTGAAATGTCGTGGGACGGCACCAAGGTGATCGGCGAGGACAAGATCATATTTAACGGCACGGTCAGCCAGCCTGTTATTGAGGGCCCCAAGTTCTATAAGCGCGACGGTATGTACTATGTTCTGTCTCCGGCGGGCGGCGTTCCCACCGGCTGGCAGGTGGCGCTGCGCAGCAAGAACGTTTACGGCCCGTATGAGGACCACATCGTTCTGCGTCAGGGTAAGACCGACATCAACGGCCCGCACCAGGGCGGCCTTGTGGAGCTTGAAAACGGCGAGAGCTGGTTCATGCATTTCCAGGATCTTGAGGTTATCGGCAGGATCATACATCTTCAGCCGGTCAAGTGGATCGACGGATGGCCGGTTATGGGCGAGAATATCGACAGCGGTCTGTGCGGCCAGCCCGTGATGCGCTGCAAAAAGCCCGATGTTGGCAAGACCTATCCGATAAGCACTATCCCGACCTCGGACGATTTCAAGGGCGGCAAGCTCGGCCTTCAGTGGCAGTGGCAGTGCAACCCGCGCGAGGAATGGTACTCCCTCGAAAACGAGGGCAGGCTGAGATTGTTCAGCGAGGACCTGCATACCGAGGAGGACAAATACCTTTGGAACGTTCCCAACCTGCTGACGCAGCTTTGGCAGGCGCCGTCGATGGTTGTGACGGCCAAGGTCTCGCTGCCCAAGGGCGTCGGCAAAAACAAGGCGGCGCTGGGCGTTATCGGCTATAAGTACGGCTATGTCGCGCTGACCGACGAGGGAATGATCGAGTTCCGCACGGGCGATTTTAAAGGCCCCAAATGCGAAAAACTGATCGTTGACAAGTGTGCCGGAACCACAGAGGCGTATTTGAGATGCGAGATCATCTCGCGCACCAATAGCAAGGAGGCCAAGGGCCGCGTGTCATACAGCATTGACGGCAGCGACTTCATCACGCTCGGCGAGTTTGAGATCGTTCAGGGCAGATGGGTCGGAGCCAAGACCTGTATCGCCTGCGTGGGCGAAAAGGGCGGCTATGCTGACTTTGAGGACTTTCTGGTAGTATAAAAGCATAAAAATAAAGGAAGTATTGACCGGCCGGTCAATACTTCCTTTTTGTATGTATGTCGATCTGTTCGGTGTCAAGCTTTGAATACTCGATTATCTGGCTGCTGTAAAGCCCGTAGTAGCCCGACATCATGTAACTCACCGCGGCCGCCGTCGCGAACAGCACGATCCCGCCCGAGCCGAACATCTCGACCCCGAAAAATATCGAGGCGATCGGGCAGTTAACGACTCCGCAGAACATTGAGATCATTCCGAGGGCCGCTGCGAAGCCCGGGTCGATCTTAAGCAGCCCGCCCAAAACGCAGCCCAGCGTGGCGCCGATGAAAAGCGTCGGCAGTATCTCGCCGCCTTTAAATCCCGCGCCGATTGTGATGACCGTGAACAGGATCTTAAGAGCGAAGGCGTAGGGAACAGCCGTTCCGTTTTCAACCGCGGCGACGATAACCTGCGAGCCGGTTCCGTTATAGTCGGTCGTGCCGAGGATAAAGGTGAGCGCGGCGATAACCGCGCCGCCCGCGAACACGCGGACATATGGGTTTTTAAAGATGCGTCGCATAGTCTTTTCGGAGCCGTAGATCCCGACGCAGAATATTATGCTGACCGCCGCGCATATCATTGCGAGGGCTATTGTCTTGAAGAATATCACAAGGTGAAGCTCGGGAACGCCGGCGAGAGCGTAAAATGCGGGCTCAATTCCGAAAAGCAGCGTGATCTTGTAGGCCAGAACCGAGGCCAGAAGGCACGGAATAAAGGCGGAATACTGGATAACGCCCACGGTTATGACCTCAAGCACAAAGAAGGTCGCGGCGAGAGGCGTTCCGAACAGCGCCGAGAACACGGCGCTCATGCTGCACATGATTATGATGTGCGCCTCTTTCTCGCCGGGGCGCAGAATTTTTTTCGTGAGCTCGCCTATGCTGCCCCCGATTTGCAGCGCGGCTCCGGTGCGGCCGACGCTTCCGCCGAAGAGGTGGGTCAGGACCGTCGCGATAAAGATCAGCGGCGCTAAGCGGAACGGAACTTTTTCCTCGTTTCTGGCCGCCTTTATAACGCTGTTGGTTCCCGCGCTGCTTTCCATTTTGCAGAGGCGGTATATGAACACGATCAAAAGACCCGCCGCGGGCAGCAGCAGAATGATCAGCTTGTGCGCGTCCCTGAAATCCGTCACATAGGTTATGCAGATGCGGAACAGCGAGATCGCCGCGCCGCCCAGACCGCCGGTCAGAATGGCGAGGATGAGCCATTTGGCAAACACGCGTATGTACGCGCAGGCCGAAACGATTTTCTGTTTGAGCTTTTCCGACATAATATCACCCGAAAATAAATAATAAAAACGCCCGGCGAACCGCCGGGCGTTTGTGGCTGCCTGACTAGGATTCGAACCCAGACAAAGTGAGTCAGAGTCACTCGTGCTACCCTTACACAATCAGGCAATAAATGGTGCGAGCAGTGGGACTTGAACCCACACGCCATAAGCACACGCCCCTCAAACGTGCCTGTCTGCCGGTTCCAGCATGCTCGCAAGTCACTGTTTCATCAAGCAACTCTAATAGTATAATACCTTTTTAATATTTTGTCAAGAGTTTTTTCTAAATTTTTTCAAACTTTTTCTTACTGAAAATTTTATAAAAAGTTTAGAAAAATAATAGCAAAAGCTATTGACAAAATCGGATTTTTGTAATACAATGTAATACAGAGAGGAGCGGTTTATATGACAATTTCATTGAGATTAAATGATGAAGATGCCGTTTTGATAAAAAAATACGCCGAGCTAAACAAGATTTCCGCGTCGGAGCTTATTAGGCAGTCGGTCATGGAGAGAATAGAAAATGAATACGATTTGGAAGCGTTCGGTTCCGCGATGCGCGAGTATAAAAATAACCCCGTCACTTATTCGCTTGACGAGGTAGAAAAGGAACTTGGGCTGAAATGAGTTACACGGTTGAATTTACGGAACGGGCGCTCAAAGATTTAAAAAAATTGGACCGCCACACCGCTGCGCTGATTTTGGGGTGGATACGGAAAAATCTTGAAAACTGCGAGAACCCGCGAATACACGGAAAGGCACCGACTGCGGACAGAAGCGGCGAGTGGCGGTACCGCGTGGGTGATTACCGTATACTTGCAAAAATATTTGACAAAAAAATTACGATTTTGGTACTAAACGTCGGGCACAACGTAGTGATTAGAGATTAGTGAATAGCGAATAGGCCTGACACCATTCGGGGTGGATATTATCCGACCGCGGGACGTCGAGGGCCATATCGTCAAACGTTACTGATTTGCGGCCTCGTTTATCCGAGGAAACGGAATACCGTGGTGCAACGCACCCGCTTCGCGGCTCCGGCCGCAGCCGTCCCCTACGGCAATATGGCGCAAAATGCTGTAGGGGCGGATATTATCCGCCCGCTCTAATCACTAATCACTACGTTCAGTCACATGTTCCTTGTTAGTAAAATTTTATAAAAAGTTTAGAAATAATTTAGAAAAAGTTTATTTTTGTTTTATAAAATAAAACAAAAGAGCGGTGGTCGTAATGAAAAAAGATGCGGTTATGGAAGTCGCGGCTGAAATTGTTTTTGGGCTTATATTGGTTGCGTTCAATATCTTCGTGTTGTGCGGCGCGATTTTATTATTAATGGATTCAGACTTGCTTTGGCATTATCTTCATGGCGCGCTAATAGTTATATTCGGATTTATATACTTGTCCGCGCTTATAATTCCGTTTGCTTTGCGCAAAAAATTTAAAAAAATGTGGAAATCTATTCTGACAGCGTTGGTAACGACGTTTGTGTCAGTCTGTCTCTGCGTGCTTGTTCTTATGGGTGTTTCGAGTCATGTATCTCATTTTGACGTTGGGCGTTGGAACGAGTATCCCGATTTGAGGCTGTATATGATTGATGAGCTTGAACCGCGGGTCATGAATATGACAGAGCGGCAGGTCAAAGACCTTCTCGGTGATCCGTGCGATGTGTCAACACAAGGCGTTCGGACAGTTTATGATTATTACGCCGGGCATCAAACAATAGATGACAAATTGATCAGAATAAGCTTCGAGGACGGAGTAGTCGTATTTGTGACATGGTATGCAACATAATAGTTTCAAAAAATTATACAATCGTGCACATTATTTGTTGACAATCGTGACACAATGCGGTATAATATTATCGAGGTGATAGTATGAATTTTTATTCGGTCAGAGATTTGAGAACTACTCCGAAAAGCGTTTGGGAGAATTTATCCTCGGACGGCGAGGTGGTTATTACCAACAACGGTAAGCCGACCGCGCTGATGCTGGATATTACTGACGGCTCGTTTGAGGAAACATTAAAGGCGGTTCGGCAGGCGAGAGCGATGATCGCCTTTAATTCAATGCGTGCCAAAGCCGCGGAACGTGGATATATGTCCGATGAGGAAATCGAGGCCGAGATCGGCGCAGCTCGCAGAGGTGAGCGAGAATGAATATTGTTGTTGATACAAATGTCATTGTTTCCGCGTTTTGGTCTCGCGACGGCAAACCCGCCGAGATCTTGGGCATGGTTTTAAACGGACGGCACACGATTTGCTACGATCACAGGATAATGACGGAGTACCGCGAGGTTTTGAGCAGGCCCAAATTCGGTTTTAGCGAGTGGGAGATCAACTCAGTTCTTGATTTGATCGAAACATACGGCAGCGCGGTTATCGCCGAAAAAGCGGGCGATGAGTTTATAGACGAAAGCGATAAAAAGTTTTATGAGGTTGCCAAATTCTGCGGCGCTGTTTTGGTGACCGGAAACATCAGGCATTTTCCGCAAAAGCCTTTTATTATGACAGTATCGGATTTTTTGGAGCGATATAATTAAATATTAAAGGGGTGAGATCATGGCGCGAAAATTTTATATTCTTGATCTTATGCCGATTGTGTTTGCGCTGCTGCTTGCCGTTTTGGTAAGCCTTGAAAGTGAATATGTATATGAAAACATTGACATTTGTGTTTTTATGAGCGGAATATTAGCGCCGTTTTTTCTTCTTTTGGTCGGATATAAGTATTTTACGTTTGATAAGCGCGCCTGTGCTTTAAGAATAATATTGACTTTTGTATCTGTGATCCTGATGTTGGCGGTCGAGTTTGCGTCTTATGTAATAAAATATGATTTTTTCGCTGAAAATTATCGCGATATGTTGACAGAGTGTTTACCTTGTTTGATCGCGGCATATTATTCCGCGGCCATACTGATTTTTGGCTGGCTCGGGATCGTGCTGCTCAAAAATATGCCCGGTGAATTTAACAAACATCTGTATATTCCATGGTGTGTGATACCCTGTGCGCTGACATTTATTGCGCCGTTTTTTATACATTCGGGCGGTGCGGCGCAGATAGCTTTCTTTGTATATGCGGCGGTGGCGGCGCCTGTTTTTGTCACAATATTTCACATAAGTTTTTATGTCAAAACCCTAAAGTATAACATATTGTCTCTGCTGCTGATATTGGTGAACTCTTTGGCCGGTTTGGTTTTTACAGCATTAGACAGTATCCTCATTCAGAATTGTTTTCAGTATTTCCCGGCGGTTGCGGCGGTTTCTCTTATAACGCCGCTTGTGCTCTGGCCGGTTGTTTGTGTTTACAAAACTTTAAAATAAAAATCTGTTGCCATTTTTTCTCAAATATGTTATTCTATATATGTTGATCTACAATTTTTGAAAAGAGGAATATTATGCAGGGCTTGGTTTTGGAGGGCGGAACGTTCCGTCCGATATTTTCGTGCGGCGTTATGGACGCGCTGCTTGAGATGGACATTCACTTTCCGTATGTCATAGGAGTGTCGGCTGGGATCGCGGACGGCGTTTCATACGTTTCAAAGCAGAAGGGGCGCAATCTTGAGATCATAACCAACTACCGCCATGACAAGCGGTATATCGGAATGAGAAATTTTTTAAAGGATCGCAGTATGTTCGGGCTTGAGTTTATCTATGAGACAGTGCCGAACGAGCTGATACCGTTTGATTATGACGCGTATTACGGCAGCCCGACGATCGTTAAGGCGGGCGTGACCGACGCGGAGCTCGGCAAGCCTTTTTATATTGACGCGAAGAACCCCGAGACAAACTGTGATCTGCTTAAGGCGACCTGCGCGCTGCCTCTGGCGTTCCCGCCGATAAAAGTTGATGGCAGGGAGTATTTCGACGGCGGTATATGCGATCCGATACCCGCGCGTCAGGCAGAGCGCGACGGCTGCGACAAGCTGCTTATCGTGCTGACGAGGCCCGCGAGCTATCGTAAAACTCCGTCGAACGCGAACAAGCTCGCGGCGAGGCTCTATCGCAAAAAATATCCAAATCTCACAGAGCCGCTGTTGACGAGGCACGATGTTTACAACAGGCAGCTTGAGTACTGCGCGTTTCTTGAAAAGCAGGGCAGGGCGGTGATCCTGCGCCCGAGCGAGGAGGCGCAGATCGACTCGTTTGAGAAGGATATGGACAGGATCAAAGGAGTGTACCGATACGGCTATGATCTGGCGCTTGAAAACGGCGAAAAAATCAAAAAACTGTTTTACTGAGAGGGATAGAATTGACTGAAAATATATTTATAGTCGGCACGCAGGTCGTTATACTGTTCGTGCTTATCGCGGTGGGCTTCGGCTGCGCCAAGGTGAAGATACTGAATGACGGCGCGGTGAAAAGCATAATCGACTTCATGCTTTACATAGTGACGCCGTGCGTTATCGTGAACTCGTATCAGCGGGACTTCGACCCCGCGATGCTCAAGGGATTGGGAATAACGTTCGCCGCCTCGCTGCTGTCGCATATAGCGACGATCGTTATCGCGCATATTGCCGTTCATGATAAAGACAAGCGGCGCGAAAACGTGCTGCGCTTCGGCGCGGTGTTCTCAAACTGCGGCTACATGTCGCTGCCGCTTCAGAACGCGCTGCTGGGCGCGGACGGAGTTTTCTACGGCGCGACCTATATCGCGGTGTTCAACATTGTGATGTGGACCTACGGCGTGTTCCTGATGGACGGCGGGATCAAAAGCATCTCGCTCAAAAAGGCGTTTATAAACCCCGGCATTATCGGCACGGCCGCGGGACTTTTGGTGTTTGTGCTGTCGCTTAAGCTGCCGCAGATTATATCCGAGCCTATCGGCTATATCGCCGCGCTCAACACGCCGCTGCCCATGGTGGTCATCGGCTATCATCTGGCGTCGGCCAGGTTTAACATAAAGGGCGCGGGAACGTATATATCAATGCTGGTGCGGATGATAATTTCGCCGCTTATAATGCTCGGCGGGCTTTACCTATGCGGGATCCGCGGCACGATCCTTGTGGCCTGCGTGATCGCGGCCTCTGCGCCCTGCGCGGCGGCCACCACAATGTTTGCCGAGAAGTTCGGCGGCGACACCACGCTGTCCGCGGCATGCGTGTCGATCACCACGCTGCTGTCAGTTATAACCATGCCGATAATCGTGGCTCTCGCCGCGGCGCTTTAGAAACGAAAATTAAAAAAGGCCGAAAAGCCTTTTTTAATCGTCGATCGCTAAATAAATGTCAACCCGGTCAAATTCGCCGTAGAACACTGACGGGATCGTGACGTTTTCACCCGGGCCGAGCGGAGCGACATCGTCGGAGTCAAAGCCGATCAGCTTGTCGCCGCTGAAGAACAGGGTCAGATATTTGAGATTTTCAGCCGGTTCAGAGCCGCTGTTCGCTACGGTCACGTTCGCGCCGCCCTGGGCCCTTGAGGCCCGCGCGCCGACCTCGTCAAGAGTGGCGCCGCCGCGGTTCTCGCTGTAGCGGACCGTGCGGACTATGGTTTCGGTCTCGGGTTCAAGCTCAAAGCCGACATATGAGCGGCTGTCGCTCGTCAGACCCGTGAGCGTCTTGTCCTCGGTGTCAAGCACCTTTCCGTCCGCGCCGCTGCACTCGATCGTGACGTCCGCGTCAACATCAAATTCTGAGCTGTTTTCAAAGGTGAAGAACGCATATTTTGCGCCGTTGTTGTCAATGTAGTCGTATTCTTCGATTTTAATATCGTCGCCAACCGTCTCGGGATCAAACTCCTCGTTTGCGGCGCTGTCGTTTTTGTCGGATTTGCTGTCCTTATCTTTGTCGTTTTCGGGCTTTGCCGTGGCGCGCGAGTCCCCGCGGCTTGAGCTTGAGCTGCTCACATCATCCGAGCCGTACATATCCTCAAGGGCGGCTACGCGCTGCTTGAGGCTTTCAAATTCCGAGTCGGACACGCAGCCCGAGAGCGGTACCGCCATGACCGCCGCGCACATAAAAGGCGCGAGCGTCTTAACAATTTTCTTAAAATCCATCATATCATCCCTCCGTGTGTTTTAGTCCCAAATTATATAGTTTTCCTTGCGCGGCTTCGGCTCGGGATAGTCGCAGTCGCGATAACCCAAAACGCAGTTGCCAACGCCCACATATTTTTCGTCAAGTCCCCATTTTTTCATGATCTCAAGGCCCTCCGGGGTCTTGAAGCTTTCGGTGGCGCGGTTGATCCAGCACGAGTCAACGTCCAGCGAGTGCGCCGCGAGCATCAGGTTCCCCATAACAAGGCTGCCGTCCTGCATCGCGTTGGCGCCCGAAAGCTCGGTGTCGGCAAACACCACGATCACGGTTTTCGCGCCGTAGAACGGGTGGTCGTTTGCGGTGAAGCGCGCGTTGATCTCTTCAAGCTTGTCAACCATATCGGGATCGGTCACAACGACCATGACCGGCGCCTGTCTGCCCATTGCCGTGGGAGCGTATGTTCCCGCCTCAAGAATTTGGTCGAGCTTTTCCCTCTCGATCGGGTCGGGTTTAAACTTGCGCACGCTGCGGCGGCTTATGATCGTTTTAATCGTTTCGTTCACATTTATCACTCCAATTCAGAATAGATACAACAATTATAACACATATATCGTTGATTTTCAAGGGATTTCGGAAAATTATTCCGCCGTTAAAATAAAAAGAGCGGCCGCGCCGCTCTTAAGTTGTAGAGTTTTTGTCTTCAAGTGTCAGATGCCGCCGTTTCGCCGCGGCGGCCATGAATACAAAGTGTTTCCGCCCGTGGCGGATCGGGTGAACAGCCTTTATGAGAGCTTGTTCATCATATTAGCGTACTGGCTCTTTCTGCGGGCGGCGGTGTTCTTGTGCAGTATACCCTTCGCCACAGCCTGATCGGTCTTTTTGACCACAGCCTTATAAGCTTCGGAGGCAGCGTCCTTGCCCTGCTTTAAAGACTCCTCAAACTTCTTGACAGCGGTCTTGAGCTGTGACTTGTTCATTTTATTTCTGAGAGTCTTTGTCGCAATAACCTTAACTCTTTTCTTAGCTGATTTAATGTTAGGCATGATTTCACCTCCAGACAAATTTCAATTTGATTTTTACATCAGTAAAAGGTATTATATCACTATATTTTAAAGAATGCAAGAGTTTTTTGAAAAAATTTTGTAATAATTTTCAAATCCCGGGCCGCGGTTTTAGAATATTATGTATAAAAACAGGGGCGCGGCGCCTCTAAAAATTTACGCTTAACATGAAAAAACAGATTGACATAATAAGGATATTGTCATATAATTATATATACGAATGAATTCAAGGAGGAACAACAATTGAGACAGTTTAATGTTGGAATTATCGGCGCCACGGGCATGGTCGGACAGCGCTTCATCACGCTGCTGCATGACCACCCATGGTTTAACATAAAGCTGCTGGCCGCTTCGCCAAGAAGCGCCGGCAAAAAATACAGCGAGGCGGTCGGCAAACGCTGGTCAATGTCTGTTGACATTCCCGAGTCGGTGCGCGATATGGTCGTTTATGACGCGGCGGCCGATGTGGAAAAAATCGCCGCGGAGGTTGACTTTGTGTTCTGCGCGGTCGACATGAAAAAGGACGAGATCAAGGCGCTTGAGGAAAAATACGCCAAGGCCGAGTGCCCGGTCGTTTCAAACAATTCGGCCCACCGCCACACTCCCGACGTGCCTATGATCATTCCCGAGATCAATCCGCAGCACCTTGAGATCATCGAGGCCCAGAAAAAGCGCCTCGGCACAAAGCGCGGATTTATCGCGGTCAAGTCAAACTGCTCGCTGCAGTCGTATCTGCCCGCCTTGGCGGTCATCAACGAGAAATATCCGATCGACAAGGCGCTTGTCACAACCTATCAGGCAATATCGGGCGCGGGCAAGACGTTTGAGAGCTGGCCCGAGATGGTTGACAATCTTATCCCCTATATCGGCGGCGAGGAGATGAAGTCCGAGGTCGAGCCCAACAAGATTTTGGGCGAGATCAAGGGCGGCGAGATCGTGCCGTCAGACAAGCTGAGCATCGAGTGCCAGACTTACAGGGTCCCGGTTTCGGACGGACACACCGCCGCGATATTCTTCAGCTTTAAGGATGGGAAGAACAAGCCCTTGGTCGAGGAGATCGAAAACATGTGGCGCGAGTTTGAGGGCGAGCCCCAAAAGCTCGGTCTGCCCCACGCGCCCAAACAGTTCATATATGTTTACACCGAGAGTGAGCAGCCCGACAAGCCTCAGATCAAAGAGGCCCGCGAGATTGACGGCGGAATGGCCATATCCTGCGGCAGGCTGAGAGAGTCGGCTCAGTATGACTACAAAATGGTATCAATGAGCCACAACACTCTGCGCGGCGCCGCCGGCGGAGCGGTGCTCATGGCGGAGCTTCTTGCCGCCAAGGGTTATCTTGACTAAATACTCGATAAATCGGGGAGGTAAATTGATATGAAAAAGAGATTGTTGTTATTTGTTGTGGCTGCCGCGCTGCTGTCGGCCGCATTTAGCGTTCCGGCGTATGCCGAGGATTTTTCGGAATTTGCCGGCACATATGAGGGTTGGTACTATGCGACACAGGGCCAGACCGGTTTGACGCTTACGATCAACGCTGACGGAACCGGCGTGTTTGACTTTTATAATATGCCAGGAAGATCCAACGCGAAGGACGGCGTGTATTCCGTAAAGGTTTCCAGAACCGAAAAAGGATACGGCGTCGAAGGCGTTGAGTGGATCGACAGGCCGTCGGGCTATAACTTTGTAACCTTTGACGGTTCATTGAACGGCGGGGTATACTCCGGAACTGTTGATAATAACTCGAGTTTTGAGTTTTTGCTGAATAAAAATAACAGTAGCTATCAGCAGATCGTTGACACCACCTACCAAAATCATCGTTATGAGGCTGTTGACGAGGGAATGACGTGGCAGGATGCGAAGGCTGCGTGTGAGGCGAGAGGCGGCCACCTTGTGACGATCACGTCGCAGAATGAGCAGACTTTTGTGGAAGGCCTTATAAGCAATAAAAACAAAAACGGCTATTGGATAGGCGGCGAAGACAAGGGCGGCGGTTATGAATGGATAACGGGCGAGCCGATGGCTTACGAAAACTGGGACACGGACCAGCCCGACAAGAGCTTGCAGCCGTCCGGCTATGAAGATAAAATGATGATGCTCCGCGTGCCCAACGGCTCCGCTTCAGAGCCGGGCCGCTGGAACGATATTGTAAACGAAGGCGCTGACGGCTTAGGTTCATACTCGTATAAAGCCTTGGACATGGGCTATATATGCGAGTGGGAAACGTGGACAGAGGCGGCGGAATGGTCGACGCCGGAGCTCCAAAAAGCCGCTGACAACGGCCTTATCCCGGATGTTTTGGTGGGCAAGGACATGACGCAGCCCATTACGCGCGGCGAGTTTGCCGCGGTATCGGTAAATCTTTTTGAGGCGATGACAGGAGGAAAAGCCGTAATGTCGTCGGAGTGCAGGTTTTCCGATATAGCGGACAATGAAAACCGAAATTATATTTTAAAGGCGTATAACATAGGAGCCGTCACCGGCTACAGTGATGTTCAGTACGCGCCTGATGAGCTGCTCCAGCGTGAACAGCTCGCGGCCATGCTCTGCCGCGTATATAAGCGCAGCGAGTGGCCGGAATGGACGATCGACACTGACGATCAGTATACCATAAACTACTCTGGCGTTAAAAAATTTGACGATGATGCGCTTATATCGGATTATGCAAAGCCAAGCGTGTATTTTATGGTAAAGTACGGCGTGCTCAGCGGTATCGGCGATAACAAGTTCGCGCCCAAAAACGCGACGCCCGCCGACGAGGCGGCCGGATATGCCAACGCGACACGAGAGCAGGCAATAGTAATGTCATTGAGGAGCTTTGAAAATCTTAGCATAAATTAATAAGGAGAGTTATTAATGAAAAAGCCTATTTTTACCGGAAGCGGCGTTGCGATCATCACGCCGTTTACCGAAGACGGAGTTAATTATAACAAGATGAGCGAGCTGATCGAGATGCACATCGTTCAAGGGACCGACGCGATAATCGTGTGCGGCACCACGGGCGAGTCGGCAACGATGCCCGACGAGGAGCATAAGGAGGTCATCCGCTTCACCGTTGAGAAGGCGGCCGGCAGAATTCCCGTTATCGCGGGAACAGGCAGCAACGACACGGCTCACGCGGTCGAGCTCAGCAAATACGCCGAGAGCGTAGGGGCCGACGGTCTGCTTATTGTGACTCCGTATTACAACAAGACGACGCAGAAGGGATTATACGCGCATATAAAGCTGATCGCCGACAGCGTGAAGATCCCGATCATCCTTTACAACATCCCGAGCAGAACGGGCGGTCTCGGCTTCAAGATCGAGACGCTCAAAAAGCTGGCGGAGCTGCCGAACATCAACGCCATCAAGGAGGCCACAGGCGACCTCGCGTTTGTTGCCGAGATCGCTGCCGAGACCGACCTTAACATTTACGCCGGAAACGACGATATAATCGTTCCGGTAATGTCGCTGGGCGGCAAGGGCGTTATCTCGGTTCTGGCCAACATTCTGCCCAAAGAGACGCACGACATTTGCGCCTTGTTTGAGAGCGGCGAGCTCGCCAAGTCGCGCGATCTGTTCCTCAATCATCTGGACCTTATCCACAAGCTGTTCATTGAGGTCAATCCCATTCCGATAAAGACCGCAATGAACATGCTGGGCTATGACGCGGGTCCGCTCAGAATGCCCCTTTGCGATATGGAGGACGGCAACAAGGCTGTGCTTGAGGCGGCGCTTAAAAAGATGAGCGTCGGCTGCAAATTAAACTGATTTTCGGGGTGATACGAATGACAAAGATTTTACTTAGCGGAGCGGGCGGCCACATGGGCAAAGCGGTGGCGAGAGTCTGCGAGAAAACCCCGGGCGCCGAGATCGCCGCGGGATATGACATACATACCGACGGCAGCGAGAAATTCCCGGTTTACAGCGATTTGAGCGAGGTCAAAGAGGAGTTTGACGTTGTCATTGACTTTTCACATCCGTCGGCATTTGACGGCCTGATCGATTATGTCGAAAAAACAAAGACCCCCGCGGTCATATGCACCACGGGCCTTTCGGACGGGCAAAGGGCGAGAATGACCGAGGCGGCAAAGTCCGCGCCGATATTCTTTTCGGCCAACATGTCGATCGGAATAAACCTGATTATTGATCTGGCCGTGAGGGCAGCGAAGCTGCTTGAGAATAACTTTGATATTGAGATCATAGAAAAGCACCACAATCAAAAGCTTGACGCGCCCAGCGGCACCGCGCTTGCGATCGCGGACGCGCTCTCCGAGGCGGTGAGCTATGAGCCCGAGTATACCTATGACAGACATTCGGTGCGGAGAAAGCGCGGCAAGACCGAGATCGGCCTCCACGCGGTTCGTGGCGGCACAATAGTCGGCGAGCACGACGTTATCTTCGCGGGCACCGACGAGGTTATCGAGCTTAAACATTCGGCGACGTCAAAAGAGGTGTTCGCGGTGGGAGCCGTGAAGGCGGCTGTCTTTATGAAAGGCAAGGGCACCGGAATGTACAGCATGAAGGATTTGATTGAAAACTCATAATAAACAGGAGGTTATGATATGATTAAGACCATTACCGACATAAAATTTTTCAGCGGAATAGCGATTGTTACGATAAACAATATTCCCAACGACCCCGGCAGCGTGGCGCGCATTCTCGGAATTATTTCCGAGAACGACATAAGTATCGACATGATAAGCCAGACCGCGCCTTATAAGGACAGCATCAATCTGTCGTTCACCTTGTCGGAGGACGATCTTGCGGCGGTTATAGGCCTCACGGGAAAGTTTAAGTCGCTGTCGCCCAAGGTTTCCGCCGACATTAACGGCAACAATACCAAAATTCTGCTCAGCGGCGAGGGTATGCGCTATGAGGCGGGCGTCGCGGCGGAGCTGTTCGCGCTGCTGGCCGAGGAGGACATACGCGTCAAGCTAATCACCACGGCAGAGACCGAGATCTCCTGCCTTATCGACATCAAGGACACGCAGGCGGCCAAGAAAATTCTCGGAAAATAACAACAGGCGGCGGAATTTCCGCCGTTTTTTGTTGGCAATAATGGGTATAATTACCTCGCTGCGGGCAATACTATCATAAAATAAACTTTATGAGGTACGCATATGATTTTAAAAGACAAACGTCAGGTGGTAATTATCAACGACATACGCTCGGACAAGATCGAGCAGGCGATATTCATTCTGCGCGACAAGAACGACAGGAGCAAGCCCGCCTCGTGCGACAGCGATCTGGTGATCGAGGCACACAAGATAATCAACAGTTTTTTGTATCCGGGCACATACGGCCGCGGCGGCAGGCGCAGGAGCATGATGTCGCGCGGCGCTTTGTGGCTGGCTTCGGCGGCGTTCATAGTCGCGGTCTCGGCCATGCTGATAAGGCTGATCGCTCCTATTTGAGAAAACGCTTGTAAAACCGCGGAAATTATGATATAATTTTCGCGGTGATTTTTTTGACTGATTTTAACAGAAACGAAACCTGCTGCTTCACCGGCCATCGGATCGTAAGGAGCGAGGATATCGACACGATAAATAACAATCTTAAAAGGGTGATCGCCTCGCTGTACAAAGGCGGCATGCGCCGCTTTATTTCGGGCGGCGCGATAGGCTTTGACACTCTTGCATCGAGGGCAGTGCTGAACGCGCGCGAGGAATTTCCCGACATACGGCTCGCGCTCGCTCTGCCGTGCAGAGATCAGGACAGGCTTTGGAACGCCGCGCAAAAGGCGGAGTATGCCGAGATCCTCGGCTCCGCCGACGAGGTGATATATGTTTCCGAAAACTACAGCCCCGAATGCATGCTGAAGCGCAACCGATATATGGTTGACCGCAGCTCGGCGGTGGTCGTCTATATCCAATATCCCCGAGGCGGCACGGTTTATACCGTGAATTACGCTTTGGACAGCGGGCTTAGGGTCATAAATATTCTTGATGATACGGAGGCGGATAAAACTTATGGAGCTTGAAAAAATTAAGTGGAACGACGAGGGCTACAAGGCGTTTGTTGATTATCTTAAGGGTGCGGCCGAAAGCGGATACGCGGAGTTCAACAAAAAAATAACTCCGCAATCGGGCTGCCCGATAATCGGAGTGCGCGTGCCTGAGCTGCGCGGGATCGCCAAGCGGATCGCGAAGGGAGACGCAAGAGCCTACCTTGATTATATTACATATGAGCACAAAGGCGAAATGACGCAGGAGGAAATAATAGTCTCGGGTTTGGTTGTCGGCGCTCTGCCTTTGCCGTTCGGTGAGATGTGCCAAAGGATACGCTTTTTTGCCGCGTCGGTCAAAAACTGGGCCTGCTGCGATGTGGCTGTGAGCTCGTTTAAGGGAATTAAGAAATTTATCGAGGAATACAAAATCGAGATCTATCGGTTTTTAAGAAGCGATAACCCGTGGGAGCAGAGAGTCGGGCTGATCATCCTGCTTGACTATTATCTGAATGACGAGCAAAACGCCGCCTATGCGCTCGATTGCGCAAACGGAGTCAAAAGCGGGGAATATTATGTCAACATGGCGCAGGCATGGCTGATAGCGACCGCCTTTGTGAAACACAGAGAGCGGACAAAAAATTATCTCGAAAGCGGGTTTGAATTAAGCGAAAAGGTGCTAAAAATGACGGTCCGCAAGCTGCGTGATTCCTACTGCGTGTCCGACGAGGATAAAGCGTGGGCCGCGGCGCTGCGCCTTAGGTGAAAAAACGGCTCGGTTTCCGATCGGAAACCGAGCCTCGGCCGGCGCGGAGCCTCCCGCGGAGCATGCCGACAGCAGCCCTGCCGACAAAATTGCGGCGGTGATCAGTTTGAAAAATTTTTTACACATGAGATCAACTCCTTTTTTCATTATAAATAACTGAAACAGTTGTTATATACAATATATCACATTTGCCGCGAATTGTAAAGAACACAAATTTTTTTACTTTTTATAAAATTTTTCTTGCATTAATCGGATATTTATGTTAATATAATTATACTTACATAATAAATGCGTTTGAGCGGAAACAAGTAGATGCGTGAAAGTCTCAAGAGAGTTGCCGGGTGCTGCGAGGCAATGACGGAAGCGTTTTCGAATACATTCCGCGAGCAGTGCACCGAAAGGGTTTGAGCCGTCCGAGTAGGCTGCAACGGGAGTTCCCGTCACAGAACTTAGGTATTGATGATACCTTCTGAGGCCGCGGCCGTGAGGGCGCGGTGAATTGAGGTGGTACCACGGGTGAAACTCGTCCTCTGCTTAAAAAGGAGAGCGGGTTTTTTGTTTTGCCCGCAAAAGAAAGGATGATTTAAAATGGTTTTGAAAATCGGACTGTTGATTGTTTTCTTCGCGATTATGGTCTCTGTGGGACTTTACTGCAGAAAACATTCGACTGACGTGAGCGGATTTGTCCTCGGCGGACGCGCTGTCGGCCCGTGGCTCACCGCTTTCGCTTACGGCACATCGTATTTCTCGGCGGTTATTTTCGTCGGATACGCAGGTCAGTTTGGCTGGAAGTACGGCATTGCCTCATCTTGGATAGGAATAGGAAACGCGGTTATAGGCTCACTTCTCGCGTGGATAATTCTCGGAAGGCGCACAAGGCTCATGACGCAGCACCTTCACAGCGCGACGATGCCCGAGTATTTCGGCAAAAGGTATCAGAGCACGGCTCTTAAGATAGCGGCTTCCGTTATCGTATTCATTTTTCTGATCCCTTATACAGCGTCGCTCTATAACGGTCTGTCGAGGCTTTTCTCGATGGCGTTCCCGAGGATCGACTATTCGGTTTGCGTTATCGTAATGGCGGTGCTCACCGGCGTTTATGTAATCGCGGGCGGTTATATGGCGACGGCCGTCAACGACTTTATTCAGGGAATTATCATGCTGTTCGGCATAGTGGCGGTCATCGCCGCGGTGCTCGTGCAGAACGGCGGCTTTATCGGGGCTCTCAACGGCCTCGCCGCGATCGAGGCTCCGGGCAACGCGCCGGGCGCGTTCAACTCGTTCTTCGGCCCCGATCCGCTCGGACTGCTGTTTGTTGTGCTGCTCACCTCGCTGGGAACATGGGGACTGCCCCAGATGGTCCAGAAGTTTTACGCGATCAAGAGTGAGAACGACATTCAAAAAGGAACGATCATTTCCACGTTCTTCGCTCTGGTTGTTGCGGGCGGCTGCTACTTCCTCGGCGGATTTGGCAGACTGTTCACCGACAAGCTCACGTTTTTGGCTGACGGCTCGATCGAGGGCGGATTTGACGCGATCATTCCCACGATGCTCTCAGGCCTTCCCGATATTCTGATCGCGGTCGTTATCGTGCTGGTGCTTTCGGCGTCAATGTCAACGCTCTCGTCGCTGGTTCTGGCGTCAAGCTCGACGCTGACGCTCGACCTTCTCAAGGGCCATGTTATCAAGAACATGGACGAGAAAAAGCAGGTCCTCATTATGAGAATACTTATCGTCGCGTTTATCGCGATCTCGGCGATTATCGCGCTCAACAAGGATAAGCTCAGCGCGATCGCACAGATGATGGGCATCTCGTGGGGCGCTCTCGCGGGCGCGTTCCTCGCTCCGTTCATGTATGGCCTCTATTGGAAGAGGACGAACAAGATCTCGGTATGGGCGAGCTTTATCTTCGGCGCGGGCATTATGATTCTCAATATCCTGACGCCCGGCATCTTCCCCGCGATTTTGAAGTCGCCGATAAACTGCGGCGTTATCGCGATGCTGGCCGGCCTCGTTATCGTTCCGGTCGTAAGCCTGCTCACCGGCAAGCCCAAGGACCTCGGTGCGGTGGACGATATGTTCGGCTGCTACAACAAAGAGGTTGTGGTCCCCGCAAAAGAGTCACTCGGCAAATAAACATGTAAAATAACAAAACCCGCGCATTTGCGCGGGTTTTGTTATTTGGCGGAGTTGGTGGGATTTGAAGCCGCAAGAAACAGCGTTTTTATTGAGCGTTATTGCAGTTTGACTTGATTTTGACTTATTCTTATTTTTGTGATAAAAAGCTGTTTAGCTTGTCGGCGGTTTTTATTGCTCTGGCTTTGCTTATATGGGTGTATATATCACGGGTCACTTGAATTGTTGAATGGCCGAGCAGTTCTTGGGCGTCTTTTACGTCAATGCCTGCCTCAAATAAAATCGTGGCGTATGCGTGGCGGAGCTGGTGCGATGTTATGGATAGGCCTGTTTCGGCTTGGTATTTTCGCCATAGAATTGTAAACTCTCCGCTCTTTATTATTTCGCCGTCTTTGTTCGGGAAAATAAGGCCGGAAGTTTTTCTTTTGGTGAGCTCGGAAAACAAGCAATCCGGGATCACTATATGCCGAGTTCCGGCCTCGGTTTTCGGCTGCTTGATATGCGGAAAATTCCCAACATAATAAACGGATTTATTCACGCTTACGGTCTTGTTAGTAAAATCGACATCACTGTAATTGAGCGCCAATGCTTCGCCTCGGCGCATGCCCGTATAAAGCACGAAATAGGCATAGAAACCGAATGTTTTGTCAATGCTGTTTTTTACGATCTCGATCTCTTCCAGAGTCGGAGCGTCTCGCTTGGTTTTGGGAAGGTTTTTCGGGATACTGATATATTGACAGGGGTTGACGCTCACATAATTATTAATTACCGCATATTTAAAGATCAAGTTTAAAACGAGCAAGCGTGTCCTTACTGTTTTTTGCGCGTATCCTTTGGCCGCCATGCTTTGAATAAAATTACTGACGTCTTTGGATTGAATATCTTTGATCGACATGCCACTAAATCTATTAACAATTTGTTCGAGGGCGGGCTTATATTGCCTTATGGTATTGTGTTCTATATTTTCAAAATGCTCGGCCGCCCACTCATCGGCGACAACTTCAAAGGGCTTGCCCTTTTCTTCTGCCTCTCGGTATTCGAGCATTTTTCTATTGATCTCGCGCTCGGATTTGCCGTAGAAGGAGACTACTTTTCCGTTAACGCGGATCTGGCGGCAGTATCGTCCGTCTTTGCGCTTTTTTAAACCCATAATCTACACCTCCAAAATAATCGATCGCCCGGTTACAGCTATTTATGCCTTAGACAGTAGTAACTGTTTAGTGCTTGTCCGCTGTTGCAGCCGGGGTATTGGCATTTATGATCTTTGCAATAACGTGTTGACGTGTTTGCTATGCGTTCAATACAACCGTGTTCCGAACATTTGTGCCAATAGCAATAATAACTGTCACTTGTCGGACTTCTGTCACAACCGGGAAAAAGGCATGTTTCTTCTTCCTGATAGTCGGTTGTACTATAATAGTTATTTTCGTATGTGGGCGTGTATTCAACTGTTGTGTTGGAGTTTGCCTGATCTTCGAGCTCGGAAATATTTTCATTTAGCTGTCTGTTTGTTTCGTTCACCTGGTTAATGTAGCTGTTCGCTTTTTCCACTGTGCTTTTTAACTCGGCGTCTTTGTCCTGCAGAGCGGTATTGGCTTGATTATATTTATTCAGCATATCATAATAACCGTATCCCAATACGGAGCTTAGTAGCAGCAACAAAACACATAATATTCCCGGCAAAATTGAAATTTTTGAATTTTTCCGGCGGACTTTTTTCAGGCTTTTTTTGCAGTAGGGGCAATAATCGTATGTATCGGAAACATCGGCGCCGCATTTTGGGCATTTTATCATATTATTGTTCGGCGAAGTATTTTCGGGCAGCGGCTTTTGTGCTTTTTCCGGCTGCGGAGTTTCGGGCGGGATATCTTTTGTCAAAGCGTCAAACTCGGCCTTGTGCACGGCTGTTTTTGTATATTTATCGTTTATTATTCTTTCGTGCAGGTATAATTCACCGTTATGCAGATATTTGTTATAGTCAAATTTTATATTGTTTCTGTTTATTATCGCGTTTTCTATAGTTCCTTCTTTGGTTAAAACATGGCACGGAATATAATCTGTGTCAGCGCTTTGCTGCGGCTCGGGTTGACTTTCAGGGGTTGGTGTTCCGAACAGCTTTTGTCTAAATTCTTCCGGAGCCTGCGGCTTCTCACCCTGCCTGATCTTCTCCTGACCTTCCTCCCACTCCGAGAGTTTCGACAGCGGCACCCTCACGAGTCGTCCGCTCGCCGCCTCGGTCAGTATATACGTCTCGTTGTCCTTCGCCATTATTTATCACTCCCATCTTTGTTTATTTACATTTTTCTTTGGTTAAGGTTATGTAATAATATTCGTCTTTATTGTCGATACAGCGGGTTTCTTTGTCCGGACTTAAGACGGTGTCTTCATCGTCACGGTCAGTGAAGTTTAAATAGCCGCCGTTTGAGAAAAAGATATAGTTTATGTGATATAAATAATCGGTACGTCTTTCTATTTCGGCGGGCAGCTTATATTCTTTGCGAATGGCGGAGCCATCAGGGTCTCTTGACATGATCACATAATATTTTGCTTTGTATTCCTCGGCCTCGTAGAAGTCACCGATCTGCATTGTCTTATATCCGAGTAATCTCGGGATATAAAGAATTGAAAGAGCAAAATATATTAAAATGACGATAAAGAATACTTTACTCTTTATTTTCTTTAATCTTCGTTTTCTTATTGCCTCTATTATATAATCTATACAACATAATATAAAAGAGCCAAAGAATATCGCAGACGAATCTAAAACCAGTGATCTGATCGGAATATCAAATTCTATTCCGTACCAAAATAAGATCAAGCACAGAACAAAAGGCGTCAACGCAGCACCCGCTTCAAACCGCTCATCATCATTTAGTTTATCTAATATGCCATTAAACAGATCTTTCATTTTGTTTTATTTCGGATTCCGATAACTTTTCCGTAGCAGTAAAAGTTATCGTCAGACGTGATGATAATTTTTTCATATTTGGGGTTATGTGAAATAAAACCGTTTGATTCCTTTTCTTTAATATAGACTTGATCGCCAAGTCTAAACAAACATATATCCCCATCCTCAACACTAGGTTGTTGCTTTATATATACTATGTTACCGTCGTGCAACGTTGGCTCCATACTATCACCTGATACACGAATAAGAAATGATGTTTCTTGTGGTTCGTCTGGTGATAAGCTAACCATCTCAAATGGGGATTCGTCTAAGAACTGACCGGTACCGGCAGCGGCAGGCACAAGATATTGGGGTACTTCTTTTTTAAAAGCATAATAATCTGATACAATTTGACCATTTTGTTTTATACTGAATTTTATATCGTTATTGTTGTCGTAAGAATTGTCATATTCTGCGATATTAATATTTTCTTTTAATGTTATTGTTAAGTCCGGGTTTTGTTTAACATCTTCCCAATTTGTATAATTAAAGAAGAATTTTTGAAGAACCACATCCAAAAATTCTGTATATGAAGTTGAGATATCTATATATAGATTAAATAATGCCATAAAAGTTTCGTTATGTTCTTTGCATAATTCCTTTTTGTATTCGCTAAGCATAATTTCTCCGCTTAAAGAAGCATGAGGATCAAACGGAACATTTTTAAAACTTGTTACGTTATATGACGCATTATTTATAAAATAGTCATTATATGCATTTGTTTTTTCATGATCAAAATGTGTTAACATATTTCTAAAATCAGACATGATTGATCGTTTTTTCGATTTACCATTTTTTAAGGTTTCTTTATATATTTTATCTAACTTTTCTTTTTCTTTTAAAACTTTTTTGTCGTTCAAGAAATCCTTTAATACATTTTGATAACACTTAAATCTTTTTCTTATATCTGTGTTGAAAATATTATCAAGATCAATATAAATTAAATCTAAGGCTTCATCAATAAAAATCACAGTATATTCGAATATCGGCATACAATAATCACTGTTATTTTGTAATAAATTGTAAAATAACGTATGTGCACAATATGTTTTATTTCTTGCTTCCCATAAATAGGACATATATCTTGTAAGAATATGATCTTGATTAAAAACTTCCTTTAAATTCAACGTATATGTAAATTTGTTATCATTGGTTAATTTTAATGCAGTTTTTGGCTGTTCTCGTTCAAGAAGATAATCGGCAGATACATGGAAATAATCACAAAGCATATTTAAACTATCATATTTTGGTAGCTGACGACCGGTTTTCCAATTACTGATGAGGGCTTCAGAAATGCCGGTATCTTTTGCAAGTTTATAGGCAGTAATATTTCTATCTTGTATAAGTTTCACAATAATATCTTTAAACATTTGTTAAAACCCCCTAAACTTAGCAAAAGTTAAGTAAAAGTTATTGACTACTTAACATTTGCATAGTATAATATAAATAAGTTGTTGACAAGGCAAGGAAAACGGCCGCAAATGCTTGTGTGTTTATGTAGTTTTCTTTCCCTAAATAGAATTATACAAAACAAGTAAGCATTTGTCAACAACTTGTTGATTGAAAGCGAGGTGAAAATAATGCCGAATAATATGCTTAAACTGCCGCTGGCGCAGATTGGAAAAAATCAGAATGATCTGCTTCCGGAGCTCAGAGCGAGAGGTTTTACAAATCTTTCCGATTGTTTGCTATCGAAATACGCAAACGGTCGAGACACCGGGCCGCAGTCAAAAAAGGTTCTGGCTGCCGCTTATGAGATAATCGAAGGCTGGAAGAAAGATACGGCGTAGGAGGAGGTGTGATGATGGAAAAAGAAAAAACCTTAAACGGTTATACGCGGATCGTGGTTGAAACAGATGAGGAAAACCCCGTAACCGTTGCCGAAATAACCGCGGACGCAGTTGAGTTGGCAGACGGATACAGGGTTAGATTTACACCGGACTATACTTAATGCTCGGTGTCTCTTGGCGGGCAAGGATCATTGCCATAACTATCTTTTGAGCGAATCTGACCATTTGGCCTTTGGACAATTAATTCGCTTTGCTGATTGCGTGCAATATCTCTGCCGTAGCTTATAGCTTCGCTTTGCGTATCAAACAATTTAGTGTCTCTGGTGTTGCCTTCACCATGGACAGCCCATTTGTTATCGCGGGGCGAAACCCATTGATTTTTTCCCACAATGGCTCACCTCTTTTCGAAAATTATTTTAGGTGGTGATGTAGTGAAAATACAACATTTGCTCGCGAAATATCTTAAGGAGCACGGTATAACAATATCGTATCTGGCGAGGGTTACGGGAATACAGTATGAATTGCTCAGGCGCTCACTTAACGAGAACCGCGTTATGACAGCCGATGAGCTGGCATCGGTGCTGACAAACACGGAAATAAAGATCGAGGATTTGACTAAAACACAAAATATTGTATAAACAGTCCATACACCATAGATATAATACCACAGTATGTAGTATTTTGTCAATAGGTAAATTACAAGATATTGGATATAGTATAGAAACGTAGTGAATAGCGAATAGGGCTCCCGAAAACGCTTGCGTTTTTGGGAAAGAGGAACCAACCTGCAACGGGTGAAATTTCCCGCTTGCGGGAAATTGAACAAGCGAAAGGATTGGTGACGACATGCCGAGAGAGAAACCCGCTTATCGCGATAACTTGGAATCCGTTTTGAGGTTCCTTAGGGAAAAATACGGCGATAACCGACATCTTATGCTGATGTGCGACGTGCAGGAGTATACCGGGCGAAAGTACGGTTATTGCAAAAAGCATTATTTGGCGGGGCGGAAGGATATTTCCGCCGAGACATTTGCACGGACGTTGAGCTAACATAGCGATTAGGAATTAGCGAATAGCGAATAGGAGCGCCCGAAGGGCGCGGAAGAGGTAGAAAAGCTCTGCTTTTCAGAATGATACGCCCACCCTGTGGCGCGAGCCCCTCCGCCCCTCGCGCTTAGAAAGGATTGGTGACGATGCTTGACAAAGCTATTGTGTGTGGCTTATGCGGCGCGCTGTTGTTCGGCGGGCTGACCGCTGCGGCGATTGCGGCGGGGTGGTTCTTGGCGATAATGGCGGCGGTGATACTGTTGTGTGCGGCGTTATACTGCGTGGCAGCAATCGCCGAGGCAAATGCCGAAACAGAGCCGCGACCGATCGCCGACGATGTGCGGCGGGTGAAAATCAAAGAAAAGCCGTGGGTTCGGAAATACTACAACGGCGAGTTTGACCCGGAAGATGACACATCCCGACCGGCAGAGCCGACAGCTGAAACGGTCGCGACGAAGATCAGAAAATTTGTATTTTTAGAAAGGATAGCGAAAATGAAAGACTATACCCAAAGCATAAGGTATATGCGCGAGGAGAGGCCGAAACAGAGCGAGGCGCACAGGCAGTATTACACAGACGCGATCGAGGCGATGAAACGTCTGACCCCGACGGAGCCGAAACGGAAATTAACAAGTCCGAACATGTTTTGTTCGCATTGTGGCAAAGAGTTTTGGTTCCGTAACGAGGGTGACCGGAAGCACGGCGAGCGCGTATGCAACAACTGCGGCCAACATATGAAGTGGGATTGGTCGCGGACGGACTTAATGAAAATGAAAAAGCGCCCGGAGGCAGAGACCAAAACCGAGCGCTAAGAGAAACAAGTTAAGTATAGCATAGGGGCGGGGATTTGTCAACATAGTAATTAGCGATTAGCGAATAGCGAATAGGAATCCTCCCCCTCAGTCGCCTTCGGCGACAGCTCCCCCTCCCTTAAAAGGGAAGGGGAGCCAACGTAGTGATTAGCGAATAGGAAATAGGGCTTCCGCGGAACGCCAACGGAGTGCGTTTTGCGGGAAGGAGGAGCCGACCCGGAGCAGGTGAGACTTTACTGCTTGCAGGAAAGCGAACAAGCGTAGGGATCGGCGACGATGAAAGGAGAGAAACGAAATGACAACAAAAGACTCAACAATCACGATAAGCGTAGATGAAACGTCAAAGCTCGCGTCGTATTGTTGCCAAATATTTTTTGACCGGGAGTCAAAAAAGGGCATTAAAAATATTACGGTCGCCGCTAAAAAATTAGAGGAAATCAGCTTTTACTATGCGTTTCTGTTTGCGGTTATGTTTAACGACGAAAGAAGAAAAAAGATCGTGGAAGAGTATGACAGAAAAGAGGCCGAAGAGGCAGTCATAAAAAAGATGGGAGATGAATTGCCAAACTTAGTTAAGGATTTGTTTGGCGACATATTATGAATATGACACATCCGGATATTGATTTTGTTGAACGTCACGGCTATACCCGTGAGCAGATGAACTTTTTGACAGGACCGGTCGGCGTGTGCAAAGAATGCGGTTGCGTGATCCCGGAAGGAGATGCATATATCAAAAGCACTGACGGTGTTTTTTGCAATATAGACTGCTGCCGCGATTACTATGAGATTGAGGAAATTTGTTATTGATTGATAGAAGCGCCCAACATAGCTATTAGTAATTAGAAAATAGTGATTAGAAGCGTGCGGAGCACGCAGGGCTCCCGAAAAGCCGACAGGCTTTTTGGGAAAGAGGAGCGGCCCTGCAGCGGTGAGGAAAGACCGCTTACGGGCTTTACGATAAAGCGAAAGGAGACGCGACGATATGAAAATTACACGAGGAAGGATCGCGGGGGCGCATAAGGTGGTTGTTTATGGGCCGGAAGGCATCGGAAAGACCACATTTGCGTCGAGGTTCCCCGACCCGCTGTTTATCGACACCGAGGGGAGCACAAAGTATTTGGACGTGGCAAGGCTGCCGAAGCCCGAGAGCTGGAACGAACTTTTGCAGGAGATCAAATGGGTTATTGAAAATCCCGACTGCTGCAAGACGCTTGTTATCGACACGATCGACTGGGCGGAGCGGCTTTGCGTTGAGCACGTACTCAAGGAAAACGGCAAAAACGGCATTGAGGACTTCGGATACGGCAAGGGTTACATATATGTCGCCGAGGCCTTTGAAAAGAGTTTGAAGCTATTGGATGAGGTTATTAGACGCGGCATAAACGTTGTGCTCACTGCACACTGTCTGATCAGAAAATTTGAACAGCCTGATGAGATGGGCGCTTATGACAGATACGAGCTGAAGCTCGGCAAAAAGACGGCGTCTCAGACCGCGCCGCTCGTTAAGGAATGGTCTGATATGCTGCTTTTTGCCAACTACAAGACCGTGTCGGTCGCGACCGACGACAAGGGCAAAAATCACAAGGCCCAGGGCGGAAGACGCGTTATGTATACCGCTCATCACCCCTGCTGGGACGCAAAAAACAGACACGGCCTCGATGATGAGCTTGATTTTGATTTTAAGTATATCGCGCATATATTCGATGAGCCGACGCGGACCGCGACAAAAAAGGAAATCGAACGTGAAGAGACCGAGAAGGTCGAGCGGGAGTTTGAGGCGGCGATAGATGAGGAGGAGAACCCCCCTCAGTCGGCTGCGCAGGCAGATCCCCCGAGGGGGAGCCAAAATAACGAACCCCTCTCAGTCAGCTCCGCTGACAGCTCTCCTCAAGGGGCGAGTCGGGCGGATAATATCCGCCCCTACGGTGATGCGGGGAGGCGGGACGTCGAGGGCGCCGTCCCCTACGAAGATGGGGGGAGGCGGGACGTCGAGGGCGCCGTCCCCTACGAAGATGGGGGGAGGCGGGACGTCGAGGCGCCGTCCCCTACGGAAACTTCCGGAAGCCGGAAGAGAGGGAAGGCGAGGATTCCGCCGGAGCTTCGGAAGCTCATGGAGAACAGCGCCGTGACGGAGGAGGATATTCAAAAAGCTGTTTCTAAAAAGGGATATTTCCCGGCTGATATGACGATCGAGGATTATCCCGAGGACTTTGTTAAAGACTGCCTGATCGGGGCATGGGATCAGGTTTACGACATGATCTTGAAAGACGCCGACGACATGCCGTTTTGATAAAAATTTGAAAATTTGAGAGGAGAAACATATTATGGCAAACGATAGAGAATATTCATGGGACGATACCATTGTAAATGACGAGCCCGAATTTGTGCTGCTACCCGACGGGGAATATGAATACGAAGTCAAGAGCTTTGAGAGGCAGAGATACCAGGGCAGCGCGAAAGAGAACGGACTGCCGCCGTGCAATATGGCGATCCTGAACCTTGAGATCAAAAACGACAAGGGTCTGTGCAGCGTTCGCGAAAGGCTGTATTTGCACAGCCGCTGCGAGGGGCTGCTGAGCGCGTTTTTTGTCAGCATAGGTCAGAAAAAGAAGGGCGAAAAGCTCGCGATGGACTGGAACAAGGTCGTCGGGGCGAAAGGCAGATGCAAGCTGGGACACAGAGAGTACAACGGCGAAAAATACAACCAGGTCACAAGATTCCTGCCGCCCGATGAAAACGCATCGAACAAAACATACACGCCCGGGAGGTTCTAATGAGCACAACAGAGCTGAGACCGTATCAGGAGCACGCGGAACGCGCTGTTTTTGACGAATGGGACGCGGGACGCAATCGGACTTTGCTTGTGCTGCCGACGGGGACCGGAAAGACTATTGTGTTCTCAAAAATTACCGAAGAATGCGTAAAGCGCGGAGAGCGGGTCTTGATACTCGCTCATCGCGCCGAGCTGCTGTCCCAGGCCGCGGATAAAATATATAAGACAACGGGCCTGAGGTGCGCGGTCGAAAAGGCGGAAAGCAGCTGTCTTGACAGTTTTTACAGAATAGTCGTCGGCTCGGTCCAGACGCTTATGCGGCGGCAGAGGCTTGAACAGTTCGATCGTGACTATTTTGACACGATAATCATTGACGAGGCGCACCACTGCCTGTCGCAGAGCTATATGAACATTATCGAATATTTCAGCGGCGCAAAGCTGCTCGGCGTCACGGCGACGCCCGACCGGGGAGACAGGCAGAACCTCGGCAAGGTTTTTGACAGCCTGGCGTTTGAATACACGCTGCCGAAGGCGATAAAAGAGGGATATTTGTGCCCGATAAAAGCGCAGACCATACCGCTTAAGATTGATATAAGCGAGGTCGGAGTTCAAGCGGGGGATTTCAAGGCGGCCGATATAGACACCGCCTTGGAGCCGTATTTGTTCAAAATAGCCGATGAAATGGCCGATCTGTGCAAAAACAGAAAAACGGTCGCGTTTCTGCCGCTGGTCAACACAAGTCAAAAATTTGCGGATATATTAAACATGATGGGATTTAAAGCCGCCGAGGTGCACGGCACCAGTTCGGACAGAGCGGAAGTACTCAGAGACTTCGCAAACGGCAAATACAACGTGCTGTGTAATTCCATGCTGCTTACAGAGGGCTGGGACTGCCCGGATGTTGATTGTATCATCGTGCTGCGGCCCACGAAGGTCAGAAGCCTTTACTGCCAGATGGTAGGGCGCGGAACAAGGACGGCTCCCGGAAAAACAGATCTGCTGCTGCCCGACTTTTTATGGAACACGGAACGGCACGAACTGTGCAGACCCGCAAATCTCATTTGCGAGAGCGCCGAGGTTGCCGAGAAGATGACAAAAAACATCGAGGCCGCCGAGGGGCCGATCGACATTGAGGAAGCCGAAAGAAAAGCGAGCGAGGACGTTATCGCGGAGCGCGAAGAGGCGCTTGCGAAACAGTTGGCCGAGATGAAAAAACGGTCGCGCAGACTGGTTGACCCGCTGCAGTTTGAAATGAGCATACAGGCCGAGGACTTGGCGGGATATGTGCCGAGCTTCGGCTGGGAGATGGGGCCGCCCTCGGACGCGCAGAAAAAGACGCTTGAAAAATACGGCATATTCCCCGACGAGATAGAGAACTCGGGCAAGGCGGCAAAAATACTTGACCGCCTCGCAAAGCGCAGAGATTTGGGCCTTACGACGCCCAAACAAATTCGATTTTTGGAAGGAAAGGGATTTAAGCATGTGGGGACATGGCAGTTCGTTGACGCGAACAATATGATTTCAAGGATCGCGTCGAACAACTGGCGCGTGCCGCGCGCCGTCGATCCCGCGGAATATAAACCGGCTTGAACTTAGGAGACTGACAAATGGACGAAAGACAAGACCTGCTTGAATTGCTTGAACATATTAACCCTTTAAGCTGCGATTATCAAGAATGGCTGAACGTCGGCATGGCGCTTAAGCACGAGGGATATTACGCTAAAGACTGGGATGATTGGAGCCGACGCGACGCGGACAGATACCACCCGGGCGAATGCTTTAAAAAATGGAGCGGTTTCGGCGGGAGCGACACGCCCGTCACGGCGGGAACGATCGTTAAAATGGCGAAGGACAGAGGTTATGTTTTTCACAGGCCCGACAAAGAGCTGGACTGGAACGACGCGATCGGCGGCGCCAACGAGCTCAAGATCATTGACGAGGCGTGGGTCGAGAGCCGCGAATTTGCGATACCCGAAAATTGGGATCCTGCCGCTCAGCTGATCACATACCTTGACACGTTGTTTGAGGCGGGCGAGAATGTCGGCTATGTCACAGAGAGCTGGGAGAAAGACGGGAAAATGCTGCCGTCAAAAGGCTGCTGGGACAGAACGGCGGGACAGCTGATAGAAGAGCTTTCAAAGTGCGGCGAAGATATAGGCGCGGTGATCGGCGACTGCAACGAAAAAGCGGGGGCGTGGATACGCTTTAATCCGCTTGACGGGAAAGGCGTTAAAAACAGCAACGTTACCGAGTTCAGATACGCGCTGGTCGAATCCGACACGATCGAGCCGGAGCGGCAAAAGGCGCTTATCGAGGAGCTTGAACTCCCGGTCGCCTGCCTTGTTTACAGCGGCGGGAAGAGCCTGCACGCAATCGTGAAGATCGACGCGTACAATCAGACCGATTACCGCTCCAAAGTTGATTATCTCTATAAGGTCTGCGAGAAGAACGGACTGAGCGTTGACAAGCAAAACAAAAATCCGTCCCGCCTTTCGCGTATGCCGGGAGTTATTCGCAACGGAAAAAAACAGTACCTTTTAGCGACGAACATAGGTAAGTCAAGCTTTGAGGAGTGGAAGGAATGGATCGAATCGGTAACCGATGATCTGCCGGAGCCCGAGAGCATGGCGGAGGTTTGGGATAACCTGCCCGAACTGTCGCCGGTGCTGATCGACGGTATATTGCGCCGGGGCCACAAAATGCTGGTCGCGGGACCGTCGAAGGCGGGAAAGTCGTACATACTGATCGAACTGTGTATAGCGATCGCCGAGGGCGAAAAATGGCTCGGCAAAAGCTGCGCAAAGGGGCGCGTGCTGTACGTTAATCTGGAGCTTGACAAGGCCAGCTGTTTTCACCGATTCAAAGATGTTTACACCGCGCTCGGCATCGCTCCGAACAACCTTTTGAACATAGATATTTGGAACCTGCGCGGAAAGTCAATGCCGATGGACAAGCTTGCGCCGAAGCTGATAAGGCGGGCGGCAAAAAAGAACTATATCGCTATCATCATTGACCCGATATATAAAATAATCACGGGTGATGAGAACAGCGCCGATCAGATGGCGCGGTTCTGCAACCAATTTGACAAGGTATGCACGGAGCTCGGCTGCGCGGTGATATACTGCCACCATCACAGCAAGGGCGCTCAGGGCGGCAAAAAGAGCATGGACAGAGCCTCCGGCAGCGGCGTGTTTGCCAGAGACCCCGACGCGCTGATCGATCTGATCGAGCTAAATATGACAGAGGCGCTCAAAAAGCAGCAGATAAACAGAGCGGTTTGCGCTGTGTGCGCCGAGGCGCTTAAAAAAGCGGGCAAATTAAGCGATGTGCCGCGGGACGATATTGTAAGCGAGAAAACAGCCGTTAAAGCTCTGGAGGAATATTTGAGGCCGCGAGAGCGTGAGGACGCCATGCGCGAGGTGGAAAAAGCGCGCGAAAAGGCAAAACATATCAAGGCGTGGAGAATAGAGGGTACGCTGCGCGAATTTGAGGCGTTCGAGCCGATAAATCTGTATTTCGACTTCCCGATACACAGACCGGATATAGACGACGCGCTTAAAGATATAAAGCCCGAGAGTGACAGGCCGATATGGGAGAAAAGCAAAGGCAAGCAGAAAGAGACCGCAGAACAGAAAAAAGATAAGTTTCTGAACGCGATCAAATATTGCAATTTCGGCGATCCGCCGACTATACATCAGCTGGCGAACGCTTTGGGCAAATCAAAAGATACTCCAATGCCGTTGAGAACAGTCAGAAACTGGATCGAAAAGTTCGGTTATAAAACAGATGGAAACGGTTTTGTGGTTAAAGATGAAGGGCAAGAAAACAGTGCCAAAAAGCAAAATAACAGTGCCAAAAATACACAAAAACAGTAGTGCACAACAAAAAAACAGTGCCAAAAACGTTGTGCCAATGGCACTCAAAAATGGCAATTATGCAATTTTAACAAGGGCGATTGTGCCAAACATATATTTGGCACTTGGCACTTTCAGCAATATGCACAAAAATATACAACTATATGACGACAAAAAAACAGTGCCAACAGTAAAAAATGGCAATTTTTCAGTGCCAAAATGGTGTGCCAGAATATATATACTACGTATATATATTTTACGTTTTTGCAAACGTCATGTGTGTAGGTGTGGGAAAGGACTTAAAAGTCGTCCTTTCCCCACCCCCTACACATGACACGATGACCAAATTTTTAATTTTTAGGAGTTAACGAAAAATGGAAAATATTTTTGAAAATGAACATCCGGCGAAAATTGAGTTTTTTATGGCGATGATCCCGCCGACCGTGACGCACCAGGAGAAAAAAGCGGCGGCGAAAAACGGGAGGATAGTTTTTTACGAGCCGCCGGAGCTCAAAGACGCGAGAAATAAGCTGGAGGCGCATCTTAGCAGGCACAAGCCCGATAAGCCTTTTTTGAGCGGTGTGAGACTTTTGACAAAGTGGTGCTTTCCTCGAGGCAAACACAGGGACGGTGAATACAAGACCACGAGGCCCGACACCGATAATCTTCAAAAGCTGCTCAAGGATTGCATGACAAAGGTCGGCTTCTGGAAAGACGACGCGCTTGTGGCAAGTGAGATAGTCGAAAAATTCTGGGCCGAGATACCGGGGATATATATTTTGATTGAGGAGGTTGAGTGACTGCGGTAACGGCGGTAACGGCGGAAAAAGAGATAGACCATTTTCGCGGCTTCGCGAAAATGGTGGAAAGGAGAGACGGCGTGAATAACGACGAACGCATTTGGAAAGCGAAACAACTCAGATACAAGAAAAGTATGCTCGAAGGGCTTAATTATGAGTATATCTATGAAAAAATTATTGAAATTGATTTTGAGTGTAGCGATATTCAGTATCTGATTGATGACGATAACGCTTTACTTGACGCAATGGACGGCGACGACGAACAGGCTTATGAATTTCGTATGATGTTTGCGGATTTGTCCGCCGAGGTTCAGAATCTGCAAGATATTATCGGAGAATATACTCCGGGTTTCGGATTGGAGGAAATGTTCGATAACTTCTTCGTCGGAATTATGTGCGGAGGCAGGAGTCCGTTTCAAATTCTCGGTTTCGACGGGTATCAAGAGGACTATTTTCGTTTGATCGCATGGGACGCGGATATGGCAGAAAACGAGGCTTTTAAGCGCCTTATGCGATTGAAAAAGGAAGATATAATTAAACAGGCTGGTCGTTGTTTTGGCTTGGCAGTTTCGTTTTTTAATGTGGTAACGAAGTTTGATTATTTAAAGGCGTCGTTTGACATTCTGCGAAACGAAAACACAACGTATCTAAAAATAATCAAAGAAATTGACGAGGCATACGCAGCGGCGGAGGCCAGAGATTTTTCACCATACAGCGATGTCGGGCAACGGTTTAAAAAATTGATTGAATCGCTGCCTGATAAGGTTTGGTTGGAGTGAGGTGTAGGTTGTGAAAATCGGATTGATTGATGTGGACGGACATAACTTTCCCAATCTGCTGAAACGTTGCGGCAGAAACGGAAAGTTGCGAAAATCGAGTATTTTGTTGCGCATGGTATTTCAAATATTCCATTAATGGAGTGTTATTTATGTGAGTTTAGTACGGGGTGTGATGTCTGCCCTGTTAAATGGGGTGGTAAACTCAATTTTTGCATTAACAGAAATGCAAACTTGGATAACAAGGGGCTTTTGGCGCAATGGAAATATACCAAAAATTACAAAAAAGCAGCGCGTCTGGCGCGAAGGATTGCGAACTTACCGTTGAAGAAAAAATACAGAGAGGAGTACGAAAATGCGATTGATTGACGCGGACAAGTTAAGAGAAGATTGGCTTGAAAACGGTCGAAATGAAAAAATTTACGATACAAATGATTTTTTGGATTCCATTGACGGGCAAGAGACCGTTGACGCTGAGCCGGTGCGACATGGTAAGTGGATTTTTGTAGAACCCGGCGCAGTATGGTGTTCTGAATGTGGCATGGATAGCTCGTTGGGCGATGCTGAGACAGCAGATGAAACTAAAAGGCGAATTGCCAACGGAGAAACACCTAATTATTGTCCAAACTGTGGCGCGAAAATGGATTTGAAGGGGTGATTTTGTGACGATTAAAGAGGTCAAACAGTGGCTGGGCAGGGGAAGATTTATTGACGGGGAGATCAATATTCTTTTGGCGGAACGAGAAAGGCTGTTTGAGCAGGCGACAAAGATCACCAAAGCGCCGAAAATTGACAATGTGGCCGAGGGCGGCGGGAACGCGACTGAACGGATAATGATTAAATATACCAATTGTACAACAAAAATCGATATGCGCGTCGATGAGCTCTGCCGCGTTAAGGAAGAGATCGAGGCCGTGATTGACAAGGTTGAGGACTACAAACTGCGCAATTTGCTCCGATACCGATACATAAACTGCCAGACGTGGGAAGATACGGCCTACGCTATGGGTTTGAGTTATGTTCATGTGGTGCATAATTTGCACCCGAAAGCGCTTTGCGAGGTCAAAAAGCTAATTGAAGAAAATTCTCTGTCCGGATTATAATAGTTGATCCTATCGGTGCTGAAAATTTTTTGAAAAATTTTATAATATTTAATAGAATTTAACACTTGTTCTGTGATATTATATATGCTGTGAAAGTGGATAGGGTTTTCAACATTTTTTCTCCTTTTATTAATTAATTTGCGAAAGGCGTCGGTGTTTATCGGCGCTTTTCGTGTGGGGATTTTACGAATTTTTACGAACATAAAAAGGGGGCGCGGATAATGGCCTTAAGTGAAGAAAAACGTGCCGAAATTGTGGCGCTGTGGGCGTCTCTTAAAAACAAAAGCAAAATATCGGATTTGGTCGGCGTCTCGGAGGGCACGGTCAGGAACGTAATCAAGAAGCTTGAGAGCAATGAGGATTATATAAACATATACGAGAGATCGAGGTCAAAGTTTGTTGAAAAATCTACGACGGTAATTGATATGGCTTTTGACAGACTTATCGAGAAGTTGTGCGATCCGGAGGATGATGTGACCGTTAATCAGCTTTCGACCGTTATCGGGACTTTGTTTGACAAGCGGGCGCTCGCCGTTGGCGACAGCACCGAAAATTCAAAGATAACCGTGGAGCTTTCAAAAGAGGCGGCGGAATATGCAAAGTAATGAAGAAAAAGCTCCGCTTTTTCAGAACAAATCGCCCACCCGGGTTGCGCGCGCCGCCTCCGCCCGCGCTATAAGACTGGATTTTTCGTTGGTTAACGAGAAGCAGGAGCGGTTTTTTAAGTCCGAAAAGAGGTTTATCGCTTACGGCGGGGCGCGCGGCGGCGGGAAGTCTTGGGCGCTCAGGCATAAGGCGGCGCTGCTGGCGCTGAATTATGCGGGGATTAAGATGCTGCTGCTGCGCAGGACGTACCAGGAGCTGGAGCAGAACCATGTTACGGAACTGACAGCCATGTTAAACGGCGTGGCGAAATACAATATGCAGCGGAAAATATTCACGTTCCCGAACGGCAGCATATTAAAGCTGGGCTACTGCGCGGCGGAGTCTGATGTGCTGCAATATCAGGGACAAGAATATGACGTTATATTCATCGACGAGGCGACGCAGTTCACCGAATATCAGTTTTCGGCCTTGACGGCGTGTGTCAGAGGCGCAAATAATTTCCCGAAGCGGATGTATTTGACATGCAACCCCGGAGGCGTGGGGCACGAATGGGTAAAGCGACTTTTTGTGTCGAGGCGCTATAAAGATAGCGAGCGGCCCGACGACTATGAGTTTATACCCGCGACGGTTTTTGACAACAAGGCGTTGATCGATAACGATCCCGGATATGTGGACATGCTGAATAATCTGCCGGACGATATACGCGAGGCGTGGCGTGACGGCAACTGGGATATGCTGGCGGGTCGGTACTTTACCGAGTTTGACAGGCAGATACATGTAATTGAGCCGTTTGAGATCCCCGAGCATTGGCGGCGGTACAGATCTATTGACTACGGTCTGGACTGCCTGGCGTGTTTGTGGATCGCGGTGGATGAGCGCGGAAACTATTATATTTACCGTGAATACGCCGAGAGCGACAAGACGATCGCGGACGGAGCGGCTGATCTGGTCGAACTGTCGGGAAGCGAGCAATATGATTATACCGTGGCGCCAACCGATCTTTGGGCGCGGTCGCAGGAGAGCGCGAAGGCGAAGGCGGATTTGTTCCGCGAAAATGGTGTGCCGCTGATGAAGGGCAGTAACAACCGCGAGGCGGGGTGGCTGGCGATAAAAGATATGCTGCGGGTCTCGGGCGGCGATAGCAGACTCAAAATTTTCAGCGTGTGTGGACGGCTGATTGAGGACTTGCCCGCGCTGCAGCGGGACCAAAAGCGGCCGACCGACTGCATGATCGAGCCGCATGAGATAACGCATGTACCGGACGCGCTGCGGTACTTCGCGCTGGAGTATACGTTCCCGTCCAAAAAGCCGAAGGCTGAGATGAGCGCGATCGCCGAGCATGAGCAGCGGCTTTTGAAGCGGGCAAGAAGAGGTAGAAAAGCTCCGCTTTTCTAAATTGATTTGCCCGCCCGGTTGCGCGCGCCGCCTCCGCCCCGCGCGCTGAACAACATTGTGATAAAGGATTAATAATAAATAAAAGCGCCCGATGGGCGCAAGGGCTCCCACGAAGCGCCAGCGGAGCGCACTTCGTGGGAAAGAGGAACCGACCCGGAGCGGGTGAGACTTTCACGCTTGCGTGAAAGCAAACAAGCGTAGGGATCGGTGACGACGAAAGGATTGGTGACGAAATGAATGTTAAGAAGGTTAAGAGGCGGTGTTGTGTGCGGGGGTGCGGGAACACCGATTGTTATTCGATCTCAAAGGGAACAGAGTTCGGCGGGATCATTATCTGCAAGAGCTGTCTTGAGGAAGCTCTTAAGGCGATAAAGAGCGGTGGAACGGCAAAGACGAGCCGCGCGGTGAAAAAGGCGGCTCCGTTGTTTTATCATCCGGGAAGTGAACCTCCCTCTCCGTCGCCTGCGGCGACACCTCTCTCTCCCAAAGGAGGGCGAGGCAAGCGGGCGGATAATATCCGCCCCTACGGTGATGGGGGAGAAAGAACCGAAAATAAGGAGATGTGATGGCATGCAGTTTATTTGTTTGGCGTTGTGCGGGGTTATTGCGGTTATTGTTATAATTTCGCATATTGAGCGCAGGGACCTTTATGATCGACTTATGAGCTGTGACTTAGAGGAGTATCAGAGAATTACGGAGCGTTCGGAAGAGGCGCCGAGGCAGGAGAGCGCGCATGTTAGGGCGATTAAAAAGTGGCGCAATATGGAGAATGGGGAATAAAACCCCTCTCAGGCCGCAAAGCGGCCAGCTCTCCCCAAGGGGCGAGCCACGGGCGGGTAATACCCGCCCCTACGAGATGATGGGGCAGGGTTCCCACGAAGCGCCAGCGGAGCGCACTTCGTGGGAAAGAGGAACAAACTTGAAGCGATGAGCAAAGGCCGCTTGCGGACTTTGCGATAAGCGGAAAGATTTGCGACGATCGCCCGCCCGGTTGCGCGCGCCCCTCCGCCCCGCGCGCTATTGAAAGGAGATTTGACTATATGGAATTTCGATTTACGCCGAGGCAGAAGGGGCTTTTCGGGAAACGGATAAGGCGGGCCGGAGGCAATGCGGGAGATACGTATGAGCCGAAGGATACCGTTAAGGAGTCCGAGATTGAGAAGGCGAAAAATAGCAGGGTTACGCCATATCAGCACAGGATGACCGTATATGACGCGCCGGAGCAGTCGGGAGCGGAGGACGGCTTTAATTCGGGCCTTGAGGAGCGGATCACTCGGCAGAGCGCGGGAGCGAGAGACGAGAACGCGCAAATCATGCAGCGGGGCGCGGTATCGGCCGTGCTGTCCGATATGGAGCAGCCGACAAAGTACATAGACGAGCCGACGGGCGATATCTGGCTGCTGCCGCAGGAGATACCGAAAGCGGCTGCGACGCCGCCCGACGATATTGACAATGCTCTCGGGACAGACGCGGACGGGAATATTCTGTTTAAGGACGATGTTATCGCGTACATAAAAGACGAGCTTGAGAAACGGCGCAGCGAGAGGCTGCCGCTTGAGCTTCAATGGCAGCTCAACAGCAATTTTTATGACGGGAACCAATATTGTGACATCAATCCCGCTTGCGACGAGATCATGCAATATCCGATTGCCGAAGGCGAGGAAGGGAAGCAGCGCGAGGTGTTTAACCGTATCGCGCCGCTGATTGAGACGCGGGTTGCGAACCTTAAAAAAATCAACTATTCCATGCGGGTAAATCCGTTGACCAATGAGACTGACGACGTTCAGAAGGCGCGCGTGTCGACTGCGATACTTAACCACGCGCAGCAGAAAAGCGGATTTAATGCCAAAAAGGACGCGCTGATACTCTGGAACGAGATGTGCGGCTCGTGCTTTTTCACGACATGGTGGGACCCGGAGGCGGGAGAGATCACTTCGGCTGTGCGGGAGACGATGACGGACGACGACGGACGCAGTGCGAGCAAGCTGCGTTTTTTTCATGAGGGCGACATTGACTACGGCTTGTTGACGCCGTATGAGGTTTATCCCGAGAGCATATTCAAACAGACGGTGGCGGATCAGCAGAGTATTATTGTTGAGCAGGTGCGAACCGTTGATGAGATCGAAAAGCTCTACGGCGTGAGGCCCGAGGGAACCGAGATCGACACGTTCACTTTAACTCCGATACCCGCAGCGGGCGGGTATGGATATGAGGCGACCGTCGTTTCGATGGGAAAGGCTAAAATGAAGAACTGTCAGACGGTGGTGACATATTTCGAGAGGGCGTCAAAGGCGTTCCCAAGAGGCAGAATGGCGGTACTTATCGGCGACGAGGACCTTGTATATTACGGCGAAATGCCTTATGACGAGATACCGATAATACGCTGCGTGTGCAAGGAGCGGCCGGGTCAGTTTTTCGGGAAATCCGTGATTGAGGAACTGATACCGCTGCAGCGGGCGTATAACACGGCCTGCAACGACATTGGAGATTATCTTAAAACGGTAAAAACGCCGCAATATTTGGTGTATGAAGGCACGGTTGACGTGGACGAGTGGGAGGAACGCGCGGGAATACCGGGCGCGATCCTGGTTTATAAGGGAAATCCGAATGTTCCGCCGATCCCAAGACCGAGCACGGCGTTTTCGGGTGAGGTATTCACGCAAAAATACGATTTGGAGCGGCAAATGGAATATGTCGCGGCGGTGTCGCAGCTCATGGTTTACGGCGAGACGCCGCAGGGCGTGACGTCGGGCACGGCTATTGAGTCGCTGCGCGATATAGACAATACGCGGCTTGCGCTGACGGGTGATTATATCCGGGCTTCCGTGATTGAAATGGCGAAGATATGGCTTTCGATGTACAAGCGGTACGCGAGCGGCTGGCGCGTTATCAGAACGGTCGGCACAAACGATTTGGGAGATGTACTGGTCTGGAGCAGCGAGGACATAACGAGCTATGATGTGACGTTTACGACCGAAAATGAATTGATGTATTCCGATCAGAACCAGTGGCAGAGGCTGTTGCAGCTTTTGACGTCCGGTATTAATGATCAGAGGATCATTGAGGAGGCCGTTGAAAAGGCGCGCGAATACATCAAGAGCGGCGCGGCAAACAGCGCGGCGACAGTGAATGAGCTTCAGGAACAGGCGGCGGCGCGAGAGAACACCATGCTTGAGCGCGGCGTGCTGCCGAGCGTTCGGGAGTACGACAACCACAGGCTGCACGCGGAGGAGCACCTTAAATATATGCTGCAGCTTGAGTTTGAGCGTATGCGGAGAGACAGGCCGCGGATCGCGGAGGCGATGATGGCGCATTATCGGGAGCATATACAGAGGTTGAATTATATTGCGCCGCAAGCGGCGCAGGAGAGGTAGAAAAAGCTCCGCTTTTTCAGAATAATAACGCCCGCCCGGTTGCGCGCGCCCCTCCGCCCCGCGCGCTGAGAAAGGAGACTTGACTATATGCAATTTAGGTTTACGCCGAGGCAGGCGGGGGTTTATGGGAGTGATGAGCGCCCGCGTGAGGAGGATGTGCCGATTGAGGATTATGATTATTCGGCGAAAAATAACAAAGAAAGGAATGATGATGAGATGAACGAGAACGAGAATGATGAGAGATTAATTGATTTTGACGCGGCCAGAGAACAGGCAATGATCGCCGCTCAGCAGCAGGATCAGGAGCAGACGGCGCCCGAACAGACGGCGCAGCCCTCGGAGCAGCCCGTAGAGCAACAGCCCGAGCAGGTTCAGGTCGAGCAGACAGCGCAACAGGTTCAGCAGCCGCAACAGCAGGAGTCGCAGCCCGAACAGGGACAGCAGCCCGCGGAGCAGCCGCAGCAGCAGATGTCGGAGGCTGACAGGGCGGTGCAGGAAAATCAGCAGCTCAGGTCAGCGCTTGCGAACGTGCTTCGGCAGAACCAGCAAATGCAGGAGGCTCTTAACCAGATGAGCGAGAGCAATGAGCAGGCTGCCGAGGAGGAAGTCTTGACGCCGCCGACTATGGATTTTTCAAATCTGTGGTCGGAAGACGAGAATGTTATCAAGCAGAAAGAGGCGGAATACGCGCAGAGAATGGCGGAGTATACCGAAAAAAAGATGATGAAGCAGCTCGCTCCGCTGATCGAATACGCGCAGGGTGAAGCCAAACGAAAAGAAATGCAGACAACAATGCAGAACCTTTCAAAGGTTCCCGCGACGTCGGGAATTATGGGTATGACCGAGACGCTTGAGAGAATTTTAAACAGTAATCCGACGCTTTCGGGCTCGGACGCGCCGCTTGAGGATAAGCTTATCACGGCTTACGCGATCGCGAAGGGAGCGGACGCTATACAGCGTGAGCAGAACCCACCCGCGCCGCAGCCCGAGCCACAGCCGACGATCGACGATTTTATGCGCGTGTACGCCGAAAATCCCGATCTGCAGAGGCGCATTGAGGCAGCGAGGGCGGCGCAGGCGGCTAAAAGCCGCGCGAATGTGCCGCCGATGAGCGCGTCGGCCGGGGCTTTTAACGCGGCGCTGTCGGCGCCCGAGGAGCCCAAGACGTTTGAGGACGCCAAGAGGATGTTGATGGCGAAATTGGGGATGTAATTTGGAAAAAATAAAAAATTTATAATATTTTATCAGAGGTGAATTTTTATGGCAAATGTACAGAACTTTTTTGACTCTATTGCTGTATACAAGGATATGTATCTTAAGCCGTGGGGCAACCTGCTCAACACGGAGGCGTCTCCTTTGTCCAGCAAGATCAAAAACTATCCCATCACGGGCGGCGGCAAGATAGAGGCTGTGGCTCAGGTGGGATTTAACGGCGGTTTCGCGTCTTTGGGCGATGATCTGACAGCGCCCAAGGCGGGAAGAAACATCTATCAGAAGTTCACGGCGGACAGAAAGAGAATGGCTGTTACCATGAACATCTCGGACGAAGCAATCCAGGCGTCGGCAAACAATAACCTTGCTATGCTCAACCTGTTCGACCAGGAGCTGCGTTCGTGCTATGAGACGGCGAAGTGGAACGTGGGCCGTATGCTCTTCGGCAACGGTGACGGTATTCTGACTCTGGTCAAGAGCGTCAGCGGCAACACGCTCACGCTGCCGAATGACGGAACCGAAAAGCCGCAGAATGTCATGGAAGGCTTGACGATCGACGTTTACAAAAAGAACGACAAACCCGGAACCGCGCCCACTGCCTCGGCGAGACGTGTTGTGAAGGTGAACAGAGAGACTGATCCCGTGACGTTTGAGGTGGACGGTGATCCGATCTCGCTTTCGGGTGAGGCGTTTGTTACCATTCAAATGTCTTACGGCAACGAGATCACCGGTCTCGGTGCGATATTTGACGACAATATCACAGAGCTTTACGGCGTTAAAAAGGCGGACGTGCCGCTTATCAATCCCGTCGTGACCGACGCGGAGGGCGATATTTCCGACTCGGTAATAAATCGCACACTGCGCACCGCGCAGGACGTAAAGGGCTCGGATATCGACATGATACTTATGGGCAATGACGCGTTTGATCAGTACGTTGAGTATCTGCGCGTAAACAATCTGCGGAATGAGAGAGCCGATCTGGTTATCACCGGCGGCTTCCGCGCCATTCAGTATATGTTCGGCAATCACTCGATCAATATCGTGAACGAGAGATTTGTGCCGAAGAACGAGGCGTGGGGCTTTGACACGAGAAAGCTCGGCTTCTATCAGCTCGGTGAGTGGGATTTCATAGCCAAGGGCGGCAGCGCGTTTACGCTTATGCCGGGAACGCTCGTTTATAACGGCGTGCTCGCCAAGTACGGAAACCTGATCTGCACCAATCCGGGCGGATGTATCAGGATCAAGAACGCGGCGGCATAACGCAGCGATTAGCGATTAGAAAATAGCGAATACGCGGGGCAATTATTGCGGAAATGCGGAATTGCCCCGCGCGTGGCTTTAATAACGATTGATATTAGACAATGGATAATTTTGTTTGTCTATTGTCTAATATCAATTGATTTGATTGATTGCGCCGCAAGCGGCGCGGAGGTTGAAAAGCTCCGCTTTTCAATTAATATAGCGGAAGCGCTTGGTGAAAACCGCTTGCGATTTTCAAAGGTCGCTTTGAACCCGCAAGCAGAGCTTGCTGATAGCGCCCGCCCAGTTGCGCCATTAAAGGGCTCCCAAAAAGCGGTTTTGCATTTTAATGAAAAGTGCCCGCCCGGTTGCGCCGGCCCGAACCCCCGGCGCAGACGCGGAAGCAAAACCGCTTTTTGGGAAGAGGAGCAAACCCGAAGCGGGCGACGCTCCCGACGAGCAGGAGGGACGAGCAAGCGCAGGGATTTGTGACGACCGCCCCGCGCGCTGTGAAAGGAGTAGGGCTCCCACGAAGCGCCAGCGGAGCGCACTTCGTGGGAAAGAGGAGCGGCCCCGGAGCGGATGAGTTTTCCCGCTCCGCGGGGAAACGATTTAGCGAAGGGAGACGCGACGACGTGAATGTTAAACAGGTTTATGAGAGAGTAATGCTGGTGGCTACGGTTAATCAGAGACAGTTTTTTGACAGGCTCAATGATGTTTTGGTTGAGCTCGGCGGGCTTTACGGGGAGGTGCCGAAATTGCTTTATAAGCCCGAGGAGGACGGGTCGTACCCTGACGGTCAATGGGTCAAAAACCTCGATGAGGAGCTTGAAATTTTACCGCTTTATCATGCGGCGCTGGCGGACGGCGTGTTGTTTTTGTCGGGCGCAGGCGAGGTCTATCAGACGGAGTTTATGCGCAAGGCGAAAGAGGCATATTTGAAGTATTGGAACGTTGACGCTAAAGGGCGGCGCGTGAAGTATGGGAAAAGACAGTGTGAATGTAGTGATTGATTGCGCCGCAAGCGGCGCGGAGGAGAGGTAGAAAAAGCTTCGCTTTTTCAGAATGATAGCGCTCACCCGGTTGCGCCGGCCCCTCCGCCCCCGGCGCTTTGAGGAAGGAGTTGCGACGAGATGTTCGATTGTGGTATTAAGGCTTGTGATTTGGTGGATGAGATTATTTCCGAGGCGGATGTTTGGCCGGATATTCCAAAGGAACGATATTATGAGTGGATAGATGAGGCGGAGCAGCTGCTTTATTCCGAGATAATAAAGGAACTTGCTGTGACGGATTTCAAGGCTTCTGTGCTATCCGGCGGGACTTTGGATTTTTCGCAAATAACAACTGAAAAAAGGGAAAAAGATACAGATCAACCGAGATATTCCGATATACATGCGGTGTATGCGGATGAAACACAGCTTATTCGATCGGAATTAAATGACGCAAATATTTTCCCGGATTGTTATACCGTTCGTAACGGTAAATTATTTTGCAATACCGAAAAAAATCCCGACAGTTATTATTTTTATTATTATCTGCGTCCGTCTTTGAAGAGGGATAAGCCCGAGACGACAATAAAGCTGCCGCCCGAGTGGGTGTGCATTATTCGTTCAAAGCTGCGCGGCGAGGCTTATAAGCTGATGAACGAGGATGTGACGGCGGCGAAATGGATCAATGATTATAATGTGCTGGTGGAGCAGTTTAAGGTGTATATGGCTGCGCGGCGAGCGGAGATCGGGAGCAATAACGTAGTGATTAGCGATTAGTAAATAGCGAATAGGACACCTCATCAGTCAGGCTGCGCCTGACAGCTTCCCCTCAAGGGGAAGCCTTACAAATCAAAAGCGTGCTTTTGATTTGAGAGGAGCAACCCCGCAGCGGTGAGAAAATCCCGCTTGCGGGATTTTTGATAAGCGAAGGGAGTTGCGACGACGTGGCTAATAAGAAAAAAGATGATGAGATTAAGTATTTGCAGAGGCCGCTGCCGCAGGGAGCTAAGGAAAAGACTACGGTTCGGGTGAACTGGAGTGGGCTTAATATGGTTCAGACGCTTGACACGGGAGAACTGTCTCTTGAAAAAAATATTTCTGCCGCGGAAGCGCCGTATCTTGTGCCGAGTCAGAAACGCAAACTTGTTTATACGGTTGGCGCAAGGCCCAATAATCTGTTTGGATTTTCTGATTTTTTGGTATTGATCCATAATAATGTTTATGACAATATACCGGTGGCCGAGCGGATAGAAAATATTGATAACCAAAACGAGAAAATAGTGCAAGGCTCCGAATTGGGCGGAACCACGCCGAAGCAAATCGCCGAGAGCGCGGCGTATTTCATGACTCCGAATGACAGAGACGATTATTATGCCGCCAATTTGAAAAACGACAATGAAAAACTTGACTGGATAAAAACAAACGCCGCGTATGCGTATGAAAAATTTATCACGGAAAAACGCTGCGTTGTTATGATGAGCAAATATGACGGGAAAGCTCTTACCGGTTCATATCAAAAAAAGCTGCTTTTCTTCCCGGACAGACAAAGCGGTGATTTTTTGTTGGGGAACGGATTAAATATCGCGGATATACCGCAGATGCCGATGATCAAATATGCGACAGTACATTTGTCGCGGCTGTATGGCGTGAATGATGAGCGGGTTTATGTCTCGGTGTTTAATGATTATTCAAGTTGGGCGTATGACACCGCGAATGAATATGATAAGCAGAACGCCTGGGCGTCGGCGGCGCAGTCGAACGTTAAGGCGACCGGAGACTTTACGGGGCTCACCACTTACTTAAACAGCGTGGTGGCTTTTAAGCGAGACTATATGCATGAGATAACCGGAAGCTCGAACCCGTTCCGTATAAACGACGTGTACGCCGAGGGAGCGACGGACAACAGGAACATTGTTGAGGTTGACGGATATTTGATCTTTGTCTCGGATGACGCCGTTAAGGTCTACACGGGCGGAAATCCGCGGATAATCAGCTATAAACTGGGTGTGGGACGTTTTTCGGACGCGGTCGCGGGAACAGACGGACGGCGATATTATCTTTATTGCCGTGACGGAAATGGCGCGCGGCGTTTTTTTGTGTATGATACTATGCTTGAGACATGGTCTGAAGAAGAGATAACCGAGAATGTTATTGCTTTCGCTCACAATGATATAGGATTTTATATGCTGGTCGAGACTAATGACGGCACGAGCGCGATATACCGTATTGACACGGGTGATTATGACGGACAGGAATGGGCGGCAGAGACTGATATTACCGCTGGGAAAACAATTGATATTAAGCATGTTCAGAAGGTGCAGATACTCGCAGACGTCGCGGCAGGCAGCGAGATCAGAGCCTACCTTTTGCGCGACGGTGAGAGGTTTTCAGAGAAAATGGAACCGATATACAGATTTAAAAATGAGACTGAAACGACAAAAAAGGCAGCGATCAGGGTTGTGCCGAGAATGACAGCGCATTGGGGATCGGTGCTTCGCTTGTCGGGTGTCGGGTATTCCAGAATATATCAGGCGGAGCTTACCATGAAAGGAGGCGGCGAGCTTTATGTATGACGGCCTTGACAAGGTGCCGATAAACAAAATGAATTTTAATCAGCTTCGGAGACAGGTTCAGGAGCTTCGGGACCTTTATGAAGTGTTGATCAGAAGATATCCCGAGCTTTCGCAGACAAGCGCGTCATCAGGTGATGAATTTGAAATTGATTGGGCCAATATTGTGACGGAGCTTATACGGGCGCAGGTTAACAAGCTGATGTTTACCGCTGTGCCGAATTACAGCAACGCGCAGTTGCTGGAGCCCGGGCAGATACCCGGGGCAAACGCGGACAAAAGCCTTATATACATGGGCGAGGACGAAACGGGTCGAACAGTGTATTGGTATTGGAACGGAAACGAGTGGCGTCAGACGTATGAAAAAGACATATGGAGCCGATTTGAGCAGAGCCCGGCGGGATTTTTCTTAAAAGGTGTGCTTGAGCTGATGAGCGACACGGGCGGCCGAATGACAATATCCGACAGTTTTCTTAAAATGTACCCCGAAGGTTCAGACAGTCCGAAAATCCAAATAGGATATGACCCGGTGGAAGGCGAGGGGCGAAATAACAGCCCGGTTATCATTTTCGGTGAGGGTGATTACACAAAGACCGACCATGAGGGGAACGTCCTTACAAGGCAGATCGCAAACGCCAATTTGAGGTATGAGCAGGGAATACTTACCAAAACCGACAAGGATTTAATTATCGGGACCGTGAGCGAGTGGGGAATTGTACGGTATTTGGATATTTTGTTTAAGGAAAAAAGCGGTGATGACCCGGAGATGACTGAAGAACCGGGTCTTTATTTTGCCGTGACAGTCTATAAAGACGACGGCACGGTCGATGCCGAAAACAGCAAGCGAGTAAAATTATGCTGATATAAATTTTAAGGAGCGTGAGAAAAATGGCAAACAGTTTTAAGCCGAAGCGCGAGGAGATACGGCGCGCGCTTAATCGACTGGGGTTTGTCGGGGATTATACGAAACTCGGTGATATAATTATGGACCTATATGATGATATTATCGCTGAGGTTTCGGATAGGAAAACCGCCGACAAAAACTTGCAAAACGCGTTTGAGGCCCATTATACGGGTGAGGAACACAAGCACGACGCCGGTCAGATCGAATATCAGGACCCGTTAGGACAAATGTCAGAATTTTTGGACGTGCAAGCTGCTCTTGATCTTTTGTTTACCGACAAAATGACCGTGATGAGCAAGCTCAGTTCTTTAGAACATGATATTGATCTTGAGGAGGAGGCGCGAAGAGAAGCTGATAGTGCGCTTGAGAACAAAATCGAGGGAGAAATCGAACGGAGTAAAGATGTAGACTCTGCAATTAACGCCGCGTTTAACGCTGAAATAATTAAACGCTCCGGCGAGGATGAAAAGCTGCAAAAACAGATCGACGAGTTAAAGGCGGCGATCGGTTCAATTGAACAGTCGGAGGCTTTAAAAGTCGCTGCTATCGGCACGGGACTTAAACTCTCGGAAAACGGAACATTATCGGTAGACTGCGCGACCGTCAGCGAGACGAGCGACGCGGTGAATGAGAAAATTGGAGGTGCTTAATAATGGCTTTGGGACTTAAAAAAGGGTTTATACATTATGACAATACGGGTTTCGCTTATAAAGCGGAAGGTGACGTTAAAGCGGGGGAGGAAATTATTCTGACTTTTCCGAGAGTCACGGCAAACAGGCGCGGCGTTAACGCGATCGGCTGGCAGATAGACGGCGACGCGAAGCTTTACGCCACGCTCTCGAATACACCCGAGAGATCCGGCACGATATGGCAGGAGATCCACGATGATGAGGATATAAACAAAACGGCAGCAGCTATTAAGGTCGTGGGTGTCGCGAGCACCAGCCATTGCTATTTCAGAATTATTTTGTATTAATCAGGAGGCGGAATTATGGCTATAACGGGTAATTTGGGAGATATAAGAAAATCGGCGTATCTCGAAATGCGGGACGTGATTATCCCGAACGAAATCAAGGAGCGCAAAGAGGCAGACAAGGCGCTTGACAGTAAGATCGAGGAAGAAAAGAAGGCCAGAGAAAAAGGCGACGGTGATTTGCAAAAGCTTATTGAAAAAGAGGAGAAGGCGCGCGAGAGTGCGGATGACAAGCTTGGCGACAAGATCGACACAGAGGCAAATACAAGGCAGAGAGCTGATGAAGAGCTTGACGGCAAGATCGGCAAAAAGGCCGATAAAGGCACAGTAAGCTCGATCGATGAGCTTTATCTTCCGGGAATATATCATCCTGCAAAAAGTATTACAATCACGTATACAAAGATTGACGGCACAGAAGTAAACACGTCCGTTGACACGCTTATCGTTTCCGCAAACGAGATCAAAGACAGCAACGGACGGATAAAAATAAGGCAAACGGCTATAGTTGATGCCGATGACGCGTATTTTTGTATATTGACGCGCTTGGGCGATTACAAGGAGGATACCGAACATTTCCATTGGGAGCCTTGGGATCGCACCGATGAGGATATTTTCAAAGAATTTAGAGGCACATTGAAATATCCGTTGGAGGTGGCCAAAGAACAACTTGATAAAACATGGCAGACCGGATGGTATATGTGTAACTTCATGGCGCCCGGAGAAAACGAAGGCAACCCGCAGCATTTGGTTCAGGTGATCAATGAACGTGATTATGATGACAACTATATGATCTCGCAAATACTTTATGATGATAATCTGCCAAAATATTACAGATGGGCGTCTGCGGACACTTTTGACGGGTATGCCGGAGTGCTTGATGAATCGGAATTCTGCGAATGGTTAAGTGTCACACCTCAAGGCAACTGGTCAAATCCCTTTGTTGTGAAGGATAAAGATGTTATGCTTTCCTCTTTGACGACGCCGGGGGTGTATTATTTTGATTTTGACGATGAGGCCGAGATAGCAGATGGTACTCTGGACACAAGAGATCCGGATTATTCTCTGGGCATATTCAACAGAGGCTACATGATAGTTGGCACAATCAAAGATAACTATGATAATGTAGGTGCAACTTTAATATGGCAAAAGATTTTTGTCGGCGATAAAGGGAATATTAAAGTGTACATACGACAAACAGAACCTTCCGACAAATTGAATTATGAAGACTGGGTGCCTGTATTAAGCAAAGAGGGTTCATGGGCGGATCCATATTTAATCAAAGATAATAATCCTATATTGGCCTCTTTAAATAAGCCGGGAGTATATTTGTTTGCTTCTAATTGTGACATTAAGCTTGTAAATAACGACAAAAATATTAATTACGGTTATATCGCAGATAATTATATGATTGTCGGAAAATTTACTTATGACTATGAAAATGGTATTATGGGTCGAACACCAAAACAAAAACTCTGGCAACAGATTATTTTGGGTGATGAGAACGGAAATCCACATTTCTATATAAGGACTTGTAGCTATGGCGTTGATAGGACAACAGGCAATGGTGAAGATTGGATCGAATTAGGTCAAACAGCCGCTAATGAAGCAAAAATTAGGGCGCTTGAAAACAAGATCGACGCGGAGATCGAGCGGAGCAAAGGCGTGGAAAGTTCTTTAAGCGCTGCGTTCAATGCGGAATTAATTAAACGCGCGGGTGAGGATGATAAGCTGCAAAGCCAGATCGACGAGTTAAAAGCGGCGATCGGAAATTAATGTCGACAAAGAAAGGTCGGAAAATTATGGAAAAATTCATAAAAAGCAATGTTTTTGAAACCATTGTGAGGGAGCTGGCGAGAGGGATTAAAAGTCAAATTGACGAGCTGAAGGATCAGACCGTCCCGATAAAAACCATCGGGGCAGGCCTTAAACTCGGCGAAGGCGGCGAGCTTTCGATTGACTGCGCATCAGTGAACGACACGAAAAACGCGGTAAATGAAATTATTAAATAAAAATACAGGAGGATTATCATGGCAAGTATGAGATTAATGTCAACGGCGGCGGACAGCAAGCCGATAAATCTGGAGGATCTGAAAACACTGGTGGAGCTGCTTTCGGGGGCGTTTGCGACGCTTGAGGCGGTAAACACGTTAAGCGGTTCTTCGCACACGCACAGCAACAAGACGGTGCTTGACGCGACAAACGCTTCGTTCACGAGTACGCTTAAGGGAAATTATGATGCGGCGTATACGCACAGCACTTCGGCCCACGCGCCGAGCGGCGCGCAGGCGAATGTGATCGAGAGCGTCAAGGTAAACGGTACGGCGTTGGTTCCCACATCTAAGGCGGTTGACGTCACGGTCCCGACCAAGGTGTCGCAGATAGCAAACGACAGCGGATTTCAGACATCGGCACAGGTCCTGTCCGCGATAAACGCGCAGATCGACGCGTTTGCCCAAAAGGTTACGGACAACGACACGATCGACACGATAAAAGAAGTGATCGACTACATAGCCGAGCATGAGGGCGAGGCGACAGAGATGATGAGCGCGATCACCAAACTCCAGACGGACGTGGCGGGAAAAGCTCCCGCAAGTCACAAGCACAGCTACAACGACCTTACGGACAAGCCGAGCATACCGCCGGCTGTGACCGTTGACAGCCAGCTTAATGGAACTTCCGCAAATCCCGTGCAGAATAAGGCTGTATACTCGGCGTTGGCGGGCAAGCTTAACACGACGGACGTGCAGGCGTGGGCGAAGGCGGCAAGCAAGCCGACGTATAACGCGACCGAGGTCGGAGCAATACCGACGACCGCCAAAGGAGCGGCAAGCGGAGTCGCGGAGCTTGACGCAAACAGCAAGCTGCCCTCGACCAGATATGACTTCGCCACGACCGCCGAGGTGACGGCTATGGTTGCAGAGGTTCTCGGAGCTTAGGGGGTGAAAGTATGGCGGAAAAA
>CANRGH010000016.1 GCA_947630135.1 uncultured Monoglobus sp.
CCCATACTTATTTCCGCCCTTTTCCCGCTCTAAATGCCACTTCCTTCTCACTCTGGAATTTACTTTGGGAATTCACGCGGACAAAATAAATCGGAACAATTTTGAAAATTTTTTTAAAAAACCCTTGACATATATTTATGAATGTGCTAAAATATCATGCGTTAAATAAAGCAGAAGTTGCCGCTTCTCCCCTCAGCGAACAGCGAAAGGGCCGTAAAATTTAAATTTATTTAATTTTGATTTTATATTGCGGTGTGCTTTTGCGCCCCGCGTTTTTTCGCGGTAAAATACTGGGAGGTGTTTTGTATAGCTAAGCAGGATTTGATGATTAACGACGAGATCAGAGACAAAGAGGTTCGTCTTATCGGGCCGGGCGGCGAGCAGCTCGGAATTATGTCGGGCGCGAAGGCTCAGGCCATGGCCGATGAAAAAAATCTCGATCTGGTGAAAATCGCGCCTCAGGCCAAGCCGCCGGTGTGCAAGATCATGGACTACGGCAAGCATAAGTTTGAGCTTTCAAAGCGCGAGAAGGAAAACCGCAAGAACCAGAAAGTCGTTGCCGTCAAGGAGATCAGACTGAGTCCGAATATTGACGATCATGACTTTGAGACCAAGCTCAGAGCCGGTATTAAGTTCCTAAAAAACGGCGACAAGGTCAAGGTGTCGGTAAGGTTCAGAGGTCGTGAAATCACCCATTCATCCCTGGGCAGGGATATGCTTATGAAGTTTAAGGAAGGCGCCGCCGAGTACGGCGACGTTGACAAAGGCGTTAAAATGGAAGGCAGAAACATGGCTATGTTTATCACACCCAAAAAGAAGTAGCATAATTGCCAAGTGCAATAATTTAGATCAAAAACGGAAGGAGAAAAGACTATGCCTAAGATTAAGACACACAGAGCCGCGGCGAAGCGCTTCAGCGTTACCAAAAACGGCAAGGTGAAGAGAGGTAAGGCTTACAGGAGCCACATTCTTAACAAGAAGTCAACCAAGAGAAAGAGAAAGCTCAGAAAGGGCGGTTATCTCGCTAAGGCCAACGAGGCTACGATCAAGGCTATGATGCCTTACAAATAAGCCGTGAGCGGTTTGTTTAAACTCTTAGAAATTCAGAAAGGAAAATTACTATGGCAAGAATAAAAGGCGCGGTTAAGACGCGCGCAAGACGCAAGAAAATCTTAAAGCTTGCTAAGGGCTACAGAGGCGCGAAGAGCAAGCTGTTCAGAACGGCAAATCAGGCTGTTATGAAGTCTCTCGCATATGCTTACAGAGACAGAAAGGCCAAAAAGAGGGAGTTCAGACAGCTCTGGATCGCTCGTATCAACGCCGCCGCAAGACAGAACGGCATAAGCTACAGCAAGTTTATGGACGGTCTTAAAAAGAACAACATAAACATCAACAGAAAGATGTTGTCAGAGATTGCAATATCCGATCCGGAAGCGTTCACTCAGCTTGTTGAGAAGGTAAAATAGTATCACAAAGTTATACCCAAGGCATGAGGGTATAACTTTTGCTATATTTTGATTACGGGATTTAAGGTGAGGTTATGATTTACCCGATAACTTCAAAGGACAACAAAAAATTGAAGCTGCTCAGCGCGATCTCGACGCCCAAAGGCAGAAAAAAGCACGGCCTTTTTCCGGTCGAGGGAAGGCGGATGGTCGAGGAGGCCGCGGAGTTCGCGCGGGATAAGGTAAGGTGCGTTTTCGCGTCCGAATCGTTCGCGGCGGGCGATCCGCTGCCCGAAAGTCTCTCAAAAAGGGGCTTTGATGTTTATGTCGTTTCGGATAAGCTTTTCCGCGCCGCCGTGAACACCGTGACGCCGCAGGGCATTGCGGCGGCGGTCAAGGTCTTTCCCGACGAGGCCGCTATGGCCGACGGCATGACAAACGTTTTGGTGCTTGACGGCGTTTCCGAGCCGGGCAACGTTGGCGCGATAATAAGGACCGCCGAGGCAGCGGGCGCCGACGCGGTGTATCTCATGAAGGGCTGCGCGGACATATACAATCCGAAATCAGTGCGCTCGACCATGGGCTCGATATTCAGAGTCAAATTCAGAACCGGCTGCGGTATCTCGGAGCTTAAAAAGCTTAAGGACGACGGTTTTGCGATCGCAGCGTCAGCTCTTGACGGAAGCGTCGATCTGTTTGAATACGCGAATGAGCGGAGCGTCCGAAGGATGGCCGTGGTGATAGGGAGCGAGGCGCGGGGCGTTTCGCCCGAGGTCCTCGGCTTGTCGGACGTCAATGTCAGAATACCGATGAAGGGCGGGGTGGAGTCGTTAAACGCCGCCGTCGCCGCGGGAATTCTGATGTACGCGCTGTTTGAATAATCGGAGGGATCGATATGGACGATGAAAAGCTGCTTAAATGCCTGTGGCTTAACTGCTTTTGCGGCCACTCTCCGCATTTTATCGATAAATGCGTGAAAAGGCTCGGCAGTGCGGAGGCGATTTTTGACGGCGCGGCCGATAAGGACGCGCTCAAGGAGACGCTGGGCCTCAAGCATCTTGAATACCGACGCAGGAACCTCAAAGAGGCAGAGGAGCTGCTTGAGAGTTGCCGACGGAAAAATATTCGGACGATCCACATTTCCGACCCCGAATATCCGCGGCTCTTAAAAAACACATACGCGCCGCCGCAGATACTTTACGTCAAGGGCCTTGACGTGAATTTGAACGATCTGCTGACGATCTCGGTCGTGGGCACGCGCAAGGCGAGCAACGACGCGAAAAAGTTCACCCGAAAGCTCTGCCGTGAGATGGCGGAGGAAGGGATCGTGGTCGTGAGCGGCATGGCAAAGGGGCTTGACGCCGAGGCGCACAAAGGCGCTCTTGACGCGGGTCAGCTCACAGTCGCGGTCCTCGCGGGCGGAGTCGATCTCGTGTATCCTCGCGAAAACGCCGAGCTGTATGAAAAGATAGGCGAGCGAGGAATGATAATCTCGGAGCGGCCGCCCGGAATGAAAGGGCGCGGCTACTTCTATCAGGAGCGCAACCGCATTATAGCCGGTCTGTCTTACGGCGTTGTGATAACCGAGGGCGGCGTCAAAAGCGGCACCTCAATCACGGTGAAATACGCGCAGGAATATAACCGCGACATATTCGCTGTTCCGGGCAGACCCGCGGACGACAACGCGGCGCTGCCGAACGGGCTTATTCATGACGGAGCGATAACAACGCTTTCCGCAGCCGATGTGCTCGACGAGTACGGCGAGCGGTTCGGGGAGCTGCTTGAGCGCGGGATCATGGAACTGAAGCCGGTCGAAAAGCCCGCTTTCAGGGCCGAAAAGAAAGTAAGTGATGAAAAACCCGTCGAAAAAACCGATTTTAGTGACAGCCCGCCGAACGAGAGAAAAATTCTTGAATTTTTATACAACTTCGGCGCGCCGGCGCATATTGATGAAATAATAAGAAACACGGAGCTTAAGCCTTCCGAGGTAAACAGCGCGGTCGTGCTGCTTCAGCTTAAGGGCAGATTGAGGCAGCGCGCCGGAAATATGTATTCGCTTGAAATATAACGGAGGAAAATTATGGCTGAAAAAAGAAAGACAACAAAAAAACCTGCCGAGAGAAAAAAGAAGCTGGTAATTGTGGAGTCGCCCACAAAGGTCAGCAGCGTTAAAAAGTATCTCGGCAGCTCTTACAACATAGAGGCGACCATGGGGCATCTTAGGGACCTGCCAAAGAGCCAGCTCGGAATAGATTTTGACAACAATTTTGAGCCGAAATATATCACGATCAGGGGCAAGGGCGACGTTATCGCGAAGCTCAAAAAGAAGGCGAAATCCGCCTCGGCGGTTTATCTCGCCACCGACCCCGACCGCGAGGGCGAGGCGATCTCGTGGCACCTGGCGCACATTTTGGGCATCGACCCGAAAAGCGCCTGCCGCATAACATTTAACGAGGTCACAAAAGACGCGGTCAAAGAGGCCGTCAAGGATGCGAGGGCCATTGATATGGATCTGGTGGACGCGCAGCAGACGCGCCGCGTGCTTGACAGAATTGTGGGCTATCAGATAAGCCCGCTGCTTTGGAAAAAGGTCAAAAAGGGTCTGAGCGCCGGCAGAGTTCAGTCGGCCGTGACCCGCATGATCGTTGACCGCGAGCGCGAGATCGACGCGTTTGTGCCGCAGGAGTACTGGTCGATCGACGCGAAACTGACGAATGAAAAGGGCAGACTTCCTTTTATCGCAAGGTTCCACGGCACCGCCGACGGAAAAAAGCTCCCGATCGAGGACGCCGAGACCGCGTCCGCTATCGTGAAGGAGCTTAAAGCATCGGATTTTAAGGTCGCGGAAATAACAAAGAAAGAGACAAAGCGCCGTCCCGCGCCGCCGTTTACCACGAGCACCATGCAGCAGGAGGCGTCGCGCAAGCTGAACTTCACCACTCGCCGCACTATGATGGCGGCACAGCAGCTTTACGAGATGGGCTTTATAACCTATATGAGGACCGACTCTCTGCGCATAGCCGAGGTGGCCCAAAAAGACGCCATGTCGTATATATCCGAGAAGTACGGCAGAGAGTTCCTGCCGCCCAAGCCCAGAGCATATAAAGCGAAAAAATCGGCGCAGGACGCGCACGAGGCGATAAGGCCGACGTTTGCGGCTAACTATCCCGAAAAATATAAGGAAACCTTCAAGCCCGACCAGTATAAGCTCTACCGCCTTATATGGCAGCGGTTCATGGCGAGCCAGATGGCCGACGCGGTATTTGACACGGTAAGCGTTGACGTGGCCGCCGGCAAATATTTGCTCAAGGCGAGCGGAAGCTCGGTCAAGTTCGCGGGCTTCACCACGCTCTATGTCGAGAGCAAGGACACCGAGGAAGAAAAAATGAAAAAGCTTCCCGCCCTCACCGAGGGACAGCCGCTCAAGCTTTCCGAGCTCAAGCCCGAGCAGCACTTCACGCAGCCGCCCCCGCGCTATACCGAGGCGTCTTTGGTCAAGGCCATGGAGGAAGAGGGGATCGGCAGGCCGAGCACCTACGCGCCAACGATCGCGACGATAACCGCGAGGGGCTATGTCGCGAGGGAGAAGCGGACTCTGTTTCCGACCGAGCTTGGATATATAGTGACCGACCTGATGAAAGAGAATTTCAAGGATATTGTCGATCTGAAATTTACCGCCAACATGGAGGACAAGATCGAGGACGTCGCCAACGGCAGCAACGACTGGCACGAAGTCGTGCGCGGCTTTTACGGTCCGTTTGAAAAGTCTCTAAAGGAGGCCGAGGAAAAGATCGGCAGCGTTGAGATAAAGGACGAGGTTTCGGACGTTATCTGCGAGAAATGCGGACGGCATATGGTTTATAAGCAGGGCAGATTTGGCAAGTTCTTAGCCTGCCCCGGATTTCCGGAATGCCGCAACACCAAGCCGATAACGGTCGAACTTGACGCTCCCTGCCCCAAGTGCGGCGGCAAGGTGCTTGTCCGCAAATCACGCAAGGGCGCGACGTTCTATTCGTGCGAAAACTCGCCCGAATGTGACTTTATCTCATGGGATGAGCCGACAACCGAAAAATGCCCGCAGTGCGGAAGCGTTCTGATGAAAAAACGAGCGTTCCGCAGAGGCCCGATAAGCTATGTCTGCTATAACGAGGACTGCGGCTATGTGAGAAAGCCCGAAAGCAAATCAAAGAAAAAAACCGAAGAGGAATAATATGAAGCTGAAGATTATAGGAGCGGGGCTCGCGGGCTGCGAGGCCGCATGGCAGGCGGCGGAAAGAGGGATCGACGTCACTCTTTGCGAGATGAAGCCCGAAAAATACTCCCCCGCCCACAAAAGCCCCGATTTCGCCGAGCTGGTTTGCAGCAACTCGTTAAGGGCGGACGGGATATATAACGCGGTCGGCCTTCTTAAAGAGGAAATGCGCCGTCTCGGCTCGCTGATCATGACCTGTGCCGATGAGCATAAGGTTCCCGCCGGAGGGGCTCTGGCGGTTGACAGAGGCGGATTTTCAAAAGCCGTCACCGACAGGATCAAGGCGCATAGCCGCATAAACGTCGAATATGGCGAGGTCACGGAGATCGACCCCGGCGAGAACGTCATAATCGCCGCGGGCCCACTTGTTTCCGACAAGCTGGCCGAGAGCATTTCCGAGCTCGCGGGCGGAGCGTATCTCCACTTTTTTGACGCGGCTGCGCCGATTGTCAGCGCCGCGAGCATTGACATGACAAAGGCGTTCAAGGCCGCGCGGTACGGCAAGGGCGGAGCGGATTATATCAATTGCCCCATGACCAAGGATGAGTACCTGAAATTTTATAAGGCGCTTATCTCGGCCGAGACCGCCGAGCTTCACGAGTTTGAAAAAAATAACAAGGTTTTTGAGGGCTGCATGCCGATCGAGGTCATGGCGAAGCGCGGCGAGGACACAATGCGCTACGGCCCGCTGAAGCCGGTCGGCCTTGATAATCCCGAGACCGGCGAGAAATATTACGCCGTTGTTCAACTCAGACAGGACGACGCCTCCGCGTCGATGTATAACATAGTCGGATTTCAGACCCATTTGAAATTCGGCGAGCAAAAGCGCGTTTTCGGCATGATACCCGGGCTTGAAAACGCGGAGTTCACGCGGTACGGGGTAATGCACAGGAACACTTATTTAAACTCGCCCGGGCTGCTTGATGCGGATTACTCGCTTAAATCAAACCCAAACATATTTTTTGCGGGGCAGATCACCGGGGTCGAGGGATATGTGGAGTCCGCCTCAAGCGGCCTGCTCGCTGGGCGTTACGCCGCGGAGCGGCTAAATGGGAACGCGCCCGATATTCTGCCGCCTGAGACCGCGATCGGTGCGCTCTCGCACTATGTCTCAAACGAGGGCATAAGCGGGTTCCAGCCAATGAACGTGAATTACGGAATAATAACCCCTCTTTCCGAGAGGGTCAGAGACAAGCGCAGAAAAGCCGAGATGGTAGCCGAGCGCTCACTGAACATTATAGAAAAAATGAGGTGACAACATGCCTATTAAAATAGCGAATGATTTGCCCGCGACGGACATATTGAATAACGAGAACATATTTGTTATGACCGAGACCCGCGCGATCACGCAGGAGATAAGGCCGCTTGAGATTTTGATCTTAAACCTGATGCCGACCAAGATCGACACTGAGACGCAGCTTATGAGAATGCTCGGCAACACGCCGCTTCAGATAAACATAAGCCTGATGAGCACCAAAAGCTATGAGTCGAAGAACACGCCGAAGAGCCATCTGGACTCGTTTTATAACACATTCGACGCGTACAAAAACAGGAAGTTTGACGGCCTTATCATAACCGGCGCGCCGGTTGAGCATATGCCTTTTGAGGCGGTCGATTACTGGGACGAGCTCTGCGAGATCATGGAGTGGTCAAAGAGTAACGTCACGTCCACCTTCCACATATGCTGGGGAGCGCAGGCCGCGCTTTACTACCATTACGGAATTCCGAAATATGATCTCAAGGAAAAAATGTTCGGGATCTACGAGCATTACGTTGTGCCCGAAAAGAAGCGCAAAATTCTGCTCCGCGGCTTTGACGACAAATTTTACGCGCCGCACTCGCGGCATACCGAGGTTCGTGCCGAGGACATCGAAAAGGTGCCCGAGCTTGAGATACTTGCCGTGTCGGACGAGGCTGGAGTGTATATCGTGACCGCCAAGAGCGAGCGGCAGTTCTTTGTGACCGGCCACTCGGAATATGACAATATCACGCTTGCTAACGAATATTTCAGGGATAAGGAAAAGGGGCTTGACATAAAGGTTCCCAAGAACTATTTCGAGAATGACGACCCGACGACCGAGCCTAAGAACACATGGCGCGCCCACGCCAATCTGCTCTACTCGAACTGGCTGAATTATTTCGTTTACCAGACCACGCCGTATAACATCAGCGACATTAAATAACAAATACGCGCCCCGAAAACGGAGCGCGTATTTATATGGGTAAGATCTATTCTTCAAGCAGCACGCAGCCGCAGAAGCCTTCTTCGGGCTGGAAACATTTTATGTAAAGGTTTTTGTCGACCTCGCGGCTGTAGCAGTGCATTTCGCGCTGGCCGCCGTTCAGCGCGACATCCGCATATACGACCAGCCACCTCTTGTCGCCGTTTGTGAATACTTCATAGAACGAGCGGTCGGTCATTTCCTCTATCGTTTTGCCCTCGATCACTTCCATCTGCTTGTTGCAGTAGCGGAAGATGAAATCAACGCCGTGGCCCGCCTCGTCAAATTTAAGCTCGATAACGCAGAACGCCACAGGCAGATCGTCAACGCAGGAAAATTTTTGGCGGATGCGCTCATAGGTCATGCGCGACTTCTCGCGCGGGCTGTTCATTATCCGCTCGGCGTTCAGCTTGTGTTCGCCGGGAGTGCGGACCCTGCCCTTGAAGGACGCGCCGTCGCTCATAGTGTAGATGCCGTTGTTGATATTGACGATATAATTTTCGGCCAGATACACTCCCTTGTTGACATTCAGCATGACCGCGGAGTCGGCTGTTTCGGCCGCGACGGTCTTCGCGGGGATGTATGTGTGAACGACCCGCCCGTCAACAAGGTGCAGGGCGTTGTTGCGGCCGTCTCTTTTGATGTAGACAATATCTTTGGGCTCTATTCCGCTTTTTTTAAAAAGGTTTGAACACTTATTCAGCATATTGATCACCTTCTTTATGATGTTTACAAAATTATTATAGCATATTGCAAAATAAAAGTCAAATATTTTTTATTAAAACAAATAAATTAATTTAAATTGTTTTTAAAAGCTTTAATTTAAAATATTAAAATTGCCGAAAATTTTTAACAAAAATCTTGACTTTTAAAAATTTTTATAATATAATATGATTAAAACTCAATAATAATTTTGCGTGAAATATTTGTAATGATTAAATGCAGCGAAAGGAGGGCGGTTTTTCAACAAGTTGTGTCCAAACGCGCGGGATTATTATTGGAACGATAAAACAAATCAGTTTGAACTTTGCGCGTCGGAATTATAAAGCTGCTTTGATGTGTAACAAATTCACCACAACCAAATAAGCGCGAAAACTCATAGGCGCGGCACGTTCCTCGGGTACTTTTTAACAAAAGTGTCGGCCCGCGGAAGCAGTCGATTTTCAATCAAAGGCGCATAATTTCAAATAAAATGATTTTTAAACAAAAAACGGCGGATGATCAACGCCGTTTTTTGCTGCCTCAAAATAATGTCACGAAATTTATTTTTCCGAATAGAATAATTCAGGAAGGTGATTTTTATGAACGGTTTTTTCAAAGGAGTAAACGCGGGCGCCGCGGATAACGAAAACGAGACAATGCGCCCCAAGGAGCCGCCGACGGTCAGAATGCAGACAGAGCCGTTTAACGCGCCGAGGTACGCTCTTCCCGAGGCGCCTGAAAGCGTGTACGCGCCGACGGCGCCCGAAAAGCCCGAAACCGAGATCACGGACTCGGATTATTATGGCGAGGAGGCTGCTTTTTCAAATCCGGGCGAGTCGCAGCGCGAGTCGATCGAAGGCGTGGCGGTCGATGAGATCACGCCGCCGTTTTCGGGCAAGGGCGGCATGGTGGTCCAGACGTTTCTGGCCCGCCGCGCGATCCCGCTCGAGAACGTCAAGGTGACGGTGAGCTCGGTCGAGGACTCGCCCGTTAAGGTCAGCGAGGTCAGATACACGGACTCAAGCGGTAAGACAGAGAAGATTTATCTGCCCGCTCCCGATATGTATTTGTCAATGCAGGCGCAGGACACCATTCAGCCGTACGCGATTTATAAAATAAACGCCGAACTTGACGGATACATGGTTGAGCCCCGCATAAGCGGCGGCGGAGATGTGACCGCGCTTGTTTTTGACAATATTTGCTCAATACAGAATGTTGAGATGATACCGGTTGATGAGGACATGGGCGCGAAATCGGACGTTTAGGGGGTGACGTTTTGGATCTTAGAGTTAGAATTCCCGAAACGATCGTGGTTCATCTCGGCGCGCCCGAGGACGCCTCGGCACAAAATGTGACCGTTCCCTTCGCGGACTATATCAAAAATGTGGCTTCAAGCGAGATCTATCCCACATGGCCCGAAAACGCCATAATCGCCAACATACTGGCGCAGATAACCTTCGCGCTGAACCGCGTCACGACCGAGCATTATCGCAGTCAGGGATACAATTTTGACATTACAAATATCGAGGCCTACGATCAGGCGTTTAACTACGGCAGGGATTATTTTGAAAATATCGGGCAGATCGTGGATGAGATTTTTAACAGCTACATAGTGAGGGGCGACAACTTTTTCCCGATTTTTCCGAGATACTGCAACGGAACAACGTCGACCTGCCCGGGCGGACTTTCGCAGTGGGGCACCGTTGATCTGGCAAACCGCGGCTACTCGCCGATCGAAATATTAAGGTATTACTACGGCGACGACATTAAACTGGTCGAGAACGCGCCCGTTGAGGATGTTCCCGACACTTATCCGGGCGCGCCGCTTAAGGTGGGCGATCAGGGTTTTAACGTGAAGAGGATGCAGATACAGCTTAACAGAATATCGAGGAATTATCCCGCTATTCCCAAGATTGCATATCCCGACGGTTATTTTGACGTGATAACCGAGGACGCGGTTAAGGCGTTTCAGCGTATTTTCAATCTGACACCCGACGGAATTATAGGAAACGCCACTTGGTACAGGGTCAACAAGATTTACAACGCGGTCAAGCGGCTGTCGGAGCTTGACGCCGAGGGACTGACGGTTGATGAGGTGAACCGCCAGTACGCGGGCGTCCTGCAAAACGGCGATCAAGGCCCGGGCGTTCAGCTTATCCAGTATTATTTAAGCTTTGTCGCCACTTTTAACGACTATATTCCGCAGACCGCCACGGACGGGATATTCGGCCCGTCGACCGAGAACGCGGTGCGGGCCTTTCAAACCGCTTACGGCGTTCCGGTGACCGGAGTCGTTGACGAGGAGACATGGAACAGGCTGTACTCCGTCTACCGCTCGATCGTGACAGGACTGCCCGAGGACTATGCCGGAAGCAATGTTATTCCGTTTCAGGGCAACGTGCTGACCCGAGGCTCAAGCGACCCCGAGGTTCGCACTCTGCAAACGTATCTTGCCGCGATCGCGGATGTTTATAACGAAATTCCAAAGCCCGCGATAACCGGATATTTCGGCTCGGAGACCGAGCAGGCGGTGGTCGCGTATCAAAATCTGTTCGGACTGCCGCCGCGGGGCACGGTTGGGCCGATAACATGGGACAGCATAGCCTCGCTATATTCGGATATTATAAACGGAAACCAGCGGTCTGCGGGCCAGTATCCCGGCTATGTCATGTCGGAGAACAGCGGAGGTTAATATGAGTTCGGGATTTATTTCGATCAACAACGACAGAGAAAATGTTTTTGAGCTTCAGTCAATGATAAGAGAGATAAGCAAAATCGAAAACGGCGTCAGGCTTATCAATCCGGACGGACTTTTCCTGAGCGAGACAGCCGGGGCGGTCGGCGAGATACAAAAGCTGCTCGGGATAACACAAACCGGCGAGGTCGACCTTGAAACGTGGAACGGCATAGTCGGGATGCTCCGTGACGCGTAGGGAGCCGCCTTAATAAACGCGGCGGCCGATTGGGCCTTGCAAAATGTTCTTTTTTGTTATATAATAGACATAAGAAAAACTTCGCTCCGCACAAGGAGCGTTTCGGAGATGATATTATGGATCAAAAGGAGCTTAAGGAACTGCTCAAAAAGGTTGCGGAGGGCGAGCTTTCGGCGGACGAGGCCGCGCTGAAATTTCGCCTTAAGCCGTTTGAGGATCTCGGCTTTGCCAAGGTTGACCACCATCGCGCTCTCAGACAGGGCGCGGCCGAGGTCATATACGGCGCGGGCAAGACCGACGGGCAGATCATAAAAATAACCCGCAACATGCTTGAAAACGGACAGAAAACCGTGCTTATCACTCGGATCGGGAAAGACACCGCGGACAAGCTGGGCGCGGAATTCGGCGATAAATTCATGTATAACGAGGCGGGAAGAATAGCGGTCGCGGGCGAGATGCCCGCTCCCGAGAGGGAGACCTATGTGGTCGTCGCCACAGGAGGCACGAGCGACATTCCCGTGGCGGAGGAAGCCGCCGTTACCGCCGAGGCGCTGGGCAGCAGAGTCGTCCGCCTCTATGACGTGGGCGTGTCGGGGCTGCACCGCCTTTTGAGCCACGCGCGCGAGATCATGAACGCCAAGGCGATCGTGGCGGTCGCGGGAATGGAGGGGGCTCTGGCGAGTGTTATCGGCGGCCTCGCCGACTGTCCGGTTATCGCCGTTCCGACGAGCGTGGGCTACGGCGCGGCGTTCGGCGGCGTGGCGGGGCTGCTTTCGATGCTGAATTCCTGCGCCTCGGGCGTCAGCGTAGTAAATATTGACAACGGCTTCGGCGCGGGGTATCTTGTGAATATGATCGAAAGATAACCGCGGCGCGTGGTTTATAATACAAAAAGGAGGAAATGTTATGAAAAAACGGTATTTGAGTCTGGCGCTGATATTTACATTAATCGCATCGCTTGCGCTGCCGCTCGCGGCACGGGCGGCGAACGTTGACATAGGCTGCTATGTGCAAATGGGTGCGTACTACGGACAGCCCATACTTTGGCGGTGCGTAGATATTGATGAAAACGGGCCGCTTATGCTTGCGGATAAAATAATCTGCATAAAGCCCTTTGACGCGGATGGCGGCGCGAACACAAGCACGGGCTCGCACAGCAGAAATGAGGACAGACAAAGCAGCGGCTCCAACTATTGGGCCGACAGCAATATGCGTTCGTGGCTCAATTCGGGCGAGGGTGCGGGAAACGTGAACTGGCTCTGCGGGAACCCGCCCGATGAGGCGCATGTGCGGCGCGGCAATAACGATTACGACGCCGAGGCGGGATTTTTAACCAACTTCACGCAGGCCGAGCTGAACGCCGTTAAGGAAGTAAGCCAGAAGTCGCTTTTGGCTTACCCGGAGGCGGACGCGGGCATGGCGCAAACCGGCAGTGAGATCCATTTGTTTTCATATGATAACGGCACAGCCGCAGCGGCGGCGAATTACGACAGCGCGTACGCCGAATATATAACGGATAAAATATTTCTCCTTGACGTTAAGCAGCTTAACTCGGTGTATGAGAACGGAAATATTTTGGGTGTGGATTATTACATAGGCGAGCCGACAGCGGAGTGCGTGTCGGGCAGCGAGTACAAGAACAAAGATTTTGAATACGGAAAGAAATGGTCGTATTGGCTCCGCTCTCCGCGCGCCGACTATACCGGCGGCGTTCGTTATGTTTCGGATACGGGCTCTGTCAGCTTCGACCAGTCCGATGATTACAGTGTCGGAGTGCGCCCAGCTTTTTATTTGGATATTCAAGCCGTCAGCTTTGCCTCGGGCTCGGGAAGCGCGCAATCGCCGTATACAATAGGCGGCGAGCCGAGCGACACGACCGTTACGTCCTATAACTCCGAAGTGTCACAATGGTCGTCCCCCGAAATGGAGGAGGCATACAGCGCGGGTCTGATACCCGAAAATCTTGTTGGCGAGAACCTTACCAAGCCTGTGTCGCGCGCGGAATTTGCCGCAATTTCGGTTAAGCTTTATGAGTCTCTTGTAGGCTCGTCCGCTTCCGGGGTCAACACCCCTTTTGTTGACATCGGCTCAAACAAAAATAAGAGCGATATCGAAAAAGCCTATGCTCTTAACATAGCGATAGGAGTATCCGACAGCGAGTTTGCGCCCGACGACGGGCTTACGCGTGAGCAGCTTGCGACAATGCTTTGCCGCACGATCAAGAAATACAAATTTGAGGGCTGGTCGACCGAAACGGATTCGGAATATTATCTCGATTCGGAAGGCGTGAAAAAATTCGCGGATGACGATTTAATATCGGACTACGCGAAGCCGTCGGTCTATTATATGGTGAAAATGGGGATCATAAAGGGAATAGACGAAAATCATTTCGCGCCGAAGAACACGACCGCCGAAGAAGAGGCAGAGGGTTACGCCTCCGCGACAAGGGAGCAGGCGATAGCGCTGTCGCTGAGAACATATAAATTATCGGATTTATGGAAATAACAGACGTGAGAAACGGGCGGCCGGGGCCGCCCGTTAATTTTGTGTTTTGAATTATTTGTTATTTAAGTTTATGACTCTTTCTATTATCGTCGCGGCTTCGGCGCGTGTCAGGCTGCCGTCGGGGCTGAATGAACCGTCGTCGTTGCCTGTGATCAATCCGATATTCACGCACGCGCCTATCGGCTCCGCCGCCCACGCTGGGATCGCCGCCACGTCGGTGAAGTTGAGCGTTCCGCCTTTGCCCGGAGCCAGCAGCCTTCCGGTTATCGCGGCGGCCTGCGCTCTGGTTATTGGCTCATCAACGCCGAAATATGTGTCGGTGACGGGAATGTCGCCGCAGATCCCTATATAAACCGCACGGCTCACATACTGCCTCGCCCATGAGGCGTTCACGTCACTGTATTGCGTGAAATTGTCGTCAGCGGGCTGAACCGCCGCGGCCATGAGCAGCTTGATATACTCGCCCTTGGTCACGCTGAGCTCGGGTCTGAAGGTGCCGTCCTCATATCCGTTGATAACGCCGCTTGACACAAGATTATTGATCGTTTTTTCCGCCCAGTGGCCCGAGATGTCGGAAAGACCGCCGGGCTCGGGAGCTTTTATTTCGGGAGTATAGACCGTGGTGTCATAGACCGAAACTCCGTATCCGCCGAAGCTTATGTAAGGCACAGTGAAGTCTGACACGCCCGACTCTTTTATGCTTCCCTCGTCATGGCCTGCGAAGCCGATTGTTTTGCTGTCAGCTTTGGTATTAACGCCGTAGGAGGATGTTATCTCGGCGTAGTTCATGCCAGCGAAAGCGCCTGTGTAGCTTCCGTCCTTTGTTTCTATCTCGCCGCGCGCGGCGCAGTTTTTGATCGAGGATGAATTGTCGTTCCTGCCGACAAAGCCGCCCGCCGCGCTTGAGCCGCCGAGACGGCAGTCGAGCGCGCAGCAGTTTGTCATGCGGCTGCCCGAGACGCTGCCCGCGAAGCCTCCACATATCTCGCCGCCCAGCTCGGCCTTGCGCACAACGCAGTCGCTTATCTCGCTGCCGTCTGAGATCTGCAGCGCAAATCCGCCGTTTATCCGAGGCGACTCGGGACTGTTTTTCCTGAATATAACCGCGCAGCCGTTCACCGTTGAGCCCGAGATCGTGTTGGCGCATCTGCCGGAGCCTATGAAAACGCATTTTTCGATTTTCGCGTTTCGGGCGCTGTCAAATATGCCGTTGACCACAACTGCGTTCCCCAAATATCCGCCTTTGCCAAGATCGGGCAGCCTGCTGCCGGTTACGGTGATCCTGTGCCCCGCGCCGTTTATGCTGCCGCTGAACGCTGTGCCGTGATGTATCTCAAGATACAGATCGTTGGCTAAGATATAATAATTCCTTTTGCCCGAGGCGCTTATGCCGTCGTCCGCGTCGGTCAGATCGTCGTCGCATCTGATGATGTAGGGGTTTTCACTCGTTCCCGCGCCGTTTAACGAAAGCAGCGCGGGGCCGCATTCCTCGTCGAGCGTCCAAGTGCTTGTAAAGTCAAGCCCGGGATATGAGGCGGGATTTTTTATGCTGTCTGCGCTCACGGCTCCGTCGGTGTTTTCGGTGCCGCCTATGGCATACGGCGCAAAGTCTGTATTGTAATAGCAGTTTTCAACCGTGCCGCTTTCGATTATGCCGCCCGCTATAGCGGATATGTTCGGAAATGACAAGTCACGGCTCTGCCAGTTCGCAAAGCAGCGGCGGATAACGCCGTTATAGAGCCTGCCCGCTATTCCGCCGACCTCGCCGCCATCCGAGCAGACATTGGCGTTATATACCAGGCAGTTTTCGATCGTGCCGTTGCTGTTGTCGCCCGTGATGCCGCCGACGCTGTGATCCGAGCCGATGAGAGACGAGTTTTTGACCGCGCACTCGGTTATTGTACCGAAGCTGTTGTAGCCTGCGATGCCGCCTATGCCCGACTCGGTTCCGCTAATATTGCCTCTGAAGCTTGAGCGGGTTATCGTGCCGTTGATGTTTTCGCCCGCGATGCCGCCGAGGTCTTTTGAACCGCTCAGACCGTTGCTTGTGACATGGCAGTTTTCTATCGTGCCGTAATTGACTTTCGCCACATAGCCGAAAACGTCGGCGTTTATTGTTTCGGTGGCTATGATCGTCAGATTTTTTACCGCGCCGGCCGCGTCGATCGCGCCGAACAGCGAACAGTTGAGCCCTTTTATAACATGGCCGTTTCCGTCGAACACCCCGCTGAAACGATTTTGGTCGTCGCCGACCATGAGAAGGCTGTTGCTTGAAGCGTCCCAGTCACTGTCCATGCGCAGATACACGGGCCCCGAGCCGTTTGTGCCGTTTTTTATCATTGCGTATATTTCGAGATATTGGTACGATTGACCGTGAAGCCTGTAAGGCAGGGCTTCGGTGCCCCGTCCGTAGATCGAGACGAGCAGAGGCAGTGTTTCGCCCTCTATAATTGTCCAGGTCTCACCGAAGCTGAAATCGGGATAATATGCCGCGCTGAATTTTGCCGTGTCGTCAAGAGCGGTGACTGTGTCGGCGCCGACGCCGATGCCGAAGCTCTCAAGGCCGGAGCTCGTATAGCAGCCCGACACCTGTGAGTATGAGCTGTTTCCGGCAAAGTTGCCCTTTTCGGGGGCAGAGCCGTTGATGTCGATATTTGCGTAACACCGCTCGATCACGGCGTTGCTCAGCTTGCCCGCAAAGCCGCCAGCGCAGCCCGAGTCAGCGGTGACCGAGCCCTTGAACGAGCAGTCGGATATCCTTCCGCCGTCGACAATGCCGGCCACTCCGCCCGAGGCAAGCGTTGAGCCGCTGACGCTGCCGTATACCGCGCAGCGCTCCATTGTGCCCCTAAACACTCCGGCGACAACGCCGCCGTATTCGTTTGAGGCGGGCTCGTCTGTCGCGAAGTACCGTTCTGCGCCGTCCGAGCGTCCGACCACGGACAGATCGGTTATCACCGCGCCGCTTTCAACGGTTTCAAACATGCGGCTCCCATTGGTCATGATCTGATAACCGTTGCCGTTAAGTTTGCCCGAGAACGTCGGTATCGTGCAAAAGTCGGCGCAGTTGATGTCGCACATAAGCTCATAGCTTCCGCCGGGTTTATCGGCTATGTAGTATAAGTCCGCCTCGTTATAGATCGGGATCGAAGCCTCCGTCGCGCACACCGGAATAAACACCGACGGCAGCGCCAAAGCGAGGATCATAACTAAAATTAATAATTTTTTCATTCGTCAAAACCGCCTTTCGTATAAATCTTTCACACTTATTTAGACGATAAATTTTCAAAAAAGTTCCAGTTTTTTTAATTTTTTATTTAAAAAATTAATTTCTTGACTGCGCGGGCGCATAATGATATAATATAACAAATAAATTCGGAGGAAAAGAAAATGATGTATCCTTTTATGACGCTTGATGACGGCACCGAGATCGTTCATTCAGAAATGAAAGCTGACGGCAGCGTTAAAGTATATATTGAAAAGCCGGATGAAAAGGACTGTTTTCATCATGCGACCTGCTATATTCCCGCTTACAAATGGGATGATGTTTTTGGCTTTTCAGAAGATGAAATCGCGGAATTTCAAAAGATCATAGAATCCGCCGCGCATTTAATTCTTGAGTTTTCACAAACGGGAGGTTTTGATAATGCCTCGGGTTTTTAGAATAGGCTCATATTGGGTATATTTTTGGTCAAATGAGAATGAGCCGCTTGAGCCGGTTCATGTTCACATATCTCAAGGCAGCCCTCGGGAAAATACCACTAAGGTTTGGCTGACGAAGGCGGGTAAATGTTATTTGTGTAATAATAATTCAAACATACCGCTACATATTCTGAAAAATATTATGAGAATAATTGAATCAAGAAGCGATTACGTTATTCAGAAGTGGCGCGAATATTTTGGAGAAATCACCTATTTTTGTTAATGGGTGATTTTTATGTTTATATCATAAACTGATTACCCTTAAAATAAAATGTATTATACTTTGTTTTGAGGTGATAAAGATGCGTGAGAATATAAGGGACAGCATACGGATCAGGGGCGGCGAAGCGGCGGGGATCGGAACCGATAAAAGAGACTCCGCGGGAAGAGCCGGGCTTTTAAGGTTTTTGAAGCGCTGCGCCGCGGCGGCTCTGCTTATTTGCGTAATACTGCTCATCAACCGCTCAAGCTTTACGTTTGCGAAAAACTGCGTGGCGGCGCTCGGCAGAGCGGTCACGCACAATTTCGACTGGGCGGGAGTTTTTAATAATATTCGGGATTATTTTATGACTGTCTGGAGGTTCTGGAGTGAGGTTTTTTAAAAGTCTGTGGCTGATACCGATGGGAGAGCGCTTGTCGGTCAGCCCGTTTTTTCTTATTATGGCAGCGGCGGCAATGTTTTTCGGCTATGCCGACATGTTTTTTATCGCGTATCTCTCGGCTTTTTTCCACGAGTGCGCCCACATAGCGGCGGCGAGGTCGCTTCGGGTCGGGATCTCCCGAATCGAGATACTGCCGTTCGGGATCTGCGGAAAGCTCGGCGCGGGTTTTGTAAAGAACCCTTACAAGGAGATACTGATCGCGGCCGCAGGGCCGCTGTGCAGCGGTATTCTTGCTCTAAGCCTTTGTTTTGTGTCGCCGAAGGTGCCCGAGCTCAAGGCGCTTTGCGCCTACGCCGTGAACGTTAATCTGGCGCTGCTGCTGATAAACCTTGTGCCCGCGCTTCCGCTTGACGGCGGAAGGATAGTCAAGGGGCTTATTTCGATAAACAGCGGCGCGGTGCGGGCTTATAACATAATGCTGAGAGTCAGCCGTTTCCCGATCGCCGTTATCGTAGCCGTGTCGGTCATGCTGCTGCTTATGAACGATTTCAATCTGTCGCTTATCATGATCGGCGCCTTCCTTTTGGGAAATTTAAGCTTTGAGCAAAAGAACCTCAGCATGATCTCGCTGCGTGAAATGCTGTATTACAAGGACGCGCTGCGCCGCGACAGATTGTGCCCGGTAATAAGAATGGCGGCGCACAGCGAGGCTCGTGCCGGGCTGTTTCTGCGCCGCCTTGGAAGCTATAAATATCACATAATCGACGTGATCGACGATAACGGCGAGATCATCAAAACCGTTACCGAGAGCCAGATAATTTCCGCGCTGATAAACCGCAGCGTCCGTCTGACAATGGGCGAGATCTGACTATTTTTTGGTCGCGACGATTATCCTTATCCTGCCGCCGTTTTCGGGCAGCTTGTCGTAATAGGCGATAAGATCATAGCCGTCGCTTCCGACGATGTCGCTTATCGGGATAAGACTGTATTCCGCCTCAAACCTGCTTTCCTTTTCGTAAACCTGGACGTTGGGCGAGATCGCGTAATTCCTGCCGCCGCAGCTCAGGTTGGTCTGGCTTGTCACGCCGGCGCTGCCGCGGAGCTCGGTCAGTGCCGAGATCGAATACGGATTTGCGGCCGAGGTGAGACGTATTCCCGAGCCTCCGCTGATCGAGAATATAGTGTTGCTCGTGGCGTAGCTGTATTCGGTTCCGTTTACGATATATGTGTAAGAGCCGTTTAAGGCAAGTCCCATGCTCACGTTTTGGACGGATTTTGCTATTCCGAATGTATAGGAGTCGCCGGTAACATCGTTCAGTATCAGCTCGTCGATCTCTCCCGCGCCGTTTTTGTGGAAGTACAGCACTTTGTCGGCGTTTATATTCACGTTGTCGAGCCTTGCGGGATATATCACAGAGTAAAGAGAAGGCATGGTCCGGTCGGTGGTGCCGACGTCGAGGATCTCCGCGTCGCCCGCCACCTTGGTTGAGCCAAGAGTCATGCGCTCGTATCTGAAAACTCCGCCCGCGCCCGGGGCTTTTGAAACGCGGCTGACCTTCGCCTCGCCGCTGTCGATCGAGACGCTGACCACGGAGTTAACATAGTCGGCGCAGTCGCGGTCGGTTATATATTCTCGGCTTTCGCCGCCGGGGGTTATGACCGTTATATAGTTTCCGGAGCGGTTCTTAAGGTCGCCCGAGGAATAGGTCTTGGTTCCCGCTGCGACGGCGTAACCCGTGATCTCGGCGGGCGCGCCCGCGGAGGCCGTGAGTATGTCGGCGACGTCATTATTTTGGCCGAGCAGCAGCGTCACCGTGTCGCCGAAGGCCGCGCTGCCGGTTGACGACAGCTTGATAAACGCCTCGGCGCTTTCGACCTTGTATGTTGTTCCCGAGACGGTGATTTCGGTCGGGTTGTCTTTGTTGGGCGAGGCGTTTTCATAAACGCCGGTTATTTTGTTTGTGTACACAAAAGCCATGTCAAGCTCCGGCACATAGTAGAGAATGTCGTTTGCGCGAATGTCTGAGATCGAGGCGTTTTTGCCGCCTCTGCTTATTTTTGTCGAGTCGCTCATGCCGATGCCGCTGATGTAGGAGCTGTCGGCCGTTACCGTGTAGGGGCCGAGCATTCCGCCCTTGTTTATCAGGGCGTAATCAATGTCCCCGCCCGTGCGGCGGATATTTATGACGTCGCCCATTTCAAGACCCGCCTTGACCGCGCCGAAGGTCGAGCGCTGCGTTCCGTCATAGGCCGCGGCGCTGTCGGGAATGTCGAGAATTTCGAGGCTGCCGCCGCTATAAGCTACAACGTCGTTTCCGAGCATGCTGTATACCACATATTTCTCATCCGGAGCGGCCTCTTTGTCGGGGAAGAATCCGAGCACCGTTTTGTTGTTTTTAAGCGCGATGTCGCCTCTCATTCCGATTTGGTCGTAGTTAAAATCGGAGTTGATCTTAAAGCTGCCCGCGTCTGTGAAAACCTCGTCTCCGGGGATCGCGCTGTCCTCGCGCGATGTTGATATAAGAGTCGCGCCCTCGACAAAGCTCACGTCGAAAATCGAGACAAGCTCGGTCTGGGCGTCCTTTTTGCGGCACCTTAAGGTGTTGTATATCAGAGCGGCGCAGTCGCCTCTGCTCATAGCGGAGCCGACCGCGGTGTTTTCGATATTGTCGGTCATGTCAAGGCTTTCGGCCATACCGAGCTGGCCCGCGGGCCATGCCGCTCCGAAATCTTCGTCGGTATAGCCGAGGACGCGCAGCATTATCGTTACCGCTTCCTCGTAAGCCACGCTGTTGTCGGGGCGGAACGAGGCGTCGGGATAGCCCGAAACAAGGCCGCCGCTCACGCCGACTCTGACGTACGGCGCCGCCCAGTGGGTGTAGGGCGTGTCGTAAAATGGCGAGACTGAAAGGCTTGAGGCCGCGCTGTGGCGCAGGTCGGAGCTTGCGACCGCCATTTTTGTGAACTCGGCGCGCGTCACCGTGTCACCAAGGCGCAGGTTCCCGTCCGGATCGCCCCGCATTATCTCAAGCTCGTTCAAAAGCTTTAAAACCTCGTTTGTGTCGGCGCTCGTCTCGTGGGCGCGGCAGGGAAAAGCCGCGGCGCACAGCGTTGCCGTCATAATCAATATAAGGCAGATCAGCCTTTTTGTTTTTTTGATTAATTTTGATTTGCTCATAAAACCGCCTCCGTGTTATTCATGTCTCAGCGCGTCGATCGGGTTGAGGTTAGCGGCGTTTTTCGCGGGCAGGTAACCGAACAGAATTCCTATCGCGACCGAAACGCCGAACGCTATTCCTATCGCGGAAAACGACGGAACTGTTTTAAGCTCGAGCAGCGACCCGAATAAGACGGCCAGGATCGACCCGACTATTATTCCGATAATTCCGCCAACGCCGCTGACCGTGCCCGCCTCGATAACGAACTGCGATTTTATGTCGCGGTTCTTTGCGCCGAGGGATTTGCGTATGCCTATCTCCCTTGTGCGTTCGGTCACGGACACAAGCATGATATTCATTATTCCTATTCCGCCGACCAGCAGCGAAATTCCCGCTATACACACCAGCAGCGTTTCCATAGTGCCCGTCATGGTGTTTACCATGTCCATGACCTGCTTTACGCTCAGCACCGAGTAATAGTCGCTGTCGCCAATTTTGTTGTCAAAATACTGTTTGATTTTTGTCACCGCGCCGTCAACGATATCGACGTTTGCCGCCTGAACTATGTATGACGAGATAAATCCGTTCTGCGACATGGTGACCGCCACGGTGTAGGGGATATATATCGCCTCGTCGGCGGAGCCGCTTTCGGAGTCCTCTTCCTCGTTAAGCACGCCGACGACTTTGAAGCTTTTGCCGTTTATTTTAAACGTCTGACCGAGGCCCATGCCCCGACCGAACAGTTCTTTTTCGATATACGTTCCGATCACGCAGACCTTTTGCTTGCGCTCAACGTCGCTGTAATGCAAAAATCTGCCCTGCTCGAGCCCGTTTAACCTTATCTCGGCGTAGCGCTCGTCAACGCCGTTGACGCTTGTGGTCAGATCGTCGTCGGCGGTCTTTACCGTGGCGGCGGGAATGGTTACATTCGGGCTCACCGCCTTTATATAGTCGGGATTTTCCTCGGCGAACTTGTACATATCATTTTCGTCGACCGTGCGTCTGCCGCCGCGGTCGGTGACGGTTATGTTTATCGAGTCGGTGCCGAGCTTTGAGAACTCGTCGTTCATAAGGCCCATCATGCCGTTCATCAGGCTGATCAGAATGATAACGGCGGCGACGCCGATAATAATTCCGAGCATGGTAAGCAGCGAGCGCATCTTGTCAAACAAAAGATTTTTGAGCGCCAGCGTGAAGGATTTTTTCAGCGTCATACGCTCACCTCCCCGTCGCCCGCATGGACAACCGAGGCGAATTTGCTGATGTCGGGCTCGCCGTCATAGGTTATCCTGCCGTCCTGAATTCTTATTACCCGCTCGGCCTGCGCCGCGATCGTGTTGTCGTGGGTGATAAGAACAATGGTGTTGCCCTCGGTGTGCAGCTTTTTCAAAAACTCAAGCACGTCGCGGCCTGTTTTTGAGTCAAGGGCTCCCGTGGGCTCGTCCGCAAGGATTATAGAGGGGTTTCCCGCTAAGGCCCGCGCGATCGAGACGCGCTGCTGCTGTCCGCCCGAGAGCTGCTGCGGCATGTTCTTTGCCTTGGATCTGAGCCCCACGCGGTCGAGAGACTCAAGAGCGCGTTTTTCCTGCTCTTTTTCGGAAAGGCCCGCGTACATCAGCGGCAGCTCAACGTTTTGCTGCACGTTTATCTTGGGGATAAGGTTGTACTGCTGGAAAATAAAGCCGAGCTCCTTGTTGCGTATCTCGGCCTGCTCGTCGTCCTTCATGGTGCTGACATCGGTGCCCCTTAAATAATATTTGCCGCTCGTCGGCACGTCAAGACAGCCGATTATGTTCATGCATGTCGATTTTCCGCTGCCCGACTGACCCACTATGGCGACGAACTCGCCCTTATATATCTTCATGGTTATGCCGTCAAGGGCGTGGACCTCGCTGTCGCCCATGACATATATCTTATAAATATCGTTAAACTCTATCAGCGGAACACCGTCGTTTTGAGCGGCAGCCGCTATCGCGCGCGCCGCCATTACGAGCCACCTCCGGTCACGCTGTTTGCCGCCGCGTCGTGGCCTTCCTGCATCGCGTCCATCATGTCATCCATGACGTTGTAGTCCTCGGAATAGAGCTCGTCGCCCTCGGACAAGCCGCTTAAGATCTGGATATATTCGTCGTCGGCAGCGCCGGTTCTGACGGGGACGGTGTGATAGCCATCGGGGGCCGTGTCGCCCTCCTCGGTCTTTTCGCCTTTGACATAGACCGTGTTGCCGCGATTCAGGCAGCCCACGGGCATCGCGAGCGCGTCCTTGACATTTTTCAGCACGATCGACGCCTCGACGTTCATGCCGGGCAGCAGATTGTCGTCAAAGTCGATTATCTCGATCGTCACGGGGAAGGTTGTGACCCCGTTCTGGCCGACAGTTCCGCCAATTCCGACGGTGTCAACGACTCCGATGTATTCCTTGTCGGTCACGTCGGTAGTTATCGTGACCTTTTGGCCTGCGTGAACGTTTTTGATGTCGAGCTCATCAACGTTCAGGGTGCACTTGAGGCGGCTCAGGTCGTATATGACGGCCATGGCGGACGAGTCGCCCGACGCCGCGCTCATTGAAGCCGCCGACATTCCGCCCGCCGCTGAGGCGGACGATACGCCGAGAGAGGAGGCGGAGGCTGATCCGGACATTCCCATTGCGCTGTCGCCCTTCTTTTTGTTTTTTGTCACGACCGTGCCCGAGATCGGAGCTTTGATCGTATAGTCGTCGAGCTGGCGCAGCAGATTTTCTTTGTTTAAAACCGCGTCGTCGTATGAAAGCTTCGCGTTTTCTATCGCGGAGTCAAGCTTGCTGTCGCCGAGCTTTGTGTTCGCGTCCGTGTTGCTGTTCTGGATCTCCGCGCGGCTTAAAGCCTCGCGGGCGTCGTTCAGGTTAAGCAGCGCGGTGTTTACCTGTGAGTTTACCGAGTCGCCGTCAAATGAGAATATCACGTCGCCTTGGCGGACGTATGAATTTTCGGAAATATAAAGTCGCTCGATTTTTCCGCTCGAGGGCGCAGAGACCGTCTCCTCGGTCATGTTCTCAAAGGTGCCGATGTCGGCGCAGGCTACGCTCCCAACCGAGGCGGAGGCGATGTCGCCGCTTTTTACCGCGCCCGGGTTCATGACCTCGATCGTCACATAGTTATACATGGTGTAGCCATCGCCGCCGATTGATCTTTGACTTACGGAAGTCACCGTGCCGTTCAGGCGCGAGCCGTTTTTGGTCAGAGTCAGAACTGCCGGCGAGCCGACGCTGATGCCGGGAATGTCCGCGGTGTTAAACGGCACGTCGATTTTAAGGGACGCGCTGTCAACTATGTCGCACACAGGCGAGCCCGCGGCTATCGTGTCGCCCGCGGAGACGTGGACCTCGGTCACATATCCGGTGTAGTTTGAAACGGCGTTCAAGTCGTCGGCCGCTCTCAAAGCGTCCTCATAAGCCTGCTGCGCCTTTGCCACCGCTATCTTCGCGCTTTCCAAGGTGCTGGCTCCGGTCTGTCTGTCGCGGACGGTCAGAGTGTCCTCTTTGACCGCGTCGTCATAAGCCTTTTTTGCCTTTGCGATCGCAATGTCCGCGCTGTCTATGCTCGTTCTGATCGACTCGGAGTCGATAACATACATAACGTCATCCTTTTTGACGGTGTCGCCTTCCTCAAAATAATCCTCGATAATATCGCCCGAGACGTTCGCCGTTATGTAATATTCGCTGTTCGGCTCGACAACGGCGCTGTCGCTTATGCTCTCTTCAATGTCGCGCTTTTCGGCCGTGATCTTGAGATTGTCGTTTTTGCTGTTTTTTTGCGAAGAAAAATGACCGTAGCCAATGACTCCGGTAACGAGCAGAGCGATTATTATCAGAGCCGTTATGACCTTGTGGCGCGACAGGAACTTCATAACGGATTTCGCGCCGTTTGCCGCGGCTGCCCCGATCGATTTAAGCTTGTTTTTCATGTTTATCCCCGCTTTTGTTGTTTTAAAATACGCCGCATTTAGCGGCCGAAACCGACGGTTTTGTATATTTGTTTATATTATTATACACCGCGATATATTCATCTTTTAATTATATCAGATATATGCGGAATTGTCAATCTTATAAATATTTTTTCAAAATTTAAAAAAACACTTGCAAAATGGAAGATATAGGGGTATAATTAAACTGATATACTTTTTAAGGAGGTAAGAATTTATGAATATGCAGGAGTTCAGCCCGCTTATTTTGCTTGTTCTGCTGCTCGTTGTTTTCTACTTTATTCTGATAAGACCTCAGAAGAAAAAGGAAAAGGCGCTTCAGGACATGATCTCAAAGCTCAAGGTTGGCGACGAGGTCGCGTCTATCGGCGGTATCCACGGCAAGATCGCGAAGGTCAGAGACAATCTTTTTGTGCTTGAGACAGGCATAGGAACCACAAAGTCCTTTATCTCGATCGAGAAGAGCGCGATAGCGCGCCTTATTTCCGAAGGCACGTCAAAAGATGCGAAGAATGACGAGGACGACGAGCCTGAAACCGAAACGGCGGCAGAGGATAAATAAGAATAATTCCGATATGCCCGCATATAATTTACCAATAAGTTATTGCGAGGTGTGCGCTTTATGGCAAACGGAATTACTCAAAAAAAGGAAAACGCGGCGGGGGCAAACACTCCCGCAGCGGTGCTGCGCGGATTGATTTTCGGCCTTGTGGGCGCGGCGCTGGCGCTGCTGATCATATCGGCGCTGGCGGTGTTTTATGACATTCCCGACAAGGTTATGAACATTCTGATAATTCTGATTTCCGTGGCTTCCATGTTCGCCGCCGGCTTTACGGCCGCCGGCCGCAACGGAAAAAACGGCATGATCATCGGAATGGCCGCGGGACTTATATACGCGGCGATAATATGCGCTGCGGGGATCTTTGTCTGCGGTGCAAAAGGGCTTTCGCCCGAAATGATAGCCGACTTCGCCATCGGCGGAGCAGTTGGCGCTCTCGGCGGCGTTGCCGGCGTTAACAGAGCCGCGGGCAAAAGGAGAAAACGCAAATAAAACAAATTTTACATAAGGAGAGAATAACATGAAAAGAATTAAGACTTTAAACAGCGCGACGCTTAAGAAGAGCGCGTGCAAGGGCGGCTGCGGCGAGTGCCAGACATCATGTCAGTCGGCCTGCAAGACCTCGTGCACGGTTGCGAACCAGAAGTGCGAGAACGAGGAGAGATAAGCAAGGCTTAAAACGCCCGGGCGTCCACCGAGTGGGGCGCCCTTAGTTTAATTTAAAAACAAATTTAAAATCAGGAGTTTTATATGATACATACGTTTGAAATGTTTGACAAATACATAGCGCTCGACGTCAACAGCGGCTGCGTCCACGAGCTGGACAAGCTGAGCTATGACGTTCTGAATTTTCTTGACATAAAGGGCCTTGACCCCGAGGATGACGAGGCTCTGTTCAAAACCGTCGGCGAGTTCAGAAGAGAATACAGTTCCGAGGATATTGCCGAGGTAATTGAGGACCTGGCGGAGCTCAAGCGGAACGACATGCTCTGGGCCGAGGATGATTTTGTGTATAATGACGAGCTTAAGAAAAACGCACCTGTAAAGGCAATGTGCTTACACATAAGCCACGACTGCAATTTAAGGTGCAAGTACTGCTTTGCCGACGAAGGCAAGTACCACACGGACTGCCGCGAGCTTATGAGCGCTGAGACAGGAAAGAGAGCAATGGACTATCTTGTGCGCAATTCCGGCAGCCGACGCAATCTTGAGGTTGACTTTTTCGGCGGCGAGCCGCTGATGAACTTTGAGGCTGTAAAGGAGATCGTTTCCTATGCCCGCGAACTCGAAAAGAAGCATGACAAGGTGTTCCGCTTTACAATAACCACCAACGGAATTTTGCTCAACGACGATAAGCTTGATTTCATAAACCGTGAGATGGGCAATATAGTCCTGAGCATTGACGGCAGAAAAGAGGTAAACGACAGGGTTCGCTTCCGCGCCGACGGAACGGGCAGCTATGACAGCATTGTGCCGGCGTTCCAAAAGACGGCCGAGAGCCGCGGCCAGGACAATTATTATGTTCGCGGCACGTTCACGCGGTATAATCTTGATTTTTCAAAGGATGTGCTGCATCTGGCCGATCTGGGATTTAAGCAGATCTCGGTCGAGCCCGTGGTGTGCGGCGAGGAGACCGATTATTCTTTGAGAGAGCAGGACCTGCCGAGGATTTTTGACGAGTATGAGAACTTGGTCCGGGAATATGTCGCCCGCAAAAAAGAGGGCAGGGGCTTTAACTTTTTCCATTTTATGATCGACCTTGACGAAGGCCCGTGCATTATCAAGAGAGTTTCGGGCTGCGGCTGCGGCTGCGAGTATATCGCGGTCGCTCCCAACGGGGACGTTTATCCCTGCCACCAGTTTGTGGGCAGCGAGGAGTATAAAATGGGCAGCATTTACGACGAGGGCGAGCTTGACCGCGATCTCCGCAACAAGTTCGCGGCCTGCAATATATACTCAAAGCCCGACTGCCGCGACTGTTTCGCAAAGTTTTTCTGCAGTGGCGGCTGCGTTGCCAACGCCTGCCTGATAAACGGCAGCATCAACAAGCCCCACAAGCTGAGCTGCGAGATGATGAGGAAGCGTGTTGAGTGCAGCCTGTACGCGAAAGCGGCTTTGGCGGAATAATTGGTAATTGACCCCTCTCCGTCGCCTGCGGCGACACCTCTCCCCAAGGGGAGAGGCGGGACGTCGAGGGCGCCGTCCCCTACGAAATTAATCTCCACAAGTATGGGAGAGGCTGACTTACTATTCGCTATTCACTAATCGCTAATTACTACGTTTACTAATCACTACGTTAGGAGGAATGATAAATGCTGAAAACGTTGCTCCGTCTTATGTCAAAGACGGACAGAAAATACGCGTTGATAACGCCACTGCTCATTGTGGGCGAGGTGGCCATGGAGACCACCATACCGCTTATGATGGCGCGCATCGTCGATGTCGGCATCGCTAATTCGGACATGGGCTATGTGTTCCGCTCCGGTATTATCATGATGCTTATGGCGCTTGTGTCGCTGTTTTTCGGCGCGGGAGCCGCGAGGACCGCTTCGGTCGCCTCGACCGGCTTCGCGGCGAGCATACGTCAGGCGGTTTTCTTTAAGATCCAGGACTTTTCGTTCGGAAATATTGACAAGTTCAGCACCTCGTCGCTGCTGACGAGACTGACCACCGACATCAACAACATTCAGATGTCCACAATGATGGTGATAAGAACCTGCGTCCGCGCGCCGTTCATGTTCGCAATGGCGCTGTTTATGGCCGTTTCGATCAACGCACGCCTTGCCGCGGTATTTTTGGTGGCCGTGCCTGTGATCGTCATAGTAGTGGCGATAGTCTCAAAGCTTGCCATGCCTAAGTTCCGCATGCTGCTGCGCAAGATCGACGATCTGAACCGCGTTGTGCAGGAGAACCTCGCAGGAATACGCGTGGTCAAGGCGTTCGTCAGAGAGCCGTTTGAGGACAAGAAATTCAATTATACCACAACCGAGGTCAGGAACGCGCAGCTTTCGGCCGAGCGCCTGATCATTATCAACATGCCCGTAATGCAGATGGTTATTTACGCCTGTATTGTGGCAATTTTGTGGTTCGGCGGAAACATGATCATAGTCGGAGGCATGCAGACGGGCCAGCTTATCAGTTTTATTACATACGTTACTCAAATTCTCATGTCGCTTATGATGATCTCAATGATATTCATTCAGCTCGTCAATTCCAAGGCCAGCGGCGACAGAGTTGTCGAAATACTGAATGAGCCCCTTGAGATCAATGATGAGAAGGCCAATCCGAAGCTTAAGCTCGACGACGGCTCGATCAAGTTCGAGGACGTCGCGTTCAGCTATCAGCACGACATAATGAACTGCGCCGTGCGACACATCAACCTTGACATAAAGTCGGGCGAGACGGTCGGAATTATCGGCGGTACGGGCTCCTCAAAGAGTTCGCTCGTTCAGCTCATACCGAGGCTCTACGATGTGACCGCGGGCAGAGTTATCGTGGGCGGCCATGACGTGCGCGAATATAAGCTCGACGTGCTCAGGAACGACGTTTCAATGGTGCTCCAGAAAAACGTACTGTTCAGCGGCACGATAGCCGACAATCTGCGCTGGGGCAACGAGCATGCCACAATGGACGAGATCAAAGAGGCCTGCCGCGACGCCTGCGCGGATGAGTTTATCAGCAGCTTCCCCGACGGCTACATGACCGATCTCGGCCAGGGCGGAGTGAACGTCTCGGGCGGCCAGAAGCAGCGCCTGTGTATCGCGCGCGCTCTGCTTAAGAAGCCGAAGATAATTATTCTTGACGACAGCACAAGCGCCGTTGACACCGAGACCGACGCGAGGATCCGCGGCGCTTTCAGAACCAAGCTGAAGGACACGACCACGATCATTATCGCGCAGCGCGTGAGCTCGATCGAGGACGCTGACAAGATAATTGTTATGGACAACGGCCGTATAAGCGCTCAGGGAACCCATGACGAGCTCATGGAAACCTGTGATATATACAAGGAGATCTATGACTCCCAGCAGAAAGGAGCTGAGTGATATGCCTCCAACAAGACAAACAGGGTTTAAAAAACCGAAGGATACAAAAAAGACCGCTCTGCGCCTACTGAGCTATTTCGGAGAGTACAAGGCCCAGCTTTTCGCCGTTGTCGTCTGCGTTATTCTGTCAAGCGGAGCAAACGTTTACGGCACATATATGCTCAAGCCCATAATCGACGATTATATTGTGCCGCTTATCGGAGCGGAAAACCCCGCGCTTTCGGGATTTCTGATAAAAATCCTGCTGCTCCTCGGCGCGTATATAATCGGCGCGTTTTCGGCGTGGCTGTATAACAGGATAATGGTTACGATCTCAAGCGGAGTGCTTTACACGATCCGCAATCAGCTCTTTGGCAAGATGCAGAAGCTGCCGATCAAGTATTTTGACACTCACACCCACGGCGACGTTATGAGCCGATATACCAACGACGCGGACGCGATAAGAATGATGATGTCGCAGAGCGTTCCGCAGCTCGTGTCATCACTGCTTACCGTGGTTTCGGTGTTCATTATGATGATTATTTTAAGCCCGCTGCTGACGATCTTGGTTATAGTTATGCTGTTTATCATTTTCGGAGTTATCAGCTTTGTCGGCAAGCGCTCGGCGCTTTTTTTCAAGCGCCAGCAAAACGCGCTGGGCGCGGTCAACGGATATGTTGAGGAAATGACCGAGGGTCAGAAGGTCGTAAAGGTTTTCTGCCACGAGGACAAGTCAAAGGAGAAGTTCTCGGATATAAACGACGCGCTTAAAAACGCCTCGTCAAACGCCAACACGTTCGCGAACATTCTTTTCCCGATAATGGGCAACCTTTCGTATCTGCACTATGCGCTGACTGCCATGGTCGGAGCGGCTCTGACCATACACAGCGGCAACTCGGACGCGGGATTTTTCGCGCTGACTATCGGAGCACTGACCGCGTTTTTGCAGTATACCCGATCGTTCTCACAGCCGATAACCCAGATGTCGCAGCAGATCAACGCCATACTCAACGCTATGGCGGGCGCCGAACGAATTTTCCAGGTTATCGACGAGAAGCCCGAGGTTGACGACGGCAAGGCGACGATCGCCCGCGTGGTTGTCGAGCCCGACGGCAGAATTATCGAGGTAAACCACAGAACGGGCCGCTGGGCGTGGAAACGCTTTGGCAAGAACGGCGAGATCGTGTTTAACGAGGTGAAGGGCAAGGTTGAGTTCAGAAACGTCACATTCAGTTATGATGGCAAAAAGACGATACTTAGCGATATTTCGCTTGTGGCCGAGCCCGGTAAAAAGATCGCGTTTGTCGGCTCGACCGGAGCGGGCAAGACGACTATCACGAACCTCATAAACCGCTTTTATGACGTGCCCGACGGAAAGATCACCTATGACGGAATACCTATCAACAATATAAAGAAAGACGATTTGCGCCGCTCGCTCGGCATGGTGCTTCAGGACACGCATCTGTTTACCGGAACGGTTATGGACAATATCCGCTACGGCAAGCTCGACGCGACCGACGAGGACTGCATAGAAGCGGCGAAGATAGCCAACGCGCACTGGTTCATCACTCATCTGCCAAACGGATATAACACCATGCTGACGGCGGACGGCGAGAACTTGAGCCAGGGCCAGCGCCAGCTCCTCGCGATCGCCAGAGCGGCGGTCGAGGACCCGCCCGCGCTCATTCTTGACGAGGCGACAAGCTCGATCGACACAAGAACCGAGAAGCTTATCGAAAAGGGCATGGACGGCTTGATGAAGGGCAGAACGGTGTTTGTTATCGCCCACCGCCTGTCGACCGTCAGAAACGCCGACATGATAATCGTGCTTGAGCACGGAAAGATAATAGAACAGGGCAGCCACGACGAGCTTATCGCGAAGCGCGGCAAATACTATCAGCTCTACACCGGCGCGTTTGAACTTGATTAAAATTTGGAGGAAAATTTATGTCTAAAATATTGGTTTTGGCCGAAAAACCTTCGGTGGGACGCGAGCTCGCGCGGGTATTGGGCTGCAAAAGAAAAGGCGACGGCTGTCTTATCGGCGACAAATATATCGTCACATGGGCCCTCGGGCACCTGGTCGAGCTTTGCGACCCCGAGTCATACGACGACCGCTACAAGACATGGAGCATGGACACTCTGCCCATGCTCCCGAAGCCTATGAAGCTTCAGGTGATACGCCAGACCTCAAAGCAGTTCAGCGCGGTGAAAAAACAGCTTCGCAGCAGCGAGGTCGCGTCGATCATAATCGCAACCGACGCGGGCCGCGAGGGTGAGCTTGTGGCGCGCTGGATCATCGCGAAGGCCGGGGTGAAAAAGCCGATAAAGCGGCTGTGGATCTCGTCCCAGACCGACAAGGCCATACGTCAGGGCTTCGCGAACCTTAAAGACGGCAGGGAATATAACAATCTTTACATGGCGGCTCAGGCGAGGGCGGAGGCGGACTGGCTGGTCGGCCTCAACGTAACCCGCGCTCTGACCTGCAAGTTCAACGCGCAGCTTTCCGCCGGCAGGGTCCAGACTCCCACATTGGCGCTGCTGGTCCGCCGCGAGGAGGAAATAAGAAAGTTTGTGCCGAAGGAATACTACACGATCGAGGCCGATCTCGGCAAGCTGTTTGTTTCGTGGTCGGGTGACAGCGGCGCGTCAACGTTCAGCCGCGAAAAGGCGGAGCGGATCGCCAAGGATGTGAAAGGAAAGGCTTTTAAGCTCAAAAATCTCGCGGGCGCCGACAAGCAGCAGGGTGCGCCCATGCTTTATGATCTGACAGAGCTCCAGAGAGACGCCAACAAGCTCTACGGCTATTCTCCGAAACAGACGCTTAACATTATGCAGAAGCTCTATGAGCAGCACAAGGCTCTGACCTATCCGCGAACCGACTCGCGCTATCTGACTGACGATATAGTTCCCACGCTCGGCGACCGCCTGAAAGCGGTCATGAGAACCGAGGAGGCCGCGAATGAGATTTTGCGGAAAAATTATAAGATAAACAAAGCGTGTATAAACAACGCCAAGGTTTCGGACCACCACGCGATTATTCCGACCGAGGAGCGGGTGCCGATGATAAACCTGTCGCAGGAGGAAAAGCGGATATATTCTCTGGTCGTCAAGCGGTTCTTGGCCTGCTTCATGCCGCCTTACAGATACAAACAGATCAAGGCGGAGTTCGAGTGCGGCGGCCACAAATTCAGAGCCGGGGGCCGCGAGGAGATCGACAAGGGCTGGAAGGCGGTTTATACCTCGGACTATAATTTTGACGAAGAGGATACCGCCGAGATACGCGTCGAGGAGCGCAAACAGGTTTTGCCAAAAATGAAGGCGGGCGACGAGTTTGTATGCAAAAACGTGTTTATAAAGAGCGGCAAGACAAGGCCGCCCGCGCGCTACACCGAGGCGACCCTGCTCTCCGCAATGGAAAATCCGTCAAGGTTTGTCAGCGACAAAAATATGAAGGAATATCTGGGCGGCGGACTCGGAACGCCTGCCACAAGAGCCGATATAATAGAGAAGCTATACTCGGCGTTTTATGTTGAAAAACAGGGGAACAGCATGGTTCCCACGTCGAAGGGTATCCAGCTTATCGACCTTGTGCCGCCCGATCTTAAAGAGCCGCTGCTCACCGCCGAATGGGAGCGTGAGCTTGACAGGATCGCGAAGGGCAGCGCGGACAAGAACGCCTTTATCTCAAAAATCGAGGGATACGCGTCCGATCTGGTCAAGGCTGTCAAGAACAGCGGCGCGGTCTACCGCCACGACAATATGACAAAAAAAACCTGCCCGGAGTGCGGAAAGTTTCTGCTTGAGGTGAACGGCAAGAAGGGCAAAATGCTTGTCTGTCAGGACCGCGAATGCGGCTACCGCCGCTCGGTCAGCATTGTGACGAACGCCCGCTGCCCCGAGTGCCACAAGAAAATGGAGCTGCGCGGCGAGGGAGACAAAAAAAGCTTTTACTGCGTTTGCGGCTACCGCGAGAAACACTCGGCGTTTAAGGAACGCAAAAATCAGGGCGGTGCCTCAAAGCGCGACGTGCGAAACTATTTGAAGAACCAGAACAAGAACGAGGAGGCAAACAATCCTTTCGCCGCCGCCTTCGATAAGCTTAATCTGTAAAATTGATTTCGGCTTGAGGATCGGGGCGGTAAATACGAACAAAATTTTTGCATATTTAACCAAAATACCTCTTGAAATCAATATGATTTAGGTGTATAATATACTAAGTTGTATTTGCTGAAAAATTAACACACTATATATTACGAAAGAGGTATGAATTATGTCAAATTTCATGGAAACAATTAAGGCTAAGGCCAAGGCCGACCTTAAGACTATCGTTCTCGCCGAGGGCGAGGAGCAGAGAACCATTGACGCCGCGGCGCAGGTTCTCAAAGAGGGCTACGCGAAGCTTATTCTGCTCGGCGATCCTGAGGTCATCAAGTCAAAGGCAGCAAACGTTGACATCTCGGGCGCGGAGATCATCGATCCCGCGACAAGCGAGCTGGCTCCCGAGCTGGCGAACGGCCTGTATGAGCTGAGAAAGCACAAGGGCATGACGCCCGAGCAGGCAAGCGAGATAATCAAGGACGTTCTGTATTTCGGCTGCATGCTGGTCAAGACCGGCAGAGCGGACGGCATGGTTGCCGGAGCGGTTCACGCCACGGCCGACGTTATGCGCTCGTCGCTCCAGACGATAAAGACCGCGCCCGGCACGAAGGTCGTTTCGGCGTTCTTCCTGATGCTGGTTCCCGACTGCGAGTACGGCAACAACGGAACGTTTGTGTTCTCTGACTGCGGTCTTAACGAGTATCCGGATTCCGAGAAGCTTGCTGAGATCGCGCTCTCATCAGCCAAGTCGTATAAGGCTCTGGTTGGCGACGAGCCCAGAGTAGCGATGCTTTCGTACTCTACCTACGGCAGCGCGAAGTCCGAGCAGGTGGACCTTGTGAGAAACGCGGCGGACATCGCGAAGAAGCAGGCTCCCGACGTTAAGCTTGACGGAGAGCTTCAGCTTGACGCGGCTCTGGTTCCGAGCGTGGCGGCGCTTAAGGCTCCCGAAAGCACTGTTGCGGGCAAGGCTAACGTTCTTATATTCCCCAATCTTGACGCGGGTAATATCGGCTACAAGCTCGTTCAGAGACTGGCGAAGGCCGAGGCATATGGCCCCATGACACAGGGCATGGCGAGACCTGTAAATGACTTGTCAAGAGGCTGCAGCGCCGAGGATATAGCGGGCGTTGTCGCTATCACAAGCGTTCAGGCGCAGAACATGTAATCAAATCAAATTAAATTTACGGAGGGTATACATATGAAAGTTTTAGTTATAAACGCGGGCAGCTCGTCGCTTAAGTACCAGCTTATCGAGACGGACACCGAGGAAGTTCTGGCAAAGGGCCTTTGCGAGAGAATAGGCCTTGAGGGCTCCAAGCTCACTCACTCGCCCGAGAATAAGGACGATTATGTTAAAGAGCAGGAAATGCCGACTCACACGACTGCTGTTCAGCTCGTGCTTGAGGCTCTGGTTGATCCCGAGCACGGCGTGATTGAGCATATCGACGAGATCTCGGCGGTAGGCCACAGAGTTCTCCATGCCGGTCAGGTTTACAGCGACTCGGTTATCGTGAACGACGACGTTAAGAAGGTCGTTAAGGACTGCTTCCCCTTAGGCCCGCTCCACAATCCGGCGAACCTTATCGGCATCGAGGCCTGCGAGGAGGCTATGCCCGGCAAGCCGCAGGTAGCGGTGTTTGACACAGCCTTCGGCCAGAGCATGCAGCCCAAGGCGTATATGTACGCGATCCCTTATAAGTTCTATGAAAAGTACGGAATTCGCAAGTACGGTTTCCACGGCACAAGCCACAAGTTCGTATCGGGCAGGACGATCGAGTTCGCCGATCTCGACAGAAATAGCTGCAAGGTAATCGTTTGCCACCTCGGCAACGGCGCCAGCATCTCGGCCTCGATCGGCGGCAAATGCGTTGACACAAGCATGGGTCTCACGCCTCTTGAGGGACTTATCATGGGCACCAGAAGCGGCGATATTGACGCGGCTGTTGTCCAGTTCCTGGCGAACAACGAGAACCTCAGCGTTGACGAGGTTCTGAACATTCTCAACAAGGAGTCCGGCGTTTTGGGTATCTCGGGCGTTTCCAGCGACTTCCGCGATCTCAGCGCGGCGGCCGAGGACGGCAACGAGAGAGCGCAGGTTGCGCTTGACGCGTTTATTTACAGAGTTGCCAAGTACATTGGCTCGTATGTTGCTGCGATGAACGGCGTTGACGCGATAGCGTTCACCGGCGGTATCGGTGAGAACGACTGCGCGACGCGCGGCAAGATATGCGAGTATCTGGGCTATCTCGGCGTTAATATCGACCCGGAGAACAACTCAAAGCGCGGCGAGGAGATGTATATCTCAACTCCCGACTCCAAGGTCAAGGTAATGGTTATCCCCACCAACGAGGAGCTCGCGATCGCGAGAGAGACTTTGGCGCTGGTTAAATAATCGGTTATTTAAAATCGCTATATAAGTTAAATAAGGCGGGGCCGCAGGCTCCGCCTTATTTGTCGGCGTGAGCTTCTTTGAACAGCGTAAAATTTGATAATTATTATGGATTATAAATAAAGAAAAGTCCGCCCGACGTCTGTCGAGCGGATAAACAAAATTTTCAGGTTATTTTTCTAATAACTATGTTGGCTGAAATGGGTCAAAACGGGTGGATAATATCCGCCCCTACAGATTGGAAAGCAACGTTTATTCGTAAAACCGTCATCTTATCATCTTGTAGGGGCGGCAATTTGCCGCCCGTCAGGCTCCCCTTCCTTTAGGAGGGGGAGCTGTCAGCGAAGCTGACTGAGAGGGAGGCCTATTCGCTAATTACTAATCGCTAATCACTACGTTCATACCTTTATTCTGCGTTTGCTTATGCCTAGGGTGTCTTTTTCCCAGATGCGGCTCAGGTAGAGGATGAACAAAATCAGGGCCGAGAGGCCGTTGCTGACGACAACCGAGTACCAGATGCTCTCGACTCCCATATGCAGCACTCTCTGGCAAAAAAAGATCGTCGCGAAGCGGAAGATCCACAGTCGGGCCGCCTCGACGAGCATGGTTATCTTGGTCCTGCCCGAGGCGTTGAAAAGTCCCATTGTGCAGTTATACACATTGTTGGTGAAGCACCAGAACGCCATAATCGACAGGAAATCGACCGCCATTGACAGAACCTCATCATCGCCCGTCAGTATACCCGCGATCGCCGTGCCGATCGGGCGGTAGGAGAGGAAGCGGCCGAAAATGAACAGCATGATAACTCCGGTCAGCGTCGCGATTTGGTAGCCGCGCTCCGCCCGCTTGACCTGCCCCGCGCCGAGGTTCTGGCCGACGATCGTCGATGTCGCCGAGCCTATCGCGGTCGAGGGCAGCGTGATTATGCCGTTTATTCTGTTTCCTATGCCGTAGGCCGCCATGGCCGACGAGCCGAAAACGTACACATTCTTTGACATCAGCACAAAGCCGAACTGCATTGTGCTGCTGCCTATCGCGGTCGGTAGGCCGACGGAGATTATCTGTTTTATCATTTTTCTCTGCGGCTTAAGCATTGCATGCTCAAGGTGTATGTCATTTTTGCGGTTTAAGAGATACCTCATGCCCACTGCAGCGCACGGGACCTTTGACAGCAAAGTTGCCAGAGCCACGCCGCCGATTCCGAGATCAAGCGTCATAAGAAACAATGGGTCAAGGACCATGTTGATCAAAATTCCCAGAAGGTTCAGCAGCATAGGGAACACGGTATTGCCCTGCGACTGGTTGACCGCCGAGAACAGGTTTATTATAAACAAAAGCGGCGTGTCGAGCATGACGATTCGAAGGTATATGTTGCCGAGCGTGAATATCTCGCCCTCGGCGCCTATCCAGCCCGTGATGAGCGGCGTGCACAGCACAAGCGCCGTGGTGCAGCCGAAAGAGAACACCATAGCGCACAGAAAGATTTGGTTCGCCATGTGCTTCGCCTTGATCGGGTCGTCAGCACCTATATACTGCGACATTAAAATAGAGCCTGCCATTGTTATTCCCTGGCCGAACGCAATGACGGTGTTTTGCACAGGCGACACCATTGAGATCGCCGCCTGCGGGCCTGTGCCTATCTTGCCGAGCCAGTAGGTGTCGGTCAGGTTGTACATGTGCTGCAAAAGGTTTGTCACGATTATCGGCGCCGCGATCAGGAGCAGCGCCTTGAATATGCTGCCGCGCAGAATGAGCTCGGTGTTGTTTTTGACCAAAAATATGTTTTTTGTTTTTTTCACAAGCTTCAGTCCTTTTCTGTCAGTTTGGATCGCTCTCATAAAGCTCCGCGAACTTTTCAAGCTCCTCGCGGATATGTATGTGCTGCGGGCAGGCCTTCTCGCATTTTCCGCACTTCACGCAGTCGAGCGCCCTGCCGCGGTCAAGCGAGGCACGGCGATAGTACATGCCCGACTTTTTGCCGGTCGACGTGAACATGTTCAAAAGCCCGAGATACGAGGGAATGTTAATGTTTTTCGGACATTCCTCCGTGCAGTATTTGCAGTTCGTGCAGGGCGTTATCTTATCATTTATGACCTCTGTGACGCGACCGAGCATTTCGCGCTCCGCGCCGCTCAAGGGTTTGAAATCGGCCATGTATGATGTGTTGTCGAGCATCTGGTCCATGTCGCTCATGCCGCTTAAGACCATAGCGCAGTTTTCAAGCGATGCGGCAAAGCGGATCGCGTATGACGCGGGCGAGCCGCCTGTGCCGTATTCCTTCATCAGTTTTTCGGCCTCGGGCGGAAGCGAGGCGAGCGAGCCGCCTTTGACGGGCTCCATGGCGATCACGGGCTTTACGTGGCGCAGGGCCGTCTCATAGCATGCGCCCGACTGTATCACCGAACTGTTCCAGTCGAGGTAATTGAGCTGGAGCTGAACTATGTCCACCTCGGGGTGCGCGGTCAGTATCTCGTCCAGAAGCTCGGCGTCGTCGTGGAACGAAAAGCCGATATATTTCGCGAGCCCGCGCTCCTTGAGTCCGCGCAGAAAATCGAAGCCGCCGAATTTCTGCGTGTTTATGTACCGCTCTCTGCACATGTTGTGAAGCAGATAAATGTCAAAATAATCAACTCCGCAGCGGCGTAGCTGCTCGTCAAAATAGACGGGATACTCGTCTCCGCTTTTCACGCGTATGATCGGCATTTTGTCGCAGAGTATGTATTTATCGCGTGGGTAGCGGTCGGTCAGACAGCGCTTGACGGCCGTCTCCGAAAGCTCGCCGTGATAGCCGTATGCGGTGTCGAAATACGAAAATCCGCGCTCGATAAAGCGGTCAACCATTTCGCTGACCAAAGCGAAGTTTACGCTTTTCGTGTCCTCGCTGTCAAGCAGCGGCAGCCGCATGGTGCCGAACCCCAGCTTTTTCGCCGAATTTAATATATCGATCATTTTGCAGGCCTCCTTTTTGTTTACATGATCCCCGCGCGGACGCAGGCAGCGTGGAATGACGCAAACGGCACAAACATCTGCGCGAAGCTTTTTGTGGTCGCCGTTCCGCACAGCACCGCGTCGCCGACAACGGTCTTTTTGCCGCCTTGATAGCCAGATGGCTTAAACGACATAACATATTTAAACGTCGGTATTCCCGCTTCAAGGTATTTTTTGTCGCCTGTGAGCTCATACGCTGCCGCGAGCGCCTCTAAAATAAGCGGATTGTTGCCGTTCCGCTTGAGGCTCGGCAGCTCCTTATAATAAAACAGGCCGTTTTTGAGCCGCGCGTTTTCGATCAGGTCGTCAACGGCCGAGATTATCATGTCCTTTATTTCCGGGTCGGGATTCACGCGGTAATATCTCATCAGACTGCATGCCGCGACCGAGATCATAAACACGACCCTGATCGCGGTGTTTTCAAGATAGGGCGAGAGCCAAAGCCCGTATTCATCCTTCCACGCCTTGAAGTGCCCGACGATCCAATCGCATTTTTTGAGCCACTTTTTATCGCCCGTCTCGTTATAGAGCGCAGTCAGCGTCCTCAGGGCCCAGCCCGTTTCGCGCGCGCTCGACTGGCCGCTTTTTTCAAACACGGGCTGCTCAAGCAGACGCAGCACGTTTTCGCCGATCCCAACCGCCGCGTCAAGCGCGTCGCTGTCTCCGCTCAGATGATAGAGGTCAAGCAGGCCCTCGACCCATTGGTGGCTGCACGCGATCTTGCCGTTTTTGCAGTGGCCGTTGGTGTGCTCCCACTGTCCGTTAAGGCGCAGCGGATTGTCGCTGAAGTGGCATATGTCCACGTCGATCTGGTGCCTCGCCGAAACGAGCAGATAGTCCATGTACCGCCTTATTCCTGTCCGCACGTACATCAGCGCGCAGGCGTGGGGATAGTCATACTCGTTGTTTGTCCAGACGAGCTCACCGCCGCCGCGCCCCTGGTTGGTGTATCCCATGTTCGGCGAGTCGCCCCAGTTGAGCATGCCGTAGCAGCGCGCGTGGTCGTCGGCCTTGTTTATCAGAAATATCTCAGTCTCCGCGTCGTATTTGTCGCAGAAAACGTCCTCAAACACGCCCGACTCTCTGAACACCCGCGGGCTTATCGCGGGCCTGTCGGGCATCTGATATATTATGCTCCTGTTGTTCAGCTCTTTAAGGTCCTCACCGCGGTGGAAGCAGAAGAGGAGCCTTTGCTGCCTCGCCATGCCGCTCTGCATGATTATCCCGTCCGAGCTGTCGGGCACAAGCCACGCGCGGAAGCCGCGTCTGTCGGCCTCAAAGGCCTTCGGGAAGTTCTGGTGCGGCTGGAATACCGTAGCGCTGAGCCCGAAGTCCTCGCCCGTGCAGTCTGCGAAAAGCGAGCCGTAGAACACCTCGGCATTGTGCTCGTTCGCCTCGTACAGAAGTCGCTCCGCGTTTATCTCGCAGCGCGGATTTTTGCCCGTGAAATACTCGGTCTCGTGGTTGGTGACGGCGACCGCGCAGCGAGAACCCGCAACCGGGCGGGTGTGGGTCAAAGACAAAGATCTGATCCGAAGCGGATCTAGCGAGGTGCTGATCAGCGTGTGAGCAATCTCGAACCAATCCTTCTCGGCGTAAAACGTCAGATCAATTTTCGCGGCGTATGACCTTTCGCCGTGCGTGTACGCGCCCTCTCCGCAGATCACCGTGCACAGCGGGCTGTTTTCCTTGACGCGCCAACGGCTTATCTTAAAATCATATTTGTTCCCGCCGCCGTCCGTGAGAACGGGGCAGGATATGCAGCCGCCAAGGTCGGCTCCCGCGTATTCTATATTATCAAAAATACGGTTTGCGCCTGTTGAGAGCGTGACTTTAAGGCCGCCCGTCTTAACGGCGCGGCCGTCGAATTCGACCGGCTCAAAGCTGCCCCTGTCGTCTTTGTCTGTGTCAAAATAATAGTCGATCGCGGCATTTTTCGGCAGATCGACCATGCACCGCGCGAAAAGCCACTTGACGCTGCCGTCGCTCCAGCGCGCGGTCGCGCGCAGATCGGACGGATACACGCTTCCGTCGGGGCCGAACACCGCCCCATGCGGCTCGGGCAGCGCGCCCCGCTTAAACGGCACACCGAAAAAAACGTGCTCCCTCGTTCGTTCGCTGTTGTAGGTCTTTTCAAAATGCAGCTTTATCATAACGCGGCCTCCGGTTTTTGTTCACAATATTTATTAATCATAGTAATGTAAACTTATTATACAACAAAAAATATAGGTTTTCTATTTAATTCTTGCCATATTTAAGAAAAATCTTTGATATTTTGCGTTCTTTTTCCTAAGTTTGTTTTGACTTCCGATTTTTTGCGCTTTTCTCAAATGCGCGCAAAAAACCCGTCAGCGGCCGCCGACGGGTTTCGGGCGTTTTGGTTCACGCTTTTTTTGTTTTTTGGAATATGTTCTCAAACAGCTTGACTATAGCGGGGCCGATCGCGACAAAGTAGAAAATAAGCGCGAACTGCACAAGCGCCTTCGAGAGGCCCGAGCCGAGGCCGAGGCCCGTCAGCGCGCTCGCGGCGCTGCCCGAGAAGTTGTCAAACATTGTGTAGGTGAACACGCAGAATACGGCTCTTATGATGTTAACGACCGGACTGTTCTCGGTCGAAAATTTGATGAGCCGCCGCTCAATGAGCCAGCCGATAAAGAAGCCGATGCCCATTCCCGCGTTTTTGTAAGAATCGACAGCCATTTTTGAACCCTCAACGATGACCGAACCGTCCGCGGCGTAGTCAACGGGATAAGACTTAAGCGCGGCGTAGAGGATAAGCAGCAGGCAAAGAGCCGTTCCGCCGAGCGCCACGCATATATCTGCCTTGGGCTTTTTGTCGATAAGCGGCATGAACTTTGCGACTAAGATCAACACAGCGCTGGCTATTACCAGAGCGACAATAACGTCCTGCGGCGTGTGGACTCCCAAGTAGTTCCTTGAAAAAGCGATAAGCAGGACGAGAACCCACATAATGATCTGTAATATTTTCGGGCATTTGGGAGAGCCTTCAATGTTCATGGAGAGGCCTCCCCAAACGCTGACCGCATTGGTCGTGTGACCGCTCGGGAACGAGTATCCTGTGGCGTCGACCTTGGCCTCGGGCACCGGCGTGATCCTTGAGTCGCGTATCCACGGACGGTAGGCGCAGGCGGTTATTTTCACAAAGCCGTTTATTATTCTGTTGATAAACAGCGTAAACATGACAAATATGCCTTTTTTCTTGTCAACTCCCCAATAGATAATTCCGAGCGGCAACAGCAGCACCGACGTTTCACCGAGTTTTGTTATGTATTCAAAAAACGTGTTTAAAACGCCGCCGGTTGCTTCGCGAAAATTCTGGAGCATCAGTAAATAATTAAGATCCATACATTCTTTCCTTTCCGCCTTCCGGGCTTTGAGATATAAGTTTTATTCGTTCATTAAAATTATACTATATTTTTCCCGCGGTGTCCACTGCATTTCGCGTTCAATTTGGCACTTTTCGTGCAAAATTACAGCGATTATTGCATAAAACGCTGCTTTTACGGCGTAAAACGATATGGACAACGCGGCCGCAGTATGATAAAATATTCTTATCTGAAAAACAGGTTATAAACAGGTATCGGCAGAATTCGGATCAAGCGGAGGCGGTAATATGGACAAGTATTCAAAAAGACAGTACATACTTGGCGGGGCTGTCGTGATCGCCGTTATGTTTTTTATTGTTTTGATTTATTCTTTTATGCAGAAAACAAATTTGGTCGATATAAACATGGACCCCGCGGATGATATGGAATGGAGATATGAAATAATTTCCGGTTCCGAGGCGAGGCCTGCGGTCCCTGTTTCGGTCGATGAGTCAACGATCGCGTTCCCGGGAGAAAGCGGACGCGCGGTCAAAGCCGAGAGAGTCCTGAAAGAGGAGCTAAGCGGCGCGCAGATCGGAATTTTTCTTTATGACGCGGTGTGCGGCGCGGAAATTTATTTAGACGACGAGCCGCTTTATTCCTCGTTTGAGGGCGCGCCGAGGGACGCGGGCGGTTTCGCGGTTACTGACGGACTTGGCCCTTCGCGCAGCGAAAAGATACAGGTCTTTTTGCCCGAAGACTATCTCGGACACAGGCTTACGGTTATAACATACTTTACGGAGGAAACCTCGGAGATTATTCCCGTTTTTCCTTATCTTTGCAGCAGTGAAACATTGTTCGCCCTGACCTCGATTGAAAACGTGGCGCCGTTGACTCACACGGCGATATGCGCTTTGCTGGCTATTTTGACCGCTCTGGTCTATCTGCTTGATATAAAAAACGGCAGCGCGGATAAAAAGATTTTACTTCTGACTCTGTTTTATATCATGCTTTTCGCGAACGAGGCGATTTCCTCAAACGCAGGAACTTACAGTCTGCTGCATGAAAAACTGGGTATTCTTAACATTGTATGCGAGCTGCGCGTCGCGCCGCTGCTGATTTTCGCGGCGCTTTGCCTCACGTCATGGCGGCGTTGGACGCTTTTGGGCGCCACCGGAATTTGGGTCGTTTGCGACTCGGTGAAGATCATACGTTCAAATCTGCTCTACGGCGCGTTTATGGGTAATGTGTCCGCGGCGGCGATCCTGCTGCTGTGCCTGCTTGCCGCTGTGTTGTTTTTCGCCGAGTTCAAGATAAGCAAGAAAAAGAGATTAAAAAGATCATATATCATATACGCGCTCGTTATAGCGGCTGCCGCTGTTATCCGAATGTTCAGGGCAAGCGCGAAAAACGGGATGAGCGTGCACGAGTATTTGACGTTTCTTTTTATGACCCCTGCTCAAGGAAATTTCTATGTCCTTATGCAATTTGTCATTTTCCTGATCGTGATAACGGTCACGGCTGTTCTGATTATTGAGTTTGTCAGGAGAACGCTTTATTCAAAGGTTGCTATCGGCGTGCTTGAGGAGCAGAACCGCCTCGCGATGAACAGCTATAACCGTATGGCGAAGTCGGAGGAGGCAACTTACTCGCTTCGGCACGAAATGCGCCACCATATGTTGGCGATTTCGGGAATGCTAGCCGGCGGCGAGACCGAGAGAGCGAGGGAATACGCGGCCGCGGTTACGAGCGAATATAACGATTTGCCGCAGGGACAATACAGCAAAAACACGATGGTGAACATAATCGCGGGCGAGTATCTCTCCCGCGCGAAGGAAAGCGGAATTAATACGGAATACAGCTTCAGCCTGCCCGAGAGCGTTAACATGGCTGACACCGATCTCTGTGTCTTCCTGACAAACATGTTTGAAAACGCGTTGAACGCCTGTGAGCGGATCGGTTCTGACAGCGAAAGGTATATATCGGTAAAGATGTATTTAAGCGGAAATTGTCTCTACATAGGATGCAGGAACAGCGCGCGTTATGACGGCGTGGAAATACAGTCGATCAAAAAATCCCGCATCCACGGCTACGGAATGGAAAATATGAAGAGGATAGTGGAAAAATACGGCGGAGCAATGGAAGTTGAGCGCGGCAGCTCATCGTTTTCGATCAAGAGCAACTTCTATTTAAAATAAAAAAGACTTGCCGATCATATAAACAAGTCCTTTTTGTCAAGATAGTTCAGGAACTTATGCTGCAGCGTTCCGAATTGAGCCTTGCTTATGGGAATAAGCGCGCCGTTGGTGAGCTTTATGTCAAAACGCGTGATCTCGCTGATAAAGCCCATGTTGACTATATAGCTTCTGTGAGGGCGCACAAAGAGCATTTGCGGAAGCTGCGTCTCAACATCCTTGAGAGTGCCGTGGAAATCCGTTTTTGACCCGTCGGCTTTGTTTATGATGACGCGGTGGCCGTAGATCTCAAAATAAGTTATGTCGGAGATCTTGATTTTGATCTTGCCGTTTGCCGTGTCAAAAAATAGGTTGCGCGGCATGTGCTTATCAAGAAAACGCTCTAGAGCGGCATTGATCTTTTCGCGGTCAAGCGGCTTCAGAATATAGTAAAGCGGATCGACGTCATAGCTTTCGATCGCGTATTCTTTTGAGGTGCTTATGAAGATAATATCGGGTTTTCCGCTCCGCTCGCGCAGCTTTTTGGCGTATGCCAAACCGTTGGCGTTATCGAATATTATATCAAGGAAAATCAGATCGTATTCAAATCCGCTGTCAATTGATCTGCCGAGCGATTCAACATCGCAAAATGTGCGCACGATACATTCCGGCTCTTTAGTCGAAAAAAAGTCGTTCACACAATCCTTGAGAATATTGCAGAAATCGGTATCATCGTCGCATACCGCGATCTTATACATGACAAACACCTCGGATTTTTTTAATAATATACAAATTATAGCATTATTATTTATGAATTTCAAGCGAAAAATGAAAATATACTAAAATTATAGGTTTTATAACATAAAAAGTGTGGACTTTTCGCAAAATTTGTGATAAAATATAACACGTTAAATAAATATAACAGTAGGAGGACACGCATATGAAAAAATTACCGATACGAAAAATATCCGCCGCAATTCTTTCGGCGGCAATGCTTCTGACTCTGTCGCCCGCGTTCGCTGAGGACGCGGCGCAGGAGAGCTATATTCATTTCGCCGCCTATTACGACGGTTCGGGCGCTCTGCTGGACGCCAAGTGCATCAAAGGCGCGCTCAGCGATCCGGAGCTTGACGCGCTTGTCAACATCTATGAGCCCGAGTCCGCCGAGTCGGCGAGGGTGTTTGAGTGGACGGCGGACCTTGAGCCGCTTAACGATGTTAAGGAGATCAACATTGCCGACGCCGACAGGAGCGCGGTTATCCTGCACACAAACGACATGCACGGCGCGCTGGTCGGCTCGTCGTCCGTGATCGGTTCCGACAGCGTCGCGGCTCTCAAGAAGCTTGACGACGCGGTGCTCGCCGACAGCGGTGACGCGACGCAGGGACTCGCTCTGGCCTCACAGTCAAAGGGCGAGGACGTTATCAAGATCATGAACGCTGCGGGCTATGACGTTATGGCGCTCGGTAACCATGAGTTCGACTTTGGTTTAGAGCAGCTCTCAAAGCTCCGCGGCATGGCGGATTTCCCGATAATCTCGGCCAACACCTACGCGGGCGGCAAGCCGCTCTGTGCCTCGGACAGCACTAACGGCGAGAATGTTATAATTGACAAAAACGGAATTAAGATCGGCATATTCGCGTTGACCACGCGCGACACCGAGGTTTCGACCAAGCCCGAGAACCTTGAGGGAATTGAGTTTAAGGACGAGGTCGAGACCGCGAAGGCGCAGACCGAGTACCTCGACAAGCAGGGCGCTGACGTGATCATCGCGCTCGCGCACATGGGCGTGACCGATCAGGGCTACTGCACAAGCGACAAGCTCGCGGCGGCCATGGAGGGAACCGAGCTTGACGCTATCATTGACGGCCACAGCCACACGGTCATGAACGATAAGGTCGGCGGCATCACAATTGCCCAGACGGGCACCGGAAGCGTAAACGTCGGCAGAATGGAGATCGAGCTTGACGAGAACAACAACGTTACTATAAGCGAGACGATGCTGTCGCGCGCGTTTTTTGACAACATAACGCCCGACCCCGACACGGCAAAGACTATAACCGACGTGAGCGCCGAGCTGAATGAGACTCTGGCAAAGGTCATCGGCGTGAATCAGAACACGCTCTGGGGCGGCAGCATCTTCAACATTTCCGGCGGCACCTCGATCGCCGAAAGCCGCGTCGGCGAGACCAACTTCGGCAGTCTGATCTGCGACGCGATGATCGCCGAGGCCGAAAACATTGCCCCCGACAAGTATCGCGACAGCAGCGGAAAGGTCAGCGAGCCGATTGTGGCAATCGAGAACGGCGGCGGCTTCCGCACGTCGGTTCCCAACGGCGAGTTCACGATCGGAAGCATAATCAACGCCCTGCCTTTCTCAAACACTGTCCGCATCAAGGAGATCACTCCGGCCACGCTCTTTAAGGCGCTTGAGGGATATTTGTCGTCCGTCACCGCGCAGGATAAGGACACCGGCTTCCTCACCGCGAGCTATTCGGGCAGCTTCCCGCAGATCGGCGGAATGAGCCTGAGCTATGATCCCAACAAGCCCGAGGGCGAAAAGATCACGGAAATAAAGCTTGCGGATGGCGCGGAGCTTGACAAAAACGACGGCGAAACAAAGCTGATCTTAACCTCAAACGATTATGTCATCGAGCAGGGCGAGTTCAAGGATGTTCCGCTGATCGCCGAAGGCAGCGGCCTCACCGAGGCTGTGATCGGCTATATCAATACTCTTACAAACAATGGGGAGAAGCCCCTCGCAGTGCCCACGACCTCGGGCAGAATAACCGCGGGTGGCGATTACAGCCCGAAGAACTACACCGCACACATAACTCTGCTTAACGCGGACGGCCTCAAGGACGGCGACGCCGTGAAATTCTATATCGACGGCGCCGAATACCCCGACGCGGGAGTCGTGAAGGGCGGAGTGCTCGACATCACTATCCCCGACGGAGCGCACGCGGTCAAGCTTTATCCCGACCAGCATGAGGTATATGTGAACAATTACAGCGGCAACGGCGTTCTTGACGTTTACGGAAGCCTCAACCTCGGCTATCCGCAGCTCGAATACAGTAAATAAGCGCAAGCAAAAACGGAACGGCAATATAACACGCCGTTCCGTTTTTTAGTTTAATTTCAGTCAAATTTCTTTTTGATTATAATATCAACCTTGCGTCCGACATAGCCGACGATAACGTCGTCCGCGATGTTGGCTATGACCGACTTTTCGAGCTCGTCCCAGGTATCCTTGTCGTCATTCTTTTCTGCGCTCGACTTGTAGCTGCTGAGCGACCACGCGCCCGCCCAGATGTCGTTGTAAAGTCCGCCGTTTGCCGCGCCCATGTCGTAAAACTCAAGGTTCGAGCCGTCCGAGTATCTTGAAGCCTCGGCGTATCCGTCGGCCATGCTTTCGACAACGAGCTTGATCTTGTTGACAATTCCCTTCGCGGCCGCGTTAACGCCCGACTTTGAGAACGACATGATCTCTTCCTTCTTATCCATGCTCATGCGCTTTGTCTTGATCGCTGCGTGGAGCTCAAAGTCGCTGCCGCTGTTCTCGATCCAGAACTCGCCGTTGCCTATCTCAAGCAGCTCGGGCATCATTCCGACCATTTCCTCGGCGAGCAGCTGAAGCTGAAGCGCCTGTTTCGGCGTGAGCTTGTTGTATTCGGCGGACTTTTCCGCCTCGTGCAGAATGCTGTCTAACGTTGATTTGTCATTGGTAAGCTTGCAGACATCTGTTTTCATTGTTTAACCTCTTTTCGTGTGTTATTTTAATCTTACTGTTTTTTATTATATATTATTTTTTTTCAAATTGCAATAACAACTTGAATTTTTTGCATAAAAAGCTTGTTTTTGAGCGTAAACGGACGGCGTTTGGCCGGAAAACGTATTGCAATCACACGGTTTTTTATGATATAATATTAAATAATAATTAAAAATCTAATTCGGAGATGATTGCGTATGAGCTTAACACTTATTTTGCCCGTTTTGTATAACGCGGCGGCGGCGGTGATATTTTATCTTGCAGAGACGAAAACGCCTTTCGGCAAACTGAACAAACGCGTGCGGCAGATAATTATCGGCGCGGTTTTCGGCGCGCTCGCGATTTTGTCGAGCACGAACCTCATCGGCGTCGATATTGGCGCGGGAGTGATCATAAACGTGCGTGATGCCTCGCCGATCTGCGCGGCGCTTATTTTCGGCGGCACCGCGGGCATAACCGCGGGTCTGATCGGCGGCGTGTACCGCTTTGTCGCGCCGTTTTTCGGCCTCGCCGGAACCTATACCCAGATCGCGTGCTCGATCTCGACAGTGATGTCGAGCATTATCGCCGTGTGGCTCAGAAAGGTAATGTTTGACGATAAAAAGGCGACATGGATGTACGGCCTGGGAACCGCGCTTATCTGCGAGGTATTCCATATGCTGATGATCTTTTTCACCAACATGAACGACACCGCCACAGCGTTCTCGTTCGTGCGCGGCGCGACCGTTCCGATGATACTTTATAACATGCTGGCGGTCGGCGCCTCGATAATCTGCGTCACGCTCGTGAGCCGCGAAAGACCGCTGGTTTCGCGCAGATCGGTGAATGACCGGCGCATATCAAAGACATTCCAGAAGTGGCTGCTCGTTTGCGTCATAATCGCGTACACTCTGACGAGCGTGTTCACGTTTGTGCTTCAGGACAGAATGTCAAAGACCGAGACCGAGTCGGTCATAGACACCGCCATAGCCGACGTTATCAAGGACATAAGCGACGCCTCGGATGAGAACCTTCTCGAAAAGACGCGTGCCGTCGCGAGGGATTACGAAGCCTCCGCCGACAAGAGCGCGGAGTATTTGGCAAGCCTCAACGCGGCCTACAACACGATCGAGATAAACGTTATTGACAAAGACGGATTTATCACGACAAGCACAAATCCGGATTACATTGGGTTTGACATGAGGGCCGGAGAGCAGTCGGCCGAGTTCCTCGCGCTCAACGACGGCGAAACGCGGGAATATGTTCAGCCCTACATGCCCCACACCCACAGCGACGGCGAGTACAGAAAATACGCCGGGGTCGTTTTGTCGGAGGGCGGCTTCATTCAGGTCGGCTACGATTACAAACGCTTCAAGGCCGACATAGACAGCTTTGTCGGCAGGATAGCGAGGAACCGTCACATAGGCAACACCGGATTTATCTTGATCTGCGACAGCGATTGGAACATCGCGACTGTAGGAACGCAGTACTCGGGCCAAAACCTCCACTCGATGGGAATTATGACCGACAGCGCCTCTCTCGCCGAGCGGACAGTGTTTGAAACGAGGATAAACGGCAGGTCGTATTTCGGCGAGTACGCCTTCGTTGAGGGCTATTACATATTCGGCGCGATCCCCAAGTCGGAGGCGGAGTTTATAAGCGATCTGTCTACATACCTCAGCTTGTTTATGGATATTCTCATTTTCGCGGCGCTGTTTATCCTGATCTATTTCCTGCTCAAGCGGGTCATCATCAACAATATCGAAAAGGTCAACAGCTCGCTCTCGCGCATCACGGGCGGTGACCTTAATGTGACGGTCGACGTGCGCACCAACCGCGAGTTTGCTTCGCTGTCAGACGACATAAATTCTACGGTCGACACGCTGAAGCGGTATATCGCCGAGGCGGAGGCGAGGATCGACAAGGAACTCGAGTTCGCGAAGCAGATACAGTATTCCGCGATCCCCAACGTGTTCCCGCCGTTCCCCGGCAGAAAGGAATTTGACGTTTTCGCGCGGATGTACCCGGCGAAAGAGGTTGGCGGAGACTTTTATGATTTCTACATGCTCGGCAACGCGTCGGTCGGCTTTGTGATCGCCGACGTTTCGGGCAAGGGAATACCTGCGGCTATGTTCATGATGCGCGCCAAGTCGGTCATCAAGGACCTGGCAGAAAGCGGTATGGAGGTTGAGGACATCTTCACGACCGCGAACGAGAGGCTTTGCGAGAACAATGACGCGGGAATGTTCGTCACCGCGTGGATGGGAATTCTCGATCTTACGACCGGCGTCCTCGCCTGCGCGAACGCGGGCCACAATTCGCCGGTTATCTGCCACGCCGACGGCACCTGCGAAGTTGTCAAGCAAAAGGCGGGCTTTGTCCTCGGCGGCATGGACGGAATAAAATACCGCAGACAGGAAATGAAGCTCCTGCCCGGCGACCGCGTATTCGTCTACACCGACGGCGTCACCGAGGCCAACGATGAGAACGAGGATTTCTACGGCGAGGAGCGCATGCTCAAGGTCATCGCCGCGAACGCCGTGACCGGCCCCGAGGGAATTTGTCGTGCCGTTAAGTCCGACCTTGACATTTTCGCTGGCGGCGCGCCTCAGTTTGACGACATAACTATGCTTAGCTTCATACTGAACTATGTCATCAGCAACGACTCGATCGCCTTCATCCCGGGCGAGAGATCCACCGACGCCGTGATCGGCTTCACGAACATGATCAAGTCAAGGCTCGGAGTTGTTCCGAAGATAGGCAACCGCGTCAGCATTGCGATCGACGAGATCTACGCCAACATTTTGAACCACAGCAAGGCGACATTCGCCTCGATCTCACATTCGATAAAGGACGGCAAGCTGTATCTTCGTTTTGAGGACAACGGAATACCTTATAATCCGCTCGACGCGCCCGAGCCCGACATCACACTGTCGGCCGACGAGCGCCGGATAGGCGGCCTCGGAATTCTGCTCGTTCGCAAGATGACCGAGTCAATGGAATATTCGCGCGAAGGCAACAGAAATATTCTGACGCTTACCGTGGCGCTGCTCTGATCAAAAACAAAGTGAGAAGGTCCCGTTTTCGACAAACGGGATTTTTTCACGCCCGTTTTGCCGAAATATATCGGTTTTTCTCATATTAACTTTTTATGAATATTTTCAATTTTGATTGACTGTCTTTGGAAAAAAAGGTATAATTCTAATATGTGGATTTATACTTTCGGAAAAGGAGGATCAGTATGAAGCGCATATCTCAAATTTCACCGGATGTTTATGAGTTTGCGGAAAAGTGCGTGTCAAACTCGAAAATTGACCCCTCGCTTTATGGCAAATATGATGTGAAGCGCGGCCTGCGCGACATTGACGGCAAAGGAGTGCTCACGGGACTTACCGAAATTTCGGAAATCATTTCAAATAAAATTATAGACGGGAAAAAGGTTCAGTGTGATGGCGAGCTTTACTACAGAGGCTACAATATAATCGACATAGTCAAAAATCTTAACGGGCGCAGGTTCGGCTTTGAGGAAACGGCGTATCTGCTGCTTTTCGGCGAGCTGCCCGACAAAAGCGAGCTTGACAAGCTTTTAAAGTTGCTTTCGGAATACCGCAAGCTGCCGACAAGCTTTGTGCGCGACATTATTCTGAAGGCCCCGAGCAACGACATGATGAACACCCTGCAGCGCAGCGTGCTGACCTTGTTCGCGTATGACAAAAAGGCCAACGACACGTCGATCCCGAATGTTCTGCGCCAGTGTTTGCAGCTCATTGCCTTGTTCCCGCTGTTTTCGGTTTACGGCTATCAGGCATATAACCACTATTACGGCGGAAACAGTCTGTTTATACATCAGCCTGTCTCGAGTTACTCGACCGCGGAAAACATTCTGCACTGCCTCAGGCCCGACGGCAAGTTCACGCAGATCGAGGCAAAAATTCTGGATATAGCGCTTATTCTCCACGCCGAGCACGGAGGCGGAAACAATTCCACCTTCACCGACCATGTTGTAACGAGCTCGGGCACGGATACATACTCGGTCATCGCCGCGGCTCTCGGCTCGCTCAAAGGCCCGAAGCACGGCGGCGCCAACATCAAGGTCATAGAAATGTTTGAGAATATTAAAGAAAACATTTCCGATTGGACTGACGAGGACGAGATCAAAGCCTACCTCTCGAAAATGCTTGACGGCGAAGTTAATGACAAGAGCGGTCTCATATACGGAATGGGCCACGCCGTATACTCGATTTCGGACCCGAGAGCCAAGGTGTTCAGCTCGTTTGTGGAGCGCCTTTCCAAAGAGAAGGGACGGAGCGAGGAATACGGGCTGTATGCTCTCATTGAGCGCCTCGCGCCAGAGGTCATCTCGGAAAAGCGGAAAATTTATAAAGGCGTCAGCGCGAACGTTGATTTTTATAGCGGTTTTGTGTACAACATGCTTGATTTGCCGACCGAGCTGTTCACGCCCCTGTTCGCGATCGCGAGGATAGCGGGCTGGAGCGCGCACAGACTTGAGGAGCTTATTAACATGGGCAAGATCATAAGACCCGCGTATAAAAACGTCGCCGAGCACAGGGAATATGTGGAATTTGACAAGCGTTAATTTGAGTGAATTTTCAAAATCCGCTTGACAAAGCGCGGTTTGAAATATTATAATAAATGGGAAAACTTTGAAGAAAAATTAATTTAAAATACATTTTTAATATGGAGGTAAAGATTATGAAGAAATGGGTATGCGGAGTATGCGGATATATTTATGAAGGCGAGACGCCGCCGGAGCAATGTCCTCAGTGTAAGGCCCCCGCGAGCGCGTTTAAGGAGCAGGAAGGCGGCCTTTCCTGGGCTTGCGAGCACGTTATCGGTATCGCGAAGGACGTTGACCCCAGAGTTATAGAGGGCCTCAAGGCAAACTTCACCGGTGAGTGCACCGAGGTCGGCATGTATCTCGCAATGGCCAGACAGGCTATACGCGAGGGTTATCCCGAGATCGGCGCTTTCTATCAGCAGGCGGCCTACGAGGAAGCCGAGCACGCGGCCAAGTTCGCCGAGCTTCTGGGCGAGGTAGTATATCCCGACACCAAGAAGAACCTGCAGCTCAGAGCCGAGGCTGAGTGCGGCGCGACGGCGGGCAAGCTGGAACTCGCGAAGCTCGCGAAAGAGCTGAACTATGACGCGATCCACGACACCGTTCACGAGATGGCGAAGGACGAAGCAAGACACGGCTGCGGCTTTGAGGGACTTTTGAAGAGATATTTCGGATAATCGTAAATACATAAAAACACGATTAAATACACTTCAAAAACCGCGTAAATAAGCCAAATGTTTAACATGGACACGAAACACGATTATCCGGAAACGGCTAATCGTGTTTTTTTGTGCCCGATCGTGTTTTTGGGAATGCGTGGGAAATCCGTGGGAAAATATAATATGTTGAGCGGTAAATTTTGCTTTTCCCACAAAAATCCCCGCAACCCGCGTCACACAAGGGTTTTTTCGGCATTGAAAAGTAAAATCCGTGGGAAATATAAAAATCCTCCTGACTTTGGTAAGTATAACAGATTGACAAGATCGGTAAAAATCGGTATAATAAACACATACAGATATGACGGAAACGGACTGCGTATAAGTGAGACTGTAAACGTTTCTTGCAAATTATGACTATACCTTGTTGATCAAGCTGGAGGTAAAACTGTTGGATTTATTCATTCCCATCCCTTTACTAATTGCTTTCAATGCAAGGTTATGTAGAGTTCTATCTACAACAGGGTTACTATTTAATACAGGGATAGAGGAGATCGGTATGAATAAAAGCGTACTTGGATGGAAATGGTTTAGCTTTATAACTAAGGTAAAAATACCTATAATAGTATTAGTTTTTGTAGTATTATCAATAGTATTAACTATGCAAGTGTTTACTAACTTTGCTATTGATACCTTATTTTTAGATATGTTTTGTATATATATACTTGTAGTTAGCATATTAATATGGCATGGTTTTAAACATAAAAAGAAGTATGCAATATATTTATATATTATCGTATACGTTTCGATGATAGCGATGAACATATATTTTAAACTAAGTTTAATTAATTTTTTTGCGAGTATTGTAATTCTTTTTTTAGAAATTTGGTATTTTGCTAAACGTATAAAGTACTTTATATAGAAGATAAATGAAAGATGAATGGCCCTATTGTCCAAACATGAATACTAACAATCGATAGAGTTAGGTAACGGTTACATTGTATTTATAAGTAGGTTAGTATCAATAAATGTAGAGGCAGAGCTGCTTGTTCTGTTTCTACGGTGGATGTATACCTATGACAAAAACGGCAGGCTTGAGACCGAGACGAAAAAAGGAATAACCAACACATACACCTATAACAAAGCCGGATTATTGACAAAGCTCACAGACGGCATAGATGAAGATTGGATTAGATATGGAATTAATATGTTTAACATAGGAAGGTGATGTGATAGTGAAAAAATATATTTCAATAATAATTTTTATATTTTCACTAATCCTATTAATTTTAAGTAAATGGTTAGTATGGGATATTATATACAATAAAAATATACTTATTAGAGGAATCATTCTTCTAATAGCGGATATTATATGTATTTTAACATCTATTGGAAGTATTTCTTGGATGCTTTATATACATAAAAACAAATTATTAAACATTGTATCTATATGCCTATTAATATTTTGTATGGTGTGGACATTCATCTTAGCTAATTCATATGTAAATATAAAATTAAATTTTGTTATAAATAAATATAATAGAGAAAAAATTGTAGATATGATTGACAATGCTGAAATAGAGCAGTATCGTATGGGAGAATTTTTATACAAAGCACCAATAAGTACAACATCTCAAACAAATACTATAGCATATTATAAAAATAACAATCAAAATATAGTAGTATTTTTTGTGAACAGAGGTGAATTTGCCGGGAGTGCTATAATATATTCTTCAGAAGACAATGATATATCCCAAATAAATATAGGATTGAATTATAAGAAAGTAGGAAGACTTGAAGAAAATTGGTATTATGCACTAGTCAGGTGAGCCTATAAGTCACAGAGAAGAGAGACGATGCGGGCCGTGTCATATCTGAAAGAATAAAAATATCGGGCATGGACGCCATAAAGAAATTTAAGTATGACAATAACGGCAAAGTATGGTCATAAATTGGTACAACAATAAAATAATTTATTTTTAAACTAGGAGTGTGTGACAATTGCATATAATAAAACTATAGGAAAGCAACAATCATTTCAAAGACCCGAGGCGAGGCTTCAAATGCCCGGGTCTTTTTATGTTTGGTCGCTGTTAATATCGGTTTGATCAATGAGAAGGCATTTTGAGACAAATCGAATAATTGTTTCTGAATATACGGTTTGCGGCGCGCGGGTGTCGTAAAAATCATGTTTGACTGCGTGAACGGCATGCATCGGGTAATGAATTATATTTAAACTTGTGATATAATTATATGAGAAGTCTGCGTAAAACCGACATAACTGTTTGGGTTATTATGGTGTAAATTAATTAAATTTATATATTCGGGAGGCATGACAAATGAAGATCAGCATCAAACGGAAAGTAAAAAGTATTTTAAGCGCGGCGCTTGTTTTCGCTATGCTTGTGTGCTCGGTTCAGATCCCGGTGTTCGCTGCGGGCGACCCGATCTATCTGCCCGAGGACGATGTGGCGGATGAAATTATTTCAAGCGGCGCTTTTTATGTCTCGGTCTCAAACGCCGTGATCGACGAGAACGCGAACGCGCCGTATATTTTTAAGGTAGCGAGGGGCGGCGATAACCTGCCCGAGGCCTCGCTGCGCCTTAACATGACGGACATCACCGCGAGATACGGCAGCGACTACAAAATCAAGGTTCTCGGCGGCAACGTTTTTTCCGAGGGCGTTAAAAACGCGCGGAAAAGCAGGTCGCTGCTTGAGGAGATCATGGAAAACCCCGATTCTATCGAGGAGCGGAACGACACCGACGTTCTGGTTGACAGCGAGAAGCTCGACGAGGAAACGGCGAACGAGCTTTATACCGAAGACGCCGAAAAACTCGGAAACTATTTGGGCGAGGCGTTGAGTGAACTTGACGCTTCGGAGCCGACAGAGTCGGAGGACGCCGAAGCGTCAGCCGAGACGCGGGACTCCAATGTCGAGGCGGCCGATGAAGCGCCCGAGGTTTCGACGGAGCCCGAAACGCTCGATGACCCGAATGAGGACTCCGCCGAGGCGGAAGCTGACGGAACCGAGGCCGCGGCCGTGAGCCTTAAGGCCGCCAAGAGTCTGGCGACGGGTCTTGAGTCCGACAAGACGCCGATGGACGGCGGCGGAAGCATGGCGCAGTTCACCGACGACATGCTGTCCGCGCTTTCGCTTGAGATGGACAGCGCCTACCTCGTGCTTGATTTTGCCGAGGGCGAGAGCGAAAAGTACATAGAGATCATCCCGAATGACAACATGAGCGGCGACGGCGACAGAATGTTCATGGCGGCTCTTTTCCCCATAACCGAGAGCGCC
>CANRGH010000017.1 GCA_947630135.1 uncultured Monoglobus sp.
GCAAAAAACGTGGAGCCTTCAGCCCGCGGCGAGATAGAGATAACCTCTATAAACAACGAATATTTAAGGCGCGGACAACTCAGAGTAACGCTTATGGGACGCGGCATGGCATGGCTCGACACGGGCTCGCCCAAGGGAATGCACAAGGCCAGCGGCTTTGTGAAAACCATACAGGAAATGCAGGGCTTTTACATATCGTGCATAGAAGAGATCGCATGGCGGCGCGGTTTTATTGATGACGCAAAGCTCCGCGCGATCGGCGAGGAGCTAAATATGACGGAGTACGGACAGTATTTGCTGTCATTGCTTGATGTTGATTGATCATTGACAAAGAAAAGTCAAATATGTAAAATAGATGTAAACGAGGAGGAGCATAAATGAAGATATTGATAACCGGCGGGGCCGGATTTATCGGGGGCAATTTTGTCCACTATATGACAAAAGAACATCCGGAATATGAGATACTCGTGTTGGACAAGCTGACATACGCGGGCAATCTTGAAACGCTCGCGCCCGTTATGGACAGAATAAAGTTTGTAAAAGGTGACATAGCGGACAGAGAGGCAGTCTTTGGTCTGTTCAAGGCGGAAAACCCCGACATAGTGGTGAACTTCGCGGCGGAGAGTCATGTTGACCGTTCGATCGAGGATCCGGGAATATTCCTCAGGACCAATATAATCGGCACACAGACGCTGATGGACGCCTGCCGTGAGTTTGGAATAAAGCGCTATCACCAAGTTTCGACCGACGAGGTTTACGGCGATCTGCCGCTTGACAGGCCGGATATGTTTTTCACCGAAGAGACTCCGCTTCACACCTCAAGCCCCTACAGCGCGAGCAAGGCAAGCGCGGACCTGCTGGTCCAGGCGTACTACAGAACCTATAACCTGCCGGTGACGATCTCGAGGTGTTCAAACAATTATGGTCCGTACCACTTCCCGGAAAAGCTGATACCGCTGATGATAGCGAACGCGCTGAACGACAAGCCGCTGCCGGTTTACGGCAAGGGCGAAAACATTCGCGACTGGCTGTATGTCGAGGACCACTGCAAAGCCATTGACCTAATCATCCACAAAGGCAGAGAGGGCGAGGTCTATAACATCGGCGGACATAATGAGATGCGGAACATTGACATAGTGAAGCTGATATGCAAAGAACTTAACAAGCCCGAAAGTCTGATAACCTACGTGACCGACCGCAAGGGCCATGATTTGAGATACGCTATCGACCCGCAAAAGATCCACAGCGAGCTCGGCTGGCTGCCCGAAACAAAGTTTGAGGACGGCATAAAAAAGACGATAAAATGGTACTTAAACAACCGCTCCTGGTGGGAGCCGATAATCACGGGCGAATATATAGACTACTACGAAAAAATGTACGGCAACAGATAAAAACTTGCGGGGCGTCTCTATAAGACGCCCCGCGAGTTTTTGAGAGGTTTAAAATTTATCTGTGTTGCCGCAATTTATGTACTATATTCGTAATCACAAACTATATAGCATATTTTAAAACTCTGCATATTTTCGTCGTTTCACAAACATCGCAGCGATAAATTCGGCCACAAAAATAATTATGATTGCTTATATACAATTTTATTTGCTTTCTTCTGCAGTCATTTTCCAATAATATTTTCCTATATATTCAGCCATTTTGAAATCAGCTTCCGTGTTTATATCTATTGCTTCAAATTTGTCAACGTAATGTATATATGGTTTTGCTCCAATCCTACATCTGTATTTTTTCAGCGCTTCTTTACTTATTCCGTAAAGTCCGGTTGTTTCTTCTATCATAGGTGCCATATCTTGGCTTCTCGGCAGTATGCACGGCCTGTAATTAATCGGTTCATTATTAAGCCAAAAAAAACCGTGCTGTGCCGTCGCAGTAAAACATGAATCATATTCAGCTGAATAAACAAGCTTGTCAACGCATTTTTTTATAGTTTCAACTTGCAAAAAAGGAGCGGTTGCAAAAAGCTGAAAATAATAGTCATAATCGGGATAAAGCTCAAAATGATAATTGAGCAAATCATTTCCGTTCGCACTATTTCGTGAAAGTTCCTCTTTTCTTTCTATCACAATACATCTGTTCTTTTTGGCATACTTTGCTATTTCATCACTGTTAGTGTCAACGTATATATCATCAAACATATCAGCTTCAATAGTGTGTTCAATTATGTATTCATATAATTTCTTGTTGTTAAGTATTTTAAAATTCTTACCCTTTACCCGTTCCGAATTTGCTTTTATAGGTATAAAACATGCTATTCTCATATATTGCCTCCTAAACGTATTATATTTCTTTCTACTTATTTCTTATATCTAATATGATTTTTATAATTCTTTTTCTATTAATAAAGAAAATAAAAACTATTATTATTGCGATACACAATCTTGCAATCAAATACGGATAGAAAATCATCGTTAGAAGCGCTGCTATTACAGCGCATAAAGCTATTATCCATAACTGCTTCGTATTGTATACCTGTGAATTTACATTGTGCTTGTTTAAAACTATATACATGAAAACACAATGGCATAAAGAATAAATTATGTAACATATCATTGTTGTATATCCTGCAGCTAAAAAACCATATTTTTTTATAAATATATAATTTAAAATAAGGTTCGCGACAGCGCTTAATATTGATGCCAACATAACAAATTGTGTTTCTTCAAAATAGTATTCAACATTTGCAAACAAATTGAACATACATATAAATACATTACTGATCGCTACAGGCGGTATAATATACATTGCCATACTATAATCGGAAGGAGCCATCAAAGCTATAACCTCCGGAGCAAATAACGCGACAATAATATTTGCAGCCGTCATAAACAACAACACTCCGTTTCCAACCGACGATATGCCTTTATAATCTTTATTTTTCATTTTTTTATACATCCAAGGGATTATAGAATCAATGGCGGCAGAATTCGCAATAAGCATTATTGTCGAAATTGAGTATGCAACACTATATATACCCGCCTCACTGTTTCCGCAAATACTACCAATCATAATTCTGTCAGACTGTTGTAGAATTATACTTGATAAAAAATGTGGTATTAGCGGCAAATTAAAAGTAAGCGCATATTTCCATATACCCCAATTAAACAATTTTTTACACCTTGATAAAAGGATTATCATAGCAAACACGTAAACAGCAACGGCACAAATAACCTTGCCGCCTATCAACGCAAAACTTAAATCGGCAATGCCCTTGGATTTAAAAAATAATATTGCGGATATACATACTATTGGTGTTAAAATTGCCACAATAATTGAAGCAACTACATATCCGCCAACATTATAATTAAATCTTTGTTTTGCACACCAATATTCAAATGATGGTCTAAACAAAAAATAGAGAAACATTAAACACATAAGGCTTATTGGCAAACCGCCAATCCTTTCAAACCATTTATTAAATGGCAGATAAATAATAAATAATAAAATCGTGAGTAAACCACTTAATCCAACCAAAGCTGAAGCAAATTGATTTTGTTCATGTTCATATCTTACCATTCCTTTGCTAAAAAGATAATTCCACATGTTAAGCGTTGCGAAGATTAACAATATTTCTTCCCACGATTGAAATATTGAATAATAACCATACTGTTCCGGAGGCATTAAGCGCGTATAAATAGGAACAGCGAAAAAAGCAATGCCTTTTTCTGTGACCTTGCATATGATATATAACATTGCCACTTTAACAGGGAGCGGCAATGAGATATATTTACTCTTAAGCAAACTATATAATTTAGACATTGTACATCATCTTTCTTTTGTAATAAATAAAACTATAACACCACATTATTACATTTTTTGGCAACATCAGGATCCATACTATAAATAATGGCCTCTGTTTCATATTTTTTGTTTGTATGTTCTAACTTTGTATTTAAAAACCAGTTTGTCAGAAATTCACTTCTTTTTACAACATTTTTTAATTTTTGCCACAAGTAATATTTTATGTTGCCAATTATCTTTACGCTTATAGGAATTAATTTTTTTGTACTTGCCGCTTTTATAATTTCCCTATCATACTCATTTTTTCTTCCAATAATTTTAATAAGCTCTTTGTTTTTATTTTTGTAAAAAATATCCGTTTTAAAAACTTTATTATAATAATCCAATTTACCCAAAACCCATAATTCTAGCTGTGTTCGCATACATTTTGAACAGGTGCTGCAATTATCCTGCGTAATATTGCAAACCTGTAAGCATTTTTTTACAACCGGGTTATTAACAATATACTCTAGTTTTTCTAATCTGCTCGCTTCATCTCCGGAAGAATAGAATGTAAAGTTTTCATTTGATATAAGCTGCGCCGTTAAAAAATCATATCGATCAGACGGCACATTCGCGCCTAGTTTAAAATCTTTGTATTCATATCCGGAACTGAAATTATATACAGCAAATAGCTTTTGTAAAGAAAATACATATGCCGCATATCTTAAACAGTATAACTCCATGCAATTTTTAAACCAAAATTCATTTTCATTACTATATACAGCCACCAAAGGCAAATTAAGATTTTCGGCAATTCTTTCTGCTGCTTTTTTTGTTTTTGAAAATCTATCTCTCGTAGATTTTTCGCCATAGTATATGCTATAAAAATTGACTATCATTAAGTGTGTAATATTATAATTTGTTTCTATCATATTTGAATTTTTAATAATAGTATAAAAGGAATCGACACCGCCGGAAGCCGACGTTCCAACAGCGCCGGCGTTAACGATAGGCTTGTTATCAAGCTTCGCTACTATTTTGATTTTTTTGAATTGCTCGGGTGCATATTTGCAAATAGTTGGTATATACTGTTCCGTTAATTGATAATACAATTTTTCCGAAATCGGAACTTTGATTTCCATATCATATCCGTTTATCATAGCAAAATAAAGCAATCCAATTAAGAAGGCATCTCCCCTTTCATAACAAAGATACTTTTCATATTCTTTCTCAACTTCATAATATAAATCTTTGACAAAATTGTCGCCTTCTATTTTCGCCGATAATCTTTTATGATTTTCATCATAACCGGATGTAATTTCAGGCTTATTAATTATTATCTTTTTCATAGCCGCCTCCAAATTTATAATTGTATCTTTATTTTATTAAAACAATTCATCAAAACTGATTCGCTCAAACACCTCAAGTTTCCCGCCACGTGTTGCGTTGTATATTCTTATTCCATGTTTGTCCGCATATTTTTTTGCTGCCTGATATGCAAGAGTTGAATTATGCAATCTTGGTAAATTTGAAATTTTATCTGTCGATGAAAAATGATCTTTCACATCCGGTTGGTGTATAATATTTCCATTTTCATCAACCATTGCGGAGTAATTATGATCAAATCCCAATAATATTATCTCTTTAAATCCCATATATGCTGCAATTTGCATACACATATAGGATACCGTACTCCCATCATATATACCTTCTACTATATCACTTGAAAACTTTGGCAGCACGTCATATTCTTCTCTTATAAATCTTATATAAAGGGCGCTGCCAAGCGGTGGATATAATATTTTATCATCTATTGCCAAAAATTTATTTTTTATTGTTTGAGCAATTATTTTCTTCCTATTACTCATGATATATACTATATCTTGTGAACAATAGTAAGTGGGTCTCCATTCAGTTTTACTATATATATTATATATACCGTTGCATCCAAAGCATATTTCATCCTTCAGCTTATCCAAATCATTGGCGTTTAAACTGGGCCCGTTGCCAATAATAAAACATCTTTGTCCGCTATGAATATTCCTTAATGATATTAATGAATTGCTACTGTTTTTAATTCTTTGATAATTTATTGGCTTCGCGACAATACCTACAGTTTTTTTATATATTTTTTTCAAAATATTATATATTTCATATTTCATAAAAACACCTCTTTTATCAGTTATACCAATTTTTATATCTTAATACATGCATCATTATAAAAAGCTGTATGGCACTGCACCATTCCATATTGGGCGATATATAATAATGATGATCCATTGTACAATTAACCCTCCATATATTACAAGCTTATCAAAATATGATTTTTTATTATTTTCTTTAAAACACATTGGCACTAATATAATTGCGGCAGGCATAAAATAGTGACCAAAACGCGAAAAAATTTCAATCTGTATGGCTGCAACATAACATAAAATCGCACAACACATATTAGAAAAATAGAATTGAAATTCTGCTTCTCTAATATTGCTTAATATTGTTTTTTTTCGCAAACATGCATATAATAACAACATCGAATTAAGCAAAACAAGCAGTACAGATCCGAAAACGTTACGCTCTATATATTCTAAACCTCTTCCACTTGTATAATAATAATAATTTGAACTTATATCTGATACAGAAAATAAAGTTGAAAGTATTAACGGTGTAATAAAATATAATATACACATACATGCCAAAAAAAATGCCGTTTTGCTTTTCCATGTTTTCATAAATGAATTAATATATATGTATATTAATACTAAAATATATACATAACATGTATTATGAAATTGACAAGCAACTAACCAAAGTATAAAAAATCTAATATATTTTTTATTTAAAAAAGCGGTCATTGCTATTAAGAGTATTGAAACCGCTATACTTTGCCTCATAAGATTAAATGAGTCAAAATAGAAATTCATAAAAATATATATTAGTGCACTTTCTGTCAATTTATCAGTATTTTTATAAATAAAATACATATATCCGAAATTTGTTATTATTGCGGTTGTTATTAAAAGCCATCTGGAGTCTAATTTAAAATAATTAAGAATTTTACATAATAGCATAAATCCCGGTTCAAAACGAGAATTTAATGCTATATTATTATAAAATTTAATATACATAGGCGTGTCTGTTCCTACTGTGTAACTACGCAGAGCTTGCACAACAGTAAAAGCGACAAAAAAAGCAATAATTGTTGCCAATTTTGAAGCCTTTTTGCTTTTATTGTAGCCGCCTACAATTAACACATATATAATTAAGCAAATATATATTACCATAATATTTTACACGTCACTCTATATTTCAAGTTTATTTTTATTACATATGATATATTTTTTCCAATACATTAACGGTATTTTTTATATTATACTTTTCAATATTATTATCGTATCCTCGTGTTTTATTGAGAGATAATATTTCATTAGCCCAGCTTTCCGGAGAATTATCTAAGCTTTTCATTTTGCACTTATCGGTTATCATTACTTCACTTGTTACAGTGTCAGATACTAAACAAGGCAACCCTGCCGCTTGAGCCTCAACACAAACAATCGGCAAACCTTCATACAATGATGGAAGCACAAATGCATCCATTGCCTGTAAAAGTTCATTTACATCACTGCGCACACCTAAAAATAATACCGATTTTTCAAGGCCGTAACTTTTTACTAAACGAATAATTTCATTTTTGAACTGCCCTTCGCCAATTAACATAAGTATCGCATTGTCATTTTTTTCTTTAATCGCATTAAAAATCCTGATTAAAAAGTCATGGTTTTTTTGCCGATTAAATCTGCCGACATGCCCAACAACATATGCATTATTAAGTCCTAATTTAAGGCGAACTTCATCACGAACAGTTTGATTAAACCTAAATTTATCAATTTTTATACCATTTTTAATAATGGTAATTCCTTCTGTTCTTCCATACATCCATTTTGCAGCTTTTTCAGAGCAAGCTAACAAAATATCTGAATTGCTCAAAATATATTTTCTGTTAACTTTATGTAAGAAACTTAGCTTGGTGTTAACAGTCGCATCAGTATTATGCGAATGAAAAATAATTCTTTTAACTTTATTTATATTAGATAAAATCAAAGGAATTATATTAATGCCTGAATTTTTATGTATGTGCACAATATCATAATGGTTTTTTAACAGTTTGTTTATAGCATGAATATAGCTGAATATCTTTTTTTTTGAAGGAATCTCGTGCACGATTCCTCCTAACTCTTTTATTCTGTTTACAACATCAGAATTTGAATAGGAAGTCACATATTCACAGTTAAACATTTCATGATTAATATTTTCAAGAACATTAATCATAAATGATTCTATTCCTCCATGAATATTATCTAACTCAAAGTTGATAACATTAATCTTTTCTGACATTATTGTTATTGCTCCTTATATAATAATTCGTAATATTCAAGTAATTTTTTATTTTGAATTTTTATGTCGTATCTCATATTAGCAGTTTTCATTATTTCATTTCTGTTTTTAAGCTTTAAACAGCCAAGAGTCTCGGTTGCCCAATAATCGGCGCCCTTTGATAAATCAATGCGTTTAATATAATTAGTCATCTCCGCATCTTTTGGCACCGCAATTGACGCAATTACCGGGACTGATGCCGCTTGAGCCTCCACGCAAACAATTCCGAGCCCTTCATATCTTGACGGAAAAACAAACACGTCCATTGCTTGATAGAGGCGGTTCACGTCGCTGCGGTTTTGCAGTATTATTGCGCTTTGGTCGAGGCTTAGATCATTGATCTTCTGCTTTATCTCGTCAAGCAGCTCTCCGCCGCCCACAAGCAATAAGACCGAATTTGGGTTTTGCTTGTGAACTTCCGCGAATATATCTATTAAAAACTCATGGTTTTTTTGGAAGCAAAATCTTCCGACGTGCCCGACAACAAATTTATTTTCGATGCCAAGCTCGCGCCGCACTTCGTCTCTCACGGCGGGATCAAATCTGAACCTGTCAAGGTCGATCGCGTTGTTGAATATCGTGACCTCGCCGCGTTCCATGCTTTTCTTCCCGAACAGCCACTCGCCCGCGTATCTTGAACATGCCGCGTAATGCGTGGCGTTTACCTTTGCGAACGGCCTCAAGGCATATTTCATTATGTTCTTTTTCGTCTCGCCCTTTGCGGCCGTGGAATGGTTATGCGCGATCCTCACCGGCACTCCGGCACGTCTTGCCGCATACAGCGGAAATACGCTGAGCGTGTTTAAATGCGAGTGCACGATCTTATATCCGTTCTCTTTAAAAAGCTTTGTAAGAGCGGGCAAATACTTATTTATCTGCTGATAAGGCGGAACTATGTATATTCTGCCGCCCAAGCTTTCAATTTCCTCTTTATAAGGCAGCGGATCGACCGAGTCGCTGTCCGCAAAAAAGTCAAACTGCACCTTCCTGCGGTCAATATTCCTGTAATAGTTCATCACAACGGACTCGACGCCGCCGCGCACCATTTTGCCCATTATATGGGCAACTCGTATCGGTTCCATTGCTTAACCTCTCTTGTCATATAAATCCAAATTTTCCATCCATTTGTCTCGCTTTTTGGCAAAACTTATGCCGCCTTTTATACCACGAAGCATTTGTCTGAATGAATATCCGTAATGCGAATGGGCATAGAACACGCGATGCACCCATGCAACAGGCAGTAAAAACGGATATTGCTTTAAGTAGGTATACCTGTAATCAAGCATTTTTACCGTGGGAAAAAATAATCTTCTCACAATGCCTACATTATCCTCATGCTTTGACGCCTGGGATATCATTACATTCTCGCTTTTATCGCCGAAAATTCCGCCGGTGAGCATATATTCCATAAATACCTCGGCGTCTTTTTCTTCGACCTCTGTATCAATTCCGAAAAACTGTTTTACAGCGTTCAGCGTTAGCACGTACGCGTTCTCAAAATACTGTTCTTCACAAGCCCTGCGCACAAACTCAAAATCTATATCGTTCCGATATTTTCTTACAAACAGAGCTATATCCAGCAGACTCCGTATTCCCGAGCCTTCCCGAACCATGTGTTTCCCAAGATGAAGTATAAGGTGTGCCAGCATATATGTCGGGTCCAGCGTCAGTATGCCGCTATCTGTCCTTATTGTGTGGTTCGGAAAACGCTTGTCCCACTCAAGGCAGTTTACGCGGAACTCTTCCTCAAGAGTGAAGAATATCTCCCAGAAGTGACGGCCCCGTTTAGCGTTCATTCCCATACTCTCTGCGGAAATCTCATAACCCTCGGATGCAAAAAGTTCCTTGACCCCGGAATATTTATCCTTGCCGACAAAGATGTCAAAATCGCCCATGGTCCGAAGCATTGCCTTATCTCCGTAAAGATCTCTCGCGACAACAATTCCCTTGAGGCTGATTGGCTCAAGGCCGTTTTGCCTTAAAATGTTGATCATTCTGTCAAACTCGTCAAAGCGGTCGCTCATGATCGTGAGGGTTTGCAGCATTAGAATGTGCCATTCCTGATAGTTAGCGGGTTTTTGCTCGTCCGGAAGCTTTTTTATCGCGCTCGCGAGCAGGCCGGAGATGTTTTGTTCATATGCCTTATCCCATATATATTGCCAGTCAGTATCCTCCGGCGGCAAAGGCGGATCTTCATCAAAGATCGCCGCCTTGGACAGGGCTATTATATATGTCTGTTCGGGAGACAAAGAAACACCACCTTACGCGCCCGACTGGCAAAGCAAAAGCCGATTGACAGGCTTTTGCGGTCCTGCGGCAAGCGCCGCCGGACCGCCCCTCGCCGGCCGGTGTTTTAAGTAATTAACTTAAAACTTAAATGAAAAATCAAATTATTGGGAATTTATGGTAAAAACTTTTGAAATAAACAACTTGACACACAAAAAATTTATATAAAGATAAGCGCACAAAAAAGGACATTTGCTGCCGCAATTGTCCTTTCTATTATTTTCGGGCCGCTTTGCTGCGGCTTCTTCCTCCGCTTTTGCCGGCAAACGCGGGGCTCTGCGGAAATTTTGTTTTTTAGCAGTCGTCTTTTAAGGGGTTGCCGTAGCCGTCAACGTTTATTTGTCTGCACAGAATAAGTATGCCTTCGACAAATCCCCAGATCGAGCCCAAACCGCAGGTCACAAGCGACACAACGATCTGAATAACGGCACGGGTCGTGTTGCCGAGGTAAAAATTATGCACGCCTATGCCGCCGAAAAGCAGTGCCAGTATTCCCGCCAACAGCCGCGACTTGGGCGGCGACGCATATGACGCGTTTTGGACATAAGGCCGATACGCGGCATTCGGCTCGCCGCTCTGGCCGACCGATTGCGCGGGGCTGCCGCAAACGGGGCAGAATTTCGCGTCGCTTGGCATTTCGCTTCCGCAATTGTTACAATACATCATAAAACCTTCTTTCACAATTTTTGTTTTAAACATTAATTATATTTCTGATTATTCCCCAAATTAAAATCAAAACCGCGCCGCAGGCCAAAACCCGAACGAACGCTCTTGAGGGCCGCGAACCCTTTATGTACGCGGCCGAGACGCACACAACGCCTGCAACCGCAAACATCATTTCCGGATAAAACATTGGGTTGTAAGCTGACGCTTCTCTAAAGCCGCCGCGGGCGACCGCGAGTAGCGCGTTTGAGTTCCCGCAGCCCGGGCACCGGAGTCCGGTCAGTTCGCGGAACGGGCAGATAAAGTGAAACGCGCCGCGGCTGAGTAAAACCGAAAGGAATACCGCGGCGGCAAAAAGCACCACGTATAGAACCGCGATATTCAGCGCTCTCCGCTTCACGCGTACCGCCTCCCCATTAATTCTGTCACAATTATACTTCATTTTTGTAAAATATGCAATATATTTTTTATGTGACAATAAAAATTCCTTGTATTAATATTTTTTTAATGTTATAATAAATTCAGATTTAATTTTGGAGAATAAAAAATGTTTAAAAACAAGCTGATTTACAAGACCGTGGCGCTGTTTGCGGGCGTTACCATACTTCTTATCGCGGCGTTCGGGGTCATCTCGGTTTACTGTGTGACAGCGGGCTATGAGAACGCGTTCAAGGAGACAGTCGGCACGACCGTTGAGCAGGACGGCTTTGGGGCGGCGGTCCAGAGCATTATGAGCTCGGCCAAGCGCGAATTTGTCAAGCAGTATGAGATCGAAAACCTGATCAAGGATTACTCATCCGAAATGGGCCTCGGCGAGAACCGCAAATGCTATATCCTGACGGTTCCCGGCGGCGAGATCGTCGCGCCGACATACCTTATGGGCGACGCCATAATCAAGACCCGCAACCTGACGAACGCCATTGACCGCCATGTGACCGGGAACAGCACGGGCCTTCGGGCGGACATGCTCGACTATGCCGCCTACTTAAGCCCGCTCACCGACACCTCGGGCGAATATGTGGTCTATGTGACCGACAACAAGGCGGAGCTTCACCGCGTTGTCAGCACCATTCTTTGGATAATGCTTTGGATGCTGCTTTTGGGCGGCCTTGTTTCCGCGCTTATCGCGGTCTATATCTCGCGCTCTGTGACGCAGCCCTTGCGCAAGCTCTCGCGGCGGGCCGACAGCTTTGCCCGCGGAGTTTATGACATGCCCTCGGATTTGAGCCGCACCGATGAGATCGGAACGCTTTCCAAATCCTTCAACCACATGGGGCGCGTTATGAGCAAAACCATAAGCCAGATGGACGCCGACAAGCATAAGGTGGACGTTATTCTTGAGCACATAACAAACGGAATTATGGCGTTTGACACCGACCAGAAGCTCATCCACATAAACCCCGCCGCGTCGGAGCTTCTGGGCATCACCGCGGCGGACGCTCCCGAATTTGACTCGTTTTTTGAAAAACTCGACGCGGGCGTTTGCATGGCGGAGTTCACATATCTCGACAAATATTCCTCGGAGATACGCGACATAATCTATAACAACAAGCACATCCGCATATATTTTGTGCCGTTTAAGATGGACAATGAACGCACGGCCGGAATAGTGTGCGTGTTCGAGGATTTCACCGAGCAGTTCAACCTTGAAGTTGCGCGACGCGAGTTTGTGGCCGAGGTTTCGCACGAGCTCAAAACGCCGCTGTTTATAATCAAAACCCACACCGAGACGCTGCTTAACGGATATTTGAGCGATAAGGCAATACTGAAAAAATTCCTGACCACTATCGAGGACGAGGCGGACAAGATGACCGAGCTTGTGCGCAATCTGCTTGACCTGTCGAAGTTCGACGTGCAGAAGTTCAGCATGAAAAAGCAGGTGTTCTCGATCGAGGACATGCTCCGCGGCATTGTGAGCCGCTTTGAGCTGGAGGCGGAACAGAACGAAATCAACCTTGAATACGTTTCAATGGGCGAGCTGCCCAAAATGTACGCCGATCCTGTTCAGATAGAACGGGCGATAGTCAACATTGTTTCAAATGCGATAAAATACGGACGCAAGGGCGGGGATGTCAACATTGCCGCAGGAAGCATGTATAACGAGGTTTACATAAAAGTGCGCGACAACGGCTACGGTATTCCCAAATCCGATCTTGAGCATGTCTTTGACAGATTTTTCAGGGTCGACCGCGCCAGGACCCGTGAAAAGGGCGGCACCGGTCTGGGCCTTTCGATCGCAAAAGAGATAATCGAGAGCCACGGCGGCACAATAACAATCGAGAGCGAATACGGCAAATTCACCAACGTTACGATAAACCTTCCCACCGCCACCACGAAATAGAAAAATGAGAGGCGATCTTATGAAAATCAGACGGGTTTCAGCCGCTATTTTAATACTTGCCGCCATGCTGCTCGGTGCCTGCGCCGAGCCGACAAGGCTTTTTGACAGTGACAGCAAGTCCCTGACAGAGCCCGATTCGACCCTGCTCCGCATAGCCGCCGCTCCCGAGAACGAGCCTTTTGTTTACACCGACACAAGCGGCGCGCTGCTCGGCTTTGATCCCGCTCTGGGAACACTGCTGGCGGAGAAAATGGGAATGACCGCCGTTTTTTATTCTATGAGCGAGGAGCTTTTGATAAACTCCTTAAACTGCGGGCTTACCGATATTGCGATTTCGGCAATAGAACCCACCGACAGCCTAAGGCGCTCGGCCGAGTTTTCGGACAGTTATATCACCATGTCGTCGGCCATAGTAGCGAACGGCGGCAACAGCGCTGTAAACGGAACCGCGGACCTGAGGTCGGCGCTTTGCGTGGGCACCGTCTCGGGCAGCCTTTCGGCGAGGTACCTGTCGGAAGGGCCGGGGCTGTCCAACACCCGCGAATACAGCGGCCTCGGTGAGCTTGAGGGCGCAATGCTGCGCGGTGATATAGACATTATGTTCTGCGACAGCTTTTTCGCCCGGGAATTTATAGCCGAATATCCCCTGTTTGTCATCAAGGAAGACAATATCGACCGCCACAGGTTCGCGGCGGCGGCCGCGGACGGGAACTCGCGGCTGATAAGAGAGGTAAACGACGTTCTTGACGAGTTCCGCAGTGGCGGCACCCTGCTCGATCTGCGGCGCGCATATATCGAAAATGACGCCGCTTTGAGAGAGCAATACAACTTAAAACTTAAAAATATCCAGCAAATCCCCTGACCGGGGATTTTTTATTAAGTGCGGATACCGGCACGGCTATTGCGAATATTTTGATAGATTTTTAAATTTTTCTCGTATTAATACATAGAAGCGCTTCAAAAAATTCCGAAAAGGATGGTGATCAAATGGATACGGACGAAAAGCTCGCCGCGGGGCTCGCCGCGAGAGACGAAAAGGCTCTTGAGGTCCTTATCGAAAAGTACGGCGGCCTCATCAAGGCGATAGTCTCAAGGCACCTGAGCCGCATGCCGAGCCATATCGGCGAGTGCGTGAACGACATACTCTTTTCCGTCTGGAGCAATATAGACAGGTTTGATCCGAGCAAAAACTCGCTGAAAAACTGGATCGGTGCAATCAGCAAATACAAATGCATAGATTACAAGCGGAAATACTTTAAGGAGCTTTGCTCGGAGGAGCTCTCTCCGGAAGACCTTTCTCCGGACGCCGCCACGGAGGGAGGGGCCGAGGACGCTCTCATTCAAAAAGAAACTATGGCGGAAATAATGTCGCTTTTGAGCTGTCTGAAGCCGCGCGACCGAAGGCTGTTTTACCGCCGATATATCCTTTCGGAGCCGATCCGCGAGATCGCTGAAAAAAGCGGTGAGGATCCCGCCGTCATATACAATCGGCTTTCAAGAGGCAGAAAGAAGCTCAGGCATCATCTTTTGAGGAGTGATATTTATGAAAAATGAATTTGATTATTTAAACGAGGCGGCGGTTGACCTCGACGAATACGAGCCCGCCGAGCTTACTAAGGAGGAGCGTTTGATCATGAAAGAAAAAGTGCTTGAAAAATCCAAAAAGAGACCGTCCGCGAAGCGGTACATCGCCGTCGCCGCGGCAGCCGCGCTGGCAGTCGCGATAGCCGTGCCGGCGTTTGCCAACAACGGATTTGTCGAAAAAATAGTAAAATACGTCTCACTCGGACACAACATTATCATCGAGACCGACGACAGCGGCGCCGTATTCACGCTTCCCGAAGCGTTAAACGGCAGAGTGTTTGACAAGGACGGGAACCGCGTCACCGAGATCGAGGGCGGCCTTGACGCGGAAAATATTGAACTGTACGATGAAAACGGCGTAAAATATGACGCCGAGCGCTGGATCGAGCTGATGTGCGAGACGGGAATGGTTGACAATCGCGAGGTGAAAGTCTCGACAGGCTCCGCTTATAGCGGCAAGCTCATTCCCAATGAGGACAAAGGCGTGAAGGTTTACACGACCGCCGAGGAGTTTGAGGCGTTCAAAGACAAGCTGAACTTTAAGCTTTTGGAGCCCAAATACATTCCCGATGGCTATTCCTTCCTCTACGCCGAGGGGTTTTCCGACGGTGACGGCAATGTTTCGGGAGACTACGCGGTGATCGGATATTCAAACGGCGAGAATGTATTCACGATCCACGAGCGAATCATCAATGACGAAACCAAATTTACCGCAAGCTTTGACGAGCCCGTCAATGAGACAAATATCCACGGCTGCGCCGCCGCGGTGAGCGAGCACTCGGCCGACTGGGAGGAAAACGGAATTTCTGTAAGCATCCTCTCGGGAAACAGCTCCGTTATCGGCGGCGAGCTGATAAAAGTCGCCGAAAGCGTGAAATAAACAGACGCCGCCCGGAACGATCCGGGCGGCATCTGTTTCCGCAAAAATATACGCCGCGCATGCTCCGCGGCGTATATTTTAAGTCCTTTAACGAGCGCCGCTATAGCCCACCGAGCGTCTGCCCGCGAGCACCTCTTGATAATCCTCATAGTTTTTCTTGAGCAGCGCCGGGGTGTCGAGCTCATACGGGCATTTCGCCGCACATTGGCCGCAGTTTAAGCAGTTTTCTATCTTCTTCATCTCGGCCTGCATGGCGTCGGTCAGCCACGCCTCGGACGGCGCGCGCCTTAGCATCAGCGCCATTCTCGCGCAGTTGTTGATCAAAATCCCCGCCGGGCACGGCATGCAGTAGCCGCAGCCGCGGCAGAACTCGCCGCACAGCTCCTTCTTTTCGCGCTCGATAAACTCTCTTATTTCGTCGGTCATTTTCGGCGCGTTTTCCATATAGCCGAGCCACTCCTCAAGCTCGCTCATCTTCTGCACTCCCCAGATCGGCAGCACGTTGCTAAACCCGCTCATAAACGCCATGGCCGCGTCGGAGCGCGTGATGAGCCCGCCCGACATTCCCTTCATGGCGATAAAGCCGACATTCTTTTCGCGGCACAAATTCACAAGCTCGATCTCGCGTTCGGACGAGAGGTAGCTGAACGGATACTGCAGCGTCTCGTAAAGTCCGGAGCTCACTATGTCAAAGGCCACCTCGATCTTGTGGGCGGTAATCCCAATGTGGCGGATCTTTCCCTGCTTCTTGGCCTCAAGCATGCACTCATACATTCCCGTGCCGTCTCCCGGGGCGTAGCACCTGTCGGCGCAGTGAAGCTGATAGATGTCGACGTAATCAGTCTTTAGCAGCCTGAGCGAGGTCTCGAGCTGGCTCCAAAATTCGTCCGGGGTCTTCGCCATAGTTTTGGTGGCGATGAAGATCTTGTCTCGGATCCCCATATCCCCGAAGGCGCGGCCTATCTTTTCCTCGCTGTCACTGTAGGCTCTGGCGGTGTCGAAAAAATTCATGCCGCCCTCGTATGCCCTGCGCAAAATCTCAACCGCGGTGTCCATGTCGGCCCGCTGGAGCGGCAGCGCGCCGAACGCGTTCTGCGCTGTGGTTATTCCTGTTTTTCCCAATGTCACTTTTTTCATATATATCATCTCCCGTTAAATTAAATAATAAACATTCGTAAAGCCCATTTCCTTGGCGCGCAGCACCGCCTCGGCCGAGCGTATTCCTCGGCTGCAGCAGAACACTATCCGCCTGTCGCGGCTCATTTCCGTGATCTTTTCAAGCTCGCTCAGCGGAATGTTCACCGCGCCGTCGATCCTCGAGGGCTCCGTCTCGAAAATGTCCCGCTCGCGCACGTCGATCGCCGCCGCGCCGGTCGCGATAAGCATCATGGCCTCGTCCGTCCTGATTTGATCCGCGCCCAGCGCGGTCATTGAGATTTCCTTTTGTTTGCCGCCACCGCTTAAAATCATATTTCCGTCAACGATCTCGATTTTTTCAATGTCAAAATCACAAAGCTTTTTGCGTGTGCGGCACTTCGGGCAGTCTGTGATGATCAGAAGCTCTCCGCCGCCGCAGCCCGCGTAGACTCTGTCTTTGTAAACCGCAAGATCATTTATGACCGGAGACTCGTCAAAGCCGAGCGGGTCCAGATCAACCTCGCTCCACGCTCCGCCGTCCGCGCTCAGCAGTATCCTGCTCTTGCCCGAGCAGTCCTTGTCTATCCGCGCGAAGCCGCCCGGGGTTATCACGCTGCGGACGGTTTTTTCGGTGGCCTCTTCGCCGCCGTAATAATCAACGATTATCGCGTAGACACTCTTGTTGTTCTCGCCGCCGTAGGTGTAGACCGGGGCGGAAGTGTCGGTGACCTTCGCGGTTATTGCGGTCTTTCCGTCGGGCGTTGACAGGCCCGAAGCGAGCCGCGTTCCGTTTTGAGCGATATGCTGCTCGCGGTCCTCGCCACCGTCATATATTACCGTCACCTCGCACGGGGCTTCGGGCGTGAAGAACAGACACGCTCGGCTTTCGCCGCCCTCCGCGCCCTGCCAGTCGCGCGTGAACTTAAACGCTTTGCCGCCGAGCTCAAAGCCGTGCTCGGCGCGGACATGGCATTTCAGCGGGCCGTAGCCCGTGAGGCCGTTGATCTCGGGCAGCTTCACCGCGCCGCTCTTGTCAAACAGCGCCTCATACGCGGGGTCGGACGCGCTGTAGACCACCCTCCGCGGCGGCTTGGGCTCGCGGTAGGTGTGGATCAGCGTTTGGCCGCAGAGCTTTACCGCGTATTTTTCCCTGTCGGCCGAGCGCGGCTCGGCTATGGTCAACGAGCCTCTGCCGCAAACCCACAGCGCCGCGTCTCCGTATGTGAGCATGGTTTTTTGTGGCGCGCCCGCGCCGACATAGTTTATGTAGAGCGTGACGGCTCCGTTCGGGCCGTCCTCGATCGCCGCCACCTTGTGCGGATGCTCGTCGTCGGGCTCCTCGTATATCAGTTCAAAGCGGTCGATATTCGCACCGCCCGCGATAAGAGTGAGAGAGCTCAAGCCGTTTTCGTCCGCGGCGGCCTTAAAAATCGCCGCTGCGTCCGCGTCAAACACCGCCTCGCTCCATTCGGCCTCGCTGCCGGTGGGACGCAGAATTCCCTCCGCCACGGTCAGCCCCGAGGCGGTGAACTTAGCCGCGGCTGCGGCGCCGCTCAGCGAGTAGCGGAGCCTTATCTGCTTCAGATTTTCAAGGCGTATGCCTCTGTATTCAAGCGGCCGCGACTTGGTGTCCGCCGCGCAGCGGCGCCCGCCGTATTCCGCCGTGAGGTCTGCTCCGCCGCCGTCGTCGGCGGTCTCGCCCTCGATCGGCAGATTGATATAGATCACCGCCTCGCCGCGGCACATTTCCTCAATGTTTATCGCGCGGACCCTGATGAGCCCGTTGGCCGTTGCCGTGAGCAGGCCGTCATTTTCGCCGATCTCGGCGTCCGCCCTTTTGCTGCCGCCAAGGTTTTCGATCCGCCACCTGACGTTGGCCCTGTTTCCGTTTTCGTCAATGGCCGAAAGCCGTATTTTTCCGCTGTTTTCGATCACGCCGCCGACAAGTTCGGGCGCGGTGATCTCATACGCGCGCCTAAGTCCGTCGGGCTCGACGCTGTTTATTGCGCGGAGCGCGTTTTCAAGCTCCGCGCGCAGCTCGTCAAGCTTTTCCGCGGCGCTTGTCTTATCAAGTCCGTCGCGCAGGATGTTGTCAAGCTTTTCAATGTTTTTATCCGAATACGCCTTGTCGGGCAGCTCGTTCCGTGCTGCTTTGAGCCGCGCGGCGGCATCCGCCTTGTCGGCGGCCGAGGCCTTAAACTCGGGCATGTTCACCACGGGAACGCGCGCCGACTTCGTCTCGCCCCCGAAAGTGACCGAGGCGGTGATAAGCGTGACTCCTTCCCGCGTCCCGGGCAGGACCGTGCCGTCCGCGGTGACCCGCGCGACGCTCTCGTCCGCGCTTTTATACTCGGTGTTCGAGCCTTCAAGCTCAAGAAAGCTCTCGTCGGTCAGGACAGCCGAAAGATTGAGGTTAAAGCCTGCAATAGGCTCGACCTCGTCACCCACAAGGCCGCGCGTGATTATTCCGTCGGGCAAGGCCGCCACGGTTTTAAGCCGCGGCTCGATCCCCTCTGTCACCGAAAATTCGGCGAAAAGCGACTTATCGGCCGAGTTTTTCGCGGCGTAAATTTTATAATTTCCGATCGGGACATAGGTCTTTTGCGTCTCCTCGTCAAAAAACCTAAGCTCCGAAAACTTTATGACCGCCTTTGCGGTTTTGGCCTCGCCGGGCCCGAGCGCGAGCTTGTCAAAGCCCTTGAGCTGAATTTTCGGCAGCTCGCGGCCCTCGGGGTATTCGATATAGAACTGCACCGTCTCCATGCCGAAAACGCTGCCGACGTTTGTCACGTCGACTTCGGCGGTGATCTCCGAGTCGCTCTCCGCGATCCTCAGGTTCTTATACTCAAACTCGGTGTAGCTCAATCCGAAACCGAACGGATAGACCGGCTCGTTTGTGTAGTACTGATATGTTCTGCCGGGGAAATCGTTGTTTTTGTCCGGCCTTATTTCATAGTTGTTGTAATAGCGCGTTATGCCGTCATCGCCCAAAACTCCATCTGTGCCGACCGGCATCTTCTCAAGGTCGGCCGCCGTGTACCATGTGGTGGTCAGCTTGCCCGAGGGGTTCGCGCCGCCCGTGAGGATCTTTCCGAGCGCTGTTCCCTGCGTCTGACCGTTGTATGACGTCCACAGGATCGCCCTGGCTCCGCTTTCGAGCGGGGCAACGTCGATCTGGCCGACGGTCTGCAGCGCCAACACGGTTTTTTCGGGATACGCGGCGGTAAGGGCCGCCGCGTGAGACTGGCTCTCGGGCAGGGCGATGCCGCTTCTGTCGTTGAACTCCGCCGAGTCCGAAAGGGTGGTGCCCGCGTAGGCGATTATCACATCCGCTGCGTCGAGCTCGGCCTTGTATTTGTCGATCGAAAATTCGGCTGTCTCGGCCTCGAATTCGATATACAGATCGGCGGTTCCGCAATAGCCGCCCGCCTCACCGGTGTACGCGCCCGAGTGCTTTCCTTCGCCGTCCTGCTTGAGCTCGGCAACCTGCGGGCCGCCAAAGCCGTAATACAGCTTGATCTTTCCGCCCGCCGCGGTTTCCGTGTCGGCGCTCACCGAGACGGCGCCGCCGAAGTCAACACCGCTTATTTTGACCGAGGACTTTCGGGTCACGCCGAGGACGCGGCCGTCCTTTATTTCGGCGCCCAAAGCCTCGCAGCCGCTCAAGTCAATTTTCCTCGCGCCGCCGTCACGCAGCTCAAGCTCAAGATTTTTCAAATCGAGCAGCCGCGTGCTGTCGGTCACGCCGCCGAGGAATTCAAGCTTCGCGCCGTGAGTCTTTTTAAGCTCGGCGGCGATCCCCTCGTAGGGTGTGACCGCGTGCTCGGGCGAGCCCGAATAGTCGCCCAGCACGACCTCGTCAGCGAGGGCGCCGACAAGGGCGACGCGCTTTATATCTTTTTTAAGAGGAAGGATCCCGTCGTTTTTAAGCAGCACCCATGACTGTTCGGCCGCTTCTTCGGCGGCCGCAATATGCACTGGCGTTTCCAGAACGTCCGCGGTTATTCCGCGGTATTTGGGGCTTTTGTCAAATTCTCCCGTTCTCATTCTTTGCAGGAACAGGTTGTAGACGTTAATGTTGAGCTGATCCTCCGTGATATATCCGCGCCTCACCGCGTCGAGCACGCTGCCCGCCGAGGCGGAATAGCCGCAGTCAGTGTCGGCTCCGTTTAAAAAGCCCTTGGTTATCGTGGCGGACGGGGGCACGTCCTCAATATTTTCGTTCGGGAACAGCACGGTCTTGTAGGCCGCGGTGTTGTTGAGGTCGCTGAACGCGCCGCAGTCGCCGGTCACATAGCCCGTAAAGCCCCAGTTCCTGCGGAGCAGGTCTTTTAATATATACGGATTGGCGGTGGCCGGAACATAGTCATAGATCGGCTTTCCGTTTCTTAAGACCGTCGTCGCGTTGTAGGAGCTCATTGCCGAGGCAGGCTTCGCTTCCTCAACGATATTCTGGAAAACGCGGCCGTAATAGTCGCGCAGGGTCCGCTCGCTCATGACCGACGTGCCCATGCGGCGCTCCTTCTCGACATTGTTGGCGACAAAGTGCTTCACGGTCGCTATCGTCTTTATGTAACGTCCGTCGCCGCCCTGCATTCCCTTGACGAACTCCGAGCCCATGCGCCCGCTCAAATACGGGTCCTCGCCGTAGGTCTCCTCGTTCCGCCCCCAGCGCGGGTCGCGCGCCATGTTGACCGTGGGGCTCCAGTATGACAGATTGGTAATCGGATTTTTGCCGCGGGCCTCCTCGGCGGTTATCTCCGCCGCCTTGCGAACGAGCGCCGCGTTCCAGGTGTTCGCCATTGAGAGGCTTGTGGGAAAGCTTGTCGCCTTGCCCTGCCGCGCCACGCCGTGCAGAGCCTCGCGCCAATAGTTATAGGCCCTCACGCCGAGGCGCGGAACCGCGGCAGCCTCGTTTTTAAGCTGTGCCGCCTTTTCCTCAAGGGTCATGCGGGAAACCAGGTCCGCCGCCCTTTCCTCAAAGCTTAGGCTCTCGTCAAGATACGCGGGTAATTTGTTTTTTTCTGTGCGTTCCATTTTCAATGTCCGCCTTTCGGTAAAATTTGTGTTTAAAATATACTTGTATTTTAGTTGATTGTACGTTATAATTATAGTCAGCCATATAACAAAACAAGACAAAAATTGCATATGGCGCGGAGGAAATAACATAGTTCCTTTTTATGAGATACAGCCGTCGGATATAAACGTTATCCACAACTATCGCGAGATACGCTTTCACGCCCACCTTCACAAGCATATAGAGATACTGTATGTGTTCGAGGGCGGCCAGCATATCAATATTGACGGCCTGACCTACGAGGTCAAGGCGGGACAGGCCGCGGTCGTTTTTCCCGACATTGTTCACCACTATTACCGCAACGACGTACGCTCCGCGGACGGCGTTCTGGTGATATGCCATCCGAAAATATTCGGCGGAGTCTTTCCCGACATTTCGGGCCTTAAACCCGTTTCTCCGGTGATAGAGGACGTGGATGAGGACGCCGCCTACGCCTTTGCGCGGATCGCCGACTGCCCTTCCTTTTCGGAAAGGCTCGGCTGGTCATTAGTAATTATATCAAAGCTTTTGAAAAAAATCAAGACGGATAAAGATAAACATATGCCGGTTGAGAGCCTTGTCGAAAAAATGGTGCAATACATATCCATGAACTTCAAGCAGGACATCTCGCTTGACACTCTGGCCGAGGAGTTCAACGTGAGCAAGTATTACATTTCGCACATTTTTTCAAACAGGATAAAGATAAATTTCAGGAACTACCTCGCCCTGATCAGGACCGAGTACGCCGCGGGGCTTATCCGCACCACCGACGACAGCATAACGAACATCTGCCTCAGCGCGGGATTTTCGAGCCAGCGCACATTCAACCGCGTGTTCAAGCAGATATACGGCATGACGCCAAGAGAATATAAAAACAATATTAACGAGTTTTACAAAGGGAACATGACATAAAAAAGCCGTGCAGCGGTTAAACACGCCGCACGGCCGAAATTTTTATCCTATCGCGGCAGTGACCTTGTCGAGCTCACCGCGGATTTTTATGTGCTGCGGGCAGGCTTCCTCGCACTTGCCGCATTTTATACACTCGTTGGCGCGCGCCTTGCCGTGGCCGTCGACCAGCCAGCCGAGCTGGTGCTGCGCGGTCGCCTTGTCGCCGTAGAGCGTCAGCATGTTCATTGCGGTGAACGTACCGGAAATGCCTATGTTCTTCGGGCACACCTTCGCGCAGTAGTCGCAGACGGTGCACGGAATGATCGGGATCTTCGCCATTTCCGCGCGGGCCTTTTCAAGCGTCTCGCGCTGCTGATCGCTCAGGCCGCTGAAATCCTTCATGTATGAAAGGTTGTCGTCCATTTGCTCAACGCTGCTCATGCCCGAAAGCACGGTGATGACCCCGTCAAGATCAGCCGCGAACCGAACGGCCCACGACGCGCACGACATGCCGGGCTCGGCGGCGTTGAATATTTCCTTTACCGCCTCGGGCGGGTTTACCAGCATTCCGCCCTTCACGGGCTCCATGATTATAACGGGAATATTGTGCGCTCTCGCCGTAGGCCCGGGCAGTATCAAAATAATTAAAGCCCGCGTCCATAAACTTGTCGACCATGACCTTGGTCTGCTCAACGTCGATCTTTTTGTCGATCATCGGGAGCCGCATGAGGCCGAAGCCGAGCTTTCCGATACCTTCGTATAAATTTGCCATATGTATTCTCCTTCCGTCATAATTTAACCGATTTGTAATGACTATATTATAATACACACACGCGGCAAAGTCAAATTAGAAATACTGATAACGGAAAAGACTGCCTCGGCCGAGACAGTCTTTTGCGTGGTTTTTCGGATCAGCGCGGGCATAGAAAAGACCGAAATCGGTTTGTGCCTCGGTTGGTCGTTGATTAGGTTTCGGCACAGCTCAATCAAGGTTGAGTTACCGTTTCGGAGAAGGGATTCAAACCCGCGCTGATCCGAAAAACCAACGTAGTGATTAGCGATTAGCGAATAGTGATTAGGAAGCCCCTTCTTACGGCTCCCTCCGGGAGGGAGCTGTCGCCGAAGGCGACTGAGGGAGATCGGCGCGCTTACTCCTTCCACCGCTGTCGCGTCATGTCCGCAAATGTTAATGATTTGTGGCCTCGTTTATCCGAGGAAACGGAATACCGTGGTGCAACGCACCCGCTAACGCGGCTCCGGCCCCAGTCCCCCTCCCTCAAAGAGGGAGGCGTTTTTTGCCTTTCCCTCGGGAGAGGTGGATTTCCGCCAACGGCGGAAAGACGAAGAGGGGTTCTCTCCTCCAACATTTCGTAGGGCGGCATGCCCACATCCGGCCGGTGGGACTAGGTTCCCCTCTCAGTCTGCTCCGCAGACAGCTCTCCCCAAGGGGCGAGCCGGGCGGCCGGGTCGTCCGCCCCTACGACGTTTTGCCTACTACATTCGTAGGGGACGGCGCCCTCGACGTCCCGCAGAGCGGCGCCATGCGCCACTCCCCTGCCTCCCCTGCCGTAAGGTGGGGGAGGTGGATTTCCGCCACAAGCGGAAAGACGGAGAGGGATGCGAACCAACGTGTGGCTATTACTCCCTATGACGGGTCGTCCGCCCCTACGACGGTTCACGCACATTCCGTAGGGGCGGATAATATCCGCCCGTTTGAGTCGCCGATCGTTGTAGGCCGGATGCCCACATCCGGCCGGCGGCATGTGGGCATGCCGCCCTACACCACCGGGGTACGGAACAGGCCCGTTCGGGCCTGTTCCAAAACTCACCAAATTAGTTTGTCTTATATATGTCGCTCCAGTTTCTGCCGCCTATGTTTACATATGATTTCGCGCCGTTATAATCCGGCTTTCCTCCCGATACGCTTGTCGCCAGACTATCTGTTATAATATCCGCGCACTCAAATTCGGTAACTTGCGCCAACGGCGCTTTATATTCTTTTTTATCTCTCATTATTTTCTTGTCTCCTTTCTCGTAAATTCGGTAATTACTCATTCTTGAGGTTTATCATATTTAATTTCTTTAACACTATTCCAATCAGCAATGCTTCCGTTGATCGGCTTTGACCAAATTGTCTCACCGTCAACCACTACATACGCCATAGCGGAATATGTATCAGGAGTTTGATCGGCTATATCATAAAGGTCGGCTATTATGCCGTTAGTCAACTTTCCGCTTCCTTCAATCTTAGCCTTGCTTACATCACCTTTTGCGTCGATGAAATACATACCAAAACTATCTACACTGCCATCACCAAGGTATTCCTGTAAGAAACGAATTACGCCCTTTGTGGCACCACCATCCGTATATTTTCCCGTATCCGTAGTACCGTCGCCAAAAGTAGTGCCACTGTCCGGAACGATTACCTGAATTTGGGAAATCGCGCAGCCGCCGGTCGCCGAAATATAGACAACTTTATTATTTTCTGTTGAGGTGTATGACATAAGGCCGTATGTGGCTCCACTTTTTTTAAATTCAATGGTTTTTGCCAAATCTCCACTATAACCACTTTCAGAAGAAATAGTTCCGTATCGACCACTTCCATCACTATTGGTTCCTGTCGCTGTTACCATTGTCTGAACAGTCATACCGGTATTAAGCTTAACGGCGAACATGCTCTTTGCCTGTTCTATTGCTATGCCTTGACCGTTGTTTTCATTTCCATCAATATCATGGCTTGTCTTGCCGGTGAAAGCATTTCCTTTATTTGAACCTAATGCCGCAACATGCTTATCAAAATACAGATAGCCCTTTTGGTATGGTTCATATCCGGAACCCTCTCCGCCGGTCTCACGCGCGGTCTTAAGCAAATCGTAAGTTTCACTCTTCGTTGGAACTTCCAAGCTATTCTCATCACCATTTTCTCCGGCAACTCTCGGCGATTTATGCAGAGTTAATGTGCATGTAGCCGATTGGTTTTTATCCGCTTTAGATGTCGCGGTGATTGTAGCGGTTTCGCTGTCCGCCTTCGCGGTAACTGTAATATTATTACCTTCCTTTTGACAAGTAATATTACCTTCATGTGTCCATTCCACCGTTTCATCGGTTTTATCCTTGGGCAATGTTACCTTCGCGGTCAATGTTATTGGCTCTCCGTTGTAAATATCCAGTGCTTCGACCTTGTTTGGACCATTATAAATGTCAACCGAAACCTCTGTTATTTCCGCAGGTGGTTGAGCATTCCAGTCGAATTTGATCATACAAATCCTTGTATCACCAGAGCCGTTTCCACCTAATTTTATCACTTTATTTGCCTCGGTATAAAAGTATATAGCATTATACTGATTATTACCGACTTCGTTTTTTGATACATCTTCTCCAATAGATTTCTTTGTTTCTACATCATACGCATTAATAGGATTATCTGTAGAACAATACACTGTTATTCCGCATTTTGCGGCTGTTTTTAACGCAATGACTTTATTGCTGCCGGTTATATCGCTGCTTGAATCAGCTTTCACTAACAATGTTTGCGGAAATTTATATTTTTGAGAATCTATTGTAATTTCTCTATTAGTTCCTTGCTCAATTCCATTTTTATATCCTCTCAAATACTTATTTTCAGAATATAAATGCTCTGAACTTTTAATAAAAAATCTTTCCATATGAATATTTTCGATTGCCGGACTAGGTGTTGGAGCGACATCATAATCAGGAGCCGAAGTTGGTTGTGTTCCGGCAAATGACATATATTCTATGTTGGTGGGTATAGGCTCCAATTCATTGTAAGTCTCCTCCGACTCCGCCGCGCTTGCGGTCAGTGGTACCGCTACTAACATTGTTGCCGTTACTGCCACTGCCAGCAACAGCGATAAAATTCTTCTTTTTCTCATTGTAATTCCCTTTCTTTCTTTAAGATTTTTATATTAATTTTATTTTTTTCGTTGTTTGGGTTACCCGTCATAAGGTGTGGAATTGTCACATTTTACGGCTCCCTCCGGGAGGGAGCTGTCGCCGAAGGCGACTGAGGGAGATTGGCGCGCTTACCATATATTCGCCCAATAATACTCCTTCCACCGCTATCGCGGTCCCCCTCCCTCAAAGAGGGAGGTGTTTTTGCGGGCGGATAATATCCGCCCCTACGGTGTTTTGCGTACTTTGGTTGTAGGGGACGGCGCCCTCGACGTCCCGCTGGCCGGATGTGGGCATCCGGCCCTACGAACGTAGTGATTAGCGATTAGGTAATAGTGATTAGAACGTGGCGGCCACATTTTACGGCTCCCTCCGGGAGGGAGCTGGCAGCGGCTCGTCCGCTGACTGAGGGAGAACGGCGCGCTTACCATATATTCGCCCAATAATACTCCTTCCACCGCTGTCGCGGCATGTCCGCAAATGTTAATGATTTGTGGCCTCGTTTATCCGTGGAAACGGAATACCGTGGTGCAACGCACCCGCTTTGCGGCTCCGGCCCCAGTCCCCCTCCCTCAAAGAGGGAGGTGTCTTTACGGGCGGCCGGGTCGTCCGCCCATGTCCGCTCACGTTAATGATTTGTGGCCACGTTTATTCGTGGAATTGGAATACCATAGTGCAACGAACCCGCTAACGCGGCTCCGGCCCCACCTACGGCGTTTTGCGTACTTTGGTTGTAGGGGACGACGACCTCAGCGTCCCGCCAGCTGGATGTGGGCATCCGGCCCTACGAACGTAGTGATTAGCGATTAGGTAATAGTGATTAGAACGTGGCGGCCACATTTTACGGCTCCCTCCGGGAGGGAGCTGGCAGCGGCTCGTCCGCTGACTGAGGGAGAACGGCGCGCTTACTCCTTCCACCGCTGTCGCGTCATGTCCGCAAATGTTAATGATTTGTGGCCTCGTTTATCCGTGGAAACGGAATACCGTGGTGGATTGAACTCCTTCCACCGCTGTCGCGTCATGTCCGCAAATGTTAATGATTTGTGGCCTCGTTTATCCGTGGAAACGGAATACCGTGGTGGATTGAACTCCTTCCACCGCTGTCGCGGTCCCCCTCCCTCAAAGAGGGAGGTGTTTTTGCGGGCGGCCGGGTCGTCCGCCCATGTCCGCTCACGTTAATGATTTGTGGCCACGTTTATTCGTGGAATTGGAATACCATAGTGCAACGAACCCGCTAACGCGGCTCCGGCCCCACCTACGGGGTTTTGCGTACTTTGGTTGTAGGGGACGACGACCTCGGCGTCCCGTCGGCCGGATGTGGGCATCCGGCCCTACGAAATGTTGGTATGATCCCTTTAAACGGGCGGATAATATCCGCCCCTACATGGCGGTCTATTCGCTATTCGCAAATTACTAATCACTACGTTAAAACGGCATAGGGACGCAGTGGTCCCTATGCCGTTTTTGCTTTATTTTCGGGCGCGTTCAAGCCGCGGATAGAGTTATCCGCTTTTTTGGAAACACTTAAAAATGTACCCCCCCCCGGACGTAAACCGTGGGACGCGCAATGTGTATAACTTGCGTAATTTTGCCGATTTTTCATTTTAAATACCTTCTCTGCATCAAAATAAAAAAAGTACCAAAACAGCTTATCCTCTCCTTGAAGAAGATAAGTATTCTGATACGATAACTAATCAACAATTTCAACCACTGTTATTTTAACATATGTATAAATGTTTGTCAACGGTTTTTGTAAAATTATTTAATTTTTATCAATTTTGGTAAATTACGAACATTTGCGCGCCAACGTAGGGATTAGGGATTAGTGAATAGGTACCCCTCATCCGTCAGGCTTTGCCTGACAGCTCCCCCAAGGGGGGAGCCGGGCGGCCGGGTCGTCCGCCCCTACGGCATATTAAGGCGAACCTTGCGGGGTTCGTTTGCCTCCCCTGCCGTAAGGTGGGGGAGGTGGCGCCGAAGGCGACGGAGAGGGGTACTTGTTGGTTTGTTTCCCCTCTCAGTCTTTCCGCCTTACGGCGGAAATCCAGCTCCCCCTTGGGGGAGCCTGACGGGCGGCGTTTTGCATACTTTGGTTGTAGGGGACGACGACCTCGGCGTCCCGCAGGCCGGATGTGGGCATCCGGCCCTACGACGTAGCAATTAGCGAATAGAACGCCTCTTCTTACGGCTCCCTCCGGGAGGGAGCTGTCGCCGAAGGCGACTGAGGGAGATCGGCGCGCTTACTCCTTCCACCGCTATCGCGTCATTTCCGCAAATGTTAATGATTTGTGGCCTCGTTTATCCGTGGAAACGGAATACCGTGGTGCAACGCACCCGCTAACGCGGCTCCGGCCCCAGTCCCCCTCCCTCAAAGAGGGAGGCGTTTTCCGGCTCCCCCTCCTAAAGGAAGGGGAGCCTGACGGGCGGGCGGATAATATCCGCCCCTACGAATGGGAGTGCCTTTCGTAGGGGCGGTGCGTTCTTTTTTATTTTTTCATGCGCTGAAGCGTTTTCGGCTGTTTAGAACCAGGTGTATTTTCCGACGATCAGGTCTATTCCGGCGATTATGAAGTATATCGCGAGCAGGATGCCGATACCCATTGCCAAAACAAAGGGATGAATAAACGAGTAAACGCCGACGATCACGTCAAGTATGCCGAGGAATATGCCCCAGCCGTAAGAGCTGACGCCCGCGTCCTTTGCCTTAAACGACGCCACGATAGCCAGCACACCCTTTATCACGAACCAGAAGGCCATCGTGATAAGCAGAGCGGTGCCCGCAAAGCTCCTCATTCCGGGAACGAACAGGATAACCAGGGCCAGGATAAGCGTGATTATGCTGTACACGAAAATGAAACCGAAGCGCTTGTTGGCAATTCCCGCGATAACTCCGTATATGCCCCACACAAGCAGCATGATAACAAGGAAATATCCCGCGCCCACAAAAGTGAGAAGCGGAGTGCCGAAGCAGGAAATTCCGCCGATTATCAGCAGAATACCGAGAATGATTTGAAGTGCTCTCATAAAATTTACCTCCGTTTACTAATTTTTTGATTTTTGTATAAATTTTGTGTTTTTATTATAATATTTTTTTACATAATTGTCAAGTAGCGAGGCGAATTTGCGGCAAATTAACCGTTTTTGCGCATATTTTTTATTTACTTTGAAGTGTTTTGATGATATAATAACATTGAAAAGGCGGGCATCGCCGCCGAACTGTGACGCGCAGCCGCGAAAACGAAGGAGCTGATAATATGTACGAAAAATACAGAAGATTTATGGAGGGGCGGTACGGCTTTGACAAGCTGGGCGGAGCCCTGATCATAACCGGCCTCGCGGTGTCGGTCCTCGGCCGCATACTGTGGCTCGTGTGGCTCAGCCGTCTTTCGATCGTGTTCTATATCCTGTTCGCGCTGCGGTTCCTGTCGCGCAAGGAATATGCTCGTTCGCGCGAGAACCGGGTTTTTATAAACCTTTGGAGCAACACGAAGGATTTTTTCACGCGCGACCGCGAGAATTATAAATACTACACCTGCCCGGTGTGCAGGACAAAATTCAGAGTTCCGAAAAACAGCGCCAAGGGCTATTCGACAAGGCCCATGTGCCCCAAGTGCAGAAACGAGTTTTAAAATAATCAATGCCGGCTCCCGCCGGCATTTAATATTCGATTTTATGTGGCGACAGAGAGCTTAAGATCGCGGCCCGTTGTTATTCCCGCGCGGCTCAGCGCCGCTTTGACCGTCTCAAAAGCCAGTGCGGGATAGTTGTTCTCCTCGCTCAGGTGGCCGAGGATTATGTTCTCGGTCCCCGTTTTCACAAGCAGCTCCGCGCCCTTTCCCGCGTCGTCGTTGGAAAGGTGGCCGAGCCTGCCGCGTATCCGCTGCTTTAACGGATAAGGGTACGAGCCCACCTCGAGCATGCTTATATCGTGGTTCGACTCAAGGAGCACCGTTTTGCAGCCCGCCACGGCGCGCATGACCTCCTCGGTCAATATGCCCATGTCGGTCGCGACGGCTCCGCACTCGTTTCCGTCGTCAAATCTGTAGCCCACCGGACACGCCGCGTCATGCGGGATCGGGAACGGACTGATCCCTATATCGCCGATCGAAAACGGCTCGGCGCCCTCGAAAATCTTTATATTCTCATCATTCAGACGGCCCAGATCGTTGGTCATGATCGCCGCCCAGGTGGCGGAGTTGGCATAAACCGGGATCCCGTAGCGCCGCATCATCACGCCTATTCCCTTGATATGGTCGGAATGCTCGTGGGTCACCACGATCGCGTCAAGCTCCTCGGGAGCCGCTCCAACGCGGGCCATGGCGTCTTTTACCGCCTTGCCGCTTATTCCGCAGTCAACAAGAATTTTTGTGCGCCCGGCGCAGACCAGACACGAGTTGCCCTTGCTTCCGCTCTTTAACGAGTATAATTCCATAATTTCCGCCTTTCGGCCGTTATTTGGCCGCCTTTAAAACCTCGGGCATCGGATTGACGCACCTGCGCGTGATCTGCGCGCCGAGCGATTTGAGCTTCTTCTCAAAATCCTCGTAGCCCCTGTCTATGTATTTCAAATTATAAATCTCGGTAACTCCCCTCGCCATCAGCGCGGCAATCACCATGGCCGCGCCCGCGCGGAGGTCCTTCGCGCAGACCGGAGCGCCCGTCAGAGGCGTTCCGCCCTCAACAATGGCCACGTCGCCGCCCTCGACGGTTATCGAGGCGCCCATTCGGTTAAGCTCGCCGACATATCTGAGACGGTTGTCCCAAACGTTTTCGGTCATTGTGCTGTTTCCCTTCGCTTTTGTCAGCAGCACGAGCATCTGCGGCTGAAGATCGGTCGGGAAGCCCGGATAGGGCTGGGTCTTGACGTTGCAGCGCCTGAGCTCGGGCTTGTCAACATAGACCCTTATCGCCTCGTCATATTCCTCAATGCCAACGCCCATTTCCTCAAGCTTTGCGCTTAGCGACTCCATGTGCTTCGGGATTATGTTGTTCACAACAACGTCGCCGCCCGTCGCGGCCGCCGCGATCATAAACGTGCCCGCCTCGATCTGGTCGGGTATCACGCTGAACGCGCCGCCGTGCAGCTCCTTCACTCCTCTTATCTTTATAACGTCGGTGCCCGCGCCGCGGACATTCGCGCCCATCGAATTCAAGAAATTTGCCACGTCGACCACATGCGGCTCCTTGGCCGCGCTGTCTATAACGGTCATACCGTCAGCCAGGACCGCCGCCAGCATAACGTCGATCGTCGCGCCGACCGACACCACGTCCATATAAACCGTGTCGCCCGTGAGCTTGTCCGCCGTTATGTTAACAACCCCGTACTCAATGTCGCTCTCGGCGCCGAGCGCCTTAAAGCCCTTCAGGTGCAGGTCGATCGGCCGCACACCGAAATCGCAGCCGCCCGGAAGATCAACGCTTGCGCGGCCCATTCTGCCGAGCAGCGCGCCCATAAAATATGACGACGCGCGGATTTTGCGCACTGCCGCCCCCGTGGCGACGTGAGTTTTGATGTTTGTGCAGTCGACCTCAACGACGTCATCGCCGACGAAGCCCGCCTCGCAGCCGAGGCTTTTCAGTATGCCGATAATGTCATAAATATCGCTGACTCGCGGCACGTTCTCGATCACGCACTTCCCCTTGACAAGAATTGACGCAACCAAAACAGCAACGGCGGAATTCTTCGCGCCGCTGATCTTTACCTCGCCGTGCAGAGGCACGCCGCCCAGTATAACCATTTTTTCGTCATTCATATTCATCTAAATGCCCCCAAATACTTGCATTTATTCCGTATATCACTATTATAGCACAAAAAAAGCATTTGACAAGGTTATTTCATCTTTTTTAAAGATTTTGCCAAAAGTTTTTTTAAATTACCGCTTTTTAATGTTGTTTTCCACAAAAACGCAATTTTCGATTATTGCCTGTTTTTTTATTATAGCACACAACTGTTACAGAATAATAACAAAAGGATTAAAAGAACGCTAAACGCCAAAAATTTGCCGCGTTTTCCGCCCGGCGGGCGGAGCGTTCGGAAAAATCCTCCGCGCATCCCGAGATTTCACCAAATTTCCGCAAATTTATATAATATATTGAGGCATGTTATTTGCCGAATTTTAATATGAAAGGTGAATTTTATGGCAGTAAAAATATTTATTGACGCCGGACACGGCGGTCCCAACCCCGGCGCGGTGGGCAACGGGCTTATCGAGGAGGATATCAACCTTTCGGTTGCCTCGCAGCTCGCCGACGACCTCAGGGCAATGGGCTATGACGTGCGCGAATACCGCACGACGCCCGACGAGAACGTTATTTCTCCGGTCGCGGCGGATCTGCGCAAGCGCGCGGCGGAGGCCAACGCGTGGGGCGCGGACTATTTTATCAGCATACACACGAACAGCTCGACAAATCCCGCGGCAAACGGGTTTGAAACATACGTTTATCGGCTGGGCTCAACGTCGGCGAGACTGGCGCAGTCGATACAAAACGCGGTTATCGCCGCTCTCGGCATGAAGGACAACGGCGTAAGGCAGGCGAATTTTTCGGTGCTGCGCAACACGACGATGCCCGCCGTGCTGGTGGAGCTGGGGTACCTCTCAAATCCCACCGAGGCGCTTAATCTGAACAGCCCGGCGTGGCAGGCCAAGATCGCCGCAGCCATAGCCGAGGGCATAAACAATTTTGTCAGCTCGGGCTCTTAAATCAAAAGGCTCCCCGGTTTCGGGGAGCCGTAATTTTTAATCCCAATACAGGACCGCGTACTGCTTTCGGCCGTCCGACGAGAACCTCACGCCGTTGTCAAGGCCGAGCGCGGCGCTGCCGCCGCCGTCAAGCGCCAGGCCCGAGGCGCAGCCCAGACCGGACAGGACCTGACCCGCGCGCGCCAGCGTCGTTGACGGGCTGACGCAGAGCACGATCTTGTTTATGTCGCGGTTATAACCCAGATAGGTGCGGTTGGTGTAGCGGTCAATGTCGAAGGTGCCGTAAAATCCCTCGGCCGAGGCTGTGACCTCGGGCAGCACACCGACGCCGCTGACCGCAAACAGGACGTTTCTCTCGTCATGGATGTTCGACACCCGCTTTATCTCAACCGAGCCGTCGTAATGGACTATCAGGGTCGTCACCGGGCTGCCGTGGGTTATAACGTCCGAGATGACCCGTCCGTCGCTGACCAGAATTCCCACCGAGTAGGTGTCGCCGTCGCTCTCCCAGCCGAAAAATGTGGAGTTGCTGTAATTTGGTCTTCCGCTGCTTTCCGCCGAGCGGTTCACTATCTCCTGAACATGGATGTTCAGCGGGTCGATATAAACAACATGCACGTCGCCCGAATAGGCGTAGCCGTAACGCTCCTTGGCATGGCTCACTATTTTGACGCCGCTTGAGCAGTCGGCCGTGTACCATATCGAGCTCATGAGCGACTCAACGGGCGCATATAGCTCGCCGCCGTAGTTGACAAGCGGCTTTGACCAATTATCGCTATAGGTGTTGTTTATGATCGCCAGATTGCTTCCGAGCGCGACCCTTACCGAGTACATGCCCTTTATCACATACGCGGTGTAAAGAGACGGGTCATAATACACGCTGCATTCCATAAAATCCCTGAGCGAGTTCAGCGCTATCATGGGCGCGCCGTCCATATAGATGATCGGGCGGCTCAGTTGTTTTTCGTATCCGTTGATGCTGATGCTGTCGGGCCCGCGCGTTATCTCCGCTCCGCTCTCGCCCACCGTGTCGCCTCCTACCGTGCCGAGCTCGGCGTTTGAGAACATTGACACGTCGATCTGAAAATCATAGTCATATTCCGAATCGACGGCCCAAACGCCGCAGGACAACATCGCCGCGGCCGCCGCGAGCGCCGCCGCGCGAAAAAATATTTTCTTAAAACGCATTTATGTAAATTCTTCCTTCCGAATTTGATTTTGCGGCGCAAGTTGTTGCCACGCAATTTGTTGCGGCGCAAATTTCCACATATTGTAAATTTGTTACAGAAATGTTACAAACATGTTACAGATAGAATTATAGCACCTTTTTCCGAAAAAATCAAGTCCGGCGGCCAAATTTGTAAAAATTGCATTATCAGGCATAAGATGCCAGCAAAAGTGTGTTCAGATTGTCAATAAGCTCGTCCTTGCTCACTTTGAGGTCGCCGCCCAGCCACTTGCGCACGACCGAAATGCAGGCTCCGGCGTAAAAATCGGCCCAGAACTCGGGACTGACGTTGATCACGGAGCCGTTTTTGATCCGCTCGGTCACAAGCTTGAGCAGCTTGCTTGAAAACATTTTTTGAATTCTGTCAGAGATCGAGTACGCGCCGTTCCTTTTGAAAATCGAGGTGTAAACGTCACGGTTGTCGGCTATGTAATTTATTATCCCCTCGACTATGCTGCGGGAATCCGACGCCCCCTCGGAACCGAAGTCCGCGGCGGTCATGGGAAGGTGCTCGTCAATGCTGTGCACCAGAAGCTCGTCCTTGTCGCTGTAATGCGAATAAAATGTGGCTCGGTGGACCATCGCCTCCTCGCAGATGTCGCAGACCGTGATTTTTTCAAACGGCTTTTTTCGGATCAGCTCAAAAAGAGCGTTTGAAAGCAGCTTTTTTGTTCGTCTGACCCTTAGATCCTCTTTTTTAGGCTTATCCATAATAATTTCCTCCATGTTAATTTACTTTAATTATATTAGTTAAATGCACAATTGTCAAGTATTTTTGCCATAAACGTCAATATACGAAAAATATACAACTCCGATAATAATTCTTGTTATTCATAAAATTTAAGATAAACGACATATATCGTTTATTGTCTGTTGTAATAAAGCACGATCAGTATTATACTATTATTCAGGAGGATGATACAATGAAAAAATCAATAGCGGAGCCGAGCTTTATCGACAAGGCCGCTCTGTTTATAGTAGACAAGCGAAAAGCGTTTTACCTGATTTTCGCGATAGCGGTGTTTTATTTTGCCACCTGCATCCCGAAAGTTCAGGTTGAGAACGACATAACGGCGTATCTGCCCGAGAGCACCGAGACCAAGATCGGCCTTGACCTGATGGACAGGGAATTCACCGCTTATGACTCGTTTTATTTTATGATCTCAAACATTTCATATGACAAAGCCGAAAAGCTGGCCGAGCAGGTCAGAGAGGTTGACGGGATCAAGTCGGTCGAGTTTTCAAACGACGACGAGCATTTTAAAAATTCCTCGGCATTGTTCAACATAGTCCTAAACAGCGGCCTCGAAAACGAGCGCGAGATCGCGATCGAGGAAGAGGTCAAGGGAATGTTCCCCGACTATGACTGCTACATATATTCCGACTCGATAGACACCGCCTCGCGCGATCTGGCGGGCGAGATGCGGAACATCATCATCTGCGTTGTGTTTATCGTAGTCCTGATACTGCTGTTTACGTCAAAATCGTTTATGGACGTTCCCGTTTTTCTGATAGTGTTCATCGTGGCGGCAGTGCTCAACATGGGCAGCAACTATATGCTGGGCACGATCTCGTTTATCTCAAACTCGGTGGCGATCGTGCTGCAGCTCGCCCTCGCCATTGACTACGCGATAATTTTGTCGCACAGGTTCGCCGAGGAGAAGGAAGATAAAAACGCGCACGACGCGATCGCGGCCGCGCTTTCAAAGGCGATCATCGAGATAAGCTCGAGCAGCCTCACAACGATCGCGGGTCTGGCGGCGCTTATGACCATGCAGATGGGCATAGGCCGTGACCTCGGCATCGTGCTGTGCAAGGGAATTTTCTGCTCGCTCATCACGGTGTTCCTGCTTATGCCGGGCCTGCTTTACATGTTTTCAAACGCGATCGACAAGACCGTGCACCGCAACTACATTCCCGACATCTCGGGCTTCGGCCGTTTTGTTATGGGCACAAGGAAGGTCCTGCCGATATTTTTCGCCGTGATCATTGTGGTTTCGATCGTTCTGTCGTCCCTGTGCCAGTTCGCGTTTGACGAGAGCTCAGTCTCGGGCGTCAGGGTGAGCCAAAGCAGGGCGGACAAAAACAAGATACGGAACACGTTCGACGCGGGCGGACAGCTCGCGGTCATCATTCCCAAAGGGAACTATGACAAAGAGAAAAAGATACTTCAGGACGTGGGAGAGTTTGACGGCATATCGTCGGCGCTCGGCCTCGCCAACGTTGACGCGGGCGGCGGCTATACCCTGACCGACAAGGTTACGCCGCGGCAGTTCGCGGAGCTTATGAACATTGACATCGAAACCGTTCACGTGCTGTTCCAGGCATACGGCGCGTCGGTCTCGCAGTACGCGCCGATATTCCGCGACGTGGACTCATACACCGTCTCGATAATCGACATTCTTATGTTTGTGCACGAGCAGATGGACTACGGCGTTATCGACCTCGGCAGCAAGACGGACACCATAAACGAGGTCTATGACAAAGTGACCGACGCCCGCGGCCAGCTTGAGGGCGACGAGTATTCGCGGCTTGTGTTCACCTATACCGGAGACAACGAGAGCGACAAGGTCATTGAGCTGCACGATAAAATACGCGAGACAGTCTCGGAATACTACGACGATCCGATCCTTGTCAGCAACGCGATCGCGGCGCTTGATCTTAAATCGTCGTTCAGCGGCGACAACCGAAAGATCAACTTCTTCACGATAATCTCGGTTCTGCTGATACTGCTGGTAACGTTCAGATCCTCGAGCGTTCCCGTGCTGCTTGTGCTGACGATCCAAGGCAGCATATGGATAAATTTCTCGTTCCCGTATCTGATGCACGAAAAGCTCTACTTCCTCGGCTATCTTGTAGTCAGCTCGATACAGATGGGAGCCACGATAGACTACGCGATCGTGTTTACCAACCGCTATCTTGAGCAAAAGGACAAGGTCGGCAAACAGGCTGCGGCGATAGACGCGATAAACGGCGCTTTCCCGACGATACTGACCTCGGGACTTATCCTTATGATCGCGGGATTTCTGATAGGCATAATCTCCACCAACCCGATCATATCGGGCCTCGGAATATGCCTCGGACGCGGAACATTGATCTCGATACTTTTGATTATGATACTGCTGCCGCAGATCATGATCGTCTTTGACAAGCTCGTGGAAAAGGGCGGATTTGTGATAAAGACCAAAGAGAAAAAAGAACATTCCGGCGCGGTTCTTGTTAACGGCAAGATAAACGGATATGTGAACGGATATATTACCGGAACCGTTCACGGAGTGATCAAGGGCGACGTTAAGGCCGTTGTGGACAACATGACTGAAATTCCGCCCGAAAAATTAAAGCGGGGTGAAAAAAATGACAAAAAATAGTTACATAAAAAAGCTGATCTCCTGCCTTGCGGCGCTGGTCATCGTCATAAGCGCGTTCCCGACGGTCACGGAGGGCGAAAACCTGCCCGTTATAAATATCTCGGAGCCGTCGGACTTCGCGGCGCTGACCAAAAACTGCACCTATGACAGCTACTCGCGGGGAATGCAGGTCACGCTGATGAACGACATTGACATGAGCGAAACCGAGCTTGAGCCGATGAAGATATTCTGCGGCGTGTTCGAGGGAAACGGACACAGCATAACCGGAATAAAGCTCAATCTTGAAGGCTCGCAGAAGGGGCTTTGCTTTGAGCTCGGCGAGGGCGGCGAGATACGCAATCTTAACGTTTCGGGGAAGATCGAGGCTTACTCCACCGAGAGCGGAGGCTCGTCGCTCGGCGAGATAATCGACAACGTGGCCGAGAACGCGGGCATCAACACGATCGGCTCCGCGGAAAACAGCGCGGTGAACCTCGGCGGAATAGCCGGAATAAACAGGGGCCGCATTGTAAACTGCACGTTTGACGGCACGATAAACGGCGAAACCGCGGTGGGCGGCATAGCAGGCGAAAACGCGGACGGCGGCGTTATCGAGGGCTGCACGAACCTCGGTACCGTCAACGGAAAGACATCGGTCGGCGGCATTGCCGGCGTGAACTCGGGCATAATCAGAAGATCGGTCAACGCCGGCGGCGTGGACTATGAGCCCAGCGAGGGCAGCCACAATGTGGGAGGCATCTGCGGCACCAACCCCGGCCTTGTCAGCGGCTGCGAGAACCGCGCGGTCGTCGGATATAAAAACGTCGGAACAAACGTCGGCGGCATCACGGGCAGACAGAGCGGCTGCCTGACCTCGTGCCGCAACCACGGCGAGGTACTCGGCGAAAAAAGCGTCGGCGGAATATTCGGCAGGTTTGAGCCGTATACCCAAATCACGACCGCGGACCTTCAGCGCGTGAAGGACGACCTAAACGAGTTCCGCGGACAGGTGAACGCGGACGTGAACAACGCGATAAACAGCGCGAGCGGCGCGGTGAACGGCGCGATAAACAACGCCTCGGGCAGCGCGGACGATCTCAGACAGAACATAAACGACGACATAAACGGGATAATCGGCACGCTGCGGGGCGACGGCAGCGTTATCTCAAGCTTCAGTGACAGGCTCAACAGCTTTGACAGCGGAATTCGAGGCTCGCTTTCGGACGCCGCGAACGGAATTAACGAAAGCGTCAGCGCCCTGACCGATCAGGGCTCGTCGCTCATTGACAGCCTCAGCGACGAGGCGCGGGCGGACTTTGACGACGCCTCGGCCAAGATCGGCAGCGTCACCGACAACCTGAACGAGACCGCAGGAACGGTCAACACCCTCGTGGGCGACGTTGACAAGATCGTGAATGACATAAACGACGCGTACAATAACGGCGATCTGAACGCGCTCGACGACGGCTTGAACCGCCTTGACGAGCGGCTTGACTATATGGAGGAATTCGTGATCGACCCCACGCTCGGAAGGGTCAACGACGCGGCAACCTCGATCAACCGCGCGGCAAACTCGCTGAGGGGCGACGCGAACGCGCTGACAAACGGACTATCGGTGCCCATCCAGCGCGCGGGCGAGATCATGACCGACTTCCGCAACGACGTTGAGACCGTTGAGGGAAACATAAACAACACGCGCCAGAAGATAAAGGACGCGCGCGACAAAATACACAGCTTAACGAGCGCGACGCCGAGACCCGGCGGAATATTCGGCGCTCTGAAAAGCGTGATAACCATGACGGCCTACGCCGACGAGCCCATGAACCTCAGCGGCGAGCAGATCAAGTCGGAGCTAAAGCAGATCGGAAGCGTGGACGTCTCGCTGCCGAGGACCGTCTCGGGCGAGAACACCGACAACGCCCTTGTGATCTACTGCATAAGCGACGGCCCGGTCAGCGGCCAAAGCGCGGCGGGCGGCATCGGCGGCACCGTGGGAATTGAATCCGCGGTCAAAAACGGAAACAACGTAACGCTGCCCGACGGGAACATCATTTCAAACTCGTCTTACGTTAAGGCGGTAATTGACGGCTGCGTCAGCAAGGGAAAGGCTTACACCCGCGACGGATACGCGGGCGGCATTGTCGGCGACGCGGCATTCGGGATAATCAAGAACTGCGCGACGGGCATGAAGGCCGAAAGCGACGGCGAATATGTCGGCGGCGTCGCGGGATATTCGGGCGGCAAGATCTACGACTGCGCGGCCATATCCGACCTGAGCGGCTCCAGATTTGTGGGCGGCGTCGCGGGAAGCGGCAAGACTATCGCCGAGTGTTATTCTCTGCCGAGGATCTTCGGCGGTACCGAGAAGATCGGCGCGATCGCGGGCGAGGCCGACGGAACGGTTGTGAACAACTATTTTATAAAGGAAAATTTAAGCGGAATTGACAGCACCGACTACGAAGGCAAGGCGATCGCGCTGCTGCCCGAAGAGATCACCGGAACTGACGTTCTTCCGCCAAGAATGGGGGGCTTCACCGACGACAAGTGGTACATGGCCGGCGGAGACGTTTATCTGCCCCAGAACAGGGCGCTCAGCGACAACGCGGACTCCGACATAGGCACCGCGCTCAAGGCCGAGTCGGCCGATCTGGCGCTGTTTAAGTTCGACGCGAAATTTGTTGTGGACGGCGAGACGGTTTACAGCGAAACGGTCAATTACGGCGACACGCTTGACCCGTCCGTGGTTCCCGAGCTTGAATACAAGGACGGCTACTGCCCGCAGTGGAGTGAGGACCCGACGCAGCCGATAATCCGCGACACCACGTTTTCCGCCGAGTATACCGACGCGGTAAGGACCATATCCACCGAGGACGACCCGCCGACCCTGCTGGTCGAAGGGAATTTCCGCGACGGCACAACGGTCTCGGCGCGCGAGGTCGAGGCGTTTGAGAGCCTTCCCTCGGGCTGCGAAGCTTTGGCGGCCTATGAATTTGACGTGAGCCCCGATTATAACGGAACCATGAAGGTCCATATCCGCGACAAGGACGGACGGGGCAACTGCGCCGCGGTCGAGACAGACGGAAAAATCAAGATAGTCAAGGCCGAGCGCGACGGCAGCTATCTGGTGTTCGAGACCGAAAGCGAGGGCCGCTTCACAGTGCTCCACCGCGTCAGCCGCTATTGGCTGGCCGCGGCGATCATAGCGGCCGCGCTGATCGCGCTGGCGGTTATAATCATCATTGCCCGCAAACGCAGGATAGCGAGTGAGAAAAAGGACGCCTCCGCGAATAAGGACAGCGGCGAAAGCAGTGAAAAATAACCGGGGCCCGCGCTTTCCGCTGCTATTGACAAAACATGGGCGGTGTTGTATAATAATTCCCGTGAAAAGCCGAATACGCGGCGAAATTCAGTAAATAATAATATTTATATTTTACGGAGGTGAAAACATGAAGTACGTTTGCGATCTTTGCGGATATATCTATGACGAGGCCGCGGGCGATCCGGATAACGGAATTGCTCCCGGCACAAAATGGGACGATCTCCCCGATGATTTTGTGTGCCCCCTCTGCGGCGTTGGCAAGGACCAGTTCAGCCCCGCCGAATAGGGATCAAAAATGCGCGCCGTTTTCGACGGCATGACATAAGAGATTATAATCTTAATAATTTTATAACAATCTGTCGAACAGGGTGCGGAAAACGGCATATCGCTTGAATTGCGATATGCCGTTTACGTTATAAAAACCGACTTTTATGACAAAGTATTGAAATGAATATAAAAAAATGCTAAACTTATTCTGCACATATACTAAATCTCAAAAAATATCAGGAGGAGTTTATTATGAACGAAAAGCAGAATTTGAGAGAAAGGACAAATCCGGTGTTCAACACAGCGAAGGCGACTGTCTTGAACATCTGCCTTGCGGGCGACAGCGACGCGCGTCTGCTTACGGAAAAGCTCGGCATAGACGTCGGTTCCGTAATGGAAAGCGGCGACGACCAAAAAGCGGTGTTCGACACGGCTAACAGGGCTGTGATCGAAACGCGCTACCGAACCATGAATAATATTATAAAGGCTTCGGGGAAAAACACTGTTCTTGACATTCCGTGCGGCTATACTCCGCGCGCTCTCAATGAGATGTTTAAGGATACCCATTATATAGGCTGCGATCTTCCTGCGGTAATTGACGAGCTTGCTCCCATAATAGGCTATATGCTCAAGGAGCGCGGAATAAAAAACAAGGAATACCGCAGCGTTGACGCTACAAACTATACGTCGCTCAGAAGCGCCCTCAATTCCGCCGAGGGTGAGATCTGCGTCACTACCGAAGGACTTATTATGTATTTAAACGATTCCGAGATTACGGAACTTTGTTCGAACATAAGGAACGTGTTAAAGGAATTCGGCGGCTGCTGGCTGACCTACGACCCCGAATCAAGCTCTCTGACGCTTTCGACAATGAAGGCGATTATCGGAGCCGACGCCATGAAAACGATGATGAGCTCATTAAAGGCGTTTTCAAACAAATCGGATATTGACATGGGAAAAAACATCATGAATGTCAGCGCGTTTGACTATCAAAACGGGGTCGAAAAACTGACGGACTTTTTAAATTCGGCGGGCTTTAAGGTTGAGCGCATACCCGTGGTTAAATATATGCCCGAACTTAACAGCACGAAAAACATGCCCGACGAAACAAAAGCGGCCCTCACCGAGGCGATAAAGCCGTTCTGCGTGTGGAAAATGACGCTCGACGAGGATCATGAGAAACCGGAAGCGGACTTTGAGAGCAAAGGCTTTGGCGTAAACGCAAAATCGCGCGAGGGCGAAATGAAAATCACGCTGCGCGGCAGACTTGATTCCATAACCGCGCCGGAGTTTCTCTCGGTTTACGAAAAAGCCGCGGCGGAAGAAAAGCCCGGAAAAATCACCGTTGACGCGTCGGGACTTGAATATATTTCGTCCGCCGGACTGCGCGTTCTGCTTATCATGATCAAGCAGGTCGGTAACGGTAATATGACCGTCACGGGGCAAAACGAAACGGTGCAGACAATTTTCGATCAAACAGGATTCGCCGACCTTATGTGCTGATACGAATGACAGCGCACAATAAACAGCGTCCCCGCCTCGCCTTGCGTATGCGGGGCCCGTTTTGCCTCGCCCCAAAATCCGTAGGGGCGGATATTATCCGCCCGCCTGCCTCGCCCTCCGGGGAGGGAGAGGTGGATTTCCGCCATAAGGCGGAAAGACGGAGAGGGAGGCGAACCAACGTGTGGGCTATTACTCCCTCTCAGTCAGCTTCGCTGACAGCATTAAGGAAGCTCTTGGTCAAAATTGCAAGCAATTTTGAAAGATAGCTCTGAACCCGCAAAAAGCTTGCTGATTATCCCCTCCTAAAGGAAGGGGAGCCTTTAGGGGCGGCGGGAAATTCCTATCGGAGGCCCGATCAAGTTCGCCGAATTATATAATGCTTCCGAAATATTACACAAAAATCACAGACATTTTTTTACATTAAAAGCAGTTGAAATCCGCGGGCGATAGTAGTATAATTAATGTGTATTGAATAAATTCGGGAATAATTTATTAATTTTACTATAATTAAAACGGAGGTACATATTATGGACTACTTAGCTGAATATGAGAGATGGCTCAAGGAGGCGGACGCGGAAACCGTCAAGGAGCTTGAGGCTATCCGCGGCGACGAGGAAGAGATCAAGGACCGGTTCTATAAGACGCTCGAGTTCGGAACCGCCGGTCTCAGAGGCGTTCTCGGCGCGGGCACGAACCGCATGAACGAATACGTTGTCGGCCAGGCGACGCAGGGCCTCGCCAACCAGCTTATCAAAACCAACGGCGCGGACGCCGATCTGAGCGTGGTCATCGCCTATGACAGCCGCCATAAGTCGGACGTTTTCTCAAAGGAAGCGGCGCAGATACTCGCGGCGAACGGCATTAAGACCTATCTTTTCGAGGAGCTCAAGCCTGTTCCCGAGCTTTCGTTCTCGGTCGGATATTTAAAAACGACCGCGGGCATCGCCGTGACCGCCAGCCACAACCCGGCGAAATACAACGGCTATAAGGCCTACGGCGCTGACGGCGCGCAGCTCAATCCGGAACTCGCGGCGATCGTGCTTGAGGAGATCGACAAGACCGACATCTTCACGGGCGTTAAGAAAATGGACTTTGACGAGGCGATCGAGAAGGGCCTTATCGTTATGATCGGCGACGAGGTCGAGGAGGCATATCTTGACAAGGTTCAGGAGCAGTGCGTTAACCCCGAGCTCGCCAAGGAAAAGGGCGACACGCTCAAGTTTGTTTACACGCCGTTCCACGGCGCAGGCAACAAGCCTGTGAGAAAGATATTAAAGCGGATCGGCTTTAACAACGTTGTGGTCGTTAAAGAGCAGGAGCTGCCCGACGGCGACTTCCCGACCGTCGAGTTCCCGAACCCCGAGTATAAAGAGGGCTTCCACCTCGCGATCGGCTACGCCAAGGAATGCGGCGCTGACCTTATCGTGGGCACCGACCCCGACAGCGACCGCGTCGGAATTCTGGTCAAGAACGACAAGGGCGAGTACGTCAACTTTACGGGAAACCAGGTGGGCGCTCTGCTTTCGGAGTACATCCTCTCGGCGCTCAAGGAAAAGAACGCGGTTCCGAAGGACGGTTATATCGTTAAGACGATCGTTACGACCAACATCGTTAAGGCTATCTGCGACGCTTACGGCATCGGCATGAAGGAAGTTCTGACCGGCTTTAAGTTCATCGGCGAGAAGATCAAAGAGTCGGAGGAGACCGGAGTCGGCACATATCTGTTCGGCTTTGAGGAGAGCTACGGCTACCTGAAGGGCACATACGCGCGCGACAAGGACGCGGTAGTCGCCACAATGCTTATCGCCGAGATGGCGCTCTATTACCAGGAAAAGGGAAGCTCGATCTTTGAGCAGATGGACAAAATCTATAAGAAGTACGGCTATTACAAAGAGCAGGTCGTTTCGGTGACTCTCGAGGGCATCGAGGGACTGGCGAAGATCAAGTCGACCATGGACAAGATCCGTTCGAACCCGCCCAAATCTGTCGCGGGCAAGAAGGTCATCGCGATCCGCGACTATCTGACAAGCGAGCGCGTTGACCTCAAGACCGGCGAGAAGTCGGAGATCCTGCTGCCTCAATCAAACGTTATTTATCTTGAGCTTGAGGATCAGAACAACTTTATCATCCGCCCCTCGGGCACGGAGCCCAAGATCAAGGTTTACTGCCTGATGAAGGGCGAGACCGAGGAAGAGGCGAACGAGTTGCTTGAGAAAGTCAAGGCGGACGTTGACGCGATCGTTAAATAATTTTTGAAAATATTTTAAAAAAGGGAATAAGCGGGAACTTATTTCCTTTTTTTGTCGTCAAATAATATAGAGACACGCGGACTTAGCCGCCTTCGGCGATCCGCAGGCCATAGTTATTTTAGGAGGATCATTATGAAAAACCTAATTAAAAAACAAATTTTATGCTTCGCGGCGGCGGCCATGCTCGCGTTCTGCGGCTGCGGAGCGTCGGGAATGCCGCCCGCGCCGACCGAAATTGAGTATTATTACGACCCCGCCGCGCCTGTTGTTGAGTTCACCGCCAAAACCACGGACGGCGAGGGGAAACCCGAGTATTATTTGTTTGACGACAACCCCGAGCATCTGAACTCAAAATTTCTGGCCGACGGCGAAAACCCGTCAAGCATAGCGCATTTTGAAGACCTCACACCGGGGATATACACCGTGTTCAGCTATCACCACCGCGGCTATTCGGTGGATCTTCAGGCCGATCTTTACTATGACGCGACGTTTTCCTCAAACGGTTACGGCGAGTTCAAGATCTTAAATCTCGGCCTTGATAAAAACTGGGACTGGAACCAAGCCTGGGCGGACTACAGCGGAACGGCAGTCTCGATGCCCGAATACCTGCGGACGTTCAACTGCGCCTGCGGCGGCGGATATTACCACGCCGACGGCTGTCCCGCAGTGATCAGGGATCAGTTCAGAACTCCAAACACGGACAAATACGAATGTCTCGGCGCGGTTCAAAGCGCGGCGCAAGGCTCGCCGATTTATCTCAGCGAGATCGATGGATATATATCGGAAAACGACACCAATCATTTCAGATACGGCGGCTGGAACGAGCCGATGTGGATGATGATGAAATTTGAGGTGTTGAGCGGAACGGTGAATTTTGACACCCTAGCCTATACTGACAAAGCCGCCGCGAAACAGAACTTTCCGACCCTGCTCAAGGGCGCGTTCGACAACGAGCCGCAATACAAGGGAGTCGCCGAAAACGCGCCGATCGTGACCGCCGCCTTCGATTGCGAGATCAGCGCCGCGACCCCGAGCGGGCCGCTGCCCGTGACGGTCAAAAACTCCCGCGCGCCCGAAGGAATAACGCTGCGCGACGGCATTTTCGCGACTAACGTCAACACCTGGCGCGAGCCGAACCCTATCGCAGCCGAAAGCGATCTGATGCGCCTCAAATATGTTGACGACACCAAAATGGACCTTTACGGTTCGGAGGTTCCTGACGGCTGGAAAAACAACTACTGGCTGTTTGACGCGTTCCACACCAAGCATTACGGGAATTACGACGCCGAACAGAGCGAAAAAATCAGCGGCTACGGCGCGCCTGTTGCGGAAAAATTCCAACCGAACATTGACATAAAGGACATAGTCAACCCAACGGGGACCGAGCTCTGCGACGACGACTTTTATAAGTACAACGCCTGCAATTTGGGCAACTTTGGCGTCACCGAGCGGTATGAGATCGGCCTTAAAAACTCGGACTCAAAGCCGCGGAAATTCAAATTTTACTTAAACTCGATCGCGGGGCAGGTCTACCGCTACAGCCTGACCGACGCGAAGAACGGCGAGACAGTGCAGAGCGACGGCGGAACATACATCATGAAAAAGTTTGACGACGACCCGAAAGAGGACCCAAACTCAACCTCCGACCCAAAGGAGCGCGTGAAGCCCGACGAGTACAGCGACACTATAGAATTTGAGCTTAAGCCAGGGAAGAGTTACAACGCGGTTATCGAAATCACGACCCTGACCGGCTGCGTCGCGCCGATGCACAACCAAATGAGCGTCCAATAAAATATCCCCTCGGCTTTTGAAAAGCCGAGGGGCCGTTTTTTAAAAAAGCGATTTGAAAAACTCGATCACGCGCTCGAGAAGGCCCGGCGTCTCTCCCGCCGCGTAGACCGTGCCGTCGGGGTTCAGAATATCGCCGCTCTTCGCGGCCACCGCGCACGGCTTGTCGGGGTCCAAGGCGTAAACCGCCTTGGTTTTTTCGCCGTTGTCTATTTTCAGCACCGTCGGCGGACACGCGTTTAAGAGCATCTGAACCGCCTTTTCGTCCGAGATCATTCCTTTCGAGGACTCAAAATTGAGTCCGTCATCCCAAGACAAATTATAATAGCACACCTTGCCGGTCGCGCTGTCAACGCTCACGTCAATGCGATTATAGAGGCTCATGACTTCATAGCCGCTGTGAGCGCGCTGAAACGAGAACATAGGATCGGTCTCGCGCGCATCCTCCTTCACTTTGTCGCCGCTTTCGCAGCGGACGTACTCATCCGGAGCGTATTTTTGCGCGAACTCCTTCGCGGTCTCAAACGCCTTGTCCTTTGACACGATCGGCTGCGCGGAAGGATCGGAGATTTTGCCGCTTAAATTTATGAGCTTCCCGGTCTCGGCGTCAAACGACAAAGACACGCTCCGCTGACCGTCGGCGCTTGCATACGTAAGCACGGCGAAGCATTCGTATCCGCTTTCGGGGATGTTCGCGTTATAAACGCAGCTCCCGAATATCAATCCGTTTTCGGCCGCGGAAATAATATCCTCCGCCGCCTCCGCGAGCTCGGCCGCGGACATAACCTCGTCGCCGAATTTGGCTTCTTTTATCTCCTGCTCGGTGAACGTCGTCTGCACGGTCGGGTCGGCCGCATGGGTCTCGGCAACCGCGTCATGCCTTATGCTTATCGGCTTTTTAAGGCTCTCGGCCTGATTTTCGGTCAAGGTGTATTTTTCGCCCGTCTCGGCGTCGATCACCGTGTCGGACTCCTCGGGAACATAAACCAAAATCGCGCTGCCGTCCTTTGAGGACTCGGGGACAACGTATTTGGCCGTCATTTTTAATATGTCTCCGTAAGCGTTCGCGGCTCTCTCCGCCGAAATATAATCGTCGGCGAATGCCGTGCCGCCCGAAGCGGCCAACAAAAGCGCCAATACCAAACACAAAACTTTTTTCATCTCTATCACCCCTTAAATATAACTAATTCTGAAATAATCAAGCCATGCCTTAAATCTGTCCTGCGCGGTAAGACAGGTATCAATGAGGTATCCGCGCTCCCGCGGCCATTGGTCAAGATCGCGGTAATAATAAAGCTTAAGACTTTCGTCAATTATAAACGGAACAATGTCGTTTTTCAGACACTCCTTAAGCATTATCAGCCTGCCGACTCTGCCGTTTCCGTCTTGAAACGGATGTATTTTTTCAAACCTCGCGTGAAAATCTATTATATCCTCTAACAAAACCTTTTCTTTTTTATTATACTCGCGAAGCAGCACGGAAATCTCACCGCTAACGCGCTCCGGTTCGGTTGTAGCTTTGCCGCCGACCTCGTTGGGAAGACCTTTGTATTCGCCCACATTGAACCAATCAAGCCTTGAATCGCCGGTGCCGTTTTTCAGCGTTGCGTGAAGTAGCTTGATAAACTTTTCGCTCAAACAATTTTGGGCGTTGTCTATAACCGCGTCAATACATCTGAAATGATTGATCGTCTCAAGAATATCATCAACATTGAGACTTCTTTCGTCGACTCCTATGGTGTTGGTCTCAAAAATATAACGTGTCTGCTCAAAGGTCAGACGGCTGCCCTCAATATGATTTGAATTATAAGTAAGCTCAGTCTGGAGCTTGTGATAAATCCCGCCCGGCAGCCCCGCGGCTTTCTCGGTGCGCAAAACATCAAGCAAGGTTTTGCTCTCGGGAAGACGGGCGTTTTTCCGCGTCGGCTTAGACGCGTCCTCTGGAATGCGCCATGCTTTGCCTTTTACAAACGCGCCGGCCACGCGGCCCACTTTGCAATAGTTGCGCGCGCTGCGTTCGGACACTCCCCATTTTTCTGCGGCTTGAGATACGAAAATATAGTTCATATCAAGCACCCCTCTCGAAAATATTATATCACATATCGGCAAAAATATCAAGGGGTTCGGGCGTTTCCGAAACGCAAAACGCATGAAGATCTATCTCAAACAAAGCTCATACATTATGTGGAATTAAAGCGCGAGCAGTTCTTTCAAAAATCGCGTTGGATTGCAGCACACGTAAAA